>JAKAKI010000044.1 GCA_021813505.1 bacterium | reverse complement strand
AGTCGTACGTAGCGAACTGCATGAGCCAAGGCAAGACGGCGCAGGCGGCAGCAGCTGCCCGGAAGTGGCTTGAGTACTTCCCGGACGACAACCAGGCCCGTTCGCTGGCTGCCGGGATCGCCTCTAAAGGTTGATCACCAAGATCGTTACGAAATATCCTGATGATCGGGCGGGTGCGAAACCCGCCCGAGTTTTTTGGGGATCACTTGTTTTGGACGAAACAAGTCATGCTCCGCCGCTCGAAGCGTTTTGATGTCTCCGGGGTCGGGATGTGATGAACTAACAATACTACTTGGCTCTGGGCTGGAAGAGAGCGAACGCAGCGTCAATGCGGTGTGCCAACTACTGAGGCCAGACCCGACCCCGGCGACATACCATCCGCCCAGACAAAGGGAAAGATCGCGTTTCATGGTCATCTGTCAAGGGTGTTTTGGGTCCTGTTAGTGATTTTTCCGGAGGATAACACACCAGATTCGCTTTCCAGGAGTGTGTTGGGAGCAAAGGTCGCGGCGAGGAACCACCGACGCAGCATCAATTTGCGGACCTTTCTGTTGCAACGCGGACTCGCGCCGTGTAGTTTAGGAGATTCCCGGCATCAATTTAGAGGCGGGATGAGAGGAAGTCTGAAATGAAGGCGCTTGTCACCGGCGGAGCCGGACTAATTGGGTCGCACATTGTCGATCTGCTCTTAGAGCGTGGCCACACGGTCCGCATCCTTGATAACCTGGAACCAACAGTTCACTTGGAGGGGCGCCCCGCCTGGATTCCCAAGGATGCCGAGTTCATCGAAGCCGACGTCCGTGATGAGTCCGCATGGGAACGGGCCTTGGCCGGCGTAGATACCGTTTTTCACCAGGCTGCGTATGGCGGATTCGCTCCCGAGATCTCGAAGATGACGGCCGTCAATGCGCTCGGCACGACGCTGATGTTTGAAGTGATCAAGAAGAAAGCGTTGCCGATTCGCTGGGTGGTGACGGCGTCGTCGCAGGCGATTTACGGCGAAGGACTTTACACGTGCCAGACGCATGGCGAGTTCCACCCGCCGATCCGGTCGGAGGAGCGCTTCCGCCGCGGCCAGTGGGAAGTTCCCTGTCCCAAGTGCGGCGTGGACGCGGCCGGATGCCCGACACGCGAGTCGACCGACGCCGATGTCACGGGCGTCTATTCCATCTCAAAGTACTTCGAAGAGCGTCTTACCCTGGCGATGGGGCGTGAACTTGGATTCGGTGTCACCGCGTTGCGCTACTCGCTGACGTATGGCCCGCGCCAGTCGCTATTCAATCCGTATTCCGGGATATGTTCGATTTTTTCCACACGATTGCTCAATGGTCTGGCGCCGGTGATTTACGAGGACGGAAAACAGTCGCGCGATTTCATCTTTGTGAAAGACGTGGCCGCTGCCAACGTCCTTGTCTCTGAGGAGCCGCGCGCCAATGGCCGTGTGTTCAATGTCGGCACCGGCCGCGCCACCACCGTCGTGGATTTTACCCGCAAGCTGGCGAAGGCCTATGGCGTGAACATCGAGCCGTCAACGCCCGGATTCTTCCGCCCGATCGATCTGCGGCACTTGTTTGCCAATACCGAGCAGTTGGGAGCACTAGGCTTCAATGCGGCCCACACGGTGGACCAGGGGATCGCCCAGTATGTCGCCTGGATTAGATCGTGTGGACAGCCGAAAGAGTACTTCACTCGCGCCGAAGAATACCTCAAGCAGTTGCGGATTGTACGGCAAGCCGATCTGGCCGCAACCCGGTAAGACGCGAGAGGCGATTCACGATGCCACAGTCTGACCTTCAGAGATCGCCCGGAGAATCCGGCGGCCAGCGTCCCAAGCTGCGCGTGGTCAGTTGCATCCTTTGCTACAATGAAGCGCGTAAGATCGGACCTCTGATTCAACGATTCATGGATCCGGCGGTTGAGGCCGTGGTCGACACGGTGCTCATCATCGACGACGGTTCCACTGATGGATCGGTGGAGGCGATCAACGCTGTGGGAAATCCGCGCGTGGTTGTTATTTCGCATGGAAAGAACCTTGGTCCGGGAACCGCGATCCGGGCGGGATACAACTACGCTATCAAGAACGGATTCGATGTCTTCACTCTGATGGCGGGAAACGGCAAGGATGACCCGCACCTGATCCCATCACTGGTCGCTCCGATTCTCGAAGATCGTGCCGATTATGTACAAGGCTCGCGATTTGCCAAGGGTGGGCTGAGCCGTGGACTGCCGCCCCATCGCTGGATCGCGATGAAGCTGTACACCTGGACGTTTTCCATGGCGCTGCGCAAGCGTCTGACCGATGCCACCAACGGCTTTCGGGCGTACCGAATTTCGCTGCTGAAAGATCCACGCATCGACTGGAATCAGCCCTGGCTCGGTTTTTCGTACGAAATCGAGTTTTACCTGTTGTTCAAGGTCAACGCACTGAAGTTCCGCGTGGCCGAAGTGCCGGTGTCCAAGGTCTACGATTTCGAGAAGACGGAGTCCTACACCAAGGTGCGCCCGGTCGACTGGCTTAAGAATCTCAAGCCGCTGTTTCTGCTCTGGTTCGGTTTCCGCAAGTAATGAAAAAGGGTCCCGCTTGGCAGCGGGACCCTTCTCCGTACGGCACGTTCAACTCAAATTAGACGCCGGCTTTCGCGGTCAGCGCCTTTTCGATAGTACCGTTTAGCTTGTCACCACGGCAGTCGTCACCCATGGCTGAAAGCGATCCATCGCGTCCCACCAGCACCGGGCTGGGGATTCCGCGAACGAGATACGATTTGACCAATGGGCCGTTCCAATCATGCTGGTCATAGACATGGCGCCAGCTCATTCCCTTGTCGGTGATCCATTTGCGATAGTCATCCTGGGTTGTCTTGTCGGCGTAGTCGAGCGAAATCGACAGAACGTCGAATCCCTGATCGTGGTACTTCTGGTAAGCCGCGAGCAGTCCCGGCAATTCGCCACGGCAGGGACCGCACCACGTGGCCCAGAAGTCGACCAGCACAACCCGGCCTTTGTACTGATCCAAACTGACCGGTTTGTTGTCGATGTCGACCGCCTGAATGGGAATCGGCCAGAGCGAGGCGACGACGTCCCCCTGGAAGAAGGCGCCGGCGACCTGCATGGCCGGCTCATCATTCTTGAATTTCTCGGTGAACGCACGAACTTTGGGGAGTACAGCTTCCTTGTTCTGGGCCGCTTCGGTTAGATCGAACATCAACTGCCACGCATTGGCCGCTCCGTCGAACTTGGTCCCGGGTTGCACTTGTGCCAGGCGGGCTCTGGCAGCCAGAGTTGCGGATGCCCAATCGGGGTCGGTGGGCATGCTGGGATGCTTGCGGCAATAGATCGCCAGTCCGCCCCGGTACTGCGCTTCACTCTGGCCTTCGACCGATGGTTTGGTGGCGACATAGTCATCCACTTCCTTCACCGTGCCGTCGGCAATCGGCCCCCATGAATTGTAAATCGATTTTATCCGGGAGATGGAACGAACCCGCTCGAGACCATAGTCAAATGTCGGATCGGCCTTCTTCAACTCCTTCAACGCCGCCATCCGTTTGGCTTCGAGATCGACAAGTGCCGACGTGTACTGCCAGCCATACCAGACCGACCGATTACGGCGAATGATCTGTTGCTGTCCCGCAGCCCATCGTTCCAGGCTGTCGGTGCTGGGAAACGCAATTGCCGTGGGATAGGTTGGCAACCCATTGGCAAAGGCACCTTCTTTGGCATTCTGCGTTGCGGAGGCGCGGGCAACGAGAGGGCCAAAACGCGGATCGGCACGCAATGCCGCGAGGTCTTCGTCCCCATTGAGCTGCTCGGTATCGTCCCAACCATGTGTGATCGCCCTGTCCAGCCACTCGATGCCCTTGTCAACCTGCTTGGCGCGTCCATACGCGCAGGCGGAATTGTATGCCGCCCACTTGCCGGCAGGGATCAACGCCGACTGGCGGCCAAATGCGGCAACCGCCTCCTCGGTCTTCCCCTGGTCCATCAACTGGTATCCCGAGTCGTTCAAGGCGTTGTATTGTGCAATCAGAGCGGCATCAAATGCCTGCGGTGCCTGGACCTTGGCGATTTTCGCATCCTCGATGCTTGCCTGCTGCTGGGAACAACCCAGGCTCCACAACACGACGCCGAGCGTCAGCAGGAAAATCAATCGTCTTGTCATCCCTTCCTCCTCGTTGAATTGGCCGATTCAATCTGCGCTAATTAATCTATTCGAAGCGGGTTTTTCCACCGAAACCTATTGGCGCCCTTGACGGTGCCCAGCCACAAGTAGTCACCATCCACCACAATACGCTGCACAAAGCCATCCAACAGTCCATCGTCCACAGTAAACATGCGTCGCTCGTGAGTCGCGGGAACCACGCGTAACAGTCCGCTGGGGGTGGCCGCCCAGACGATGCTGTCAGCGGTCACGGCGATTTCGTAAATATTGTCGTCGGGGAGAATGCTGGGGCTTTCGAGGGCTTCCACCGGTTCGCGTCCGGTCAGATCGATGATCGCAATCCCATGATCCGAGCCGACGTAGAGCTTGCGGCGCGTGGCAGCGAGGGCACGCACCCTGCCCGCCAAAGGACCTTCACCGGTGGCAAAGCGCCGCCATTCCGGCGTGGGCTTGGCCAGACGCAGCAAACCCCGATCGGTTGCCAGCCAAACCACATCGCCGGTCACCTCGATGTCGTAGACACGCGCATTGCGCACGGCTTCCGTATTCGCGTGGAAGATCGAATCTCGCGGCAGGTAGAGACCATCGATCCCCAGCTCGCTGCCGATCCAGAGGATGTCACCGTCGAGTGCAAGTGCGTGCACCCGCTCATCAATCAATCCCTCGCGCTGGCCATAAGTCAGGAAGCCATCCGTCTTTCGATCCATCCGCACAAGTCCGCGGTCGGTGGCCAGCCAGAGGTACCGGCCACCGGGATCACCGACGATACGCTCGACATTGTCCGACGCGAAACCCTCGGTGAACCTTGCCTCGATGTAGCGCCAATCGCCCGAAACGGTGTCCCAGATTGTCAGTGCATTGGCGCCGTCATAGAAATTGGGACCGCCAAAGACCATTCCGGACGAGTCCATGTAGATCGCCTGAACATCGTTTTGGAAGAGTCCCCACCTCTGAGGAGCGATTTGAAACGTCCCGGGTGGGATGGTCAGGACGAATTGCCCCCAAGTTCCGATCCACCGCGTGCCCCAGTTGTCGTCGAGATATCCCCGAATTTCGTAAGAACGCATCTGGGGGTCGGTGATGTATCCCGCGGTGAGGCCATCGTAGCCGAAGGGGAAACTCAAACCACGCAGATCCAAACGCAGCCATGGCTGTTCGAGCGAGTCGGGGAAGTGATTGGCGTCTTCCCATTCGCGGAAACCCGGACGGTACACTGAGACTCCGGACGGCGTATCGGCCCACACTTCGTCGGTCTGACTGTCATAGGCGAGGCGCTGAACATTATTGGCGCGCAGCCCCTCTGCCGTGGTGAGCGCCGGGAGCCACTGGTCGCGGTGCCGGTCATAGCGCGCGACTCCTCCGCGCGTGCCAAAGTACATGTAGTCTTGCGCGACGATTGCCGCATGCACATAGCGGACGGATGTGTAGGCAACCCAATCGCCGAAAAAGTAACGGGGGTTTTGCCCACCCGGCGCACTTGCCGCGGGGATCAATGCGAGAAGCACTGCGAGCGGCAAGATCCGTCTCATTCGTTACCCTCGAACTGCCGGATTCGTTCGACCAGCCGGGCGATCTCCTCAACCGTGTTATGGAAGTGGGGGGAGACCCGGATTGTTCCTTCGCGGAATGACGTGTGGATTTTGTGAGCCTTCAGATGCTCATACAACTCCCGGATACGCGGACCGGTCAGGGCCAGTATTCCGGAGCGATGGTCTGGACCTCTTTCGAAGGCCACCCGGTACTGGGTTCCCTCCAAATCACTGATGAGTTGATCGAGCAAGGACTGAATGATGGCCCAAACCTGTTGCTTGCCGCACTCTTCCAGAACGGCCAGACCGGTTTCGGCGAATCGGATCGAGAAGAATGGATAGGTTCCAGTTTCCCAGCGGCGGCCATCCTCGAAGCCGGGTTTGTTCCATTCCTTGAGGTCTTCGAATCTGTACCCCCAGTCCACGCTGAGCCAGCCCGATTCAAGCGGTTCCACGGCTCTGATGGGGCGCGAGGAGATGTAGAAGAATCCGGCGCCAGTCTGCCCGAAGAGCCATTTCTGGGCGCCACATGCCAGCGCATCGATGCCGATTTGTTCGGCCTCGAGCGGGACGGAGCCGACGCCCTGGATTGCGTCCACCAGTACAAAACAACCTTTGGCATGACAGAGATCGGTGATCGTCTTCAGATCGTAGCGGTATCCGTTGAAGTACTGAACATACGATATCGCGAGCACGGCAGAGGTTTGCGAGAGCGCCTTTTCCAAGGTCTCGATTTCGAGAAATCCCTTGGGGCAGGGAAGAGGCTCGATCTTCAAATCCAGCTTCTTCGCGATATTCTTGACGGCGTAAACCAGAGCGGGGAATTCGATCTGGGGCAGCAGGATTCGTTCCCCTTTTGTGAGGCCCAATCCCCAGAGGACGGCATTCAATCCATAAGATGTATTCGGCGCAAACCCGATCCGGTCGTCCTTCGCCCCAATAAGCCGTGCGAACCGCGCTTTTGCGCTGGCGAGCATCGCGAAGGTCTCGTCATCGACGTCAAGGCCGGGGGTCAAATGTCCCCAGCGTTTAATCAGCGATTCGGCGGCCATTCGGCCCCGTCGTGTGACCGGTCCGAACGAAGCGTGGTTGAGAAATACATTATCGGGATCGATCTCGAATTCACATTTCCAGTCGCGATGCGTCGCAGGCTGGATCTTCGCGGTCACCATTGAACTCCCATCCATGTTGCATTCCCTTTGCAGTTTCAGATCACAAGGAGCCAGCCGATCAGGGTCAAAGCCCCGCCGAGACGGAGAAAGTCAATCAAAAGCAGCCAAAACGCCCGATCCCAGCCGGTGCGGGGGGCATCAAGCAGACGTGCGGGCACAAGGCCGAACAGAAAGCCAAGCAGAGCCACGGCAAGACCTGCGCGGGCGCCGGTAAACGGGATCATCGGTTGGATGAAATCGAGAATCATGGTGGGGAGCAGCCCCAAAAAGAGAAGATTAGCGAACAGTACGACCGAGATGCTGTCCCACACACTCCCGCCTGACGCGAGATCGCTGCGCTGCGAAAACCAGCGCCGGTCCCCCCAGTGTCCCACCAGCGTTACGGCCACCCCCAGCAGCCACGGGGGAATGATGCGAATGAGATTTCCGGTTGTGCCCATCATACACGTTTACCCTACAACCAGCCGTTCGCCCGGTACCATTCGACGGTCTGCTTCGTACCCTCGGCGAATGGAATCCGGGATTGATAGCCGAGGCGGGACATGGCCTTGTCGATCGAGCAGGTCCAGTCATTCTGCATGAAGTCGCGTGCTTTATGGCGGTTCAGTTTGGGTGTGAACCCTCCGACTTTGCCCACCAGTTCGGCAATGCCGGCAATGGTGAGCAGGAGTGGTCCCGGAATTCGAACTCGTACGGCCCAGGTTCCCAGGGCCGCTTGAATCAGATCTTCCGCTGTCGCCAGATCGTAATGCTGATTCTCGGCGATAAAGAAGACTTCGCCGATGGCCTCGGGTCTTTCGGCCGCCAGCATGATCCCATCCGCCAGATCCGTTACATGAACCATTGTCATGCGGACGGGCGGGTCCCTGAACAAGGGCTTAATGTGCCAGCTTACGGCTTGGAAGAATCCCAGGACCTCTGTATCGCCCGGGCCATAGACGGCTGGTGGCCGCACGACTGTCACCGGCATGCGGTCCGCTCGCGCCCGGACGGCCAGTTCTCCCTCCAGCTTGCTGATGCCATAGGGGGTCGTGGGCGATTCCGGGTCGATCTCCGACTTGGGGTGACCGTCACGTGTTGGCCCGGCGGCCGCGAGGGAAGAGACGTACACAAATCGCTGGAGAGTGGATCTCGATTCCTCGGCGGCGTCAAGCAGGTTGATTGTGCCTTGCACATTGGCCAACCGGTAGGCGGCCAAATCCGGCGCTTTGACTCGTCCAGCGACATGGAAGATCAGGCCGGCATCCTTGCATCCTTGAGCCAGAGCCGCGCGATCATTCAGGTCACCTTCGATCCATTCAATGTTGACATCCGCAACACGAGAGCGATCTGCGCCCCGACGCACCAAGGCGCGAATGGGATATCCCGCCCGATCGAGCGCGCGGGCCAGATGCGATCCGACAAATCCATTGGCTCCAGTGATGAAGACGGCGGGGCGGGTGGGCATGTCGGCCACTTTGAGACCCCCGGCCTTGGGCAAAACCCTCTTGACAGTCGCCCTGCCGCCGGGTTGCTTGGGACGGACGTGACCCCCAATCTGGATCGGTCCGTCTTTGTCGTCGCGCGGTTCGGCGGCCACTGGGGCAGCACTGAAAGACGCGCGAGGTAACAATCAAACTACGGATACTTCTTTTGGCAACTCCGAAGACCCAAACCCAGAGAAACTCTGTCGATCTGTTTGCGAAGTGCAGTTCGTTCACCGCCGCCCGCGAAGTCATGGCGATGGGGGTCTACCCCTATTTCCGGATGATTACGTCGGCCCCGGGCACCGTGGTGACCGTGGATGGCAAAGAGCTGATCATGATCGGCTCGAACAACTACCTCGGGCTGACCAACCACCCCAAAGTCGTCGAAGCGGCCGCTGAGGCCTCCCGGCGCTACGGGTCCGGATGCACCGGCTCGCGGTTCTTGAACGGCACGCTGGATTTGCATGTCGAACTTGAGGCCCGCCTGGCGAAATTCATGAAGCGCCCAGCGGCGCTCGTATTCTCGACCGGGTTTCAGACCAACCTGGGAACGATCTCCTGCCTGGTCGGGCGGACCGACACGATCTACGGCGACCGTTCCAACCATGCCTCGATTGTCGATGGCTGCCGGCTATCTTATGGCCGGACCGTGAAATTCCAGCACAACGACATGGACGATCTGGCGCGGGTGCTCGAATCCAATGTAAACGGCGGTGGGCAGTTAATTGTCGTCGACGGCGTCTTCTCGATGGAGGGGGACATCGTCGATCTGCCCAACCTGGTGCGTCTGGCCCAGGCATATGGCGCCAGAGTCATGGTGGACGATGCCCACTCGGTTGGCGTTCTCGGCGCCGGAGGCCGTGGAACGGCCGAGCACTTTGATTTGATCGACCAGGTCGACATAACGATGGGGACATTCTCCAAATCGTTCGCTTCGCTAGGTGGGTTCATCGTCGGCGACGAGGACGTTGTCCATTACGTTAAGCATTTCTCCCGCGAACTCATATTCTCCGCATCGATGCCGCCGGCATCGGTGGCCTCGTGCCTCGCCGCACTCGATATCATCGAAAGCGAGCCGGAACGCCGTGAGCGCCTTTGGGCGATCACTCACCGGATGCACCATGATTTCCGCCAGTTGGGTTTTGAGATCGGCTGCACGCAGACGCCGATCATCCCGATCATGATCGGCGACGATCTGGTGGCCTTCCGTTTCTGGAAGGAACTCACCGATCGCGGTATTTTCGCCAATCCGATTGTCTCCCCAGCAGTTCCCAAGGGACAGGCTTTGATCCGCACTTCCTACACCGCCACGCACACCGACGCTCAGCTCGATTTCGTGCTGGAGACATTTGCATCGGTCGGAAAGATGCTCGGCGTGATCGAGTAGCGGTTCGGAGTGCGGCGATGTGTCGCCGCACTCCAAAATGAAAAGTTGCTTGGAATACTTGCCTTCCCGAGGCGTATTGTAGTTGCAGCCCGGGGAAGGCGGTTTGACGCGGCCCGGGCGCCTTCGTGGGGAGGTGTATGATGCGGCTGATTCGTTGTCTGATGCTGGGGGCTTCGGTTGCCCTGCTGGTGCTGGCCTGCAATGATTCCGGCACCCAACCGGGGACAGTCTGGTTGATGAGTTCGCAGAGCGAGTGTCATCAGAGGATTGACGTTGGTGTACGGGGCGGGCAACCCTCGAAAGATGCGTTCTGGTACGAGAGCCGGTGCGACACGTTGCGCGTGCATCACGACGAACGATCCGCGAATTGCTGTGCGAAGTTTGCCTATGAGATCGATCAGCAGGCGAATTCTCTCACCCTGATTGAGACCGATACCTCGACCGTGCCCTGCCGGTGCGTTGACTGTCTATTCGATCTGACAGCGCAAATCTCGGGACTGAGCGGCGGGTCGTACACAATCAAAGTCCGCGACAGCAAATCCGACAGCCTGCTGGACAGCACGGTTGTGGAAATCACGCCGTGCCTGCCGCAATAGCTTGGAGTGCGTCGCCGCAGTTCAGAGTGAACGAGAGCCTTCGGCTCTCGTTGCGGCGACTTGTCGCCGCACTCCAAAGCTTAGTGCTCGAACTAGACGTCCTGGATTGTATCGCCGACGTGGATGATGCCGTCGGTCAGGATCTGCGCGCGCAGGCCGCCGCGGTGAATCAGGCCGTGGAGAACGCCCTGTTGCGTGAGACCCTCTAAATGATTGCAGGGCTCGCAGAGACGAATGCCACGCAATCGAACTTCACCAACGGCGAATTCGTGGTTGACGAGGTGGTTGAGCGGAACGCCTGAGGTTACAATGTTTCGGCGTGCGTCTTTAGGATCCAGCGTGATACCAGATTCCCGGCTTAACGCTTCGATGGCTTCACTTTCAATCAATGTGATTTCACGATCTGGTCCCGGCTTAGTCGAGTAGGTGCCGGTCGTCTCGCCGTAGCGGTCACCCGCGAGACCTTTACCCGGAATGGCGCGCACTTCAGAGATTGCCTGCATCTCGGCTCCTGCGACAGGGGAGACACATATTTGATGAACGCGACCACGCCACATGGCTGACTCCGAGAGGAAGTGATGATTGGTGCGGGCTTTTGCCTTACCAGATCCCGAGCTTGTCCTTGATTTCTTCGGAGACCATTGTCTTGGGATCCCAGGGTGGGTCCCAAACCACAACAACCTCCACCTGATTGACGCCTGGCAGATGGCCAACGGCTCTTTTGACGTCGGCGATCAATGTCGGGCCATACGGACAGTACGGGGTCGTCAGCGTCATTCGAATGGTCACCATCTGTCCTTCGTTGGTGATGTCAATGCCGTAGACCAGCCCGAGATCAGTGACACTGAGTTCGATTTCCGGGTCGAGGACAGTCCCCAGGGTTTCCATGATAATTTCTTTGGTCACGATTGATGCGGTCATTGAGTTAGTCCTTGGTCTACTAGGTTGAGATCGTTGGGGGAGGGCGAGGCTCCTGCCGAGCCTCTTTACATACGCAGGGAAGCAGGCTCGGCAGGAGCCTCGCCCTCCCGGTCTCTACTCGGTCGTCGTACTCCGATCCGGCGCGTCACCCTTCTTCTCCGCTTCCTCGAGTGCATCGATCAATGTCATCCACGCCAGAAGCGCGCACTTGACGCGGACCGGAAAGTTCTTCACGCCATCGAGGGCATCGAGATCGCCAATATCCAACCCAGGAGGGGGCGGATGGCCGTGCATCATCCGCTTGAATGCATCCGCGAGACGTAGCGCCTCTTCGCGACTCTTGCCGGGGAGCAACTCAGCAAGCATCGAGGCCGATGCGACCGAGATCACGCAGCCCTTGCAGTTGACCGCGACATCTTCGACCGCGTTGTCGGACAGCTTGACCGACATGGTAATGCGATCACCGCAGACCGGGTTGTAGCCATCACGGGTGAGATCAATCCGGTCAAGCGTCTTATGTCCGCGCGGTGAACGGAAATGATCGAGAACCGTGTCCCGGTACAGGGCGTCCAGTTCGATATCGTTTCTACCGTCGTCCAAAGAATCTCCCCGCGCTCTGCAGCGCGTCGATCAAAGTATCAATGTCTTCGCGGTTATTGTAAATGTAGAAACTGGCGCGCGCGGTGGCATTCTGCCCCAGGCGCTCCATCAACGGTTGCGCGCAATGATGCCCGGCACGAATTGCCACACCCTTGCGATCGAGGTAAGTGCTCAAATCGTGGGGGTGAATGTCGCTGTGATTGAACGAAATCACGCCGGCGCGCACCAGCGAGTCAGCCGGGCCGTGAATCTCCAATTCGTCCACCGCGTGCATTTTCTCCAGCGCGTATTCGGTCAGTTCAATCTCATGGCGCCGGACCTCGTTCATGCCGATTGATTCCAGATAATCGATGGCCGCACCAAAGCCGATCACATCGGCAATATTCGGAGTTCCGGCCTCGAATTTCCATGGCGAATCGTTCCACGTGGCATCGGTCATTGAGACGGTACGAATCATGTCCCCGCCGCCAAGGAACGGGTCCATCGATTCGAGCAGCTCACGGCGGCCCCAAAGCACGCCAACTCCGGTTGGGCCCAGCATCTTATGTGCCGAGAAGGCGACGAAATCCGCACCGAGCGTTGCGACATTGACCGGCATATGAGGAACACCCTGAGCACCGTCTACCAGAAGAAGTGCACCATGCTTGTGGACTCGTTCGGCGATCTCTGCGATCGGGTTGATGGTTCCCAGAACGTTGGACACATGAGTCAACGCAACCAAACGGGCCCGGTTGGTGAATCGCTCATTCCACTTGGATAAATCGAGAGTTCCGTCATCAAGAATGGGGATGTGACGCACCACTGCGCCCGTCCGCTTGGCCAGCAAGAACCAGGGGACGAGATTGCTGTGATGCTCCATCTCGGAGACCAAGATCTCGTCGCCGGATTTCAGGTTTCTCGATCCCCAGGACTGCGCGACCAGATTGATCGACTCGGTCGTATTACGCGTGAACACGATTTCTTCGGTTTCAGCGGCGCCAATGAACTTCGCCACCTTGGCGCGGGCGCCCTCGTACTTGTCCGTGGCTTGGGCCGCCAGCGCGTAGAGTCCGCGATGCACATTGGCATTGGTCTGGTGGTAGTAATCGACGAGCGCATTGATGACCGCTTCCGGCTTCTGCGTGGTCGCCGCGCTGTCGAGGTAGACTATAGGACTCCCGTGAATCATGCGCTTGAGAATCGGGAAATCTTCGCGCGTGCTCGCGATTTCGCGTTTTGGCGGAATCGGCGTGGCGGTCCGGACCGGCACGGTCGTCGTTGTGCTCATGAGTCCTGATCTCCCAGATCGACCAATACTTCACCGTTTTGAATCAAAGTCTTGTAGCTGCGGACCGGGAATGCTGCCGGCATCTTGAGCACGGCACCGGTGCGCACATCGAAACGGGCGCCGTGACGCGGGCACTCGATCGCATGGCCCTCCAAAAGACCGGAGCCAAGGGGACCATCGTCGTGGGTGCATGTATCATCGATGGCGAAAATCTGCCCGCCGACCTTGCAGAGCGCGATGCGTGTGCCGTTGGCTTGATACACGCGGGCTTCGCCCTCGGGGATTTCAGAGTCTTTGGCCACACTGATGTAGTTTTCAGTCATTGGGTGTTTCTCCGAGATGTGCCAGCACTTCCCCGTGGATTCGCTCGCGCACGCCATCGGGTATGTGCTTGAGAATCGGTTCGACAAAGCCGGTGACGATCAATCGGACGGCCTCGGCGGGATCGATGCCGCGTGCGCCGAGATAGAAGACTTCCTCCGGACTGACTTTGCCGACGGTGGCGCCATGAGTGCAGCGCACCTCATTATTGAGAATCTCCAACTCCGGGATCGATTCTGCCTTTGCCCCGCTGGAGAGCAGAAGATTGCGATTTTCCTGGTATGCCTCGCAGAATTGGGCGTGGTCCTCGATGCGGATAAGCCCCGTGTAGGCGGAATGGGCGCGTCCCCGCAGGGCGACTTTGAAATGCAAATCGCTGCGCGTATTTCCCGACCGATGATCATGAACGGTGTGATGATCGAATTGCTGACGGGCGCCGCCGATGGCCAGCCCGAACATGTTGCTCTCCGCGCCTTTGCCGGCGAGGATCGCACCGCAGTCGACCTTGCCCACCTGTCCACCCAGTGTTGTCATCACCGTTTCCATTTGGGCGTCGGCATCCAATCGGGCACGCTGCGTCAGATACGAAATCGTGTTATTGCCCCAGTTTTGCACCGGGGCGTATTTGAGGCGCGCTCCCGCTCCCAATACCATCTCCACGATCGCACTGGAATGGGATGGACCGTCTCCGTTCGACCGCCCCGATCCATATTCATCAATCACACTCAAGCTGGCAGATCCTTCGAGGATGACCAGAAGCCTTTGCACAAGGGGGTGCTTCGACCCTGATGCAGAGCTCAGGATATGAATCGGTTTCTCGATCTCGACCCCGCGCGGGACATAGATCAAGATTCCCGATGACCAGGCGGCGGCGTTGTATGCTTCGAACTTTCCAAAATCGGCGCCAATGAGTGATCCGAGATGTTCGCGGAGCAAATCGGGATAAGTCCGGGCCGCCTCCTGCAGATCGATCAAACGAACGCCCGCGGATGCCAGCTTTGGGTCGATCGAGGCTGCCATGTCTCGACCATCACGCAAGCTGGCGGCAGCGCACAATAAGCCGGATGAAAACTCGGCCTGCAGAATCGTCGGCAGAAGCCCTTCGTCCTTTGTCCGTTGACCTCCGCCCAGGCCATTCGAAGTCAAGAAGAGTGCCGGATCGGTGTAGCGCCAGAGGTGGCTCACACGTGACGGTAGCTCCTCCGCCTTGAAATCCTCGAATGCCTGTTGTCGCATTGCGAGCAGCCAGTCAGGGCCACTGTGCGATGATTTGATCTGTTCCCAAAGCGGGTCGGTACCGAAATGGACGGTGCCGGATTGAGGTGTTTGTGCTGCGGCGCTGTTCACCCGACCGATCCCTCCATTTCCAATTCAATCAGACGGTTCATTTCAACCGCGTATTCCATCGGCAATTGCTTCACGAACGGTTCAAAGAAGCCATTGACGATCAGCATTCGCGCTTCGTCTTCCGACAGGCCGCGGCTTTGCAGATAGAATATCTGTTCTTCTGCGATCTTGCTGACTCGGGCCTCGTGCTCGACACGGACATCATCGCTTGATATTTCCATGGTCGGGTACGTGTCGGACCGTGAGTTCTCGTCCAGGAGAAGCGCGTCGCACTCCACCGAAACTTTGCAGTTGGTGGCGCTGGGATAGACCTTGACCATGCCACGATAGGAGGCGCGTCCGCCGCCTTTGGAGATCGACTTCGATGTGATCCGCGAGGTCGTGTTCGGCGCAGCGTGGATCACCTTCGCGCCGGCGTCCTGATGTTGTCCATCGCCGGCGAACGCCACCGACAGAATCTCGGCCTTGGCGCGTTCACCAACCAGATAGACGCAGGGGAATTTCATCGTGAGCTTGGAACCGAGATTCGCATCGACCCATTCGACCGTCGCATCGGTGTGTGCCATCGCACGCTTGGTCACCAGATTGAAAACGTTGTTCGACCAGTTCTGAATCGTGGTATAGCGGATGTATGCGCCATCCATTGCAACCAGTTCCACGACGGCCGAGTGCAGCGAGTCGCTCGAGTATGTCGGAGCGGTGCAACCTTCGATGTAGTGGACGCGCGAACCCTTGTCGGCGATGATCAACGTCCGTTCGAACTGGCCCATGTTTTTGGCGTTGATGCGGAAGTACGCCTGCAGGGGGATTTTCACATCCGTGTCCGGGGGCACGTAGATGAATGAACCGCCCGACCAGACCGCGCTGTTGAGTGCGGCGAATTTGTTGTCGGTGGGAGGGATCACCGTGGCGAAGTACTTCTTGACGATCTCCTCCTGCTCGCGCAACGCCGAGTCCATGTCCAGGAAGATGATGCCCTGTTTGGTCAGGTCTTCGCGCAACGAGTGGTAGACCACTTCGGATTCGTACTGAGCCGACACGCCGCCCAGGAATCTTTGCTCGGCTTCGGGAATTCCCAGCCGGTTGAAGGTCTTCTTGATATTGTCGGGGACATCATCCCACGATTTCTCGGTGCCTTCGGTGGACTTCAGGAAGTAATGAATGTTCTCGAACTGGATCGAATTGAGCAGCTCGGTGTCGCCCCACTGCGGCATCGGCTTGGCGAAAAACGCGTCCAGCGCCTCGTGGCGAAACTTGCGCATCCATTCCGGCTCCTTCTTGAGCTTGGAGATCATCGCCACCACTTCGTGGTTGATCCCCTTGGGCGCCTTGTGGAAGTACTCATCCGGATCGGAGAACCCATACCGGGCCTGATAATCCTCGCGGACGTTCACGACCGGACGGGTCTGCGTTTTCTGATTATTGGTTTCCATTGTCAAGCGACCTCGGCGATCCGGCTGACTTCCTTTTCAATCTTTTCATATCCCTCTTTCTCGAGCTGGGCCGCCATTTCCGGTCCGCCGGAGCGTACAATCCGGCCGCCCATGAAGACATGGACGAAATCCGGCTTCACAAAATTCAGAATGCGCTGGTAGTGGGTGACCAAAAGAACGCCAACGTCCTTGTTGACCACCGTGTTGATGCCCTTCGAGACGATTTGCAGCGCATCGATGTCGAGGCCCGAGTCGGTTTCATCGAGGAGCGCGATGGAGGGCTTCAGCATCGCCATCTGCAGGATCTCGAGGCGCTTCTTCTCGCCGCCGGAGAATCCGTCATTGACGTAGCGGGTGGCGAAGGCGGGATCGATCTCCAAACGCTCGAATTCGGCGAGCAGGGTCTTGCGGAATGCCTTCATCTCCGAATCGTCTTTGACCCGTGCCTTGACCGCAGCACGCAGGAAATTCGCGACGGTCACGCCGGGAATTGCGAGCGGGTACTGAAATGCCAGAAACATGCCGTGCCGCGATCGTTCATGCGGCGGCATTTCTGTGACGTTCTCGCCGTTGACGAAGATCCGTCCGCTGGTGAGCGAATAGCTGGGGTGACCCATCAGCGCGTTAACCAGCGTGCTCTTGCCGGAGCCGTTGGGGCCCATGAGCGCGTGGATCTCGCCGCCTTTGATATTGAGCGTTACACCCTTGACCACCGGCTTGCTTTCGATGGCCACGTGGATATCTTCACAACGAAATGGTATCTGTGCTTCAGTCATCGTTCTGCCTTTCGTTCATTCGAACACAAGGGAGCCCTTGTGCGCCGATGTCACCCCCGCGAAAGCGGGGGTCCAGTGCTCGTAGAGTCTGGATTCCCGCTTTCGCGGGAATGACGGGTCAGTCGTGCCTCCGATTCATTAGTATTCCCAAGCTTTTCATCCATTAATCACCGGCAAGCTGTGCGGCCTCGGTGCCGGTTGTCCCAGCAACTGGTCGATTGTCGCCTCCAGATGTTTGCGCAACGAAAACGACACCTTGCCCTCATCACCGATCAAATCCGACAGGCGGATCCGGTGCAAAACACCGCCGACCAGCCCGTCGAGAACTCCCCAAAGAGACCGCACCGAGCAGGCGCCCGAATTCACACAGATGGTCACGTCGCCCGAATGTTTGCCGCAGAACTCCGGATCGTACATTCGGCCCGCGAGCGATTCCATAATCCGTCCGAGGGTGATCGTTGACGCCGGTTCGCTGAGCGCGTAGCCGCCCAGCCGTCCGCGCACGCTTTGCACCAGCCCGCCCTCACGCAGGATCATCATCAGCTTGCGGACATTGGCCACGGACAGCCCTTCCTGCTCGGCGATCTCATGGATGGTCAGCGATTCCCCCTCGCTGACCCGCCCCAGGCGGAGCATGCAACGTAGTCCGTATTCTTCAAGCGCGCTGACTTTCATCGTCTGTTCACCTTGCCACGATCTATCCTCGCGGCAGAATGTATACGAAAAAGTAAAGTATTTGCGTGTGGAAAATGCCCTTTGATTGTCAATTGCCGGTAAGCTGTTTAATGGTAGCGCGTTACGCCGCCATTCTGTGGCCCTGCCGAAGAGTCAAACGACACCATCGTGGGACATTAAGCACAGAGGCCGCCCCGAAGGACGGCCTCGTACCCTTCGCCGAAGCGAGAGGGGTAATGGAAATCCTACAAACATCACGCATGATGAGAACAACGTGCAGTCATTGCGAGGCGCGGCTTCATGCGCCGAAGCAATCTCACTCTCCCTGAATCCGACGATACCACCCCATGGCGGCGGGGATTGCTTCGCTCCGCCCGCAATGACGGCTCTCTCTCCAGTGTCTGAGGATTGAAGAGGCAGCAATTGGGAGGCGCGGCTTCATGCGCCGAAGCAATCTCACTCTCCCTGAATCCGACGATACCACCCCATGGCGGCGGAGATTGCTTCGCTGCGCTCGCAATGACGGCTCTTTCTCCAGTTTCTGAGGATTGAAGAGGCAGTCATTGCTAGGCGCGGCTTTATGCGCCGAAGCAATCTCACTCTCCCTGAATCCGACGATACCACCCCATGGCGGCGGAGATTGCTTCGCTGCGCTCGCAATGACGGCTCTTTCTCCAGTGTCTGAGGATTGAAGAGGCAGTCATTGCGAGGCGCGGCTTTATGCGCCGAAGCAATCTCACAGTTCGTCGTACAAATCGCGCCATTCGGGATTGAAGGCGTTGATCAGGTCAACCTTCTTCTGCCTCGACCCCGCTTTGATTTGCTTCTCGCGGCGGATCGCATTCCAAGGATCCTCAAGGACCTCGAAGTAGACGAGCTTCGTCGTGTTGTACAGAGCAGAAAAGCCCTTCAGCTGTTTGTTCCGATGCTGGAACGCCCTCTTTCTAAGATCGCTGGTCATACCGGTGTACAAAGTCGTGTTGTTCTTGTTGGACATAATGTAGACGCAGAATTGCTTTTGCATGCTTCACCAACCGGAGAAGGCAGTCATTGCGAGCGCAGCGAAGCAATCTCCGTGTCCGCGGGTCCGTCAGGTTGAGATTGCTTCGGCGCAAAAAGCCGCGCCTCGCAATGACTTCCTTTGGCGCGAAGCCAGGATCGTGCCCGGTCCCCCGCTGGTGAAAACGCCGCCAAAGCAGTCATTGCGAGCGCAGAGAAGCAATCTCGGCCTCTCCCTACTTCAGCAGCACCATCTTCCGTGTCTGCTGCGCCCCGCCGACGGTCACGCGATACAGATACAGCCCGCTGGGGACCGGTGCGCCGGATTGATCCATGCCGTTCCAGGTGAACGTGTGCCGACCCGGCAGTACGCTCTCCTCATTTCGGACGAAGACACGCTGGCCGAGAATATTGAAGATCTCCAGCGCTACCGGCCCTGCCGACCGGGCATCATAGGAGATGACCGTCGAGGCATTGAAGGGGTTGGGGTAGTTCTGGTACAGCGAGAATGCCGATGGTATACCCGGGCCGTCCTCTCCGTCGGTAACGTCGACCGGCGTGTCGCGGCCAGTGAAGCGCCAGTTGGGAAGCGCGGCATCCAGGGCGAACACTTGGTCGTTTCCCAGACCGACGATATGAGAGGTATCCAAGCCAACGCGCCATAGGTGGGTCCTGAACATTCCGAGGCCTGAGTCCCATATCGTGTTTTGATACATGATCTTGTGATCATCTGGGGAGAACGATGGGAATCCCCAACTCGCCCCATTCGGTGTGATTACACCGAGTCGATTCTTCTCGAGATCGGCACCCACTACGGTAAATGCGCCAGGGGACAATTCCGCATCGAACGCGATGATTTCGTGTCTTGTCTTTGCCACAGTGGGATTCCCAATGGTCACCCCTGTGGGAATAGCAGGGATCGCTCTCTGGATGACACCCGTTTGAGCGTTCAATGTGAGGATGTCCCAGTACCAGAGCGTGTCATTCTGACGCGGAAGCCGATTGTAACAGTCATAGAAGATCTTTTGACCGTTAATGTCCCATTCAAGCACGTCCACTTGGAACACATCATGTGCTACGCTCGAATCCGTGTACGTAGGCGTGTAAAGCAGCCACGTTCGATCGCTGGCTCCGGTCGTGTCGACCAAATCGAAGATGTAAATCGTCGGATCAAGGTCCAAATCGTAGGCAAACCGACGCCCGTCGGGAGATACTGAGATATTGTTGAAAACAATCCCTGGCGTCGATATCTGAGTCTCTCCGAGTCCGGTCGCTCCGACCGCACGGACTGCGCTGGTTCCATCAATGAAGAGAACGACCTGGGCGGAGTCTGGGACCGAGGGCTTCTTCATCGCGATGGCGCTGGAGATCAGATACTGGAAGTTTCCCGCTGTGTCAAAGCGGGCAACTCTGCCGGTAACTTTGTCAATTGCCGCCACCCACTGCGCACTGGTAGGGGCAGGTTCGGCACCGGGAGGGAGCGTGGGCGGCCCGTCATAGATTTCGACGGCGTCGAAGGCACCTGCTATGGAATCCTGGATCGAGGTGTTTCCCGGATACAGATTGGCCGCCGCCTGGAGAACGGTGCGGCGGCAATCGATGAAGCCTGAACGCTGTCCGAGGTAATACTTCAGAGCATGATAGTATATCGAGTCGGCCTTCCCACGTCCAAGAGCACTCGCCGCAAGATAAAAGGCTTTGTTTGGGATGCCGCTGTTCGTGTGTACTCCGCCGTGGTCATCCGTTGCCGACTTGTAGACGAAATTGCTCATGCGATCAGGTTGGTCGAATAGCGGTGGATTTGCCAGTGACCTGAAGGCACTTCCTGGTGCCTTCGCATCCTCGCCCTCCAGCCAGTCAGCCAGGCCGCCTTCGGCGTAGAACTCCACCATCGTTCCGAAGATGTCTGCAAGAGATTCGTTCAGTGCCCCTGATTGGAATTCGTACACAAGACCTGCGGTCGCATCCACGACACCATGAGTCCACTCATGCCCAACAATATCCAGCGCACGAGCTTCGTTGTACTCCCCCGGAACCTCGATTCCAAAGGAGATCCATTTGGATCCTGGCGAGAAGGATGAATTCCCCGGCTGCGATCCATCATTGACGACGGCATAAACCGTACCACCATTCCCATCCATGCTATTGCGACCGTGCGTGTTCCAGTAGTATTCATGAATGAAATCGAGGTTTCGTTGGCAGGAGACCGCAGCGGCGTCCCAGGTATTCGGATTGGCGGACATCTCGAAGGACGGAGTTCCGGTGCCCCCGTGCTTGTTACCTATTACGATCCCGCCAACCACAGTATACGGAATGATCGACACGCCTACGTTGAACATGGGTTTCGTCGTATTGATCATGTAGTTGATCGAATTCTTCAAGTACGCGTTAACTGTCCTCGACACTCCGAACAGATCCACCCCCGACCCGACCACCGGCCCATCGGAATACACGAACGACACCTGATGCAGGTACTCCCCGGTGACGGCGTCGATGAAGACATCGTATCCTTCCGTCGGACCGAGCGGAGTCCGGACCATCCACGCCCAGTGGGGTATCTGGTCGGAGTCGATATAGACGACAAGCGTTGTGTCGGTGGTTTCGACTTGGGTGCGGTCTGCGAAGTGCGCCCTTACCGCTTCGATGCCCGCAGAGGCGCTGAGAACAGGGTCTATTCCATCGAGCTGTACGGGCGTCGGGGCCCAGCGGCCATTAATCAGGTTCATTCGAGAGTCGGCAGTGAAATGGCAGTACAGGTCACGCGCCCAGACGTCATGCCCGCGATAGGTCTGCTGAAAGCGCACATGGGTCAAACCCAAGTGGTCCGTTTGCTGGCTAATCTGACGCAGTTCCGTCGCGGCGTTGCGCAGTCCGAGGAATTCGGGAAGTCGCGAGAATGTCCCGGCCGCGGTGGCAGTGCGGGGATCGTGACCGAGTTTGCCCAACGAGGCTGTTGTCGGGAGCGCCAAATCGTTGCCCTTGATGAAGAAGGGTGTTCGCGTGTCGGGGTCCCACCACATCTCAACATCTTTGGCGTTCGCGCCACGCCACTCGGCCAGCGCGTCAAGCGCTTCCGGCGGAATCGGTGCGGCCTTGGTGCCGACTACATGAACTTTGTCCAAACCAGACATTGCGGTCATGATGCGTCGTTTGATGGTCGCCTGCTGGGCCGCCGTCAGTGAAGGGCCGGGTTGCCTCTTGCCCAACTGCGTGCCCAGCGCCCCCGGTGGGGTGCTGACTTTATGCATTGCATGAATTGGCTGATTCAGAAACAGTGAAGACACTCCTACAAGGACAACCGCCCACACGCGCCGCATGCGCCACCTCCTAATTGTCTACTGCCCCTGAAAGTCACCGCCGGTACTGCAGAGGCAAGATAGTAAGATGACGACGCAAGGCAATCACTTTCTTGGAATTGTGACGCCTTTGCGCGGCCGCGCATTCGGATGGAGTATCGCCCGGAATCGCGGAGATTGCTTCGCTCCGCTCGCAATGACTTCTCCTGCGCCCTAGCGGGAGGGGGGAATCGTCATTGCGAGGCGCGGTTCTTTGCGCCGAAGCAATCACGGCCTTTCACCACCATAACGGGGGAGATTGCTTCGCTTCGCTCGCAATGACATTCCCTATACCTTGGCGGGAAGGGAGAATTGTCATTGCGAGGCGCGGGACTTTGCGCCGAAGCAATCACGGCCTTTCACCACCATAACGGGGGAGATTGCTTCGCTTCGCTCGCAATGACTTCTCCTGCGCCCTAGCGGGAGGGGGGAATTGTCATTGCGAGGCGCGGCTGTTTGCCCCGAAGCAATCACGGCCTCTGACCACCACAACGGCGGAGATTGCTTCGCTCCGCTCGCAATGACATTCCCTATACCTTGGCGGGAAGGGAGAATTGTCATTGCGAGGCGCGGCTGTTTGCGCCGAAGCAATCTCGGCCTCTGACCACCACAACGGCGGAGATTGCTTCGCTTCGCTCGCAATGACGTCTTACCTTTGATGTCTACATGACCGCCAAATTGGCGGAAACTCCCGCTTCTGCCATCCGTAGCATGATCGAGTGTAACGTTGTTCAAGATCGGAGTCCGATATGACAGTAGCTGAACTCGAACGGTTTCGCGATATCCTTACCGAACGGCGGGAGGGATTGCGCGAGTGGCTGATGCTTAATGAATCAGAGTACGCCACCGGGGCAGAGAAGGTGCGGACCCTGATCAACGAGATTAAGGACGCGCTTCAGCATGTGGAGGCGGGAGACTTTGGGCTGTGCACGGTATGCAAGGGCGAGATCGAACTGCAGCGGTTGGAGACACAGCCGGTCGCGCAGGTCTGTCTGGAATGCATCACTGAGGTGGAGCGGAATTTGCTGGCGGAAGAACTGACACTGGCCGGCAAGATCCATCGCGCGCTTCTGCCTCAACGGGTCGAGAAGATCGATGGATTCGAGATGGCCGTGCATTCGGTGGCAGCCGGTGTGGTCGGCGGCGATTACTATGATTTCCTTCCGGCCTCGGGAGGCGGACTCACGCGCGTGATCATTGCCGACGCGATGGGGAAGGGAATCCCGGCGGGAATGGTCATGTCGAACCTGCAGGGAGCGTTGCGCGTGATCGCCGAGGAGACCGATTCGCCCGCGCGGCTGATCTCGCGCGTGAACCACTGGCTGTGCCGCAATCTGCCGGTACCGAAGTTCATCTCACTGGCTTGCGTGGGCCTGGGAGCGACCGGCGGAAAGGAAACCCGAATCGTGCATGCCAATGCCGGGCATTGCGCACCCGTCCTCGTACGCGGCGATGGCTCGATGGAGTCCTTCGACGCCACCGGGACCGTGATTGGCGTCCACGAGGATTTTGCCTATGAGGAATGTTCCACGGCCATGCACCCGGGGGACATTCTATTTTTCTATACCGATGGCGTGACCGAAGCGGAGAATCCGAAAGGGGAGATGTTCGAGACGGAACGGCTCACCGATTTGGTTCGCACCATCCGAGGGCGCCCGATGGCGGAGCTCGTCGGTGGCGTGCTCGGTGAATTGCAGTTGTTCACCGGGCGTTCGGAATTCGACGACGACCTGACGGTGATTGCGTTGCGCAAGACGGGGTGAAGGTCGCGAACCCGGCTGTGCATGGGAACCACGGTGCGGAGGGAGGGCGAGGCTCCTGCCGAGCCTTGTTTCCGCGCGCGAACCCGTTGTCTGCGCGGGACAAAAGGCTCGGCAGGAGCCTCGCCCTCCCTCCTTGCCTGTTTCTTCCTACATGAAGTACTTCTTCTGCGCATGCACGGCATCGCCGAATGTCCGCATGAATTGCATGTCTTCGTCGGAGAGCGGACCCGCTTCGATTGCCGCGAGATTCTCGCGAAGCTGCTTAACGTTCGACGGTGCCGTCAGGCAGACGTCGACATTCGGGTTGGACAATACAAATCGGTAGCACATCGCAGCGGTTGGGACTCGCTCGCCTTTGGGCCAGTTCTTCGGCCGGCGGAGCAGATAGGACCACCGCGTGGCGGTGTAGCTGATGACGCCGGGATTGTGTGGTTGCAGATGGGGGAAGATCTCCTCTTCGGCGCCGCGATGGGCGGCGTTGTAGCGCATCATCATCGTATCGAGAACTCCCTCCGTGGCAAGCTCCGCGTGGAATCTCCGGTCGTGGCCGGAGATTCCAATGCAGCGTACCTTGCCTTCCTCGCGGAAACGCACGAGTTCTGATTTGACCTCGTCGGTCAGATGCTTGCGCTTGGTTACTCCGAGAAACAGAAAGACGTCGATGTGATCTGTGCCGAGTTTGCGCAAACGTTTCTCCAGCGTCCGGCGCAGATTTGTGTGGCCCCAAATCAGGTTGTAGGCACCGGTGGCTACGACGATATCTTTCCGGCCGGCCTTCAGGACGTCACGCACGACACTCATGGCTTGGGTATCGAACCCGTAGCAAAAGACGAAGTTCACTCCCCGGTCGATCGCCTCATGGATGGCCGCCTTGCCGGGGCGATACGTTGCCGCCAAGCCCATGCGGTGGACCGGGATACCAGAATTCCCCAGATTGGCTGTGCTGAAATCGGTGTTCATAGGATTGCCACCGTCGTCTCGGGTTAGCGTCGCATCCCCAAGCAACTCACCCCGTGCCGAGCTGGCAACCTGATTATCAATGCCACCGGGTACATTTTATCTTGACAATTATTGTCAATTTTGGAACTTCGCCTTCTAATGCGGGGTGAAATAGCCCTGTTAAGACCGATCCCCGAGGATTGGGGACCGAGAACTCTCATCACCCAACGGAGGTAGGAACCGTGTTGAAACGCACTCTGGTCATCGGTACAGCACTCGCGTTGCTGGTCGCTATGGGCCCGCTCTCCGCGTTTGCCCAAGGAACTGCCAAGACGGCTGACAAGGCATCGGCTGCCCCCAAGGCCGCCGGAACAGCCAAGACGGCTGCGACTAGCAGCCCAGTTGCGAACGAGATCGCAGTTTGCGGTTGTGGAAAGATCTTCGTTCCCGACGCCACCACCAAGTACCTCGAGTCCAATGGCAAACGATACGCCTGCTGCACCGAGGGCTGTCACAAAATGGCAATGGCTGACCCAGCCGCGGCCGCCAAGATGTCCGACGAGAATCTTGCCAAGGCGATGGCGCAGTTGAACCCGCCGGCCGCCAAGCCGTCCAACTAGACTCTCGACTCGATCGGAACACGATCCGTCGGCATAAAGCCCCGCAAAAGCGGGGCTTTTCGTTTGCGTGCCGCCCGATCGCGGTCGCGAGTGCCACCGAAGTCTTTCCCGCGAAAGCGGGAATCCAGTTGTTTGAGGGCGCGACTGGATTCCCGCTTTCGCGGGAGTGACGAAGGGAGCGGGAATGACGTACACGCGAGATTGACTTGGAAGCGTCAAAGACAAAGGGCACAGTCTGCGCTGAGGGCGATTGCTCGCTACTGCGCGCCTAGACGCCCTCCGAATGGCAGGAGCGGCACAGACCGGGGTAGGCCGTGCCGCTTCCTTCTTCGCCAACTGGAGAATTCCCCAGGCTATCCGGGAGGATCAGCGCGAATGACCGCTTATTCCCATGGGCACGGTGACACGTGAAACAAGAGGGTGTGATCGTGGCAGGGGCAGTGGTCCATTGTGACCCCTGGGTGCCCCAATCGCCGGTCGGGCTCATCACCTTGACCCGGTAATTCCTGTTCCTAAACCAGGTGAGCATGTCACCGTCGATCTGAGCATCGGCCGTCGGATGCCGGAGCCAGGCGTTCTCCGATTTCATGGCAGCGTCGGCAGAACTGCCATGGAATGTCGTATGGCATTGGCGGCAGAATGCACCGTAGTAGGACGAATCGGACTTGGGCTCGTTGAAATCGATATTGCCGATGTCGTAATGGTTGTATCCCCCATTCAGCCGTTCGAAGACATCCCTGGTGAGATCATTGGTCCCAACCGCGTATGAGATGACAATCGAATTGGGGCCTGAGAGATTGCGGAATGGATTGGCCGCGTGCGGACCGCCGACGCCATGCGCGCTGTGGCAGTCGATGCAGGTCAGCCCGGCGCCGCTGGTCCAGGTTCCGCCGGGAGCGGTGGCGGTCGATCCGAGTGTGTGTCCGCCGGCATCCCGATACGGATTGATGTTATGCTGATTGAGAGCGCCACCTTGGCGGCCCAATGTCGGCGCGGGGCCGCCGTTGACTTCAAGCACGTCGGGGGCAAAAGTCTGGTTATCGTGGCAGGAGAGACACAACGCGTTGATCGAATTGCGCAAGAGAGTTGGATAGGGGGCGGCGCCGCCGATCGCCGTTCGGTACCCGCCGCCGTCGTTATTGTAGCCATGCTGCATCGAGCCATGCATGACATGGCATTCGTTGCAATTCAGCGTGCGGTTGTAGTGATAATCCCCGGCGACGGCCTGTTGCGCCGCGAGGAGTGCTGCTCCTGCGACCAGAATCGTTGCGATTCGCATAAGCCCCCCGTGAGGGTTGGGTCATCCTTGATAAGCAATGCCACCTGGCCGCCACACGGCGGTCACGCTGTTTTGCAATCATGAACGCCGAACCCATTGACCTCGTCAATGGAAATCGTGACACCCAGGGGTACTATGTGCGGCGAAACTGACAACTTTCGCCGTTTCGTGCCAGGCTTTGGTGCCTCCCGTCGGTCAAATCTTCATGTTCGGGCCGAGTTCGCCGCCGGCCGGTGCTCGAACTTCCGGCCCACGAAATAGAACGCAACCGTCACGGCAATGATCATGAGTGTCATCATGCCGAAGAAGTTGCCCGGTGTCGTCACCGTGTAAATCCGGGAGAATAGTCCGGCTAAGGTGTCGCCCAGAAAGACGGTACACAGCCAGATTCCAGTGATCATCGATTTCATACTCTCGGGAGCTTCCTCAAACGCCAGTTGAAGGCCGACCACGGAAATGCACAATTCGGCCAGGGTCATCAGGATGTAGGCGCCCACTTCCCAGAGAATTGAGATCTTCTCGGCGCCGGAAATGTATCCGGCCAACGACATCACGCTCATGCACAAGATTACGAGGAAGAATCCAATCAGCATGATCCTGGGCGAGGTCAGCCTGTGTCTTACGTCCCGGTCTGCCTTGGCTCTGAACCAGACGAACAAGGGCGAGAAGACAACGATTAAAACCGGATTGAAGCCCTGGATCGCATCCGGGGGGATGCGCCCGAAGGGGGTGTCCAGAAGCAGGTAGTCGCGCGCGAACAATGTCCAGGTGGAGTAGGATTGATCAAACACGGACCAGAAAAAGACGATCAACGCGAACAGCCCCGAAAGCCTGCCGAGTGTTGCCCATTCCAATTTCCGCTGCTCGGGGGTTTTGACCACTCTGGCATCCGCGCGGACATCCTCCTTCGGGTAATGCTTCTTGCCGATGAAGAAGATGAACAGGGAAACTGCCATGAGTATCGTGGGTGCCATAAAAGCAGCGCTGTACCCGTAGTGGTCGCGAACAAACGGCAGCGCCCATGTGGTAATCGCGGCACCGATGTTGATGGCCATATAGAACCAGGAGAATGCCTGCGACATCAGGTGCGATTTGCCCTGTTCCTGATACATCTTCCCCATCAGGGTACTGACGTTCGGCTTGACGGCTCCCGATCCTCCCGCCAGGAGTGCCAGCGCGACATAGAGCCCAACTTCGGTGTTGAATGTACCGAGGATGATGTGTCCCAGGATGTACGGGATCGCAAAATAGATAATCGTGCGGAATTTCCCCAACCAGCGGTCGGCAATGTATCCACCGAGAATCGGCAGGATGTAGGCGCCGGCGGTGAAAAACGAAACTACGGTCGCACTGTTGGCGTCCGTGTAGCCCATCTTGTTGATCATGTACAGCAACAGCAGGGTCTTCATGCCGTAGAAGCTGGCACGCTCGGCGAGCTCGCCGCAGAAGATGAACCAGAAGCCGCGTGGGTGACGATTTTGTTCGGATGTCATGCGATAGTCCCCTCGGTGGATGATTTCAGTGACCCTTGGATTCTACAGGTTTGTATTGCACACCAAGCTCATCAAAGAGAAACGAGTATAAGTCCGTCTCCTGGGCGATGCGCTCACTGAGGGCGGTGCCTCCGCCGTGTCCCGACCGCGTGCTGATCCGCAGCAGGATGCGGGCTCCGGTTCCCGCGACACTCTGGAGCCGTGCGACCATCTTGCGCGAATGGGCGGGATTCACCCGGCCGTCGTTCTGGCCGGTCATGAACAAGACATCGGGATACACTTTACCCTCTTGCACATGATGGTATGGCGAGTATGCGTATAGCGCGGCGAATTGCACAGAATCGCTGACGGATCCGTACTCCACGGCGTTGAACACGCCGTTGGGGTCACGTTCGAAGCGGAGCATATCGTAGTAGCCGACACGGGCAACCACGGCGCGGAACAACTCAGGGTGCTGGGTGATTGCGGCGCCCATCAACAATCCGCCGTTGCTGCCGCCCTCGATCGCCAGCCGTTTGGCACTGGTATACCCGGATTGAATGAGATGCTCGGCGCAGGCGACGAAGTCATCGAACACGTTTTGCTTGTTGGTGAGATTGCCGCCCAAATGCCACTTCTCGCCGAACTCGCTGCCGCCACGCAGATTCGCGATCACCAGCACACCGCCCTGTTCAATCCAGACACTGCGGATCGCATCGAATCCCGGCGACATGCTGATATTGAAACCGCCATATCCTGTCAAGAGCGTCGGGTTGTTGCCATCTAGAGGTGTCCCTTTGCGCCGCAGGATGTTCATTGGTATCCGTGTCCCATCCTTCGACGTGGCGAATTCTCGCACAACTTCAATGCTGTTCAAGTCGGCTGGTGACGTGATGGCGAGAGCAGTCCGGGCAAGAGCGCCGTTTTCCGGGTAGTAGGTGAACCAGGCTGGTGGATCGAGGTAGCCCGACACATTGAACATGACCGTGTCGCCACCGATCGGGAGGATTCCTCCAACGGAGGAGACCGGTTTGACCGGAATCGCCCCGGCGGGCCTTCCGGCATAATCGAAGACTCGGATTTGCGAGGGACCGCCTATGCGATCCCGAACATAAAGCTTGGACGCCGTTGGAGTGGCGTCCACAATCACCATCGAGTCCTCGGGCACGATCTGGACCGCCTTGGCGAGATCAGTTATGCCAGCCGGAAGCCGAAGGATCTTCCCAAACGGCGCGTCCTTGATGGAAAGCATGAACAGCGAGTTGTCGGGCGCGAGAGTGGCACGGGTGATCTTGTCGGCAAAACTGGAGATCGGTAGCCATGTTCCGGCGGGTGTGAGGAGGTAATGAGCCACCTCGCCACCGTCACCATTCCGGACTGAGGCGAGGAAATACCGCCCATCCTCCGAGGCTTCCAGATGGATTTCGGCAATACGCGGGAATTCCCGCCCGATTGCGTAGCGATCCTCCGTGGTCGGAGTTCCGAGCTTGTGGAAGTACACCTGCTGGAAGAAACGCATGTCCCCGCTGGGACGTTCGCCTTCGCGCGGGTAGCGGGTATAGAAGAACCCCGATCCATCCTCATTCCACGCCAAACTGCCCCCGGCCGTCGCGCCGTTGACCCGCGGGACGATATCAGTTGTCTGGCTGCCGGTAGCCACGTCGTAAACATGAACCGTTCCGTCTTCACTGCCGCCTTCGGAGAGCGACACGGCGACCAACTTGCCATCGCGCGAGGGAACATAGAAGTCGATGGACGTCGTTCCGGCGGTGTTCAGTGTATTCACGTCAAGGAGCACCCGCTCGGAAGCCAGATCGTCTGCCGATTTCAACAGAACCAGCAGGGGCTGCTCTTTTGGTGGCTGGGATTTCAGGGCGAATAGAGCGCCCCGCCGGTACACAAGGCTGTAGTACTGTGCCGAGATATTGCGATGCAACTCCTCCAGCCGTCGGGCAATCGCGTCGCGACTGGGAAGCCCATCCAGAACTGTGCGGGCGTACTGATTCTCAGACGCAATCCACGTCCTGACCGTGGTGTCACCGGTATTCTCGATCCACTGGTAATCATCCGTGACCGTGGTGCCGTGGTAGAGGTCGGTCACCGGCGTTTTCGTCGTCGGGGGAGGGGCCGGCACATCAGCCGTATGCCCGCACACCGCCCCGCCGACCGTAATTGCAGTCGCTGCCAATACTGAGCACACGTATTGTCGCAACGAGCCCGCGCAGTTTCCACATCCATGCTTCACGTCCGCATCTCCTTCGGGCGGATGGGGAAGCCGCCCCTCGCCGACTCAAGTCGGCGAAGGGGTCAGTCTAACCGATTCGACGATCTCATTCAACTGGGATATTGCCCCCCACGAAGTCGGGTAGCGCAGGGGGCCGTGCGGTACGCAAGAACATTGCTCGAGCCGTTACCGCTTGTGAGCGATGATCTCGAGAACGGCAGGAGTGACCATCAACGTACGGGGATCGGCTGTCGCGTCCGCCAGCGCTCTTGAAATCGCGTGGGACCGCTCGGGCGTCAGATGTTTCAGATCCACCAGGCGGTGCAAAGCGACTTCGACAAACGTGATCGGCCATTGCCACACAAAGTTCGTAGCCGGAACTACATCGACGATAGGCTTCAGCGTATCGATTTCGAAACCCAGCTCACGCAACCAGACCGGCAGGTCCAGGCCGATGTCCGGCTCGCCACCGTCGGCGCGCCAGCTCTTCATGGCCACCTGGACGAATTCCTCCAGCTCGGGTGAGCGGGGCGTGAAACGCCACGAGGCGTAATTGAAGTACTCATGAAACACGGCCACGCCCCCTGGCCGGATGGCGGCGGTCACACGGGACAGAAGGCTGCGGGGATTCTTGACGAAGGCGAAGACCCAGCGGCACCAGGCCCCGTCGAGGCCGGAAGCGGGCAGTGCGGTCTCGTTGAGATCCAGTTCATAGGTGGTGATGTTGTCGAGTCCGAGATGGCCACGGGCCGCTTCGAGTGCATCAAGGAATCGCCGGGAACGGTCGCAGGCGATAATATGCCCGGCCGGTCCGACGATCCCGGCCAAATCGAGTGAGGCATAGCCGGGACCGCAGCCGACATCCATGAGCGTCTGGCCGACGGTGAATCCCGCCCGCCTCCAGGCGTCGAGTGCGCGGGGCCGCCAGACGCGGTGCTGCAACCCCAGGCGCTGAATCTCCTCATCGTGGGTCCCCAATACATAATCATTGTCTTTGGCCATGTCTCTGGATCCTCGAATGGAAGGCGTATTGTGAGGTTGGGTACAATTGCGAAGTAATTCAGTCCTGATAGCGATTATGGCTTGCTCAGCACCAGCTCTTCTTTCTGCTTCTTCTTCCAGTGCTTGATCTGGTATTCCCGTCGAAGCGCGTGGCTTCGGGTCAGACATCGTTCCTGGTAAATGAGGCGGACCGGACGTCTTCCTGCTGTATATACGGCGCCTTTCCCCAGATTGTGTTTCGCAATTCGCGCCTTAACGTCGGTCGAAATGCCTGTATAAATCGATCCGTCCGCACAGCGAGCCATGTACACGTACCATCTGGCGGCTTTGGCCGGCGACGTCTGTCGGTTAGAAATCCTGATCAATTCGGTCTGCTCCCAGCATTCAATTGCATCCTCGCGGCGTGAGCACTCGTATCCAAGATCGCACAAATCGGGCCGGTTGGGGCATACGAAAGATGATTGCGTAACAGGATCAAACCACGCTCCGTTAGTGCCAATGGACTCTGACTGGAGGTTTATATGAATTCGATGTCCGACCGTTTCCGGCACTGGTATGAACATGAACGCGACTGCAACGCCAAGACGCTGACGATGCTCGGATCGGTGCCCGCCGAGCAGCGTTTGTCGCCCGACTTTCAGCGGGCGGTTGAGCTGATGGCCCATATGGTCGCCGCGCGGCGCATGTGGCTATACCGATTGGGGCATGGACCCCAGCCGCCGGGGGGATGGTCGCCTCAGGATGTCTCCTTCGCGGATTTGCCCGGCATGATCTCGGCCGTGGAGGCGGCATGGGTGAAGTATCTGCAGATTGTGACGGATGAGGACCTGGCCACGGAACTCGAGTGGCCGGTGCCGGATGGCAGCCGCTGGCGATGGCCGGTCGAGAAGATTCTGACTCAGGTATCCTGCCATGCCTGGTACCATCGCGGCCAGATTGTCGTTCTTGTCGGCACGTTGGGCGGCAAGACCATGAGCACCGATCTGATCTTCTGGGATCGGCCGGCGCATTTGGGACCAGCCGGTTGATCCCGGATTGAATCGGCCTCGGCTTTGGGCGCGGATTGACTTGGGTCCAAATGGGGAGTATTTTGGGCCTGCATGGCTTATGCGGCGCGGGCATTGATATGAAACTCTGGATGCTGATTTTGGGAGTGTGTGCGTTTATGAATACCGCTATTGCCGGCCAGAAACCGGAATTCGATTCGTTGTGGAACTACGACAACCCCGCGGAAACCGAGGCGAAGTTCCGGGAATTGCTGCCAGGCGCCCGAAGATCCGGCGACACGGGACTTCTGGTGGAGTTGACCAGTCAGATTGCACGGACGTTGGGACTGCGGCAAAAGTTTGCCGAGGCCCATGCGCTCCTCGATTCGACGCTGCCGCTTCTGGATGCGGCTGGGAAACGCGCGCGTGTGCGCTACCTGTTGGAACGGGGCCGCACTTTCAACTCATCGAAAATGCAGGAGAAGGCGGTACCGCTGTTTACAGAAGCGTGGAGCAGAGCTCAAGAGGCCGGGTACGATTTCCACGCCGTGGATGCCGCACACATGCTGGCGATCGCAACGCCCGCCGCGGAGCACATGGAATGGAATCAAAAAGCCATTTCCATCGCGGAGAAATCCAAAGACGCGAAGGCGCGGAACTGGCTGGGCAGCTTGTACAACAACATCGGCTGGGATTTCTTCGACCAGAAGAAGTTCGAATCGGCTCGCGAAATGTTCGAGAAGGCCCTGGGTGCCCGGGTCGAACAGAAGAAACTGGCGGAGATTCGAATCGCCAAATGGTGCATCGCCAAGACCCTGCGCAAGCTGGGCAAAGCCGACTCTGCATTGGTCGTGCAGCAACAGCTCGAAAAGGAATGGCGCGATTCCGGTGAAGAGCAGGATGGGTATGTGTTCGAGGAACTCGGCGAATGCCTGCTTGCGCTTGATCGTCGGGACGAATCGCAGTCCTACTTTGCCCGGGCGTACGAATTTCTATCCAGGGATCCCTGGCTCACGCGTGACGAGCCAGACCGGCTCCAGCGCTTGAAAGAACTGGGCAAGGTGGAGTGAATCAGGCTCGTATTTCCCAGACTGAAAGTTCCAACCCCGCTCCCCTCCATGTGTGAAGGCGCCTGCCACGATCGTGGACCCTCCTGATTTGATTCCATAATTGTCAGAATTTCTGATATCCCCTTGTGCCGCAGGAGGAGAGGGCTGTTCCTTCCGGTGGTGGCGGTTTTGGTCGCGAGACTTAACCGGAGGTGAATTCTCATGAAGAAGTGCAGCTTGGTCCCCGTCGTGGTCGTGCTGGTGCTATTCTCATCGCCGATTGCCCGCGCCCAGCACGATGCGGTTCAGTATGTCCCCCGATATTATGATCCGGTTTTGGAAGAGATGGAGGAGAACGCCGATTCACTCAAAGCGATTCGCGACAGCGTGACCGGTGCGATCCGAAAAGAGCAGAAAGAGCAGAAGAAGGCAGAGAAGAAGACCCGGAAAGATCTCCGGTTTGACGTCAGTGGCATCAAAGCGCCCGATTCCCCCGGTGTGTTTACCCAGGTGTTCCATTTCCCGCCGGTGGCGCAGTATCGCACCGGGACATGCTGGTCATTCTCATCGACCTCCTTCATCGAGTCGGAAGTGTTCCGCCAGACTGGACAAAAGATCAAGCTCTCGGAGATGCACACGGTCTATTACGAGTACCTGGCAAAGGCGAAGGGATTCGTCGACGACAGAGGGCAGAGTTGGAACGGCGAAGGTTCTGAGGCGAATGCCCTGGTGCGGATGATGAAAGAACATGGCGCCGTGCCTGAGGAAATCTATTCTGGGTTGCTACCCGGCCAGACACGCCATGACCACACGGCACTCTCCGGAGAAGTCCAGGAGTACCTTAACTTCGTCAAGTCACACGACTACTGGGATGAAGGCGCTGTCCTGAAGCATGTGCGTCTGATTCTCGACACCCACCTGGGAAAGCCTCCGGATCGCTTTGACTTCGGGGGGCACTCGTACACTCCGAACGAGTTCCTGAAGAATGTTCTCAAGATCAACCTCGACGATTATGTAGATGTGATTTCGACGCTCTCATTTCCCTACTACACACAGGGGCCATACGAAGTACCGGATAACTGGTGGCACGACAGCACTTATTACAACCTGCCACTGGACGCATGGTACTCGGCGCTGGTATCTGCGATCAAGAGCGGGTATTCCGTAGAACTGGCTGGAGACGTTTCCGAGCCGGGTTGGTACGGCCAGAAGAATCTCGACGTGATTCCCGACTTCGATATCCCCCAAGCCTCAATCAATGCGCAGTCACGCGAGTTTCGCTTCTACAACCACACGACGACCGATGATCACGGGATTCACCTGGTGGGTCACACGTCGCTCGACGGGCGCGACTGGTTTTTGATCAAGGACTCGGGCCGCAGCGCACGCCACGGCCGGTTCGAGGGGTACTACTTCATGCGCGATGACTACCTGCGGCTGAAGATGCTTGGCTTCACGGTACATCGGTCGGCGATGGGGGATATACTCAAGCGATTCGCCTCAGCGCCGGCGAGTGAGTGAGCGCTGACCATCGTAATCGCCACCGATCGTATCGCCAGCGACTCGACGGTACAAAAAGAGACTCAGTCGATAGGGGCCTGTTGAAAAACTTGTACCCACGATCGCGGCAGTTGTGGAATGGGGAGGTTGCTTCGTCGCTCCCTCCGCCTTCGGCGGAGACGCTCCTCGCAACGACAACTGTGCTTTTGCATTGCCAACGACCAGTGCAATGTCGTTGCGAGGCGCGGCTCTTTGCGCCGAAGCAACCTCCCCCTTACACAACTGCCGCCTCCTTTCGGAGGGCTTCTTCACCGCGCCGTTAGCGGCGGGGCCGCCAGGAATCACGCTGAGCGATCGTCTATCCAAAGGAACCCGCACCGCCATCATCGGTATCATAATGCGCATGATGTCCGTGATCGTGATGGCGGCGCGTGGTTTCAGAAACTCTCATGTTTGCGGCTGCTTCGCTCAGGCATCTCCGACAACCAACGGTTGCTCCGGCTGGGCATTGGAGTGTGAGGCTTTCGAAGACGCATTCGTATGGGGCAGGGGGTTGCGGCCGTGCAAATCCTGGAGCGCAACCGGTTCGAGCGCGTTCACGCGAAGGGCACGAATTGCCTCCAGCGTCGCGCGCGCGGCCGACATTGTGGTCAAAAGCAGGACATTGAGCGAGTGGCACTCGCGGCGCATCAGCATGTCGTCGCGGAAGCTCTCCCGGCCGAGCGGCGTGTTGATCACGACGTCAATGTCGCCATTCTTCAGGATGTCCAACGCGTGCGGGCGGCCCTCCTTGAGTTTGTTCACCCGCGTGACTCGAAGTCCATTGCATTGCAGAAACTCCGCGGTCCCGCGTGTGGCCAAGAGCCGGAATCCAAGTTCCGCCAGCGATCGTGCAATCGGCAGAACCGTCGGCTTGTCGTGATCATTGACAGTGATGTACACGGTGCCACGCAATGGCACCGGGAACCCGGCGCCCTGCTGGCTTTTCGCGAATGCGCCGCCGAATGTCGGTGCGGCGCCCATCACTTCACCGGTGGAGCGCATCTCCGGACCGAGGAGTGTGTCGACGCCGGGGAATTTCTTGAACGGGAATACGCTCGCCTTGACGAAGTAACCCGGCGGCACCGGTTCCTCCGTCAACCCGAGTTCTTTCAACGTCCGTCCCACCAGAATCTTCGCCGCCACCTTGGCGAGCGGAATACCGGTTGCCTTCGATACAAATGGGACCGTGCGTGATGCGCGGGGATTGACCTCCAGCATGTAGACAACGCCATCTTTGATGGCGAACTGGATATTCATCAGCCCCTTGACCTGAAGCGCCAGCGCCAGACGCTGTGTCTGCTCCCGCATCGTCGCCAATGCTTCGGCGGAGATCAAGTAGCTCGGCAGCACGCAACTCGAATCTCCCGAGTGGACCCCAGCCTCTTCGATGTGCTGCATGATCCCGCCGATGACGACGTCTGTGCCGTCGCAGAGTGCGTCCACGTCGACTTCAAACGCGTCCTCCAGATACCGGTCGATCAACAGCGGTCCCTGATCCGATGCCTCGAGAGCCCTGCCGAAGTAACGGCTCATTTCTTCGTCATCGTAAACAACGACCATGGCCCGGCCGCCAAGTACATACGAGGGGCGGACCAGCACCGGATACCCGATGGACTGTGCGACGGTTCTTGCGTCCTCAAGCGTGGTCGCGAATCCGTTTTCGGGACAGCGAATGCCAAGTTCATCGAGCAGCCGTCCGCATCGTTGGCGATCCTCGGCCAGATCGATCGCTTCCGGCGATGTGCCCATGATCGGCACACCGTGGCTGTGAAGAGCCAGCGCGAGCCGCAGCGGTGTCTGGCCGCCGAACTGCACGATCACACCATCGGGACGTTCCTGATCGATAACATTGAGGACGTCCTCCAGCGTCAGCGGCTCGAAATAGAGTTTGTCGGAAATGTCGTAATCGGTTGAGACGGTCTCCGGGTTGTTATTCACCATGATCGTCTCGTACCCCTCTTCGCGAAGGGCAATGGAGGCATGCACGCAGCAGTAGTCGAATTCGATTCCCTGGCCGATACGGTTGGGACCGCCGCCCAGTATCATGATCTTGGGCCGATCGGTGCGCACCGATTCGTCTTCTTCTTCGTAGGTGGAGTAATGGTAGGGTGTGCTGGCCGGGAATTCCCCACCGCAGGTATCGACTGTCTTGTAGACCGGTGTGATCCGCTCGGCACTGCGGGCGCGACGCACTTCGCTTTCTACTGTGCCGCAGAGCTCTGCGATACGCCTGTCGCTGAATCCGTGCCGCTTGGCCTCCCGGAGAGTCTCGGGAGTGAGCGGGGCCGTGTGGGCGCAGAGCTGGTCTTCAAACTCCAGGATTTCGGCGATTTGATGCAGGAACCACGGATCAATATGGCTCAGTTGGCAGATTTCGGTGACGCTCATTCCCATTCGCAATGCCCGCACAACGGCATCCAACCGCTGCGCGTTGGGTGTCATGAGACGCGGACGAATCTCGGCCTCGGGCATGGCGCGCAATTTGGGTGACCCCAGCCCGAATTGACCTGTCTCCAACGAGCGCAGCCCCTTCTGGAGTGCCTCCTTGAACGTGCGTCCGATCGCCATGGTCTCGCCGACACTCTTCATCTGAGTGCCGATCGTATCTTCGATGCCGGAGAACTTCTCGAAGGCAAATCGCGGGATCTTCACCACGTGGTAGTCAATGGTCGGTTCGAATGACGCCGGCGTCTTGCGCGTGATGTCGTTCGGGATTTCGTCCAGTGTATAGCCGACGGCCAGCTTGGCGGCAATCTTCGCGATTGGGAAGCCGGTGGCCTTGGACGCCAGAGCGGATGAGCGCGAGACACGCGGGTTCATCTCGATGATGAGCACGCGGCCGTCCTCGGGATTGACCGCAAACTGCACATTGGCCCCACCGGTCTCGACTCCTACACGGGTCAGCACCTTGCGCGTCTGATCACGCAAGATCTGGTACTCACGGTCGGTCAGGGTCAGTGCGGGGGCGACGGTGATCGAGTCCCCGGTATGAACGCCGACGGCGTCGACATTTTCGATGGAGCAGACAACGACAAAATTGTCGGCAGCATCGCGCATGACTTCCAGCTCGTATTCCTTCCAGCCGAGGACCGATTCTTCCATGATGACTTCGTGGACGGGCGATGCCTCCAGCCCGCCGCGAACCACGCGCTCGACTTCTTCACGGTTGTACGCGATACCGCTTCCGGCGCCGCCGAGAGTGAATGACGGACGAATGATGGCGGGGGAGCCGATCATTTCAAACGCGGCCAATGCATCGGGCACAGAAGTGACGCGCACGCCGCGCGGCGTTTCCAGACCGATCTCGTGCATCGCCGTCGCGAACAGCCGCCGGTCCTCGGCGACACGAATCGTATCCAGACGGGCGCCGATCAGTTTTACGCCGAAATCCTTGAGCACGCCGGCGTCGCAGAGCTGCACCGCCAGATTGAGCGCCGTCTGGCCGCCGACCGTCGGGAGCAACACATCCGGTTGCTCTTTCTCGATGACGCGTGTCAGAGTTCGCAGATTGAGCGGCTCGATGTACGTGCGGTCCGCCAATTCCGGATCGGTCATGATCGTGGCCGGGTTCGAATTCACCAGGACGATGCGGTATCCGTCGGCACGAAGCGCCTTGACCGCCTGAGTCCCGGAGTAATCAAACTCGCACGCCTGCCCGATGACGATGGGGCCGGATCCGATGATCAGGATGGTTTCAATATCGGTGCGGCGTGGCATTCGAATGGCTCAGTGTGATTCCAGCAATTCCACGAATCGGTCGAACAGGTAGCCGGCATCATGGGGACCCGGCGCCGCTTCGGGGTGGTACTGTACGGAGAACGCCTTTTGTCCTTCCAGTGATAACCCCTCCACAGAATGGTCATTGAGATTGAGATGGGTGATCACCGCGCCACGCTCCTCGAGCGAGGCGGGATCGACGGCAAATCCATGATTCTGCGGTGTGATCTCAATCCGCCGCGTGACGAGATCCTGCACCGGATGATTGGCGCCGTGGTGCCCAAAGGGAAGCTTGTACGTGCGGGCGCCGATGGCCAGCGCCAGTAGCTGGTGCCCCAGACAGATCCCCATCAGTGGTTTGCGTCCCAACAACTGCCGCACCTGTTCCACCGCTTGAGTGCATGCGGCAGGATCACCGGGGCCATTGGAGAGGAAGAATCCATCAGGATCGAGCCTGAGAAGTTCCTCCGCGAGTGTGCCGGCGGGGACGACCTGGACCGACACGCCGCGCGCGGCCAGGGAGCGAAAGATGTTCTGTTTGGCGCCGAAGTCATACGCGCACACGCGGAACCGTTCTTCGCCGTCAGCTTGGATCGCGTAGGAGTCAGTGCAACTGACTTGGGAGACGAGTTCACGTCCCTCCATCGATCCCCAGGCACGAATCTGCTCGAGCAGTTCCCCTACATTCGAGTCCCCAGGCGCAATCGCACCGGCGACAGAGCCGCGATCGCGAATGTGCCGGGTCAATGCCCTGGTGTCGATCCCGGAGAGTCCGACGATCCCGGAAGCCTCCAGATACGACGCAAGAGTCTGCGTGGCCCGGCGGTTCGAATGGATGGGGGAGAGGTCCCGCACGATTAGTGCGGCGGCGTGAATCTGACGGTCGTGGCTTTCGATGTCCTCGTCATTGACGCCATAGACGCCGATGTGTGGCTGGGTCATGCAGACCATCTGGCCGCAGTAGGATGGATCGGTCAGGATCTCCTGATATCCAGTGATCGCCGTATTGAAGATGACTTCGCCGACAACGGTCTTGCGGGCGCCGAAACCAAATCCTCGAAACGTCCGACCGTCGGCGAGTACGAGGATGGTATCCGGTCCGCTGCTCATTTGATTGGGGAGTTCACCGTCTGGATTGTGGAATTGTCCGGTACTGGGATGACCGTTGCTCGAACGCGGCTTTTAGCGAAAGTCTTGCTTCGAACAGGACAAACTTCAGCATCTATAGGCCGCATCGAGCGCCATGTAATCCTGTCTGAGGCCGCATGTCAACACTGAAGCGGGGCGCGATTGGGTGCGTGATTCACGCACCCCCCTACGGGGCAATCGTTGATTTTGGTCTCGCACCGACGAACAGCAGCCGCAGCGCCAACGCCAGATCTCCGAGCAAGGCCGGCAAAGCAATGTTGTAGCCCAGTTTGTGAACTCTGGCCGAAGAAGGCCGATGGAACTCATCGGACTCCTCTGAATGAGTCCGTTGTGTTCCTGCGATTCAATCGTGGTCGAATTGTTTTGCTATGGGCTGTGTCGCATCGAATTCCCTTCCGCCGACAAGAGTATCTCCGCCACAGAGCCTATGCCGGTCTGCGGGGTGGTGGCCGGCATCTGTGGCATTCGTCCCATACATTTCGAAGTCTGGCGAACCGCAGTGCTGGTCGGAATTTGCACAGCCGGCGTGTCGGGCCTCGCGATCCGCGTGTTGCACAGCAGCTTGTGATTCTGTAGGAATATCGAACAGGCTGGGCAAATCAGTTGCAGACACACTTGCTCGGGAGCTAAGTGAAATCGATGAGAATGCACGATAGACACAAAAAGGAGCAGAGGATGGGAAGAACGAAGCCACTATTTGTGGGAGCCACATTCACCGCAGCTTTGTTAATGGGTCTCTTCCTCGTGGCTGGATGTGGTCACGACAGTGCCAGCCCTGTTGGTCCAGGGGGCCCGGGACAGGATGGCGGCGGATCAGGTGCGCTTCAATGGGTACTGGACAACTACGGTGATTCCTTTGGCGGCTCCCTCGACTCAACCGCCGGAAGCGGCGGGCCGCTCCAAGGGTCCGGGAATTGGACGTTGTCCTCGGCTTCCGACACCGCCTTCGTCGGCAAGGCGGGCGGAACCATCACACTCGAATTCGGCGCGGTGACCAGCACGCTGAAGATCCCGGCAGACGCGGTTTGCTCGAGCGGAGGCGGCTGTGTAGTCAAGATCACGGCGACTGCTCTGTTCTTCAACACACCCTTTGGTCCTGTCTTCGTGTACGATTTTGGACCGGACGGTCTGCAGTTCGCCAAGCCGTGTGAGCTCAAAGTGTATGGATTCACGCCCAATACGACAGTCCAGATGTTCTGGTTAAACCCCGCCACCAACTTGTGGGAATTGCAGCAACAGGTCAAGGCTCTGGCGCATGGTGAAGTCAAGTTCGTCGTCACACACTTCTCGAAGTACGGAATTAGTTGATCGCGCTCACCATCTCTTGGAACAAGTCACGAGCCCCGGCCTCAAGCCGGGGCTTGTTCGTGCAGAAAATCGAGTAGGCGGCGTGATTCACGCACCCTACGGGGCAATCGTTGGTTTTGGCCGCGCACCGACAAACAGCAGCCACAGCGCCAAGGCCAGTTCTCCGAGCAAGGCCGGCAAGGCAATATTGTAGACCAGTTTGTAGAACTCCGGCCTAAGCAGGCCTGTGAAACTCATCAGTACGTAAGCCACGCCGTTGAGGATCAGCCAGATGCCCAGGAAGCGGGGGAGGAAGCCGGACCGGAACACCAGCCAGCCAAGAGGAAAGAGCCACAGCCCCCAGAACATCTCGGAGAGCGCCGTGCTCTTGTCACTGAGATGGAAGCACAACATCGCCATCGTTTCACGCTGTGCCTTGTCCAGAACCATCAGGAAATCGGCGCCGCGCAGAAGCTCCAGCGCACCGATCTGGAGTAATTGCGTTACGAACGATTGTGGAAGCTGGACTAAGACGAGGATCAGCATGACGGCGGCCTGGCGCTGATTCGTCTCCTTGAACAGATGGTAGAGAACCAGAGCGGTGAACATGAAGATGATCGTGGCGGCCAGGCCGACCACGAGGTCAATTCGATACAGTGTCTCGTGCGCGAGAATCCGGCTGGCGGTCTCGGCGGGATTTCCCTTCACAATCAGCTTACTGGGGACATACATCAGGGTGAACAGGCCGGTGATCACCATCAGTATGTAGAGCACACCAGCAACTCGTGCCGTCTTCTTGATATCAGTCATGAGGCTCCTCCCCGCGGTCATTCATTGCTCTACGGGGGGTTCAGGAATTCGTTTCAAATGAGGTGATGTCGTAATTCACCAGAGTGCATGCGACTCCACATTGGAGCGTGCTGCTGAAGATCGGACACGAGAGTCCGAACCCTGTCACGCGTTCGAGGATAGTGGGAATCAGAATAATGCGGAGAGGCCGGGATTCGAACCCGGGGGCGAGTTTCCCCGCCAACTGCTTAGCAGGCAGCTGCCTTCGGCCGCTCGGCCACCTCTCCTGGAACTATGGCAATCTCCGTTCCGGCTGCGGTGTGTTACACCGCTACCGTCCGGAGATCGTGGCGGAATGTAAGTCGCGAGAGGCTCACACTCAACTCAAAACTGGGCGGGTGAGCCAGGTGGGCGGAGCCCACCCTAGCCGGTCCAAGGGCCTGTTGAAGAACTCGTCCCAAACATCGCGGTAGTTGCGCAAGGGGGAGGTTGCTTCGGCGCAAAGAGCCGCGCCTCGCAACGACATCTCAGATGTAGTTGGCAATGCAAAGGCACAGTTGTCGTTGCGAGGAGCGTCTCCGCCGAAGGCGGAGGGAGCGACGAAGCAACCTCCCCCTTACGCAACTGCCGCCGCTTTTCGGAGGGCTTCTTCTGGACGCCCCAAAGCCCCTTGTCCGCAAGCGGTGAACTACGCTGTAGGGCGGATGCCTCGCGACGAGACTCTGTCCTATTCGAAATGCTTCTGCGAGGCATCCGCCGTTTGTGTCCGTTGGGCTGAAGAAACGGCGGCTGCCTGGGGGTGTAGGATGGTTCCCCTGGGCGGTGGTGGATGATTCACGCAGTAGCGTTTTCGCACACGGCGCGCATCGTGGCGTGAATCATCCACCCTACTAACCAGTCCAAGGGGCTGAAAGCCCCTTGTCCGCAATGCGGGCGTTCGCGGACAAGTTAGTTTTGAGGTATCGGGGAGATGGGTGGTTCGGCGATTAGGCGGCCGTCGCGGAGGATCGGGACGACGGGGACTGAGTCGACGGCACCGCAGACCGACAGGTCGGCGCCGAAGCCGATTTCGATCAGATAGATTCCGTGTTGCGATTGCCAGAGCGGCATCACCGGGTCGGACTTGTATTGGTCCCAGAGAACTTGGGCGGCACGTGCGCCGTCGTTGACCAGTTCCAACTCCGGATCGGTCTCCCAGAGCTTGCTGATAATCGCCCCCGCACCGACCGCATCCTCCAGCGAGAATCCATTCTCTTTGCCCGCACAGGCAATGAGCACCGGCTGATCGTGATGCACGATCGAGTGTGCGAGCGCGGAGACATTGACCAGTCCGCCAACCAGCACGGTCGCGTCCCTGGGAGCCGCCGTCAGCGCCACCGAGCCGTTGGTCGAGGCAAAGATCAGCGTCCGGCCGCCGATTTTCTCTTTTGTGTACTCCGCAGGGGAATTGCCCAGATCGAATCCGTCGAGTTTGCGGCCGCCGCGCTCGCCGCAGAGCATCACATTCCGCATGTCGGTGCGACTTCGCATCACACGCGCGGCCTCGATGTCGCCAACAGGAATCACCGATTCGGCGCCATTTGACAGGGCGGTACAGATGACCGTCGACGCCCTGAGGATGTCGACCATAACGTAAGTCACCGGCCCACCCTCGAAGAGCGACAGCTCACGCGCCAGCGTGCCGGGTACGAGATTGACGGCGATGTGCACGGCTTACTTGTGGCTGGTGTTCTGCACGAATGGCGGTTTGATGATCGTGGCAGGGACTGCGTTGCCGCGAATCATGATGCCGATCGTGGCGCCAATCTTGCTGTGTTCGGTGGCGACATACCCCATCCCGATTCCTTTGTCCAAGCTCGGCGAATGGGTACCGGAGGTCACGACACCGGCCAAAGCTCCGTTAACCTGGATATCGCAGCCGTGGCGGGGGATGGCTTTTTCGTTGAGTGTGAATGCGACCAGTTTGCGTTTGGAGCCACCC
>JAKAKI010000078.1:27946-44269 GCA_021813505.1 bacterium | reverse complement strand
TGAGAAGGACTTAATCGATGTCCCCGCCGAGGTGAAGGACAAAGTCGAGTTCATCCCGGTGGCCACCGTCGGCGAGGTCCTTGATCTGGCGCTGGCGCCGCTGGGCAAGAAGCGGGTCGAACGCCCGGCAACGCCCACGCGCGGCAAGTCGAAGAAGTAAGGATTTCCGCATTGACGGGATGGGAGGGTGATCCGCCGCGGCAGATCGCCCTCCCTGGAGTGTTCGCTGGAAACGCTGAGCGCGCAGATCAGCAATCGAGCGCCTAAGTTCTATTCCCGCCGTTCGCCGCTTGGCGTGTCATTCAGCGCCGGACGGGAGATTCAACTTGGGGGTCTCACCGGCAAGACGGTTCACTGGCCGCACCGGTTCCTTTTCCAGGTCCTTGGCTTTCTGGTCAACGATTCCAAAGAGGTTCTGGAAGAACGGCGGAACCATATACATATTCGTTCCGCCCAGTTGCTTGAATATTTCGGTCAGCGCGACAGCACTTGTGCCAAGAACACTTGCCGTTGCCTCGAGTTCGATCTGCCGGGCGCGTGCCTCCTGTTCACTCTGGACGGGCTTGAGGAAGGCGAGTCGAACCTTGTCGATGGCCTCTTGGACTTCCGGAGCGAGACGGATTTCCTGGATCTCTACTCTATTAATCCCGATTCCGTACCCTGAAACCTTGTTGGACAGTTCCTCCTTGAGTTCAAGCGCGATTCCTGCCGGGACTGTCGACTCCGTCACGGTCGTCGTCACTTGCCTGGTCCCTCCGCCATCGACAACCCTGCTGAGGTATTCCATCGGTTTTGATGAGACCAATTCGGCGGCACCGGAGCGTGACGCCAGAATTCGCATACTGCTCTCGGTGATGGCTTTCAGCCAGGCCTCAGAGGATTCCACCAGTCCTACCGTGCGGTGGGAGTGTTCCGGGTTGTCTGGAAGGAGGCGGCCTGCGTCCTCGGGGCCCTCGACATGAACAGACCGGTCAATGTCGAAGACGTACTCTTTCATCGAGGAAATTCGCCACCATACGGCGACTTTAACCCTGACCTGCAATGACTCCTTGGTTAGGACGCGGTCATCCTCCCATGACACCAGGCGGATCGTGAGGGGAACTCGCGCCTCCAGCTCATCACCCTTGATGGGGAATATGAACTTGGTGCCGCCGGTACCCTCCTCATCGATGAAGTGGATCTTCTTGTTGCGCAGCACCATGACTCCCTCGTTGGGCTGCCACAAGATCAGCTTGACCCAACCCCACACCAAATCGACCTCGGTACGGCCGGCCTTGATCGCCCGGTAGCGAGCGAGGAAGAGATTGATCGTAACAACGATGGCAATGAGCAGCAGAGTCGCAGCAAGAACGCCGGTGACAACTAATGGGAGCATGTGTCCTCCGTTGGGTTGGACTTCAGACTACCTGCAAGATCGCTCCTTTATCGGCGACAATCAAGTGAAATCATGGATTGCGTCGCGTCCGTACAGGGAGACTCCGGCAAGGCCATCCCCCGAGATTCCCGTTGACTCTTGATTTCTCGGAATCCAGATTCTCCCGTGTTGTCCAAACGATTTGTGATCGCGCAGGATGAACCCTGATCGGTGAGGAGTGATACTTCGCTGATGATCGCAGCCCCCGCCCAAATGAATCTGGTTCTGGCCTGGCTGTGGATCACCGCTGGCGTCGTGGTTGGTTTCATCCTGGGTGCGTATTTCCACCGTGATGACTGGCTTGGCGGGTATACATCGTTCAAACGCCGCCTCTATCGTCTGGCGCACATCTCGTTTTTCGGATTGGCGATCATCAACCTGCTCTTCTACTTGACGGTTCAGCGAATAACCGCACCGGGGGCAAGCATCAATCTCGCGTCATGGGGATTCGCGGTCGGGGCAGTGTCCATGCCTGTCTGCTGCTTCCTGATGGCGCACAATCGCCAATTGCGGGCGCTGTTTCTGATCCCGGTGCTCAGTGTCCTTGGCGCTTCGTGTATCACTCTTTGGGAAGTGATGCGCTAATGAAAGTTGGATTGATTGCCATGAGCGGGGTGCGGGCGCACAACGAGGAGCTCACCCAACTGGGTTTGACGCTCCCCGGATTTGTCGACCGCAACCGGATTATCGCTTCGCTGCCAAGTCTTTCGCTTTTGACTTTGGCGGCGTTGACGCCGGACCGGTTCGACGTCGAATACAAGGAGATTGCCGACTTGAAGCAGGAAGCGACACTCCCCGACGATTATGATCTGGTCGCGATCAGCACCTATTCGGCGCAAGTCGACGAAGCCTACGCACTGGCCGACCACTATCGCGCGAAGAAAGTGCCGGTGGTCATGGGTGGAACGCATGTTTCCGCGCTGCCCAGCGAAGCCGGAAAACACTGCACGAGTGTCTTGATCGGCGAGGGCGAACCGCTCTGGCCGCTCTTGCTTGGTGACTTCCAAAAAGGCGCTATCAAGCCTGTCTACTCTCAAACCCCGCCGGGAGGATATGATCTTGCGGCCGCGCCGCTGCCACGATTCGACCTGCTCGATCCGGACAAGTACAACCGCATCACGGTTCAGACCAGCCGCGGCTGCCCTCATCGCTGCGATTTCTGTGCGAGTTCCATCCTGCTGACCGACCAGTACAAGCTCAAGCCGATTGCCAAGGTCATGGCGGAACTGGATGCGATCGGGCAGATCTGGGACAAGCCCTTCATCGAATTCGCCGACGACAACAGCTTTGTCCACTACGATCATTACAAATCGCTGCTGCGGGGCATGATGGGGCGCGGACTGCGCTGGTTCACCGAGGCGGATATCAATGTTGCGAAGGATGATGAACTTCTCGGCCTGATGCGCGACTCCGGCTGCCAGCAAGTCTTGATCGGACTGGAAAGCCCGCGCAAGAACAGTCTCGACGGGATCGAGCTGAACGCCAACTGGAAGATGAAACAACGCGACCGTTATCTCGAGGCGATCGAGAAGATCCAATCGTACGGCATCACCGTAAACGGGTGTTTCATCCTCGGTTTGGACGGCGACACGCAGAGTGTCTTCGAGGAAGTCTACGAGTTCGTCCTCGAATCCGCGCTCTACGAAGTGCAGATCACGTTTCTGACGGCGTTTCCCGGCACACCATTGCATGAACGTCTGACACGCGAACAGCGGGTGATCAAGCGCGACGCCTGGGAGCTGTGCACTCTGTTCGACATCAACTTCACGCCCAAAGACATGACGATCCAGGAACTCCAGGAGGGATTTCTCTGGCTGGCCAAGACGCTTTATTCCGAAGATGTGACCAAGGCGCGGCGCCGGAAATTCCGGCGCATGCTCCGAACCTCCCCCAATTTCGGGAGGAAACGGCTTACGGACACGGAAGGAGACGGCGATGACGATTAAGGGACTTAAGACACTGTTTCTGATCGCAGCCCTGTACGACATCATTCTGGGGCTGGTCTTCGGACTGCTCTTCAAGACAGTCTATACGGCCTTTGGAGTCGAGCTGCCCAACCACGCGGGGTATATCCAGCTTGCCGCCGCCTACATCTTCACTTTTGGCGTCGGGTTCTATCTCGTCTACAAGGACCCGGTGAAGAATCAGGCGATCATCGTGCTGGGCGTTCTGATGAAACTGCTCTTTGTCGTCGTCGTGTTCGGCCATCTCCTGATCGACTCGGTGCCGGCGTTCTACATCCCATTCGCCATCATTGACATCCTGTTCCTGTTGTTGTTTCTGTATTCGCAGTCGGCGATCAAGAAGCTGGCGGTGAAGTGACCGAGGCGATTGTTTAGTGCGAGGTCAGAGATTTCTTGAAGAAATTCAGCGACCGTGTTTCCGTGAGACTGGGTGGGCAAAGCCCACCCTACAGTTTGAGCCACGCGAGTAGGGTGGGCCTTGCCCACCATTCTGGCCGGGAGGGCGAGGCTCCTGCCGAGCCTTGTCACCGCGCGGAAGCGTGGCTCGGCAGGAGCCTCGCCCTCCCTCGCGCAATTCGACATCGCTTAAGTACTCGTTTGCATCGCCAATACTCGGGTAGGGTGGGCTTTGCCCACCACTTGGGCTGAAGGTTCACAATCGCAGGAGGGCTGTAATGGGCGCAGGTAAGAACTGGTACGGCATTGGAGTGATTCTCTTGATCCTGGCAATGATCGATCTGTCGTTTCTGGATTACGCCAACCACACCGCCTATGCGATCATGGTCGGAATCTGGGCGGTTGTGTGTTTCGTGATGGGATTGCGCGCCGAAATTAAATCGAAGTAACTCGGGTATTGCAGGGGGATAGAGTCAGGGGCGTATGCAATACGCCCCTCCGCCTGCCTGAGTTCGAGAACCAACCCTTCCCCGAATGAATCACGGAACGGAAACTTCGTTGAATATGCCCGAGGGCAGACCTCCCCAGCGGCCGTGGATGCCGACACTCATCGCACTCATGGCGGTGGTGCTGGCGATTCTGGCGGGTGCAGGATTCTATCTGACGGTCCGCCCACTCCCCTTCAATCCCTCGGTCTGGCAGAGTTCGCTGGGATCGACGCGCGGACGGATGCTCAAGTCACTTCTGTCGCAGACAGACTTTCTGGCATTCTCACGCGCCGAAGTCGAGGTCTACCTGGGCGTGGCCGATTTCGACGACCGGATGATCTGGTATGATCTCGGACCTGCCGGTGATGATTCCCCGGTGGATGCCCGGGCGAACATGGGCAATGCCGGCGACCTTTATGGAGTATTTGCCTACGATCAGGCGGGGGTGATCAAGGAAGTGCTCTACAGCCATCGCCGCCCGACGCTGGGATCGCAGCCCTACGATTCGGCCGCGTGGTCCAGCGCTGCGCCCGCCGGCCGGCGCGCGATGTTCCTCAGCGCGCTGGGGAAGTTGCGCGGGCTCGGCATGACCCGCGCCGCGGTGCTCGCGCTTCTGGGACCCCCCACAGGCGAACACGTCCGCAGCCAGTACGACATCGGCCGCGGCGGGACAGTCTTCGGCGGTCAGAAAGCGCTGATATTGGAGTACAATCCCGGCGACACAGTCGTGGCGTCACACGTGACTGGGTGAGGCGGAATTGCGAGAGTTAATGAGCATCGCTGAGCGCTTGACTAGCCACGAGCTGGAAAGGGCGAGAGGGGAGGCCTGTGTCAACATTGTCTGCTGGGAGTGAACGGGAGTTCTGTGGTGTCTGCCACATCGTGCTCGTCGAAGAATACTACAAATGCCCAGAGTGTCAAACGCTGGTGTGTAAAGAGTGCTGGTTGGATAAGGCGAAACGATGCACTGAATGCGCGGAACGTCGACCGGAATCAGCGGATCGACAATCGACTTCAGAATCCAAGCGAAGACGCAACCCAGCCTTTATGGAACCATTGGTAGTTTCACCTGCCTTGGCGGCAGTAGTTGGCCCCGGTCCACTCGCACGAACAGAAGTCACAAAGAGAATGTGGGATTACATCAAGGCCAACGGTCTCCAAGACAAGAAGAATCGTACGATGATCAACGCTGACCACCTCTTGATCGCAGTGTTCGAAGGGCGTTTGCAAGTGTCGATGTTTGACATGACAAGGCTCGTGGCGGGACATCTGACCAGGAACCGGGCGTAGGCCGCCACGGCGGCACCCCCCTATTGGGAGATTTCACCGTAGTGTCCCGTTTGAATTGGTAATCCGCCTGAGTAGTGCTCTTTGCGTAGCCACTCCCACCAACGCCAGCCCGAATGCACCGACGATTGTGGCGCCGGGAGGCAGGTCAGCATAAAACGAAATGAACATCCCCGCCACGCACACGACCGCGCCGAGGACCCAGCCGAACAAAAGCCGCGACATTCGCGACGATGCCACCAGGATCGCCGCCGTGCTGGGGACAACCAGAAGTGAGAAGACCAAGAGCACGCCAAAGATCTTCACCGACGATGTGACTACTACTGCAAACGATCCATAAAAGAGAAAATCCCACCAGCGCACCGATACACCGCTTTTGATGGCCGCGTGCGAGTCTGAGGAAATCTGCCAGAACTTATCCCGCCAGACCCAGTGCATCACGCCGACGACGGCATAGACCGCCGCGGTCTTGAGAACCATGCCTGGTGTTACTGTCAGAAGCGATCCGATCAGCAGATTCTTGATGTGCTCGGCGCCTTCGGGCTGTCGCGACACTAACAGGATTGTCGTCGCCGTGGCAACCGCGTACACGATGCCGATGATCGCCTCCTGGGGGATCTCCTGTTCCTTGGTGCGCAGCATGGAGAATAACGCCGCGCCCAGCAGGGCGAATCCCAGGCTGAGGAAGTAGGCGGTGCTGGACGCCAGCTCGAGTCCGAAGAGAAACGCCATCGTCGAACCGAGCGCCGCCACTTGCGCCAATGACAGATCGACAAAGATGACACCGCGCCGGAGAACGTGGCTGCCGAAGTAGACGTTGATTCCCGTCATCAGAATGCAGGCCAGAATCGGCCATAACATCAATTCGAATGCCATACTCATGGGCGGACTCCCTCAGCGCCGGACAACCTGGCGATCAGCGTGTCGATCAGCGATTCATAGGTATTGGTCCCCGGCAGGCCGCCCACGGACGTGGGAAATGTCACCGCCCGGCAGCCGGTTTTTGCCGCGAGCAAATCCGGGATACGATGATCGAAGTAGGGCTCGTAGACGACGGCGCGAATCGAATCGGATTTGATCTGCGAAATCAAGCTCGCCAGGTGCGACGGTGACGGCGCCACGCCGGGATATTCTTCGATCAATCCTGCAATCTTACATCCGAAGAAATGGCAGAAGTACGGCCATGAGTTGTGGTAGCAGACAAACGACATGCCGTTAAGCCGGTCCGCCGCGCTGTGCCAGGCGGCCAGCTTCTCTTTGAATGCCTTCAAATACGTATCGAGTTGCGATTGGTAGGCCGCCGCGTTTGCCGGGTCGGCCGACGCCAGCGTGGCCTGGATCGTGTGGCAGATTGCCGGTATGTTGTCGGGTTCCAGCCAGTAATGCGGATTCCCGAACCGGTGCAAATCACCATGACTCGCATCCACCTTGAATGTCGGAACTTCCAGAGGCGAAATCCCCTTGGAGCAGTCCACCACCTTGAGATTCGGATTGTGTGAGCCATCAACGAGCGGCTGCGACCAGGTGTCCAGCTCGAGCCCAACGGTGAAATACAAATCGGCCTTGCGCAGTTTGAGCATGTAGCTCGGCAGGACCTCCACAAAGTGCAAGTCGCGATTTCCAGATGCGATCGGATCGACGTCCACCAACTCCCCGCCCACCTGCTTCGTGAAATAAGCCAAATCCGCCGATGACGTGACCACCTTCAGTTTGTCCGCAGCAGCGGTTTGTGTCAGCCCAACCAGAACGGTGACAACTGAAAACACAACCGCCATCAGACTCCCTGCTTTCAACATTCTTCCCATCACTTCCTCCCATAACTCCCATTTGCAGACAGCATGCGCGTCCTCAGAACGGGTGCGGTTTATGCGGTCCCAGTGAGAAGATGAGCTGTGTCGTCGCCGACCAGAATCCGCGTTGGTTCTGCCTGTCCCGTGTGTACGCGATCAAGAATCGCAACAGCGAAGTTTCTTCGACAGGCGCGAAGCCGACGAAGCCGCCCACACGCCAGCGCGTCGCGCGGGAGTTCTGCGGTTCTTCGGTCCAGTCAATGAGCGTCCCTGTGTTGTAGCGTTGATGAAATTGGTAATCGACGAATACGAAGCCGCCATTGGCGGAAATCTGGGGAAACGCGGTCATGGCGGCCGCACCTGACCCCGATTGCGTGAGCATCATTGCCGGCTCACGGTTCGCCATCCATTCGCTCTGGACTACCAGCGACCGGTATCGGTCGGGCTTCCATTTGAACTTGCCGTCGACGCCACCAATCCACCGCCGCCCATCCGGAATCGGGACACCGGTCAAGCCCGAGATGCCCAGTTGCAGCGAGGTGAAATCCCCGAGGCTGAAAAACGATGCTGCGCGTGCGGCAAACGACGGATTGTTGGGCCGTGGCTGCGCCGAGAAACCGGGATTGTCGAGGAAGCCGCCCTTCAGCACATCAACCGTTGCCGTGGTGGAGACATTCCCCGTCGGCAACGCGACGGTAGCACTGATGCCGACGTCCTTGAGGCCATCCTCGCCGAGGAATGCCTGCTGGGCGAGCGGACGTTCGATGAACGAATACGCATGCGGATGCTGCACATTGAGGTTTCCGAAACCCACAAGATACTGGCCGGCCTTCAGCGTTATCCCGAGGGGCAATCCGCGGGTCGCGGTGAAATACAATTCCTCGATCGCCGCGTTTTCACCGTCGGCCCAACTGAAGAAGGCGTCGGCGCGGGCAAATGGATTCAAGTAACCGTTGATCGCCAGCTCGCCTTCGTGGAGATCGAGATTGAACTTCTTGTTCTCCCGCGGCCGCATCGGGTCGTTGTGCGTAAACGCGCGGATATCACCGATCAGTGAGAAATCGGGACTGGCCGACGACTGCGACCGGGCCGCCCGAATGGGAAGCAGAATGACAATACCGCAAAGAACCGAAATGATCCATCGGGATGAGCTCCCACGGGGAGTTCTCATAAATCCCCCTTGCCACAAAGTGCATTGCGCCCCACGATGAATCGGGGCCGCAAGATTACAGGTCAACAAACGTACAGGGGAGATTTAGAGAATCGGAGGAGCCCGGGCCGGAATGCGCGCCGGGGACGGCAGGGCGAACACTCGGACGCTGGAAACCCCGAGGAACGAAACGATCAGTGTGATCTGGATTAGACCGGCCAGTGCGACCGGAAGCGCGAGATGCCCCACCGACGCCGCACACAGCCAGCATTGTGTATCCGCGTGGCCTGCATGGCTGTGCATTGCCGCCAGACCAAACAGGCATACCGCGGCCAGGGCGACTAGCACCAGCCACAGCTTCTGGGCGGATGGCCGTCTCATTTACCCATAATACGCACGATTTTGAAAATTGGTTTCAAGATGTTGTGGGCCTCTCCAGGCCATTCCCCGGAAGCCACGAAGAAACACGGACAAAGAAGGCCGGGCGTTAAAGCCACCCGGCCTTCTTTGTCCGTGGCACACTTGCGGATACGACTTATCGCATTAACACCATCTTGCGAACCACGCTGCCCTTGGCGCCGGCAAGCCGTCCGAAATAGACTCCCGATGCAACCGGCCGGCCGGATTCGTCATCGCCGTTCCAGGTGAGCTGGTGTACGCCGGACGCCGCATCGCCGGAGAAGAGGGTATTGACGTGTCGTCCGAGAATGTCATAGACCATGAGAGTGACCGGTCCTCCGGCTTCGGAGGTGAAGGTCATGATGGTCGACGGATTGAACGGATTCGGCGAGTTGCTCAGCCCCATCGTGTAACGGATGTGGCCCTGGTCATTGTCATCGAGAATGCCCGCGGACAGCGACACCTGGAAGTCACAAGTCATCGTTGGGCCGGAGGCTGAGATATTGGTCACGGTCACATAGGTGGCCGCGCCGGAGTATGAATTCGAGTTCGGTGTGGTGGCCGCGGAAAATGTCGTCTTGGCGCCCGAGCCGGGAAACGGATCACCGCCGTCGCCGTAGCTCGTGTTCTTCTCCATCTGCCACAGTCCGTCGGCCTGTTGAAGTGCCACCCAGTAGTGCCCGGAGGCCGTGTGCCCCGGATACCATTCGTTGGCGTTGGAGTACTGTGTGTCGTCAATGTGCCAGATGAGGAGGCCGGAACTCGGCAGTCCGGCGTCATAGCCGGTGCGCTGGCGATTCTCTAATAGGAAGTACTCACTTCCCAGAGTGCCGTCCGACCAAAGCCGGTAGGCGTGAGCGTGCGTCTCGACGTCCGGGATTGACGCCCCGGTGATATTGCTGTCGACGACGGTGGGAGTGAGAAAGCCGACCTGGGCTTTGCACCAGGCATCCAGGTGAGCCGGGGAGTTGCCGACCGAGCCGTTCCAGGCGCCACCGGACATGAGCGACCACCGTCCCAGTCCCCGCGAACTGCCGTCGGTATCGTACAGATCCGGAAGGCCGAATAGATGCCCGGTCTCGTGGGCATACACGCCGATCGTGATATCTCCCGGAGTGCTCCAGTATTCAGGCTGGACAGAATACGAGCTGACATACTTGCCATCTTTGATGCGCGGCATGATGCCCCACTTGTGGGACCACATGTCCGAGGTCGAGGCGGAGTATTCGGCGCCACGGCCGGCATGCATGATGATGAGGCCGTCGACAAATCCATCACCATCGTTGTCGTAGTTGGCAAAGCTCACGAGCGGATCGACAAGGTCGACCAGTTCCTCGACCATTTTCTGGGAATTGTTCGGGTACGCGCCCAATCCGTATGATCCATTGACATAGTACGAGTAGTTCTGGCTGACCTGCTGCCAGCCGATGGTGGACGGGAGATTGATCGTCGTGATGATCAAGGCCCCGTAGCTGTTCTCGCTGTAGAAATCACGCACCGAGCCATGGGCATTATTAAAGACGAGCGTGTCCAATTCGGTCGCGGACACCGTTCCGGATTTGTCCGGGAAGTCCACGCACAATGCCAGGACATTGAATGTGCCGGTCACCTTGGCGCCGGCGGCCAGTCCGCCACCGGGTTGATTGATTCCACGCTCGGCAAATGAATGCCGCATCTGATTGTAAAGGCCGATTGCCGCAGCCATCTTGGGCGACGGCGGCTTGCCGCTCGCTTCATCAATGTAGGGCGGCATCGCCACGGCATCGGAGAGCCGGCCTGATACACCAAGCACGAGCAAACCGAGAAGACATCCGAGTCCCACTCGCTCAACAAGAAACCGCAACATCAAACCCACCCTTCGCACAGCTTTGCCCTGTCTGGACTTCCTTGCCGCATTTCCCTCACGCCGGAGTGTGCAGCGGAAGTCATCTTTCGATCCGCACCACGCGAATCCGATATGGTCCAGGAGCAATGGCTGTGCCGTGACTCGTTGGAGCCCGCTGGCACCGAGGAGATCCTTGTAACTATCGAGGCAATCAGTGCTTACAGAGCACCGCCTCGGGTAGCCGGAGGTGGTTTTGTAAAGACGTACGCGGCCGATGATGACGGGTATCGCCTCATCCCCATTGTAAGTTGTTTCGATCCATTGGCCGGGCAGATTGGTTCAAGGACCTGGCATCGGGAGGGCGAGGCTCCTGCCGTGCCTCTTTAGTTTACGCGCGGGAAGAAGGCTCGGCGGGAGCCTCGCCCTCCCTCGAGTGAGCACAAATCTTCCGTGCTGTGATATCTGTTGCTCTCCATTCCGCCGTGCCAATCTTTCCCGCATGCGCTTGCTCGAACGTCTCGCTGCTGCCCTGACCAAATGGTCCATCCGCTGGGTGCCCAACTCGTTTATCATCGCCTGTATTCTGACCGCAATCGTCTTTGCATTGGCGCTCGGATTCACGAGCACCACAGTTCTGCAGTGTGTCATCTATTGGGGCGATGGATTCTGGGCGCTGTTGTCGTTCGCGATGCAGATGTGCCTGATTGTCTTCACCGGGTACATCGTGGCGGTGTCTCCACCGGTGCGCCGCGTGCTCGGCGCGGTGGCGAAAATCCCCAAAGGGCCGAAGTCCGCGATCCTGACCATGACGGTCATCTCGCTTCTGCTGTCGTGGTTTCATTGGGGGCTGTCGGTCGTCGGCGCCGCCCTGATGGTGCGGTTCATCGCCGCGCATCGCCGTGATGTCGACTACCGTCTGCTCGTGGCCTGTGCCTATCTGGGGATGGGATGTACATGGCATGCCGGCCTCTCGGCTTCGGCCCCGCTTTTGGTCGCGACTCCTGGGCACTTTCTCGAAAAGGAGATCGGGGTCATTCCGGTCGGCGACACGATCTTCTCCCCGTTCAATCTGATCTTGGTCGGTGCGGTCTTCGTCTTCCTGTGTCTGTTCACACCGCTGCTTCATCCCCGCAAGGAAAACACGGTGGCGGTCGATCCGTCCGTGCTGGAAGGGTTCGAAGACTTCGCGCCGCCCGCGAGGCCTGCGGTGCCGACGCCGTCGGAGAGATTCGAACACTCCTACATTATCAATGCCATCTTCGGTGTCGCCGGGATGGTATGGGTGGTCTGGTATTTCGCGGTCAAGGGGGGCGGGCTCACGCTTGATGCCTTCAATTTCGCCGTGCTCTTCCTTGGCCTTCTCCTGCATCGCACTACAGCGTCATTCCTGAAAGCCTCTGAGGAGGGGGGCAAGCTGATCTTTGGGATTATTCTCCAATTCCCGTTCTATGCCGGGATGTACGGCATCATCAAATCTTCCGGCCTCGCCGAAGTACTCTCGAATGCGTTGATTTCCATCGCAAGCACGAAGACCTACCCGGCGATTCTATATTGGTACTCCGGGATTGTGAACTACTTCGTCCCGTCGGGCGGCTCCAAGTGGGCGATTGAAGCGCCCTATGTGCTCCAGGCTGCCAAGACCCTGAGCGTGTCTGCACCGAAGGTCGTGACTGCCTACGCCTGGGGCGATATGGCCACCGACATCATCCAACCTTTCTGGGCGATCCCGCTGTTGTCCGTTGCCAAGCTCGATTTCAAGGACATCATGGGGTACGAGATCTTGATCTTCCTCGCGTATGTCGTTCTCGTAACTGCGGCGTTCTTGCTCTTCCCATAGACGATGACTGCACTGATTCACGATGACGCAGCCACAGGCGTGGCAGCGATCTCTGATCGCTGCGGGCCGGAGGCCCGTTTACAACACGTGCACTCAATGGGGAGTCGGTTTTGGGCAAGCGTATGCGCGGGATTCAACGCTGTTCCGCACAAGCACGGGGCTTATGTCGGCCTCCGGCCTCCCGCGATCAGAGATCGCGGCCACGCGCGCCGGGCGGTACTTCCAATATCGATTACGGGGGAATTCCCGTAGGGGTGTATTGCATACGCCCTTTTACCTCGGCGAGAGGCGTCTCCTTGGCTTGACGTGAGCCTCATTTGCCGAAGACGGATGCTCTCCCGTAGGGGAATGGGCGTATGCAATACGCCCCTTTGCATCACGAATCGTGAAGCAGGCTACGCCGTTGCCGGAACCGCTTTTCCCTCGGTCACGCGCCGGTTGAGATCGGTCTGAACGATAAACCAGACGGCCGGCGAAAAGACGAACCAGAGGAGAAATATGATCCAGCGGTTCAGCTTCTCGGAGCTGACCTTCTCGTAGAGCGATCCGTACTTGTAGTGTGAGTAGATCGCGCCGAAGGGGATGAACAACAGAACTGTCCACAGCCCTGGGCTGGCCTCGGGATCATTGGCCAGATATTTCAACTCGGTTGCGGTCTGGTAGAACCAGTAGATCACGTAAATGCCCAATGTGATGATGACCAGCCCCACTTGAGCCAGCATGTTGCGCTTCTTCACCATGGCCGACGTCCCTCCTCCCGGTCAGGTATTGCAGATTGCGGTGTCCCCAGGCGCCACCGCCTGGGACTGTGAACTTGCTGGTAAGCAATGTTGGAACGGGCGAATGTCAACACTCACTTCTTGGGACGGTTGGTGCCGCTGCCCTTGTCTTTGAGCCGCCCCACCTCTTTGAGCGCACGGCGGAGGGCGAATTCGATCTGCCCGTTGAGACTGCGCAGCTCGTCATCGGCCCACCGCTGCATGGCCTGGAACACCTCCGGATCAAGCCGGAGGAGGTATGGTTTGCGCTCTGCCACCGACTGTCAGACTCCTGATTGCTCCGTGTGCCCTGGTCCCATCCATCTGTCATCCTGAGGAGTCCGCCGCGGCGGACGACGAAGGATCTGCAGTATGTCAGAGCCCTGCCGTAAGGGGCGGACAGCAGATCCCTCGCTTCGCTCGGGATGACAATCACACATCTTCTGCCACAGCATCTTATTGGTAGATCGTTCCCGTGTTGACGACTGGCTGGGCGGCCTTTTCGCCGCAGAGGACCACGAGCAGATTGGACACCATCGCGGCTTTCCGTTCGGGGTCGAGCTCGACGATGTTTTTGGCGGCGAGTCTCTCCAGCGCCATTTCGACCATTCCCACAGCGCCTTCGACAATTTTGGTGCGCGCCGCGACAATCGCACCCGCCTGCTGGCGGCGCAGCATCACCTCGGCGATCTCCGGAGCATAGGCCAGATGGCTTAAGCGCGCCTCGATCACCTCCACGCCGGCCTGGATAAGACGTTCCTGGATTTCGCCCTTCATGTGCTCGGCAATGGCGGCGGTGTTTCCGCGCAATGACATCTGATTGTCGATATGCGTGTCGTAGGGATACCGGGTGGCCAGATTGCGCACGGCCGCTTCGCTTTGCATTGCCACGAACTTCTCGTAGTTATCGACATGGAAACAGGCTTCCGCGGTGTCGACCACTTTCCACACGACAATCGCGGCGATCTCGATCGGATTCCCGTCGATGTCATTGACCTTCATTCGCGCCGTCTCGAAGTTGCGCACGCGCAGGGAAATCCGCCGTTTCGAGTACAACGGATTGGCCCAGCGCAGCCCCTCGGTCTTGACCGTCCCGACATACTTGCCGAACAACTGCAGCACTTTCCCCTCGTTCGGGTTGACCATGAACAGCCCCATCAGCATGATCAGTCCGAACAGGGCCAGAAGCAGCCAACCCACTTTGCCAATCGGCGCGGGCGTGGTCACCGCCAGATAGATCATGAGGGCGATTTCGATGATGCCAAGGATCATCACTCCCCAGCCCGAAGTCCCCGTGCGTTCTTTCTCTTTGATCATGCAATTCCTCCTCTGATATCGTGTGATATCATATTGATATTACGGCAATATCGTTGAGGAGTTTAGGTTTTTTCGGGAATTCGGAGTATTGCGGATGGCAGAGAGGCGTAACCCATTGTACATCAGCGCGATGAGTGCCGGTGTGGCGCGGCCGCCCTCACCCCCGACCCCTCTCCCTGAGGGAGAGGGGAGAAAAGAGGTTACCAATCCAACCGGTCAAACAAGGCTACCAAACTCGCGCAAAGTCTACTTAAGGGCAGACAAACTCCCTCTCCCTCTGGGAGAGGGTCGGGGTGAGGGCGATTCAGAGTGCAATTCGCTAGATCCGCATCAGGACGTTCTCCGAGGAGAACCCCGGTCCCAGTGCGGTCAACAAACCGTGGTCGCCCGCATGCACGGTTCCGTTGGAGAGAGTCTTCTCGAGAACGAACAACACGGTCGGGGCCGACATGTTGCCGTGATCGCGCAATACCGAACGCGCCGCGCACATCTGGTGTGCGTCGAGGGCCAGCGTCTCCTGGTAGGCGTCCATCACCCTGGCGCCGCCCGGATGCGGGATGAAATGCGGGATCTGATCGAAGGTCAGATTGTACTCGCGAAGAAATTCGTCGATGTTGGTGCGCGTCTTCTCGTGCACGATTCCTGGAATCGTCCGTGAAAACACCACCTGCATCCCGACGCTGTCGAAATTCCAGCCCATGACATCGAGCGAATCAGGCCAGATGGTCGACTGCGTGCCGAGGATTTCGGGTCCGGTGACTTCGACCGCATCGCCGGTGACCAGTACGCCGGCGGCGCCGTCGGCAAAGAGCGCCGTGGCGATGAAATTTGACTTGGAGAAGTCACCGAAGTGAAAGGTCAGGCCGCACAACTCGACGGCCACCAGCATCACAACCGCATGTGGATCGGCGAGCGCCGCGCGATACGCGTGCGAAATGCCCGCCGCTCCGCCGGCGCATCCCAATCCCCAGATCGGCGTGCGGTTGGTGTGCGCATCCAAGCCGAGCACGTTGATCAAGCGCGAGTCGATTGATGGCGTGGCCAGGCCGGTGGTCGAGACGAAGATCATGTGATTGATGTCTTTGGCGCCAATTCCCGATTTGTCCAGACAGGTGCGCACAACCTGCTCACCCAGCCGGCGGCACCACTCGATGTAGAGCGCGTTTTTCTCGGCGAATGTCCGCGGGGTCAAGTACCAGTCAGCGGGAACGCACAAGTGGCGCGTTTCGATTCCCGAGTGATCAAACACAGGGAGCAGGCGTTCGACGTCACGGCGTTGCGAGCGGAAATGCGTGGCGGCGAAGGCGCGCGCCTCAGATTGGGTAATTGTGTACGGCGGTGACGCCGTGGCAACGGCTGCGATTCTGGGCATAAGCCTCTTCTTTGCGATCGTGCTGACCCGTTGGTGCGTGCCACCGCCGGTTTTGACGGTGGCAATTGATGAAACAAGAGCGATTCAGTAATGGTTCCATGGTTGTGAGGCGGAGATCACATCCAAGGGACAATCGGTCTCCGAGTCAACCCCGAGTTCCCACGGCCAGGATGGGCGTGTTCAAGATCCAGGCAACTTTGTAGCATAGCCCCTTGTGGGCGTTGTTGAATTGGCACACCTCGTTCCGAAAACGGGTGCACTGTGCCCACGGAGAACGGCCACGAGGGCCTACGCTACATGAACTTGGACCACATCCCATGACCGCG
>JAKAKI010000078.1:0-27936 GCA_021813505.1 bacterium | reverse complement strand
GTAGCATAGCCCCTTGTGGGCGTTGTTGAATTGGCACACCTCGTTCCGAAAACGGGTGCACTGTGCCCACGGAGAACGGCCACGAGGGCCTACGCTACATGAACTTGGACCACATCCCATGACCGCGATCTTTCAGGCGTGAGGGGGGCCTCCGCGTAGCATAGCCCCTTGTGGGCGTTGTTGAATTGGCACACCTCGTTCCGAAAACGGGTGCACTGTGCCCACGGAGAACGGCCACGAGGGCCTACGCTACATGAACTTGGACCACATCCCATGACCGCGATCTTTCAGGCGTGAGGGGGGCCTCCGCGTAGCATAGCCCCTTGTGGGCGTTGTTGAATTGGCACACCTCGTTCCGAAAACGGGTGCACTGTGCCCACGGAGAACGGCCACGAGGGCCTACGCTACATGAACTTGGACCACATCCCATGACCGAGGTGGGCTCTACCCACCATGTTTCGCATTACATCCCGGATGCACGGGCCACCAGGACTGAAGTGAAGGTGATTTACTGCGCGGAGGCCGCCTAACTGCTGGAGGCGATCCGCAAGACCCCGGGGGTGAAAAGCATCCAATCCGCCCAGACGCCTCAAAGGTAATCCGCGAACAACTGCCCCGCCCATGAGGGCACGGTGGGCGATTCGATCCGGTCGAAGATCGGCACGTACGGTTTGATGTCGAGGACTGGTGTGCCGTTGATGGCATCCAGGCCGCGCACAATCAGTTCCTCCGGCCCCGCCTTCTCAACGGAGCAGGCGGTGACCCCGATCGGGTTGGGCCGCACGCGCGCGCGTTGCGAGAAGACGCCGAGAAGAGGCATATCATCACGTCCGCGGGGACGGCGCTGCGCGGGAACCACGCGATCCGCACCGGGTATCTGATGAAGGAAGGTGAGGATGACGACGTGAGAAAACTGATCGAGACCATCCAGCGCCCCGCGCCACTGCGGTTCGAGCACGATGCGCGACTCGACCGAGCCCCATCCGGAATCGACGGGCGAGTTGACATTGTTGACCACATGGGCGACCGGCGTGACCGTGAGATTTTTCATAAAATCCGTCCTGGGTGGTGACGATGGAACTAATAGAGTCGCGGGTGATCACGGCGACATCGGGAACGAAGAAAAAATGCGCGATTGCCTCATCAAGTCCATCTTTTCTCTTGCGGAGTTATTGACATTCTCTAAATTCACCCATCGCCAGGGGTGGGGCCCTTGGTCGAAGTTTTTGTCGGACTGTCAGTTGCAAGGCGACGTGAAAGTTTTCGTCAAAGTGCGGATTGACGATTACAGGGACATGACAGCGATGGGGGGATGCAAGTGAACTTCTGGGCAGACTTTCTGGCCGTGGCGCCGCCGATCGGGCTTCTGGCGCTGGCTTTCGTTCAATTTTATCGCCGTGATCTGAACCAGCGACTCTCGAAAGACCGGCAGAGTTCGTAGCCGGGTGATTCGAAACGAGTTACAGCGCTGCGCGTAACGCGCGGCGCGGTTGCGGATTGTTACGGCATGGTGATTTCAAGACATGATTGGGATGGCGATCCGTCTCGGCGGACTGCCGAGCCTCTTCCCGCGCGGACGAAAGGCTCGGCGGGAGCCTCGCCCTCCCAGCCTGCGCGTCCGGCGCTGGCTGCGCGCAAGATGTTGATTGATAATGTCATAGACGAGCCACTCCGCGCGGCAACCGGCACCTATTCCAATTGCCGCAAACTGATTTCGCGTCATCAAAGTAAAAGTAGTGTACCGGTGGGGTGTGGTTTGACCCCTCCTAATAGTGTAACGTCTCCGGCGGGATGCGTCCTGCGGGGGATTAACCAATAGATCCGGCCCTCAAAGGAGGGAAACATGGTCAGCTTTCCACGGTGCGAGGCATGCGGAATGCCGATGACGCATCCATCGCAGCACGGCAATGGCGACACGGGCCACCCCTACTGCCTCTACTGCACCGACACGGCGGGCCAACTGAAACCCCGGAGCGAGATCCGGGAAGGCATGATCCACTACGTGATGAAATCGGAGAACTGGACGCGCGACAAAGCGGAAGCCGAGGTTGATCGCCAGATGATCCATCTCCCCGCCTGGCAGCCCGCCCACTAACCCGCGCACTCACGCTGCGGTTTACCGGCCCCCGCCCAAGGAATTTGGGCGGGGGTTTTTTGCTATTACTGTGCCGATTCCTAATTCGTGGACTTGTTTTGCAGCCGTCCTTCGAGAGCTGAAGCGAGGTAATCAAAAGCCGCGCGTTTGACTTGATTGAGCGCCGTTGACGGACTGGCCACAACCTGCTGACTGACAGCCGCTTTGAGTCTGCTTTGAACGCCGTCATCCCAAGGTTTCCCCTGAGCCCGAAAGGTCTCCGACATGCGCACCGACCATTTCTTCGCTGTGGAGAACTTCGGATGATTGAGCGTGACACGGAATGTGTTTAGGACCATTCCTGCGTACAATTGGGCGTCGTACATGTCTTCCAATTCCGCTTGCTGCATGCCGGCGCACACAGCAAGGTTGACATCGCGCATCGTAATTAGACCCTCTCTTTCAGCTTTCGCAAATGCGTCCCGTCCAGCATCATCGTCATCAAGGAAGCAATGAGTTTCGCATAGAGAATCGCGGATCAGCCCTATCTTGTAGCATATGTTAGAGGCTCCAGCCATGGAATCAACTGCGAGATGCCCTTGATGAAGTGCTGTATCGAGGAGATTCGAGTGGTGGCCTAGTAATGCAATGATCGCCCTACGATCGTCTTCACCTTCCATGAGCAGAACCAACTCTGCGTGTCTCAAATTGTCCGAGGCCCTCACACCCAGCATTTCCCGGATTTCGATCACGTCTCGTGCAGGTGCAGCTTTCCCGTCAGCAACAATTATGTTGCTTCGAATGTTTGCTCTGTCTACGAACAGTGGACAGTGCGAGGTTATGACCACCTGACGCTTTCCAGATATCTCCTGAAGCACGGATTTAAGCTGATGAATGGCGTTCGGGTGCAGATGGGATTCAGGCTCCTCAATCGCGAGAAGCAGATGACGACCAAGCGCCGCTCGTTCGGTCGTGTGCCTCATGAGGCTCAGTGCCGTGAGACTTTGCGCGCCATCTCCTTTGTATCTTAGTTGAGTTGGCGTACCATCATTAAGGATGATTTCGCAGGATTGCCTCAGCGCCTGTGATCTACGGTCCTCCGAAATATGGATCTCGACCCCTGTGACCTCCGGCAAGAAACCGCTCAGTGTTGCCTGAATGCTCTTGGAAAGCTGATCTAGTATTGGCTGTTGAATGCGGCTGATCTCTTGCAGCGCATTCTGCAGTGCGGGATCTCCCTCTAACTGGCTTAGCTCACGAGCAACCATCTCTTCGACGATCCGCTGTGACTTCTCTGCCGGCCTGACTGCAGGTATGTAGTCATACTCCAGACGCTTTCCAATGAAGCGAGCTATCGTGTCAGGTTTTTGCGTTTTCGCCTTGGCCCCCCGGCCTTGCTTTGGCACCTTGAATGAGACACTGAACTTGGCATCGACTGATATTTCAATAGGCAAAGTGCCCACCAATCCGCTCTTGACCTCCCTTTGAAATGAATCGCGCTCTTCTTCTGTCAACTCAAAGACGAGGTTGAAAGTCGACCCGCCGTCAGGCTCTTTCGTTTGGAGATCTACGGGAAAGTCACGTTCCCACTCGTAGCATTGCCGTAGAAGTGAACGGGGAATCTGAATACCACCCGCTGGTCTGGTAAATGGCCTGCCCATCAAAGCGAGTATATCGAGAGCAGTAATGAGCGCGTGGAGAATATTCGACTTTCCTTCGTTATTGGGTCCAATTAGAACTGTCAGGTTGCTTAATGGAACCGTCGCGTTCCTTATGCTCCTGAAGTTCCTAAGCTTGAATGATAGGAGTTTCATGAACAGTACCTCTACGCCCCGCGCAAGGCCCGCGGTCGAGATACTTCAGACCACAGGCAGCGAATGGACTGTGCCGGAGTCGAATTTTCGACCGACGACCAGAAGGGTCGCTAATAACCATAGCAAAATTGGTGATATGTGTCAAGAAGTCCTATCCGCACAGCACCGCCCCCCCATTGACATTCACGACCTCGCCGGTGATGAAGCTGGCCCAGTCGGAAGCTAGGAAGACGACCGCGCCGGCGATTTCTTCGGGGCGCGCGGGACGGCGCATCGGGATTTCGGAGAGATACTTGTTGGCGTCGGGAGAGGCTAGGGCGTCAAACGACATGTCGGTGGCCACCCAGCCGGGGGCGACACAGTTCACGCGGATCTTCTCGCGCACCAGTTCGGTCGCCAGCGATTTGGTGAAGGCGATTGCGGCGCCTTTGGTCGAGGCATAGTGTGAGTGATAGGCTTCGCCCCGCTGGCCGGCGGTCGACGAGATATTGATGATCGAGCCCCCCTGTTTGGCGAGATGCGGCGTGACGGCGCGCGCGCAGTAGAACATCCCCTTGAGATTGATGTCGATCATCTCGGTGAGCTGATCGTCGGTGATCGTGGTGATCGACGCCTCTTTCCAGATGCCGGCGTTGTTGACCAGCACATCGAGCCGTCCGAAATCGGCGACGACCTGATCGACCATCTTGTTGACGGCGGTCTCGTTGGCGATGTCGGCCTGGTAGCCGCGCGCTTTCACAGGAAATGCTTTAAGCTCAGTGATGAGCGAATCGGTCGCATCCTGATTCTGGACATAATTGAGCGCGACGTGGGCGCCATGCTCGGCGAACAGGAGCGCGGTGGCGCGTCCGATGCCGCGCGAGGCGCCGGTGATCAGGACTACACGGTTTGTGAAATCGATTTTCATTTCAAATCCTCTCCATAATCTGATTGAGTCGGCCTGCCCCGCAGGCAATATAGGGCGTTCCGGCTGGGAGTTCCAGCGGGGGGACGGACAAAGGACGAGGGACGAAAATGGCTGGTTTTGAACTATTCTCCTCTCAACGCACAGCATTCGACGGGAGGGCGAGGCTCCTGCCGAGCCTTCTTCCCGCGGGAGAAATAAGTCCTTAACGCGCGGACGCTTGACGTCGCCTGCTGTCGGCGTGCTTCCGCGCGGAGACATGGCTCGGCGGGAGCCTCGCCCTCCCTCCGGGCATTCGTTGCGAACTTAAGCTGGTGCCCCACCCGAAGGGTGGGATCTTTTCGTAAGGCCTGGCGCGATGCGATTCACGCAGGGGGATTCGAAGAGTGGCCACGCAACGTGAGTTCGCGGGCACTGGTGAAGGTGCAGCGTTGACGATTCTACCCACCCTTCGGGTGGGGCACCCCACCTCTGTCACTCCCGCGAAAGCGGGAGCTCAGTCGTGGCGGCGGCACTGGATTCCCGCCTTCGCGGGAAAGACGAACTGGGGAGCGGGAAAGACGAACTGGGGAGCGGGAAAGAGGAAATAGGGTACTTCTCTCCCCTCTCCCGTTTTTGGGAGAGGGGTCGGGGGTAAGGGTGCGGCCGCGCGCGGGAGCGCCCTCACCCCAGCCCTCTCCCGTTCACGGGAGAGGGAGCCGCCTGCCGTGTTGTCGAGCACTTGTGGGAACCACGATTGACTGACGTTTCGAGACACTGATCATGCCATTGCGACTTCGCTGGGTCTACCTCATTCTCATCGCCGAACAGGTGGTGGCATCAGGGACGTTTATTGCCGCCAAGTGGGCGTTGGTCGAGTTTGAGCCGCTGACCCTGGCGTTTGTGCGCTTTCTGATCGCAGCGGCCGGGCTGTTTGCGATCCATCTGGTTTGGCCGGGGCGGAGGAGGATCGACCGGAGCGATTATGGGCGATTCGCCCTTCTGGGATTGATGGCGGTCGTGGTCAATCAAGGGTTCTTCCTCTATGGCCTGCGATTCACCACGCCGACCCACTCGGCCCTTCTGTACGGCGCGACACCGGTCTTCGTCTTCCTCCTGGCGATTCCTTTGATCGGTGAACGTCCCGGATTTCTCAAGATCAGCGGCGTGCTGGTCACCGTGATCGGAGTCGTGGTTATTGTCACCGGCCACAAGCTGAGTTGGGCCGACAAGGAATGGCTGGGGGATATTCTCATCCTGGTCGCGGTGCTGGCATGGGCGCTCTACACAGTCCTGGGCAAACCGATGGTTGCGAAGTACGGTGCGGTCCATGTCACCGCGGTCTCACTGATCGTGGGGACCGCGTTCTTCACGCCGGTCGGACTCTTCAATCTGGGAAGTTTCCATCCGGCGGCAATCACGGCGCGCGGGTGGTGGTCACTTCTCTACATCGCGATCGGGACGTCGGTGGTTTGCTACACAATCTGGTTCTGGGGACTGGGGAGGCTGGAGGCGACAAAAGTCGCCGTCTTCAACAATCTTCAGCCAATCGTGACGGCGGTGTTGTCCTACTGGCTGATTGGCGAGGAGTTGGGCGCCCGGTTGATTGCCGGTGGTGTCTTGGTTATCTTCGGCGTGATCCTGACCGAACGCGGTTAGGCACACATTGTTCGATTGCTTCCTTGTTAGGAGAGGGGAAACACCCCATGGACAAAATCATCAGCCACATTGATCAGAACAAAGCCCGCTATCAGAAGGAACTCTTCGAAATTCTGCGCATCCCATCGGTGTCGGCCAATCCGGATCACAAAGCCGACATCCGCCGTGCGGCCGAATGGACCAAGGCCAAGCTCACATCAATCGGTTGCAGCGCGCGGCTGTGCGAGACCGGCGGCCATCCCATTGTCTATGGCGAATGGCTCAAAGCGCCCGGCAAGCCGACTGTCCTGTTCTATGGTCACTACGATGTCCAGCCGCCCGACCCGCTGGATCAGTGGGTCACCGAACCGTTCGAGCCGACGGTGCGTGGCGAAAATGTCTTCGCGCGCGGCTCGGCTGATGACAAGGGGCAATTTCTGGCGAATGTTCTCGGGGTCGAGGCGTTCTTTCAGGCCAACGGTGCCCCTCCGGTGAATGTGAAGTTCCTGATCGAAGGTGAAGAGGAAGTCGCCTCCGACAAGTTGGACAAATTCATTTGCGATAACGTTCCGTTGCTCAAATGCGACCAGATCATCGTCTCCGACTCGGCCCAGTTCGAGCGTGGCTATCCGGCGATCTGCTACGGTCTCCGTGGTATCTGCTACATGGAGGTCTTCCTGCGCGGACCCAAGGCCGATCTCCACTCCGGCGAGTTCGGCGGCGCTGTCAAGAATCCGGCCAATACGCTTGGGTACATCATTTCGCAACTTCACGATCAGGACACCTGGAAAGTCAAGATTCCCGGATTCTACGATGACGTGGTCGAGCTGACCGCCGGCGAGCGCGCCGAGTTTGCCCGGTTGCCTTTTGACGAGAAGAAGTACAAAGATCATCTTGGCGTCCCGGAGATGCCGGGCGAGAAGGGGTTCACGATTCTCGAACGCGTGTGGGCGCGTCCGACATGCGATGTCAACGGCATCAAGTCGGGGTACCAGGGAGTCGGCTCCAAGACGATTATTCCCGCCGAGGCCTCCGCCAAGATTTCGATGCGGTTGGTCCCCAACCAGAATCCGGCGAAGATCCAGGCGGCATTCGAACAATACATCCGCTCCCTCTGTCCACCCTCGGTGCAGCTTCGTTTCGAATGCTATGGGAAGGCCAAGCCGGTGATGGTACCCACGGACTCTCCGGCGCTGTCAATTGCCCGCGCAGCACTCGAAAAGGGATTTGGAGCGAAGCCGGTTCTGATGCGCGGCGGCGGCTCGATTCCGGTGGTGGAGACATTCCAGGAGCAGCTCGGTGTGGCGGCGCTGTTGGTTGGCTACGGCCTTCCCGACGACAATCTCCATTCGCCCAACGAGAAGTTCTCGCTGGAGGATTTCCATCGGGGGATCAAGACCGCGGCGTATTTGGTGGCGGAATTGGGGAAGTGATTCTGAACTGAGAGTGTGCATGGCTCGGGAGGGCGAGGCTCCTGCCGAGCCTAGTCGCCGCGCGGAAGTAAGGCTCGGCAGGAGCCTCGCCCTCCCAGTCTCGGGACAGCATGAATCAACGTCCATGATCATCGAGAAGCTCGTCGTCAGTCCGTTGCAGGAGAACTGTTATATTGTCGGCGATGACGATTCCGGCCTCGGGATCGTCATCGACCCCGGCGACGAGGCACAACGCATTGTCGCCAAGGTCCAGCAGCTTGGCTTGACCGTTCCCGCCGTCATCAACACCCACGGTCATGTCGATCACATTGCCGCGGCTCAGGAAGTGAAAGCCGCGCTGGGGGCGAACCTCTATCTCCATCCCGCCGACCGCCGCTATCTGCCCAAGATCGTCGAGCATGGAACGATGTTCGGGATCTTCGGCGCGCGTGAGCCCGAGGTCGATGTCGATTTGAACGACGGCGATCTCATTCCGGTGGGATCATTCGTGGTCCGGGTGACGCATGTGCCCGGCCACACCCCGGGCGGATGTTTATTGCGCATCGGCGATGATGTGTTCTGCGGGGACTTGGTCTTTTCCGGGTCGATCGGCCGCACCGATTTGCCGGGGGGAGATTACGAGAAGATGGTGGATTCATTGGAGCAATCGATTCTCACCCTGCCCGACCATATCCAGCTTCATCCCGGCCACGGGGCCTCGACCACGGTGGCGGTTGAACGGCAGTTCAATCCGTTCTTGAGAGGCCTGCGCCCACGGCCACGTAACAACGGAGCCTAAGGTCGCTGAGAGGTGGGCAGTCACGTTGGGCGGTTGCCTGCGGGACATGGACGGCGGATGCCTCGCCGGATGAATCCGTTTGGGTGAGGGATGCGACGCGAGGCATCCGCCCTACAACTGCCCGAGGTTGCCGTTTTCGTCTTTCCGGCGAAAGCGGGAATCCAGTGCGTGACGGCGAGGCTGGATTCCCGCTTTCGCGGGGTGTTTAAGAAGCCCTCCGAAGGGAGGCGGCAGTTGTGTAAGGGGGAGGTTGCTTCGGCGCAAAGAGCCGCGCCTCGCAACGACATTGCACTGGTCGTTGGCAATGGAAAGGCACAGTTGTCGTTGCGAGGAGCGTCTCCGCCGAAGGCGGAGGGAGCGACGAAGCAATCTCCCCCTTACAGAACTGCCGCGATCTCGGGGGGTGACATCAATGGGGGCGGGATTGACGAAGGGGGCGGTTTTGTCGCGTCTCCTCTCCGTCGGGACATTTCTATCCCGCACTAGATTTGGTATTCACGGAGTTGTTGAGCGCATAATATGGTATGGCCAGTCATGCCAGAGATTGTTCGAACTTTCTCAAGGTCACTTGTTCAGGATGGCTTCGACCGATCGGGACCGGTCTGGTGATGCGCGGCTAAGCCATTGAAGTGAATGGCGTTGTGGGGCATGGTCCGGCCGCGTCTGGTTTTTCGATTGGTCTTTGTCCTGTTTCATTATATACATGGCTTGCTCTTGGCGCAGGAATGTGTGTTGGTCCTCTTGCGTCAATGTAGAAAACCGGAACATCTCCCTCTCCGACGTGGTTCGAATCTGTTGGAGCCAGGCGGCGTGGGAGTTACCTTGGCAGCTCTCCCATGGGTGACCGCTCCAAATTCGAGGCACTGATTTCAGTCCACCTCGACTCGCTATACCGCACCGCCTTGCGGATGACGAAGAACACGGCCGATGCCGAGGACCTGGTCCAGGAAACATGCCTAAAAGCATTCCGCTACTTCGACCGGTTCGAGGAAGGCTCCAATATCCGCGCCTGGTTGTTCAAGATCCTGACCAATCTGTTCATCAACCGGTACCGCAAAGAGGCCAAGGAGCCGACGGTCGTCGAGTACGACGAGACCCAGGATTACCTGCTATACAGCAAGATGCAGAATGGGATCGGTGGCGGGGAGCAGACAGGACCCGAGAAGGAATTGTTCGACCGGGTGCTGGGCAGCGAAGTGGACAAGGCGATCAATGATCTGCCGGAGGATTTTCGGATCGTGGTGGTAATGGCATTCATCGAGGGCCTCGCATACGAGGAAATCGCCGAAGCGCTGGGCGTGCCGATGGGCACGGTCAAGTCGCGTCTGCACCGCGGACGCAAGCTTCTGCAGAAGGCTCTCTACCTGTACGCAAAGAAGGCGGGGGTGCTTCCGTCCGCGTAGCCCGGATTGGGCCGGGCCCGCGCCAGGACGAGGGATTCATTGTGAAGGTTTTCTTGAAATGGTGATTTTATCGGCCATGACGCCGGCACCGCTTGCGAGCGGCACGCATGGGGTCTGGGCCGCCGAATCACCGGAGCAACCGGGCAGGAGATAGTCGCACCATGGGGCACACACACACACTCGACTGTAAAGAAGTTCTCGCCAAATTGTACGACTACATTGACGGCGAGATCGACGCGGCGGACCGCGATGCGTTTCAGGCGCATCTCGAGTTATGCCGTCCCTGCCTGTCCTACTACGAGTTCGAGCGGTATTTCACCCAGTTCGTGAAGGAACGCTCGCCGCACGAGTGTGTGCGCGCGGACTTCAAGGCCGGTCTTTTGGCCCGTCTGTCGGAAGAGCGCCGCCTCCTCGAGGATCCGCCGCAGGAGCGGGCCGCAAAGGCGAGTTTTGCTCTCCTCCTGCCGCGATTTGCGCTGGCAGCGGTGATAGTGCTGGCGATTGGTATTGGCACCTGGTACATGGGGCACCGCACCGCGCAAGAGAGTGTCAACTGGGCGCTTCTGACCAGCTATCATATGGGGACATCCGGCATCGAAGAAGACGGACTGGATACCCCAGAATTTGTGGCGGCCCGGTCGTTTATCCTCTCGCGTTTTGGACCCGCGCATGAGCCGCTCCTGCCGCACGCCATGCCCCCCGGAATTACATCGGAGGCCGCCTGCGTGCTTCCCTGGGGCAACGACCGTCTGGCGCAGTTGGAATGGCTTGATGGCACAGAGCGGATCTCGATGTTTGTGATTCCGATCGATACGCTCAGCCCTGCCATGGAACCGGAGCACCGCCCGCGCATCGGGTTTCCTGATCATGATTATCACATGTTCAGCGCTGGTGATTTGAGGGCGCTGTGCTGGAAAGTCGGCAAGACCGGCACGCCCATGGATGAGCAGAAGACCCATATGAAAGTCCTAATGGGGGCCACGAGTTACGACACACTTCTGAAATGGGCCGAAGCGTTGCGTCAGACCGACAGTGCGTGGTCGAGCGACGCCTCCACGCGTTTGGATAGCAAGTCCGGCGAGTAACGCCGATGTAAGTCACAAATTCATTTTGGACAGACGGGGGCGGCCTCACGAGAGTTAGGCCGCCCTTTTTGCGTTTGGGGTGCGGCAGGGTATCCGTCACATGGGTACTCCCGCGTGGGCGTATTGAAAATCCCCGAGCAATAGAAGCGCTGACGCAGCAGTGAGGCGGAGATTGCTTCGCTCCGCTCGCAATGACCTCGCGAGTGTCCCGAGCGAATTGTGCCCCAAGTCTTTGCGAGGAGCGTCTCCGCCGAAGGCGGAGGAGCGACGAAGCAATCTCGTGCGTTCCCTGTTCCAGGATGCGAAAAGCGGGCTTTTCGACACGCCCCGGTGGTCAGGGCCACCTGTCATGACCAAGAGTGGGGCAGACACTCTTGTCTGCCTGGTTTCTCAACAAGTTCGCGTGAAGAACCCCACCATCCGTACCTTGCCTTCGGCGAGTCACTCCTGGTGGGGAGGGGTTTGGGGGGCCAGAGTTGGGGCTGGGAGGGGGGGATTTCGGGAAATTGAAGAAAACTGAAAAAAACTCAAAAAAAGTAGGGTTGGGAGACGGGTTTTTGACATGAAAATGACCCCCAGATTCAGGTCAGAAACGGTTGGTGGCGAGACCGGGCCAAGTGGCCGCAAACCTTGGCCTGGCTTGCCCCTATCCCTGCCGAGTTAAAGCCGCCGTTTTCCTGGGGGCTATAACCGACCGCCCTGTTTCAGGTTGAGTCAGAAATTTTCGGTGGGGGCCAAAAAAAGTCTTGCGGGGGGGTATGACCCCTGTGATATTTGCCGCCCAAGTTGGGTCGGCTTAAACTCGAGGAGGGTCCGGTTCCCAACAGTAAGTGGTTTAAGTCAATCGGTCTCGACACCGATAGAAGCAAGTAGCCCAAGCCCCATAAGGGTTGGTGGGCTGCCCATAGTTTTATGGAGAAATTAGTCTTGACACCAGCGGGGCATGATGTGTACGGTGGGTTCCATCAATCGCCGTCGACGCGGCCTGCTCACCGTTGGGGAGGGCAAAGGTCAAGGTGTCGGCAGGGCCAAGGGAGTCGTACTGCGGTGATTGTGACGGGTAACGATACAAGCGCGCCAAGCGTATACGCGACGAGCGGAAACGCGGGTGCGTGGATGGCCGGCGGAAGTCAGAAGACGACGGCTGTCATCCTGTCGGGGACTCAGGTGTTTCTCGCAGTGACGCGAGGCAAATGGGGTCAAGGGGAGTTGGGCGAGCGGCGTTGAACTGACGTTTGATTGCCGGTTGAAATGAGGCGAAACCAGGGAGGGTCACGCCAAGCCGGGGCACAATTCGTTTTCCGGTTAAGCCCTTTAGACTTTTGTTAATCATAGCCGCGTGCCAAGCACCATCCGCGTGAAGCGGGGTGGGCGGCCCGACCGAAGTGCGGCGGTCGACTCAAGCGGCATTAGGGGAATTCAGAACGATTTTGATCGGCCACAAAAATGGGGGGACCATGCATGAATCAACTGCGGTGAACGGGCTTTTGTGTTGTGATTTTCATAGCGGTGGAAATGAACGAAGAATGAATGTTTCATATTCAGGAGGAGGAAAGAGAATCAACATGTCACTGAACACCAGTTGTGCGCGGGCGTCCCGTCTGGACGGCGGGACAAACTCACCTCAGAAGGGGGGAGCGCGGATGAAATCAATCCGATGGATAGGATGGGTGGCCTTGGTCGCCCTGTTTGTGGTGCCGCTGGCGGCAACGTCTGCATTGGCTGCGCCGGACTTCGCGGGAACGCCCCTGACGCCGAATATCGGGCAGACCGTCACCTTCACGCCCAGCGGTGTGACGGGCGCGCCAGATTCCATAACATGGAATTTTGGCGATGGCGGCTACGCCAATGGAGCCGGCGTCAAGACGCACGAGTACGGGGCGTCGGGATCTTTCACGGTAACCATGGTGATCTGGTACACAGCCACTCCGGATTCTGCCGTGACGAAGCCGGGCTACGTTGCCGTGTCGCCCATGAACTTCACAGGGGCGCCACTTTATGGCGCTGTACCGCTCACGACGACTTTCACGCCGACGGGGATTACCGGAACGCCGGACTCCATCGCGTGGCGGTTCGGGGATGGTTTCTTCCTTCAGGATGCTCCCCCATTGGGACCTGTAGTTCACACGTACACAACAGGTCCAGCCGTGTACGATGTTGAGATGCACGTTTGGTACGCAGGCGTGGACTCCACCGTGAGAAAATGGACTGGGTCCGGCTTCTATGTTCAAACGGTTTGGCCGCTAATCCAACGGGATAGTGTGAATGCTGCCCCGTGCAACGGGGCTCAGGACGTCAACCTACCCGATACGGCCTATTTCACTTACATCGCGCCGCCCCTGGATTCGGTCTGGTGGGTCATTGATACGATGGGGACTGCCGTCGACAGCGTCCGGACTACCGGGACGTCGAAGTACAAGCTGAATTACGTCTTTACTTGGCCGGACAGTTTCACAATCACGGCTAAGCCTTTCTCTGGTGACTCGCTGAACTCCGGCTCGATGGCGGACACGTTCTTCGTGAGTCATTCCTGCTACTGCGTGAAGGCGGTCCTTGACGGGTGGAGCGGGCCTGAGAACGGCACCCTGATTAAGAACGTGCTCGATAACGACACGCTGGGGGATTTCGGATCGCCACAACCGGTGCTTTCGGTCACTGTGACGACTTGGAATAACTTCAAGGCCGATACGGTCTACTTTGACACGACGACTTGGGAGATGGTATACGTCCCTCTGCCGAACTGGCACGGCAAGGACACGCTGACCTATGCCGTCTCGGTTGAGAATGGATGCTTCGCGGACACCGCCACTGTTGCGATCACGATCGAGAGCAATTTCATTGTGGACATCGATTCGCTCTGGTACGTCTTCATAAACTCAAGCAGTTGCGGCTCTTGCGATGCATCGCTTCCAGACAGCACAATCAACCTGGGGGATTCGCTGCAGCTTTGGGTTAAAATCAATCCCGTTGACGTTCAAGAGCTTGCCGCGGGCTGGCCGAAGGTGAATTTTGCAGGCTTAGGCGGAACCGCCCTTCCGGGCTACGATTTGATGTTCCGAGACACCACATTGGGTACGCATGGCGGAGCCGTGATACTGCCGTCAAAGGACTCTGTCTACTTCTCCATACCGTTCCAGGTCCAGAACACGCCCACTGATTATGAGCAGTGGAGAGGGATCTCCGGTGGCGGAATCGATGTGGCCCCCAACGCATATTCCATCACTGCCATAGCTTGGAGTACTGCTGGAAAAGCAGACACGACGATAAGGATCGTGACTCACCGGATCGACACAAAGGGGCCGATCCTGCCGGCGAACTCCGTCTTGGATACGATGGTTGTCGACAGCCTGAGCAATGGTATCGTTGGCATGGGTGACTGGCTGAAGTTCTTCATTGATTTACGCAACAATCCGATTATTAGCAATCCCCCGGGCAAAAAGGAACTCTGCGACGTCTACGTATTGTTAGACACTCTCTGGGGATTGGACCAGCCGGGACAGGATAGCCGGATTTTTGTACAATTATACGATTCGGCCAATGACAACCGCTGGAAGGGATTCTATAGAGTGGGTCAGGGGCGGCTACAGGCGCCAGCGAACAGTCAGATCGCGTGGTTCTACATTACGGACAACGCATGCAATTTGGACTCGGCGCAGGCAACCTTGGTCGCACCCGTGGATAACAAGGCGCCTCTTATCGACACGACGCTCATTACTTACAAGGAATTAAAGGACCTCGATGGCACGGGATGCTTGGGTGTGGGTGAAAGCGATGCCCTAGCCGATTCCGTGTTGCTTCGCGTGACCGGCGTGGGCAGTGACATCGACTCCATGTTCGCCGACCTACTGCGGGCCGGCATCGGTGGTACTCCTATACTCAAGGCCGCCCGGTATCCGTTGACCAATCTGGGCGGTGGTGTGTGGGAGTTGCGCACCAACCCACTTCAGCCGGGCTGGTTATTGAAGACCAACCAGACGGACAAGGTCAAGCACCCGCTTGACGGAGATTCACTCTCTCCGACATTTGACAGTCTGGCCAAATACGATTCTGTAAAGATCATGGCCAAGGACCTTTCAGGAAACTGGGATGAGAAATGGTCCAACCATTTGGAGGGCATAAACGACTCAATGATTTCACTGGACACACGCGTGCCGAAGCCGGTCACCGGCCTGATGTGCATGCGGGACACCACATCAAGCGGAACAGTGCTCTTCCGACTGAAGTGGACGTGGCAGGATCCAGACGCGGAGAAGTTCCTGATTCGCTGGAACGAGGGCTGCGGGCCAGTCAACCATGACACCCTTGCCGTATCCTTCAGCACCACTTGGTCCTACTGGTGGAACAAATGGAGTCCTACAGACAGTGCCCTGGATAGCGGGTACACGTGGTTGTCTGACTCGACAGTGCACCCGATATCGCCTTGTCGCAACTACAGCTTCGAGGTCATAACGATCGATAACTGCAATAACTGGGAACGTGCAGCGCACCCGACAACCACCTGTCCCACTCTTGTGAAGCCGGTGACGGATTTCGTCGCAACGAACACGGCATCCGGTGAAATCACAATGACTTGGACCGGCACCGATTCCAGTGCTCGCAGATACGACATCTATTGGGATAAAGGATCCGGAACGATCAACTTCTCTGATCCTACCTTCAAGCTTGGTTCTCGGGACAGTGTCGGCCCCGGTCCACAGAGTTGGGTAATAACGGATTGCTCCAAGTTTCCGCCCGGATTGATTGGAGATTCCGTCTATAAATTCGCGATCAGGACCGTCGACAGTTGTGAGATCAACACACCAGTAACCGTATGCGCAGACATCTCCAGAGACTTGGTGGGTGTTGTCGATACCGCTGCCGTCAGGCACATCAGGCCGGTGGCCATTCAGCCTTCGTGCCAGTCGATCGCGGGCGGTGCGATCCAGTTGAGATGGACGTCGCCTGAAAATACCTCGTGGCTGGGCACCATGGTCATCCACTACGGTAAGGACAGCGCCAACGCCATCAACTGGACGTACAATATCGATACGATCTCGTACCATCAGGCAGGCGTCTGGGTCGCTGACTCGGGCTTCTACAGATGGAATACGACGATGGCGAATCCGCAGCCGGCCATGGTCGAACACGGTGGCTACGCGTTCACCGTTGAATCGATCGACAAGTGCGGCATCGCGGAAGTCCAGCATGCGACTCCGACCTTCTGCTACTCAGATAAGGCCCCGGCGTATGCGTGCGTCATCCAGCCCGAACCCGGCAGTCTGTATTGCGACAACGCCTATCATGGGTTGACGATTTACACCTGCGCCAAGGATTCGGCGAGCAATGACATCAAGACCGTCACCGCGTGGGGCCGTCTGCAGGATATCAGTCCGGCGGCCGGCAACCAGCCTGGTGACTGGTTCCAGCTCGGCGGTTCGTCCTTGTCCGAGCCGGGTGTCTGCTTCCACATCAATCTCGACCCGTTCATGCTCAACTATCAGGTGGGCGCGGACACGGTCCAGAGAGTGGAAATCGCGATTGCCACGACCGACTTTCCGGCGGGCAAGACCATCACGCCGGACGAAGCGTGGGCAGCCTGCACGAGCCACTACTGGTTCGACTGGTCGACTCGCGTGATCGATGGCAACCTTCTGACCATCAATGGCCAGCAGCGAGTGTTCCAGACGTTCTGCGGCACGCGCGGCTACCAGATTTATGGTCCGACGAACCCGGTGGCGATCTCGGTCTCCGGCGGGACCCCGCCGTTCGCCCTGCAGGTTATCGTTGACGGCAACAATTACCTGTATCAGGAGCGGGTTGACCGTTCGATCACCTTCAATCTGAATGCGCTAAACTTCACCAAGGGCGGACACTACATGCAGGTGTTCTGGAGCGACTCATGCGGCTGGACCGGTTCTGCCGGCGACAGCCTGTGCGTTCCGGACTCCATTCCGCCTTGCGCTCTGGTGACCAACCCGGTGGACGGCAAGTGCATCCGCCGCGCGATGTCGATGAAGGACCCGATCGGCCAGTATGAAGACCCGATCACGATCCACATCGAAGGCAACGATCTGACCCCGAACGGCCGCAATTGCATCGACCAGTCGGGCGTCTTGAAAGTCGACTTCCAGTGGGCCAAGACCTGCTGCGCGGGTGGCACGACGAACTGTGTCGATTCGACGATTAAGGACTCGGTCTCGCTGGGCGGCGGCGGTATCCCGACCCAGTGCGATTCTTTCTACACCGATGGCCACCTCGATTCGATTGTCTGTGCGGATACGTCCTTCGCAGGCTGGAAGTACACGTTCCGCGACACCACGATCTGCACGCCATGTTCCGACGACTGGCACACGTTTGCCATCGATTCGGCGAATGGCACGGATACGTACACAGCGAAGTGGTACAACCACGACGAGCTGGCTTGGATCACCGAGTCCGGCACCAACATCTATCTGCGTGGTGTTGTGTACGACGCGAGCGGCAACATTTACTACACGCCGTGCGTGCAGGTCTGCATCGATATCGACACCCCGCCCATTTGCATCCGGACCGAGAACCTCTGTCCTGATGGCCATTTGAAGGGCTTCGCCAAGATCCTGGCGGAAATCGACTGGGCGAACGGCAACACGGACGATATCGAAGATGTCTATCTGTACACGAAGAAGCATTCCGATCCTGATCTGTTCGGGTTCTGGGCCAGCCAGGGCATCGGGCTGCCGGCGACCAATTCCACGATGTGGACTTGGGATGTTGATCTCACCGGCTTCGAAGATCAGACGTACTATGATTTCCGCGTCATCGCGAAGACGACTTGGGGAACCTGGTCGTACGATCTCGATGGCAACACGCAGTTTGACGCCAATACGTTCGACGACTCCAACTGCGACGCCAAGACCTGGTTGGTCGACAACACCGCGCCGAAGATCGCGATCGACACGGCGTGGACGATGATCAACGACAACGAGCTGGTGATCCCGAATACCGGCTGCCGCGTCTCCGATCCGAAGGGGTACGTGTGGACGCAGTTCGGCCACACGATCACCATTCAGCCGACGATCTACCCGTTGTATGAGATGGGTGACGTCGTGAAGACGCAGTGGACGTTGTACGACGGCTCCGGCCTGTCTGGTGCGACCTGCGGTTGCGAGGGTTCGCAGTCGGCGTTCGACGCTGGCGACGGCGCGCTCAGCTACGTGTTCGCCGTGAACGAAGGCAGCCACGCGATGGACAAGCTGGTCTTTGATCCGACCGCGGCGCCGTTCGTTCACGTCACCACTGGTTACCAAAAGCATGTCCTGCATGTGAAATCGTGGGACGGCTGCGGCAATACCAGTGAGGACTGCATTGAAGTCTACCTGCTCGACATCGATACCACCGAGGCGATCCTGATCAGCCCGGTGAACGATTCCGTCTTCTGCGACAAGATGAGCTCGGACGGCGGAATCCGGCTGACGGCGGCGACGCTGCTCAGCAATGAGATGAAGAAGGCGGTGTTCGCGTATCGGCCCGAGGGCACGTCGACTTGGATCGTTATCGACTCCGTGGAAATCCCGCCGGTACAGGGCAACAAGATTATCGGCGAGGGTACGCTGTCAATCGTGTGGTATCCGAAGGCCGCGGGTCTGGCGGACGGTGATTATGAACTCACTGTCTGGGCCACCGACGGCGCGCTCAATCATCAGGGCCCCGACGGGTATCCCGTCACGATCCATCTGTCCTGCGCGGTGCCGACGGTCACCATGACCTACCCGCAAACGGGCGATCCGGCCTTCATCGGCTGTCCGATTGAAGTGACGGCGACGGCGTCTTCGACGGATCCGGGCAACCCGATCGTCGAGGTCAACTTCTACATCCAGTCGATCATGAACACCACGTCGTGGCTGATCGGCAGTGACAACTTCACCGTCGATGGCCTCTGGAGCGTCGCATGGGATCCACATTCCGACTACTGGAAGGGCAAGCTTAGCGACGGCCAGTACTACATGTGGGCCGAAGCGAAGAACCGGGCCGGTATGATCACGAAGACGGTGCTCAAAGACGTGATTATCCGCTACGACGAGACGGGTCCGCATTCCGAGATCATCCAGGTCAACGGTGATCGTTCGGACGGCGGCGCCACCGATCCCACGATCGTGGAATCCGGTGACATCGTTCCGTTGTACGTCCTGTCGGCCGACGATCTGTCGCCTGCCGGGTACGGCCTGACCGATAACAGCGGCCTCGATAGCGTGATGTTGTACGTGACCGAGGACGCGAGCATCGGTGGCAAGGTGATCTTCGGTGAGTTGATGACACCGGTCGACAGTCTGAGCAGCCTGTATGTGAGAGACTGGCCGACAGAGGGTCTGCCGCGCGGTCTGTACCATGTGACCGTCGTGGCCATCGACAAGGCCTGCAATACCAGCAGTTGCAAGTGCGACTGGCTGGTGAGGATCGTCAACCCGCCGTCCGCCGCGATTCTGGGCGTCACCGAAGCCGTGACGTACTGTGGTCAGGCGAACGTAAAGGATGGTCCGATCCATCTGACCCTGACTCCGCCGACCAACGAAGCGGTCTCCGAAGTCGAGTTCTGGCGCTCCAAGGCGTCTTCCTCCGACGTGTATGACATGTGGTCATTCGTCGGGTTCAGCGAGGTTCTGGAAGACGGCATGTTCACCTACGAGGTGGACGCGGAGAGCCTGGCGGTATGGGCCGAGGGTCTCTATCGCATCCGTGCCTTCTACAAGTCCACCGACGGCACGTGGATCGATGACGGTAACCACAATAGCAAGTTCGACGACTTCACCTTCGATCCGGCGAACAAGACGTGGCAGATGCTGCTGAACGTGGACCGGTCGGTAACCGACTTCAGTGTCGCGCTCGATCCGAGCATGACGCTGCTGGCGGGACGCCAGGTGAAGGTGACTGTGACACCCGATGAGGCGTGCGACGTGGCCCAGGTTTGCTACGGCGCCGTCGCCGAAAACGGGAACTACGGTGCGGCGGTGAACGGCTGTGTCGACTCGACACGCTTCTCGTTCAACCCGGTCGATTCCGGCCTGGTGAGCCTGGAGAACGGTGTCTGGCACGGCTCGATCCGCGCCCAGGTCACTGATCCGCTTGGCAACACGGCGTACGGTGATCAGCCGCTGTGGATTCTCGAACTGAGCGACACCAACCAGGTACGCGTGGTTGATCCGCCGCACGGCTCGTATGTCACAGCAAGCGGTCCTGGTGACACGCTGACGAGTGTGACGGCGCGCAAGCTGACATGGACAGCCCTCGACTCGGTTGTCTTCTATCATGCGGCGAACGCGACCGATGCTGGTGAGCGGTTTGGCAAAGCGGCCAAGACCACCGGTTCCGATGAATTCACGTCGACTTGGAATCTCAAGAACGTGCCTGAGGGCGACCGCTACATCTGGGGTGTTGCCTGGAGAGGCGCGACCAAATTCAACAATGCGCCCAAGACTTGGGTGATAATCGTGAAGCCGCCGAAGAACATCGTCCTGCGTGCACCGAGTCCGAACAGTGTTCGGAGAGTTGGACCGGATGACATCATGTTCGTCGGTGGCCGTGTTGATCTCTGCCTCGACCGCGATTCGATCAGCTCGATCGTCTCGGGTGTCGGCATCGACTCGGTGGTCTTTGGCTACCGTTACGGCGATGCTCCGGGCGGCGTCATTCCAGAAAATCCGGATGGAGCGCTCGGTTGGGTGCGGATCGACACAGATCGTTACGGGTCACTGTGCGTCGACTGGTTCGCTTGCGATACCATTCCTGAAACCTGCCAGGATGGCCGCTACGCGCTGGTCGCCTGGGTCTATAACAAGGCCGGCCAGGTCAATCACTCGAACGTTGTTCACGTGATGGTTGACTGCACCGATCCGTACAGTGAAATCGTCGACATCGAAGGCGACGAGACGTTTGGCACATGCCACGAGACGATCGGCGGCACGAAGGTTCCGGTCACGGGTGTGGTCGCAGACGACCGCTCCTGCGCGGGATCGACGCCGCTGTACAACTCGGGCGCCAAGCTCCTCCAGTTCTTCGCTGGCCAGTGTGGCGAAGGAGCTACTTCGGGTGGAGCCGCCGACATCGTGTTCGTGATCGACTACTCCGGTTCAATGGGTGAGGAGATCACCAAGGTGCAGGCGGCGGTCACGTCGTTTGCCACCAGCCTGTCGACGAGCGGGGTCAATTTTGGCCTCGGGCTTGTCGAAGCCTGTTCGCCGATGACAGTGGCACAGACGGTGACCACTAACGTTGGAACCTTCAACAGCGCGGTGAACAGCGCCGGATGCAGCGGCGGTGTGCAGTCGTATGACGCACTGACCGGCATCGCAAACGGTACGATCAACGTCGGCTTCCGACCAGGCAGCAAGAAGTTCATCATCCTCATCACGGACACCTCGCCGGAATCTGGCACGGCCAGTTCGATTGAATTCTGCAACGTGGCCAATCCGCCGGAAGAGGCCGCGGTAGCCAGCGCCATGACGGCAGGAGGCGTGACCCTGTTCGCGATCGTCGAAACACCGACCGATCCGAGCTACTCGGGTTCTTGCGCTCTTGAGGATCACAACGCGTATGACCAGATCGTCACTGCGACGAACGGCGACTTCTTCGACCTGGATGCGTCCAGCTACGAAGGCTTGTTCACGCAGATTTCTGGAAATATCGTTGCCTCGCTCGGCTCGACCGAGAGCCCGCTGTCGGTGGTGTTCACAGAGACGATCACGAATCCGGAACCTCAGGAGACGGTCTACTGGAACACAACCGGTCTGGCGCCCGGCAAGTACTGTGTCTGGACACGCGCCGAAGACGCGGTGGGCAATGTGTACATTTCGAGCCCGGTGGAAGTTTGCATCGTCGACCGGACCGCGCCAGTCGCGTGGATCGCCGGCTTTGGAATGTCCACCGACGAGCACGGAATACATGATAAGTACCGGATCTACACGCGTTCGTGGGACACCGACATCCAAGGCATGATGTTCCAGAGCAAGAAGAGCGGCGAGACCGACTGGGTGACCATCGGTATCGCGAGCAAGGTCGAAGGCGATTCGAGCTTCTGGCAGACGTCGTGGAACCCGTGCGGTGTTGAAGCGAACTTCGACATGCGCGCCGTGCCGACCGACAAGGTGGGCAACTCGGATCCGAGCAAGCAGCCGATCCTCAAGATCCATCTGGACGGCGCGTGCAACGTGACCCTGCCTGAGGAACCGGCGGCTCTCTCAGTCGGCTTTGAGGACAGAGCGTTCGCCAATCTCGGTATCACTGAGGTCAAGGGTGCTCCTTCCGACAACAAGCTGACCGAAATGACTGCGGTCTACGCTGACGAAGTCGGCGGCCTGGGTACGGAGAAGGTCACGCTCCATCGTGGCCTGACCACCAAGTCGTACTACGAGGGCAGCTTCGACGATTCGATGATCCTGAACGGTGGTACCGGCTGGTTCTGGGCCGTGTACAACGACTTCAGCGCGTTGAAGACGTACTTGAAGAAGGGTGATCTGAAAGTGTGGCTGGTGACCGATGTTGGGTTCCCGGATACGCTCAAGTTCCCCAGCCCGGCCACGACCGTCATGTTCCAGGATGAGGCCGTAACTTCGGCGAACGGTGTGGTGATCTATCCGGCGCATGATCCGACTGTGTGGCTCGACCAGCAGCACCTGCGTGCGTGGCCGAGCATCGAAGGCACAGATATGGTGACGGCGATCCGGCTGACCGCTCCGCTGGAGGGTGGATTCAACACCGGCCGCTACGCGAAAGTGACGATCAAGTACTTCGCGCCGGGCATTCCGACCGAGGACCTTGGGGTCGCTTGGTGGAACGGTGATCATTGGGAAATGGAGTACGGAATCAGGGCGGGCAGCATCATCGCCAATGGTGAGGCCACATTCTGGACCGACAACCTGTACGGTGTCTACGCTGTCATCTCCGCGGGCGGTGTCTTCTATCCGGGCGCGGTTGATGTGAGAATCACCGATCCGGCATCCGGTGGCTCGACCAATGCGTGGCCGGCATTCCATGCGATCGTGAAGTCGAAACTCAACATGGAGTACGAGAACCAGGACATCGACTGGCGCCACATCATCGTCACCACCTGGAGCACTGCTGATCCGAGCAACCAGGTGACATTACTCAGCGGTGATAACGCGGCGGACGACTGGTCGCACGAGTGGGACGAAGTGTCCGGCGCGTTGCTGGTCGCAGCCGACCAGCCGTGGTGCGGTGACTTCAATCCGCCGACGACGAGCACGGTTCCGGCGGGCGGCAATGGTTCGGCGAAGCCGGTTGTGTGGCCAGGCCTGACTGCCGGCCAGCACTGGGTCAAGGTCCAGGCCTTCAACAAGCAGGGTTACTGGAACGTTGACTCGACCAGCTTCACAGTTGACGCGGCCGAGCCGGTTGTGACGGCCGAGGGTGCGCGGACGGTGTGTCCGAACGCGACCTTCCACGTCACCATCACCGACGTCGGCTCTGGTGTGAACTGGGATTCGGTCTTCATCGATGTTCACAGCTACGATGCATCCGAGACTGTCGGGTATCCATCGAGACGGCTCCTGGAGACCGTCGGACCGGATGACGTGGTGCGGAACGGCAACGTGATCACGTTCACGGTGAACTACACTGAAGCTGAGCTGCGTCGCGCGAAACTGGTGATCTACGACGGTATCCACTTCATCGACCGCAATTGCGAATGCGTCCTTTACGACAACGTTTGCGACGGCGTTCCCGACATGGTTGGCAATCACACGGAGATCGTCGAAGTGATGTACACCATCGACGCGTCGGCCTGTGTGGATACGACCGGTGGCACTGCTGCGACGGTGACCGGAACTGGCGGTTCGAGCAACCCGTTCGATCCGTACAGCGCCGGGTTCGTGACGATTAACTTCAACGGGTTCGTGGCCGGAGGCGGCAAGGTTACCGCCGACGTGTATGACCTGACTGGCGAGCATGTCAAGTCGCTGGTCACAGGCCAATTCGGCGCGACCTGGGATGGCACGACCGATGAGAGCGACAAGAAGGTGGCCGAAGGCGTGTACCTGATCCATCTGCAAAGGACAGGCGGCATGGCGGTTGGCAGCACTTCTCAGGTTCTCAAGGTGGTGGTGAAGCGCAAGTAGCACCACGAAACTCACGGATCGTCCCGCCCGCCCACTGCGGGCGGGACAATCCCAAACCGATAACGAGGACAACGTGAAGACAATGATACCAAGAGGAGAGAGACCAATGAACCACACTAGGGGCACTCGGTGGGTGGTGGTCCTCGGCACGGCGCTGGTTTTCGTGGTGGGCCTAACCACAGTCGCCATGGCGCAGACCCCAAACCACCTGCCTTTCCTGAGGACAGGTGTGGGCGCGCGCGCGGCGGGCATGGGGAATGCCTATGTGGCCGTTGCGGGTGACGCCACAGCCGGATTCTTCAATCCGGCGGGATTGACGCACATCCAGAAATGGGGATTCGCCAGCATGTTGTCAGCCGACATGGGGCTGGATCGCCAGTTCAACTACCTCGCCGTCGCCGGCAGCTTCAAGTGGGGTTCGATCGGTGCATCATGGATCAACGCCGGTATCAAGAACGTCGATGATCTGACCGATCCGAACGCGCCGAAGAGCTACATGGACAACTACTTCCTTCTGTCTTATGGCAACACCGCAGCGAAGTTCCGTTGGGGCGCCAGCCTTGTGATCGCCAACAATAAAGTGGCGGACAAGACCGGTGTCGGCGGCGACCTCGGTTTCCAGTGGTGTTTCATGGACGAGGCGACCCTCGGTCTGGCGGCGCAGTCGCTGGGCCTGAAGGTTGGCGAAAACCGTACGCCGTACAACATCCGCCTCGGCCTGGCGGTCATGCCGACCGCGCTTGAGGGCTTCACCTTCCCGGTGGAAATCCAGAAGACTCAGGACGTCAGCGGCATCAAGTTCCGTTTGGGCGGCGAGTACAAGATCAAGTTCGACAATTCCGATATCGGTGCTGCGATCCGCGCCGGTGTTGACGATGGCGCTTTCACGATGGGCGCGGGCGTTTCGTTCAAGCAGTTCATGCTGGACTACGCCTACGTTCCGGAGAAAGTCCGTTTCCTGGGCGAGAGCCATCGCTTCAGCCTGACCGGAAACTTCTAAGCCAGCATTGGATGAAATGCCAACCGTCCCGAAGGCGACTTCGGGACGGTTTTCTATTGCGGAATCTGCCGCGAAAACGTTTCGAGAGTCATGCCCGATACGGCCTTTGCTCACGCGCTGACAATTGACGTCGAGGGGTTCGCCGAGTCGCACGCCCAGAGCGTGCATGTCGACGATTCTCTCTTGGGCGCCGACGTCAATGACCGCGAGATTGCGGCGAACCTGGCGGTGACGCTCGGCTTGCTCGCCGAGCATCAAAGCCGGGCCACATTCTTCTTCCTGGGTAGAATCGCGCAGACCGCACCGCACCTGGTGAAGCAGGTGGCGGATGCGGGGCATGAGATTGGGTGCCATTCGCTGTTCCATCGCCGGATCACCGGGCAGACACCGGCCGAATTCCGGCTTCAGTTGGCTGATGCCCGGAACGCTCTGGAAGATGCCTCCGGCAGGCGCGTGATTGGCTTCCGGGCGCCCGACTTCTCGATTGGGGCGGGCAACAAGTGGGCATTCGACGAATTGGCCGCCGGCGGCTTTCGGTACGACTCGAGTGTCGTGCCCACAAGCCTCCACGACGTCTATGGTATGGCGGATGTTCCACAGGGGATCTTCCGGTGGCCCAATGGGCTCATTGAGTTTCCGCTGCCGATTCTGAGGGTGTTCGGCCAGGCCCTGCCCATTGGCGGGGGTGGTTACTTTCGGCTCTACCCACTGAGCGTCACAGGGAGCTATTTTCGCAAGCAGATGACGCGGGGGATCCCATCGGTGTTCTATATTCACCCGTACGAGGTCGGTCCTCGGGCGCCCCGGCTTCCCGGTTTGTCGTCCCTCCGGCGTTTCCGCCATTATGTCCGGCTGGGGAGTGGCCGCGAACGGCTGTCTCGATTGCTCGGCATATTGCCATTCACGACTATGTCCGAGGTTCTCGTACGATCAGGATTCCTGGAAACGAGTGATTGAACGCAGATGCTGAATATCGCTGCCAATAACACTGGTCATGGAGACGTCGCGTCGTATTTCGACCGGGCGGCCACGTCCTTTGACGGCCTGTATTCTCCGCAAGGGCAGAGCGCGCTACAGCGCTGGGTGAACAGCCGGTTTCGGCGGGATATCGCCGAGCGGTTTGTGCTGACCATGGCGCATGTCCAGAGAATCGCGCCGGAATGCGTTGCCGATATCGGCTGCGGCTCGGGGCGGTATATCGCCGCTATGGCGCAGGCGGGAGTAAAGCGGATAGTGGGGCTTGACCTATCGGCGGAGATGCTGGAGCTGGCACGGCAGCACACGGTCCGGCTTACGAACACGCAAATCGAGTTGGTTCAGTCCGATTATCTGGATTGGAAGCCGTCGGAGCAATTCGATCTCATCGTGGCCATGGGATTCTATGATTACATCCGGGAGCCTCAGGCCGTGCTCGCGCTAATGAAGCAGCAATGCCGGGGTTCGGTGATCGCGTCGTTTCCCAGCCGGCACTGGTTCCGAACGGCGTTGCGGCTGGTGCGGTACAAGCTGAAGAAGTGCCCGGTGTATTTCTACGATGCCGCCCAGATCGAGCGGATTGGACTCGACGCGGGCTTCCAGCGGGTGGATATCACGAAGGTTCGTGGGGCCGGCATGGACTACGTCGCGGTATTCTGGGTCAAGACGCCAGCGTCAAAGTAGCAGAGTCCATCCCAAACGGGATTTAGCTACGAAGCGGCGCGAGGGAGGGCGAGGCTCCTGCCGAGCCTTTTGTCCGCGCGGAGAAAAGGCTCGGCAGGAGCCTCGCCCTCCCAGGCGTACTGAAAAACCCCGGCATCTGGAGATGAGAGCGCGGACAAGAGTGTCCGCGCCACTGAGACACAAGAACTTCGATAGTCAAGAGTGGGGCAGACACTCTTGTCTGCCCGGTTTTTCAACAGGCCCTCCCGGCGCGGAGAACATCAGTACAAGATCGCAGCCTACTTGAGAACTTCCTGCGTTGATTTGTCTGCTGCTGAGATCAGTTTCCGTAATTGCTGCAAGCCGCGCAGAAACAGCCTGAACTTGTAGATCCGCACTGTTCGTTTCGAGAAGTGTTTGCGCGCGAACAGCAGTTCGCAGCGGTAGTACGACGGGTCAAAGAACTGGTTTCGGATTCCACCGCCGACTCCCCCGCTGGGACTGCGATGATGGAACAGGCACGCTTCCGGTACGAATCGCACATTCAGCCCCGCGCGGTAGGCGCGGAAGCCGTAGTCATCGTCCTCGCAGGTTGCCAGGCCCTGAAACCGTTCGTCGAATTCGCCGATTGTCTCGACTACGCGCCGGGAAATCGAGAAATTGCAGCCGGTGGTGACGTTCGTTTTGCCCGGCGTCGCACACGTATTGCTGCCGGAATAGCGGATCGAATCCGACAGCCAGGGCGGGGTGGCCGCGATCCGGCATCCGGTTTCGAGGGTCCGGCCTGCGACAACATCGGCGCCGGCCTCGTGTGCCTTCAGGTGCTCCGATAGAAAAGATGGCTCGAATGAGACGTCGTCATCCACGAAGACAATGATCTCCCCCGCGGCACGTTTGATTCCCACATTGCGTGCCTTGGTCACGGATGGCTGATCGAGCCGGATCAGCGTGATTCTGTCCGCGCAGTCCCGAAGGAACTGCTCGGTTTCCGGCTCATGTTTTGCCGTCTGATCGAGCACGATGATCTCGTAATCGGGAGTATCCTGCTTCAGCGCGCACTGGAGCGTCTGCACCAGAAGCCGCTCCCGGCCGTAGGTCGGGATGA
>JAKAKI010000061.1:25871-44889 GCA_021813505.1 bacterium | reverse complement strand
CGGCTGATCGCCGCCCCATGATCCTGGTCCATGACTCATCCTCCGCTCCCAAGTTAGGCCCGGAGAACCGTCGCAAACCATCAACTTTCAAAGGCTAATTCTGTCCAGGTTGGACTGAAACAGGACACTGGACATTGATTTGAGCATTACACACCTGTTTCCAGAACCGCCGTACGGAGTTAAGTAGATCGCCCGCTCCACAAACCAAGGTATGGCACCCGTTCGTGGTTGGCAACCGTTTTGTCTCATCAGTTCTCTTCCGTTCGGCGAGGGTGTAGGCAACCCAGTCTGCGAGCTGGCATGGCCAGCTGCACCGAATCACACGAAATGACTTTGCACTCGGTAATGGATGCAAGATTGATTGCACCGAATCTCGTGAGCGATCAGATGAATCAGAGTTCCGTGTGGCGACTTTCGCAGAGGGTCGCCCACGACTCAAAAACAGTCCTTCGTTGCGTCGTCCAGTTGCCCGGCTGGAGTCGCTGGTGGGGCTGAATGTGGGGGATATTGATCTCCAGTCCGGCACGCTTCACATCCGGGCCAAGGGCGGCACACAGGGGCGGGTGTTCCTCAATCCTGGGCTGTCCGCCATGTTGGCCGACTACGTCGGTGAAAGCCCCCCTGAAGCCAAGTGTGGCGGCAACGTGCCGCTGATTCGGTCCAGGTGGGGGCAACGGCTGGGCGGCCGGCAGATTCAGCTGAACTTCGCGAAGTGGCTCAAGCAGGCTGGGATCACGCGGCCGTTCTCGGTCCATTCGCTACGGCATACGTTTGCCACTCGCCTCTACCAGAAAACCGGTGACCTGTACTTGGTGCAGAGGGCGTTGGGGCACAGGCAGATTACCACCACTGAGATCTACGCCAGAGCCTCCGACGACGCGCTCAGACAAGCTGTCTCCACCGCCTAAGAAACCAATGCGACGATGTTTGGCGGCGCACAGAGGGGCCCGCTGCCCGATCTTGGAGACTCGGGCGACAGGAGAGCCACGAGCTCGGAACCACAAGGTCCGGAGCATGTTATAGACGCATGAGATGATTGGCCTTTATTTTTGTTCAATAGTCAAAGTGCTGATAGGGACCTTCACTTTGAAGGAGGTCCGCATTTCTTGCTTGGTTGTAAACGTGTTTCCCATCTCTAGGTTTCCAGATGACTCCATGTTGATCTTCTCCACAAAATCCAAGCCTGCTTCAAAACCGATCTTCCAGCCGATCTGACTCTTGATCGCTTCCTCGAGACTCTGTCCCCTTTCAACGGTCACGTCAACTTCCTCATACTTCTGATGAATCACAATACGCAGGTTGGTTGAGTCGGTTGACAGCGTGTAACTCCCCATACCGCGACTCTCAATTGGAAAGCCCTCGAACAGGGCTCGGAATTGAATCTGGCCCGAAGTCAGCCGCGCGAAGCTCTCCTGTCCAATACCAATTCCCCCTTGGAATTCTGCGGTGTCATACCGACGTGGGGCATCAATAATCCCTCTGTCGTTATCAGTAATGAACCAGGAATATTCCGCTCTTATCGGGGCGTCGTTTATGTCCAAGAATGAAACTGTCATGATAATCGTTTGAGATTGGGGAGTGGATGATGGTCCAGACGGTCTTGTCAGCTTGGAAGACCCTGATTCGGAGGCGACTGCTTTGACAATCGGCTGAGAAACGGCCTGAACCGCATCGGGCGAGAATCCAAGTGCACCGTTGTCGGCATAGGCTCTTTCATGTGAATAACTCGGAGTGTTGGTGGCATTGCCTGGGACCGCACCTTCCGACCCCGCCAGGGCACCCGCAGCCCCGCCGGCCGCGGCGGACATCGCTGCAGGCCCCGCTCCTGACGGTTTGGTTTCAGCACCGCCCGGCCCGGGTACACCGCGGTTGTCCATATCCCGGCCCAAATTCACTCGCGCGCCATCAGCGGAAATGCCTTTCAATCCCGCGTTTTCTGACCTGCTCGGAACGCCCGTAATTGCAGTCTTCGCGATATCAGCTGCGATTTGTCCCATGGAAACCGCCTTCTGTGCCTCAGTTTTCATATTCTCACTCGCCAATTTTCCCGCCTCGGTGGCAGCTGTGAGTGTGCTCTCCATCCCGGCTTTCGTGAGCGATTGAGTTCCCGCCAAACCACTCATTTCGCGCAAATTGAGAGTCGCGAGTGAAGTAAGAATCGCGGCCATGCTGTCCGGGGATGGGAGAGCTGTCGGGTTCAGAATGTTCAGAACCGGTGACGCTAACTGACCTGGCTTAAGATCTTCTGTTGTTGCGCGGCTCTCCGTTCCGATCGGAGCAATCTCTGCAGGCTGGAGAGGCGTCGGAGAATCCTGCCAGTTCCAGAACCGCGTAATATCGAGTTTCTCCGCTGAATTCGAAGAGCCGAGGACAGCTTCCGCGAAGACTCCGGCCGTAGGGATTGGAATCAGCCGTTCGTCGGTCGGTACGGGCTTGCCTTCGGCCGGCAACAGTCCGCGGCGCTGAAGCAATTCCGTCCATCTTAGCGAGATATTACCTTCGCGTACACCGGAATCTTCCTCTCCATCGACCGGGGCTCGCATTACCAAGTAATTGCCTGCAACGGTGTAGGGCATTGGCTCGACCTGGTCTGTAAGAGATTTGCCATTCCATCTGAACTTCGACAGCACCATGGTCAGCGTGGCAGAATCAAGTGAACGGAACACGGCGCGACTATAGTACTCGCGAAAGGTTTGAAGATGGGTCAGAAGTTCTCTCTGCCTGTCTGCTTGGTCGTTCAGCAGAGTAACAGCTTTCTGCATAGCCAATCCCGCGCCCAGATCAATTGGCAGGGGCGGCAGGCTGAATCGGCGCCCAAAGTAGCTGCAATGCAATGTCATTGTCCCCGATGCAGCGGGGTCTGAGGTCTTGGACACAAAGATGGCTTCAAGTTCGTTTAGCTGGATGCTCCGCGGGATCTCCAATCTCGCAGCATCGGCGGGAACTGTGAAATTCCCATCGGCCGTGACGTTTGAGCCAACATGGTCGAGGCGGACGTTTCGAATACTCACTCCGTCAAAGCTTAGGGCAATCAACTCAGTCTGATCAGGTACATGAAGCCCCTCGGAATCGGGGCGAATCAGCGGGCGCCCGAGCAAGTGTGAGGTGACGGCAAGAGTCCCTTCGTCCCATACCCAGACTGGACGGACGGTGGATGAAGAAGCGGGCTGGGGCGACACAGGTGTCGCATCGGTAGGCGCTGTTGGAACCGTTGGAGCCGCAGGACGCGTGAAAGCGTTGCGAGCCGGGGAGACAACCCATGGGGTCGTCGTTACTCGAATGACTGGTGTCATTGCAGGTAGACTCGAAGAAACTTGAACCCGAGCGGCTGGTGTAATGGTGACACTTGTCGTGTCATCGATAAGCAGCGAACGAACTCGTGTGTTGAGCGCTGCTCGAATCAGGGCCGCGCGGAATCTATCGACAATTGCGATGCCCGCCTTGATATCCTGCTGCGGCCTAAAATCCAACAACTGCATCGGTATGAAAAGCAATCGATCTGCCCGATGAAATTGGACGAGTGTGCGATAGACTTGGACGACCTCATAGTACTGGATCGTCAGCGCATGCATGTGATTGTAGTTTGCAACAATTCGCGAGCTAACTTCCTGATGTTCGTTCTGCGAAACCTCGCGAACGGCGGAAGCACGTCGATTTCGGACGCTGGTGGAGTGCTGTTCCGTGCGATCATTGACATTCTGCTGTAGGTTGCTCATGACTGATCGATTGCCCAGTGACCAACTGGAGCTTTCGGCGGCAGCGCGGGTCGACGAGTTCTGTGTTGTGAGAGACCAGTCGCCGCTGTCCCCAAGGGCACTTTCAATCAACCCTGATCCCTCAGACCAGGCCTCCGCACGACTCTTCGAAGTCGACGCGCTGCTGGAGCGTGACCCACCCCTCTCAAAGTCGGTTGCAACGGCCTGCTGCACCTCACTCACGGCGCGGTTGTGCAATGCCGCGTTACTCAATAGCTCGGACTCGCTAATGGTCTCAGTTGAGGAGGCTTGCGTTCGTCTTGACCAGTCAATGACCGCAATTCGAGTCGCTTCCCCCGGCGCGAGTGCCAGAGAGTGGAGCATTTGACCCAGGGTCAGCCCCTGCGCAAACCACGATTGCTGAAATGTGACAAGTGCGCCGACCGCTGGCTCATTAAAACCACCCGGATTTTGAACCGCAGGGTCCAACGACACCGGGCTGTTTAGATCCTGCTGTCCGCCTGCACCGCCCATTTGAAGCATGACAAGAGTACTGTAATACACGCGTTCAGTCGGGTACTCGCCAAGTTTTGGACGCAGTTGCTCCGCATAGAGGTCCGCTGGTGCCAGCCCTGAGCCAATTAATTCTCCAACGATGCGCTGCGCTGTCCGGTGTGGTGGCCAGTAGGCAAAATCATGAATGCTTGTCACATCGAGTGCCGTCGACAATTCCTGTGTGTCAGCATCCGCGAGAATTCGCATCTTGTGCAAGGAGAGGATTCCTACGTGCTCAACAGGCTGACCCGCGACGTCGTCGGTCAACAGATCGCCTGCGACCACTCCGAACCGTGTTGCAGGTGTCCCGACTTGGCCCAATTCTACTATGGTTCGCGCCGTCGCGAAGAGGTTGGACGCTCCAAGGTCAAACACGGTCCGAATTCCCAACTTGCCAAGTGCCACGGTTGCGGCCTCACTCACTCCCAGTAACACTGAGATCGGCTTCTTCAGAAGCTCTTGTGACTCCAACGGCGAAGCGGCGGTCCGTACGTCATCTATCGCGGTATTCATGTGCGCTCCCTTCTATTGGAAAATCAACTTTGATTTTGCCTGCCGATAAGACGGGCTTCCTACGCAAGTGCAAGACTCTGCCGACTTACGAACTATGTTTGCAGGTGAAACGTCACGACCGGCATCTCGCCCAGCGCAATCGAACCTATTCTGCGCCTCAGTACAGACTGATCAACTACATTATATTCAAAGGTGCTGGGCATTCGCCCATCAGCACCAGACGACTCTCGCAACCGACAATAGACGACAACGAACGGCCTCGATGTCAAGCTCAGATTGGCAGACCTCAGATTGGCAGACGACCTTTAATCACTTGCATACCTGGGGAGCTGGCCCTTTCTTTATTTAATTGCCAAGACAGTGCATTCTTGGCCTCTGACTCAAAGGGAAGTCGACAGCGGGAGGGTACGACATGACTCCAGATCTGATTCGGATGATCGAACGCCTTCTTGTCGTGATCTTCGGTGGGATGTCGATATTTCTCGGTTACCGCCTGTTTTGCCTCCTTCCTTTCGAGAAAAGTAGTGAGGGAAAGTTCCGATTGCCGGGCGGCACGGCGGTCTACCTGACCAAGGTCGGCCCGGGAGTCTTCTTCGCCCTCTTCGGGGCGGTGATTCTAAGCGTAAGCCTGCATGAAACGATAGAGTACAAAGCAGGAGCAGGCCCTGAGTTTGTCGGAATCGACGGCGGGTCCATTCGTTTGAATTCAAGCGGGCGGTCGGCCGTGCCTGATAGTGGAGAGCTTCGATCCTTGATCCTGAAACTCAATACAGTGCCGGATTTCCTGTCACCGGGGCTCGACAGCCTGCAGAAGAAATCGTTGCATGGAGTTATTGATCGGACGAAGCTACGTCTCATGCGGTGTGTATGGTCAGCAAACTGGGGCTCATACGATGGATTTGAGAGGTATATCCTGAGTGGAGGACAACATGGAGAACCCAAGGAGTTTGAGAACGCGTTTGCGTTCTTTGGCGTGCGCAGTCCAATACAATCGGCTCCATGATAAGCTGATTCTGGCCTTCATCGGCGTTCTGTTATCCGCTTCCAGCGTGTTTGCACAGGACTGGAGCTCTCTCTACACACAAACAGAGCTCGTCGAACAGGAAAGCAAGTACCATTACAGGCAGGAAATACCCCGATACACCCGCGACTTCATCTGGAGCGCATTGCGACTTGATGAGACGCAACGACTCGGCAATGTCACGCTCGAGTTCCCGTGGCGCGGAGCGAGAGGTGCGCCGTTCGATTTCTATGCAGATCGCAGCAGGCAAACGATCGTCCTGCCAATTCAGTCGCTGAAGTTTATGAGCGATCTGGCCACCGCCATCTCGTGGTTTGGTACGTACAGGTGCGATGAGACACCTCTTCATACATACATGATGTTACTTGGCTCAATGACTCCTCAGGAGTTCAATGGTGAGTATGAATCGCCGATGGAGGCATTGGGAATTCCTGTGAATGCAAGGGACAATCCCGAAGTTGATCACGTTGCGAACGTCACGTATGAATCAGGCCTTGTATTCGTCTTGTGCCACGAACTCGCTCATCTGTTGTACCATCATCCAGGGAATTTGGCATCTCTGCCCCGATCTATCTCTCGTGAGAATGAAATGCAGGCTGACAGTTTCGCGCTGGAGCTTATGAGCCGCGCCGCTATTCCACCTCTTGGAATGGCTGCTCTGATGGTAGAGCAATCTTACTTTGCAGCGGACATTATTGCGTTTGGCAATGATGCTGATTGGGAGAAGTATCAGACGCATCCGTTGTGGGTTCAGAGGGTCAGCAAGCTTACTCAATCGATGCAAGCAATGGCACCGGAGTTCTCCCGCAAACAACCTAACCCTTCGCAGACAACAGGTGGTATCCTGCAATGCGGAGCGACGTTGCAAGAGCTGGCCACCTATCTGGCGGACGTCGATCTCATCGCTTCCGAACTAACTCTCGCGAGGGCTCGCGGAGTGCGCTATTTGAAACGGGCCTGTTTGCCCCAGAGGATTGGAGAGTTGGCGGGGCTGTACGACTTCACAATGAGTCATCCAGGTTTCCCTGATGTCGTCGCCCAGATGGAATTGGAACAGGCTGGCGAGCAAGTGTCAGGAATCTACGTCTTGTACGGTGGCACTCAGGGTGTGATTCGAGGTTCCCTCGTTGATAATAGACTGCTCTTTGAATGGGAACTTCAAGGTCTGCAAGGCAGCGGGATCCTCTCTTGGAGCCAAGGATCTACCGGTGTGATGACTGGCACTTGGGGGTATGGGTTCAGCCGAATCAATTGTGGTCCCTGCCAAGCGGTTCGTCGACGTTGATAGCCTGAAACAATATTTCTGAAGTCGCTTACACCTGACCAATTGTCATCATCCCATAATGCCTGTTATCCGATGTGCGCCTTGGGTTTAGCCCAAATTAGACCGTCCGGGGCCGTTTTGCCGGTTTTGGGCACCCGACTATACCAAAATAGACCAAAATAGACCGTTTCGGGGATTTCGCGGTTTTGGTATAGTTTTCGGCCATTTCGGGGCTGCGGTTCAACCGTAAGGATTTGAACCACCGCCAGTTAGGCGGGAGCAACGTGGACTATACCATGGTATAGCTGCGGTCTATTTTTCGGGGGTTTTTGGTATAGTTTGGTCTATCCGCGGTCTACTTTTCCCGGCCCTTGGTCTACCCCGCCACCGGAGGCGGAAATGTCCACTTCAAGGCGCCCCAAGATCGTGTCCTGGTCGGCCGTGCACAGTTGCTCGAAGGCGGCCAGGAGCTTCTCGACCGTGATGGTCCCGCCCCAGCCGCCATCACGGGGGCGGCTGAGGTAGTCCTCCAGCCGGATGAGCCGCTCCAAATCGGCGGCCTGGAGTTTGACCCGGTCCTCGGCAATGGCCTTGGCCAGCTTGGTTACCGCCATGCGGACGATCTTGTGGTAACGCTCTTGGTCGGTCATGGCGGTCTGGAGCGTACGGTCGGCAAGCTGGCGGGCGGTCTCCAGCTCGCGTTCTTGCAGCCGGCGCCGCCAACCAAACGCTGCCCCCCATTGCTTCACACTGGCAACCGAGACGTTGAGGTCGGTGGCGACCTTCTCGTAGGAACGGCCGTGGCCTTGGGAGGCGTACAACTCGAAGGCTTTGCGATGGTGATCCAGCTCACGGATCGGCGTTGGGGGTTTCGTCATGCTTCCCTCCTGGGATCGATTGCGGCGCCACCAGCGGCAGCAGGCGTTTCCGGATGGCCTCGGTGATCGGCTCACGCAGTTCGTCCGGCAAGCGCCGGAGCAATGAGGTGATGGAGTCCTCCTGGCTGTCCGCCAGGTATTCCTCCAGCCGGATCAGCATTTCGAGATCGGGAATCTTGCCTTTGACCTTCCCCTCGGCGATGTCGCGGGTCAGCTTCATCTTGGCCATGTGGATGATCTTGAGATCACGGGAACGGTCATCAAGCCCCGAATGGGCGGGCCGGTCCGCGATCTGCCGCGTTGCCTCGGCGTCACGCTCCCGGAGACGTTGCCGCCAGCCGAAGGTCCGTCCCCACTGTTTGACGCTCGCCACCGAGACGTTCAAGGCTTCGGCGACTTTCTGGTAGGAGCGGGAACCGCCTTGAGAGGCATACAGCTCGAAGGCCTTGCGGTGGTGCTCCTGCTCAGACGGTGGGGCTGGGGGCTTCGTCACTTGTCTCTCCTGGTGCCGGAGGGTTGTCAACCACGGGTGGGGGATTGGCCGGGGCGGGCTGGGGAGGGGCTGCCGCAGCCCTCTCCTGTTTCCGCTTATCCTCGATCTTGATGACGTCCTCCAACTGCTCATCGGTCATTTGGTGAATCCAATCCCAATAGGCATCGAGGACCTCGGCGAGGGGGCGTTGTCGTAGGGCCTCGACGGATATGACCACGCCGTCGCCGTCCAGGAATGCCTGCAGGCGCAGCAGCCTATCCAGATCACCGACTTGGATCCGCACCTTGTCGGCGCTGATCGCCTTGATCACCTTCATCAGGGCCAGTTCCACCATCTTACGCTTGCGCGTGGCGTTGACCGTGGCGGAGCCAATCACGTTATCGGCCACCTGACGGGCCACGGTGGCGTCTCGTTCCCGCAACCGTTGCTGCCAGCCAAACGCCTTCGACCACACCTTCAGAGAAGCCACGGAGACACCCAGGTCTTTCGCCAGACGGGGAAACGAGCGTTTCTCCCCCTGGGCGTAGTAGAGCTCGAAGGCCTTCTGGTGCTGTTCTTTCTCGGGGCGCGACTTGTCAGGCCGGGGCATGGGGTTCCGTCACCTCCTCAGTAGAAGGAGCAACAGGCGCCGGGATGCGTGTTGCTTTCTTCCCGGTGTAAGTTTCCCACCGCTCGACGATCACGTCACAGTACTTGGGTTCCAGCTCAAGGCAGTAGCAGACGCGGCCCAACTGTTCACAGGCGATCAGGGTTGATCCCGATCCCGCGAAGGCATCGCACACTCGCTCACCACGGATCGTAGAGTTCCGAAGGGCACGGCTCAGAAGGGCGACTGGTTTTTGGCAGGGATGGCGATAATTGCCGTCCCGTTCCTCATGCCACAGGGTGGTCTGCGTCCGGTCTTTGATCCGCCGATGTCCCTCGCCGATCCAGCCGTAAAGTAGGCACTCGTGTTGCTCGCGATAATCGCTCCATCCCATGGACCCGGACATCTTAGCCCATACGATCGTGGACGACAGGTGGAAGCCGGCTCGGATGAAGGCCCGCTCGAAGGCGATGCGAATCCCGGCCATGCTGATGCCGTGGCAGATGTACGCCACCGCTCCGGGACGGCAGACCGAGGCAAGATTCTCAAAGGAGGCAGATAAGAACCGCTCCAGCCCTTCGGCATCGAGATCATCGTTCTGGATGCCACCCCACTCCTCACGCCTTTGACCCCTCGAGAGGTAACTCACCCCATAGGGAGGATCTGTGATTATGGCGTCGAGCTTCTCGCCGTCGAGTAGCCGCAGCATGTCCTCCTTGGAAGTGGCGTCACCGCAGAGCAGCCGATGGTCACCAAGCAGGTACAAATCCCCACGCTGGGTGACGGGCGTCTCGGGTAGCGGCGGGGCGTCATCCTCTTTGCTGCTTTCATCCTCAAAGTTCTGGTCGAGGATCTCAGTGAGTTCCTTGTCCGAGAACCCCAGGTCCGTCAGGTTGAAATCGATGTCGAGGTTCAGTTCACTGACCAACTGGGATAGCAACGTCTGATCCCAGCCCGCGATATCGGCCGTCGCGTTGTCAGCAATCGTGTAGCCCGTGAACTTGCTGCCCACCAGCCCCGGCACCCGGATCACCGGCACTGTTTCCAGCCCCAGCTTCCGGGCTGCCTTCAACCGAGTGTGGCCGGCTGCAACGTTCAGTTCCGCGTCGGTGATGATCGGATTGTTGAATCCGTACGCTTGGATCGACCTGCACACGGCATCGACTGCCTCGTCGTTCACCCGTGGGTTGCGCGGGTTGGGCCGCAATTGGCCGATGGGTAAGAGTTCGATAGTCAGCACGGTACTGCCCCCTTTGGTGACTGATCATATTCCGGGATTGGGAGTGTTTGTTTGGGAGGATGGGAGGGTGTGGGAGGGTTTTTCACCTTTTTCCCCACGAGAAGAATTGTAGAAAAAACCCCTGAAAACCCTCCCAGACCCTCCCACGCTCCCAAAACGGGCCGGTGTACTGCTTCGCCGGCTTCTTGGTGTCACGAATCTTCCTTGGACAAGAGGCCGATGCCAGACCAGACCATGACGCTACTCTTCTCTTTCCTGAACCCACGCTCCTCCATCCGTGCAACGAAGTTCTTTTGTCGCAATGGCTTCTCGTTCGCGACCGTGCACCACTGGGTATAGGCTTCGTAAAGCTTGTTCGACTGACACTTTGCCCCGGGACCAAGGAGGCAGTCGGAGGCTATGAACGAACCCAGCACATCCATCTCGGTTCGGTACGCCTGCGTCGCTCCCACAACCTCCCGCGACTCTCCCAACCCTCCCAATTTCCATCGGTGGCAGCCTTCAACCGCCCAAGTGAGGATGCCGGATAGCTCAGCTTTGAGTTTGTCTGGCAGTTCCTTGTCACGCTCGAGAGGGGGGATCGTGACGTCGAAAGGGACCAGCTTGATTCGCTCCCAGATAGCGTTGTCGGTTCCCTTGATCTCAGGCCGGTGATTAACCGCCAGGAAGAGTTTGCACTGGGGTACATATTGGAAGAACTCGCCGTGCAGGAAGCGCGCTGACATCCGATCCCCGCCGGTCAATTGCTTGACGAGGGCCTCGTTGAGGCGCCGACCCTCGTCGGCTTCGATTGCCGTCACGAATCGTGCCCCCTTGAGTTGGGCCACATCGTTCGGGATGCGGCTTCCCTGCGAGGCAAGGAGCGTCTCGGTCGGAGTCTGCTGCGCGTAGTCATTCAGAAGTGCGGCGAGGGCTTCAAGAAGTGTGCTTTTGCCGTTTCGCCCTTTGCCGTAACAGATGAACAGGCAGTGCTCGTAAGTCTCCCCCGTGAGGGCATAACCGGCCGCGCGTTGGACAAAGGCGATGAGATCTGCATTATGCTCGAAGATTCGTTCCAGAAACGAATCCCATAGCTCGCAATAGGCGTCCGGATTGTACGGTGCACTCACAATCTTGGTGATTACGTCGTTTCGGTCATGTGGTCTGAGTATTCCGGTGCGCAGATCGAGGGTGCCGTTCTCACAGTTGAGAAGCCACTTGTCCCGGTCCAACTCGTCAGGCGCAACAGGTATGCCGGGTTCTGACTGGGCCAAGTTGATCATCGCCTGTAGTCGCTTCTCGGCTTCGGACTTGATCGCCCACTTGGCCAACTCCTGGCGGTCGCCATCCAGTGTGCCGGCCGCCTCTTCGTAGAGGCTCCCGATGGTTGCCTTTGCCAAGCGCATGGTCTCGCCCGAGTCGTCAATCCTCCAGCGACGGTCATCCCAGCAGAGCCATTTCTTCCATAAGTGGACGTAGCGGAGATCCGCCCCATGGCGTGCCACGAGGCGTTTGGCATTGCCGAGGTCGGTCCGATGCTCGGACACGGAGATCGAGGAATCTCCGGCAGGGTACTTGGAGTAGCTCTTGGCGATCCCGGCTACCTCTTTGTCGTCCAGCGGTGGGTGACATCGCTCGCGGTTCACAACTTCAAGGGCAGTGCCGATCTCCTCCTCGCTCTTTCCACGATGACGCAGCGCCCCTGCAATGCTCGCCAGCGTCGTGTTCCGTTGCCCCTCGGTGATCCTGCTGTTGGCAGCCATGGACGTAGATGGCGGATTGGCGGTACGCTTGATGGACTCGATTGGTGTCGACAGTCGTTGCAGGGCGGAACGGTTGGGATAGGGACGCGGTAGCTGCTCGGTTCCGGCAAACCACTCGTATTGTGCCCCCGTTGGATGTATCGAGGGTGGGGCTACAACGTACCCGCCGTCACCCTTGATGTCCCATCCCTCCGAGGCTCGCGACTGGTTGGGAATAGTTTCATCGGGAGGGTACAGCAGATAGAAATGACGTCCACGCCCGGTGGTCGCTTGTGGACAGGGATCAAGGTCGAGTGATTCGATGAGTGTCTCTCCCGCGGGAGTATCGGCATCAAAGACAAGTAGCCCTGATTCCTTGCCGGTAATGAGCCCGATCCCGGCATCGGGCCACTTTGTCCACCAATGGCGAACCTCCACCTCGGAGGGTGCTTGCTTCTGATATTCCTTCCACTGGATATGAGGTAACTTGCTCGCGTGACGTATGGGAATCGGCCAGTAGCCCGCACGATGGTAGGCCAAGGCGGCTCCGAGCATGGAGACGTGACCGAGATTACTTTCTTTATTTGGATGTTGAGTCGACGGTCTTTGAAGCATCGTTTGCTGCATCGTCAATCTGCTGGCCGCATAGTTCGGTCCTGCTCAACGGCCCCTTCGGACTCCGGCTTCGGAATCACACCGATCGCGACGGTCCTCTGCATCGTTCCTCCTTGGCGCTCCCATCACAGGAGTCACCGGTTCATTAATTCTGAATGTCCTCCTCAGGGATGGTAAACCGATACGATTTGCCGACCTTCAAGGTCAGCTTCCGTCTGCCTCCCTGCAGGATTTCACCCGTCACCGTGTACTCGAAGAACCCATGCTTCAAACCATCTTTGATCTCACGAGTGATCTTCTCCATCGCTTCGTCAAAGGGTTGAAGGGGGCTATGTCGTTCGCTGGTCGTAGTGCCACCTCCTTATGAGTTGTGAATCAGCGCCTTCATATCCTTGATGGCGCCGATAAAAGCCAACGGGCACACCGTGCCCTCGTTATTGTAGAATCCCAAGATCAACTTGCGTCGCTCCGGCCGGTCCCGGAACACAAACGTCGAACGCCCATCGTGCCTGCGGACGTCAGACAATTCGAATCCTTGCGATTTGAGAAAGCAGCCCAGGTAGAAATCGGTCGTCTCAAACTCGACACCGTCGCTGTTTTCTTGCCTCATCGCCGGCGCCGTTGTGCATTGTCCATTGAACACTTAACATCTCCTCCAAAAAAAGCCGTCGTCAGGCACCCGTAAGTGGAAGCTGCAGGGCGCGGTTGCGAACCAGGAACCCAAGTGTTATCAGCCTGATCTTCATGGCTTCCACCGAGACTTCAAACGCTTGGGCCAAAGCACGGGCCGCCCGTTTGAATAAATTGTTTTCGAACTCCTCGAACACGTTGGGTGTGCCCGTCGGCTTCAACACGCTCGGTCGCATGCCTGTCGCCATCTCGTACTCATCTGCCGAGACCCTCGGCGCGAGGCTCCCGTAACACTCTCCCCAGGCTTGGGAAACGAGGGCCCTCGGCATCAGCAACGCTGCTGAGAACCGGTCTGCTTGCCACTCCGGTGGCTCACGACGCTGGCTCTCCCGACAAATGATGGGCGGCACGGTGCTCGCCTGTGAGAACAGGTTCGGCGCACCAGCCAGATCCAGGAAATGATCCCGGTGCAATTGCCAGTGCCCGATTTCATGGCCGACGGTAAATCGGTACCGCCCCAGCACGTCGGGATGCGTGCTCGGATCAAGTTGCACATCGACCACGACTTTCTTTTCAGCAATGTACAGCGCCCCGAGAACATCGGGCTTCCCGAGCGTCGCGCACAGGTCGTCAAGCTCGAAGGTGATGTGCAAGTGGTTCTCCAGAATCTCATCAACGGGCACCGGGGGGGCATCAACTGGAGCCACCCGCAGACCGTAGGACTGCAACAGCGCATTGGCTTCTCGCTCAATACTCTCGTCAGTTCGGAAGGGAACTTGCAGGCTCATCGCTTTCTGCATCCTCATGCTGAATGGTTGAATCACCCGCGGCCGGACCAAGATCGCCCGACCGCAACACGCTCTCAACTGTTTGCTGCTACTTCTTGCCCTGGTTGGTCCGCTTCGTTATGCGGTCGATTTCCTCCGGCGGCAGATTCTTCACACTCCGCAGGAGGGCCGCAATCTCCTGAGGGTGCTTGTGGATGATCCCAGACAGATCAGTCGGTACCTTACCCGCCAGTGCCAACAGATTATCCCGATCCAAATCCAGTGCTTCAGCGATCGCGTCGATGGTTTCCTCCTTGATCACCACGCGCTGATCGTCCCTCGTCGATTGAATCTCATCCCGCTCAATCATCGACACGAAGGTTGCACTGACGCCAACCATGTCTGCAAACTTTCTCAGACTGATCCCTTTCTCTTGACGCGCCGCGCGCACTGTCGCGCCAAAACTCCGCTTGGCTGCTCCCACAGCTTACCCCTCTGCTTGGTCCCCCTTGGTGAATTGACCCTCCTCATCTGCAACTCCGAAGCGGACAGTAAACACTTGACAATGATCTGTCAAGTACTATTTTGGCTTCGGGCTGAGGTGGTTTGATATGGGCGTACTGCCGACCGATCTGATTCACATATTCGCTACGGCCTATCTGCGCCTTCTGGCCGGGGTGTCGCTTGGCAGCCCTGACACCGGTCATTCGGGCGCTGTCCGGGAATCTCCAGATTATCACAGGAACCCGTTTCTTCCGCTTGACTACTCCCGAAGGGTGATTGCAGACGTGCCTCGGCAGATAGCCATAACGCTAACCCCAGCAAGGAGTTGAGATGAGAATCAGGAGAACAGATGGCCCCGCCGAGGGGAAGGAACACGTCGAGGAGCCTTTGGAGGGGATGACGGTCAAGGGCCTGCAATGGCAACTGGCCAAGCTCACAGGGCACGACACGGTGGAGAAGGACAAGACGGTCCTGATCCGGCGGATCACGGAACTGCGGCAGAAAACGGCGGCCGCGACTGACCTTGAAAGCATGACCACCGAGAACCTGCAACGGGAGTTGAACGTTCTCACCACCCGCAGGACACTGGAGCGGGACCGGGCGGTCCTGATCCGGATGATCACCAAAATCCGGCAGAAGAAACAGGAGCAGGTGGAGGCCAAAGCGGAGGCGGAGATCGAGGCCGAGGCGACAAAACCGGCTGCCACCACATCCGAGCGGCTGGCGGCGCTCACCACTATGAACCTTGGAGCATTGCGCGAGGAGTACGAGAAGGTCTTCGGCAAACCCAGTCTCAGCCGCAACCGCAAGCAACTGGTGAAGAAGATCGCCGAGAAGATTCAAGCTGACGCGGCGACGACGGAGGCATCGACGGAACCGGCCCTGAAGCCCACGCTCACCGTGAAGTTTGAGCGCAAGCGCGGGAAGAAGGCGGGCGGCAAGGGCAAGGGGCGCTCCAAGGCCAAGGCGGCCGCTGAAGGCAAGGAAACGGCCACGTCGGGCCGCACAACGCGCCAGCGCGATCCCCGGCTGCCCAGAATCGGCACGACGATAGAACGCATCTACAAGGGGAAGAAGCTGTTGGTGCGCGTCCTTGAAGACGGCTTTGAGTACCAAGGCAAGCCGTACCGGTCGCTGTCGGCTCTGGCGATGGCCATCACGGGCGCCACGGCCATGAATGGCTACTTATTTTTCCACATGGGCAAGTACTCCAAGACGGAGAAGGCTGGTCAGTGAGCCCGCTCGCCCTCCAGCGTCGCACCCCTCGCCGGGGTACCCGGGTGGAAACCCCGGCCCCGGCGAAGCAGACTCGGGCGGCGATTTATTGCCGCAAATCGACCGACGAGAATCTGCACTCTGACTTCAACTCCTTGGACGCTCAACGGGAGGCGTGTGCTGCCTACATCACCTCCCTGAAGGGCGACGGGTGGGTCGCCCTGCCGGAGGCTTATCAAGACGGAGCTTACTCCGGAGGAACGACAGACAGGCCCGCGCTGCAGCGACTCTTGGCCGATATCGAGCAGGGCATGGTTGATGCGGTGGTCGTCGTGAAGATCGACAGACTGTCCCGCTCCCTGCTTCAGTTCCTGCAAATGATGGAGTACTTCGAGGAGAAGCAAGTCTCGTTCGTCGCGGTCACGCAGCAGATCAATACCGGCTCATCGGCTGGCCGGCTTCTCATCAACGTGCTTGTGTCCTTTGCCCAATTTGAACGCGAGATCGGTTCCGAGCGCACCCGGGAGAAGATCCACGCGGCCAAGAAGAAAGGCCGGTATACCGGCGGTCATCCGCCCCTGGGCTACGACATTGACAGGCTCAACCACCGGCTGGTCGTGAATCCGGACGAGGCCGCGATGGTTAGGGAGCTATTCGATCTCTACCTCGAGCATCGCTCTCTGTTGGCCGTGGCCAAGCACGTGAACGCCCGCGGCTGGAAACGCAAATCCTGGTTCACGAATGCCGGAGTCCGGCGCACCGGAACCCGGTTTGAGAAGGTCTACCTGCAGCGGCTGTTGAGCAACCCTCTCTACATCGGGCAGGTCACCCTCCACGATGAAGTCTACCCGGGCTTGCATGAGGCCATCGTCGACGAGGATACGTTCCGTGAAGTCGGCGCCCTCCTGGTTGCCAATCGCAACTACGGTGACGTGGTCACCCGGAACAAGAACGGCACGATCCTCCGGCGGCTGGTGAAGTGCGGCCGCTGTGGGGCCGCCATGGCGTATTGTTGGACGCGCAATTCGAGAGGGCGAATCTACTCCTACCTCCGGTGCTGCAGCGAGCAGAAACAAGGCCGAGAGGCTTGCCCCACTCCCACGCTCTCCGCGCCGGAGGTGGAAGCGGCCATCATCAAGGAGATCAAGCGCATGGCGCAGGACCCGGCCCTCGTTGACCAAGTGTTCCCGGAGGCATTGGAGCAGAGCAAGCAAGGACGCGAGTTTCTGGAGACAGAACGCACCCGCCTGCTCCGTCAGCGCGAGCAACGGGAGGAGGCCATCAAACGCCTCGTGAGCACGCTGGAGAGCCCCACCGGGGAGTTACCGGAGGTGGTAGGTGAGCGGATCAAGGAACATCAGGCGGAGGTGCAAAGGCTCAACGCCCGGCTCCAATCGGCGGAGCAGGAGTTGGCCGCGCTCGGCGCCCAGTCGCTCAATCGCGAGCACCTCACCCAAACTCTCGCGCAGTTCACCGACCTGTGGGATGCGCTCTACCCACTGGAGCGCGTCAGATTGGTTCACTCTCTGATCGAGTCCGTGGTCTACCACGACGAGACGGATCATCTCGAATTCCACTTCAAGGCATCCGGCTAAGACGTCACCAAATCCCAGAGTTTCAGATCGTCTCATCCTGCGCAACCTGAGCGTCGACCGGTCACACCTTGAGCAAACCCTGCGCCAGTTCACAGACCTGTGGGACGTCCTCTACCCCGTCGAGCGGGTCAAGCTGGTACGGGGACTGATTGAGACGTTTGTGTATCATGATGAGACGGGGAGCTTCGAGATTCGCCTCCGGTTGACTGGCGATGGCCGCGATGCAGCCTTCTCGAAGACGAGTGACCCGAGTCGTAGTCATTCCATGGAAGACTGATGATGCGATCGCCAGCACTTCGACTGCGCTGCTGAGGGAGCAACGGCGCGCACTTGCGGCCTTCAAAGCCCGGTTGACCACCGTCTCCGAGGAATTTGCCATCTCGAACTGCGAGACCGTGGATAAGGCGCTCCTCACGCAGACATTGGCACAGTTCGACCAGTTGTGGATCATGAGTATCCACGAGAACGGATGCTGCAGGTGCACTAGCTGATCGAACAGGTGAATTCCGCGCCGGACAAGATAGAGATCGACTTCGCCCCCCGGCCATAGCTATTGTAAGCTAGCTCTGGCAGCCCCAATTATCCTCTTGCCTTATTGAACTGCAAGCGTTACGCTTGGCTTGATCGCGCCCTACCGCGATACGTAGTATCGACAGTCTGGTCGTATTAGCTGTAGTTCCGATGAGAGGCGGAAGACGCTACTTCAATCGGTTTCGGATTCGCGCTACAGCACGAGCGAGATTTACGCTGAATCATCACATGTTGAGAGGCGGGCCCCTCGCTCAACTGCCGCGCATCAATTTCACTGAGTTCGCGATCTTGCCGCAGTTGTTGCTGCCTGTCTTGATGGAGAATTCAACCTGATGTGTAATTCACAAGGCTGTTGCACGGCGTCTGCTTTCTCCATGCGTCAAGTCAATACAGGATAGCGGCGATCACAGAGCACTAACGTCCTTGAGCGCGCTAGTCAGTGTGACGGAACCTGATCAGAGGAGAAGAAACATGTGTACAGGTGTGGAGTCGGGAAATGCTGCCGACCAACGGCAATCGCCTAGGAAACGTGACTTGAGGTTCGTCAGAAGTCTCTTGCACAGGACATGCACAACAACCCGTCATGGCCGTGTTAGATTACTCTTTGGAACGAGGCTACCCATATGCGTATTCGTGATTCTCGTCGGCATCCTCAAAGAAGACTGTGAAAGCAGGATATGGTCCGTACCTGGCGCTTGTGGCACCATTCAATGTGGGATTGACTCGTCTCAGGTAGGCGATACTGTCCTGGTTGCCCCGGGTACCTACGCCGAACGAATTAGTTTCAAAGGGAAGTCGGTCGTTGTATTAAGCCAGCAGGGATCAGATGTGACCACTATTGATGGGTCCTCAAGCGGAATCGTCGTGACATTCGCAGCAAACGAGGGATCAGGCTCAGTTCTCGATGGATTCACAGTTCAGAGCGGCAACCCGTACGGGGTCTACATCACCTCTAGTGGTCCGACCGTCACCAACTGTGTTCTCACCGCGAATCTGACCGGACTCTGCGCCGCGACTGAGAATTCAGGAAACCACATCAAAGGAAATTCCTTTCAATCGAATACTCAGTATCCGGTGCGTTTGCATCCTGGGGCGGTGGACAGCGTGGTGGCCAACAACACTTTTGTCCTCAGTCCCTCGGGGGAGGGGAACGCCTATCTGATCAATGGCGGCAGTATCACGGAGTCGACCGCTT
>JAKAKI010000061.1:0-25861 GCA_021813505.1 bacterium | reverse complement strand
TATCCGGTGCGTTTGCATCCTGGGGCGGTGGACAGCGTGGTGGCCAACAACACTTTTGTCCTCAGTCCCTCGGGGGAGGGGAACGCCTATCTGATCAATGGCGGCAGTATCACGGAGTCGACCGCTTGGCCGGTACCCACACCGGGATTCTGCTACGGGTTGTACCAGGATTACGTGCAGCTCAACAGTGGAGCGGCGATTTGGCAGGTTCACGACGCTGTGCTGAAGATGTGGTCGGGATCGGACATCCGCATTGATGGCGGGCGGCTAATCGCGGACGGGGTGGTATTCACCTCGCGGGCGGATGACACCTTGGGGTCGATTGATGGGAATGGGGATGGGGGTGCCCCGGGGCAGTGGGAGGCGCTGGACATCAACGGTGGTGCCAGCGGCACATCCGAAGTCAACAACTGTGTCATCCGTTACGGCGGTCAGGGAAGCTACGACGCTGGCATGCACCTTGACAACACGGGCATCATCGCCGAGGGAAACTTGTTCACGTTCAATCTGGATGCGGGCCTGATGGTGTCTGTGCAGAATGGCGGCAACAAGGTACGCGGGAACACGTTCAGCAACAACAGCTATCCGGTGCGTTTGCATCCTGGGGCGGTGGACAGCGTGGTGGCCAACAACACTTTTGTCCTCAGTCCCTCGGGGGAGGGGAACGCCTATCTGATCAATGGCGGCAGTATCACGGAGTCGACCGCTTGGCCGGTACCCACACCGGGATTCTGCTACGGGTTGTACCAGGATTACGTGCAGCTCAACAGTGGAGCGGCGATTTGGCAGGTTCACGACGCTGTGCTGAAGATGTGGTCGGGATCGGACATCCGCATTGATGGCGGGCGGCTAATCGCGGACGGGGTGGTATTCACCTCGCGGGCGGATGACACCTTGGGGTCGATTGATGGGAATGGGGATGGGGGTGCCCCGGGGCAGTGGGAGGCGCTGGACATCAACGGTGGTGCCAGCGGCACATCCGAAGTCAACAACTGTGTCATCCGTTACGGCGGTCAGGGCAGCTACGACGCTGGCATGCACATTGACCACGCCAGCCCTTCCATCGGGGGTTCACAATTCTATTTCAATCAGGACGCGGGCGTCTACGCTAGTGGCGGTTTTGCGCGACCACTAATACACAGCTGCTATATCGGAGCCAATCAATCAAGAGGTGTTTGGTGTGCGGGGAGTGCGGTTCCCGAAATCGAACAATGTACGATCAGTGGCAACATAGGGTATGGTGTATATAACAACTCGAGCAGTGTCAATGTCCAGGCCGCGAACAATTGGTGGGGTGACGGGAGTGGCCCAAGGGATACGAGCTTGGGCCCACCGGATTTCAATCCCGGTGGTCTAGGCAGCGAAGTCAGTGATTTTGTGTCGTATCGTCCGTGGCTGGGAGGGCCTCCCGCTGGTCCGGCACCTCCAGCGATCTCACGAATAGTCGATCCGGGTACTGGGAATCACCTTATGGTTAAGTGGGTTCAGTTAAACAAAGCTGGTGTAACTGATTATTGGGTTTACTGGGGGACTGAGCCAGGTGTCTGGCAAGACAGTCTTCAACGGCTGGAGGGCGGTCGGCTCTCAGACTCGATGTTGATTCCTGGCCTCGAGGAGCACATACCATACTTCATCGGTGTCCGCGCTCACAACGCTCTATCAGGGGAATTCAGCACCTATTCGTCGAGCGAACCATGTACGCCCAACATCCCCGTTGTGTTGGTACATGGCTGGAAGGGTGGAAACCCTGGGACGTGGACGAACTATCGTTCTTGGCTGACGGCAAGCGGGTTCGCCAATATTTGGATTCCTGAACTCAATTCCTGTGGCCCAGAGGGAGAGGATCAATTCGACAAGAACGCCCAGATCCTCGCCACTTACATTCTGGAGCAACGTGATGCACTTCAACTATCAACCGGCATCCAAGCTACAGAGATCAACCTCGTCGCGCACAGCATGGGCGGGTTGGTGTCCAGGCGTTTGATCGCTGATCAATCCTCATTCGGAATGAACTCAATCCATGTTCGCAGTCTCACAATGCTTGGAACACCAAACGGCGGCACTCTTTACGCGAACGTAGCTTGCTTCCCTGTGTGTGAGCTTTCCGACTGGCGGATCAAATGCGACGAGAACCTTGGTCACCTTGTGTGCTGGGGGCCTGCGACTTGTGAGCTTTCCTCGCTCAACATGCAGTCCTTCAATGCAAAATATCCGCCAACGGTCACAGACCTCGCCCATTTCTACGCAGTGGCTGGCACGGCTTGCTGTGGGCTCAAACGCTGCAAATGGAGTTGCTCGATTACTGGCGAGGCATATAATCATGATGGAGTCGTCGCTGTGACCAGTGTTTTCGGAATTCCGATATTTCTCAACCACAGGTATCTGAGAAGCGTCAAGCATGAGGATCTCCCTCGGAATAAACCAGACGTCTTCGATCCGATTGTATTGCCGATTCTACTGGGCAATTCACCAGCCCCAGAGATGTTGATGGCAGGTTCTGATTCCGATTCATCCACGTCTCAAACTGTCTACGTTTCAGCCCTTCCGACTGATTCATTGTTGTGGGCGGAGGATACATTGGCTCTGCACAACGTATCTCTTGCCACCTTTTGGGCATCCGGTCTATCTGCCGAACCTGAGATAGAGCTAGTTCCTCCGGGCGGCGGACTGATTGATTCAAACTCGGCGCTGATGGACACTGCTAACTATGAGTATTCTCACGGCAGCGGGATTGTGGCCCTGACCGTACTCAATCCAGCGGATGGCAACTGGATAATCCGTTTGCGGACTCACGATTGGCAAGATTCAGTATCTGTTGCCAGAGTTTCAGTTGAAGTGCTGAGTGAGGTGCAATTGACATTATTCAACTACCTGCCGATTGGCGAGCAAAGCGACTCCGTTATGCTTCATGCTAAGCTCTCAGAAGGTGCAATTCCCGTCACCGGAGCGTCAGTGGAAATCCGTGCGATACTCGGTTCCGATACTCTGCCTTGGTTCGTGAACTTACCTGATGACGGACTCGGCGTGGATTCAGTCGTTGGAGATGGGATTTATTCGGGGAGCTTCATCCAAACCCAAGGCGCGGGCGTGTACACTTTCATGTGCAATGCCTCAGGCCTCACCTCGCAGGCGATACCCTTCTCGCGAGTTGCGTTTCTGCAGACCTACGTCACCGGTGTCGGGCGTGGTGACATGAACCATGATGGGTTCTATGATGTCTTCGACGTCGTGATCTTAATCGATTATGTCTTCAGTGGCGCGACGCCACCCTATCCGGATTTCATAGCCGATGCAAACTGCGATGGGTACCCTGATGTGTTCGATATCGCATACCTCATCGATTACATCTTCAGCGGCGGACCAATTGCTGGCTGTCCGTAGCATTGGCGCAATTGGGCTTTCAGCACGGTAGCTGCCAGCATGTGGTTGTATGCAAACCTGACAGGGGCGTCGATCGGCGCCCGTTCCTGTTTTACCGAGGGTCACCGAATCCAAGAGTTTCAGATAGAAATCGCCCACGGTTCGACGCAGGTCGCGCTGCCTTTCGCGAACCGTATCACCCGCACACCATCCAAGCGAATCCGAAATCGTCATCGCGACGGTTTGCTAATCCGCGACGTGCTTTGGAGTTACGAAAGGGGGCTGCTTGAGAGTTTAAAACCGTAACAAGGCGATCTTGTAAGTCGTTGCGGTGGAGGGGCTTGAAAATGGCGGGCCGAGTGAAACGGTCTACGAACTTGTAAGTCGTTGGGAGACAATATAGGCTCCATATTAGAGGTCTTATCCCCATTCTGTCTGTCGCCTTTCAGCAGCTCCCTCCAAGATCAAATGGGCCAAACGGAAACCTACAGGGAGTCAGTTCGTGCCCGACTCGGGCTTAACCGCCACACCTTCAGGCCACGTGTGACCGTCCTTTACGGTCCATGGTGGAGAATGGTGCCTTCTGCACCCACGCCAAAGACGTCGCTGCCGCTACTTCCCCAGATCGCAGAGGGTGAGGTCGTGGAAACGCTCCTCACGGCGCTTCAGGTTGCCCCGTTGTAATGCCGAATAGTGCCACTGTCTGCAATTACAAAGACATCGTTTGCCGAATCGCCCCAAACACCGGTAAGTTAGGCATTCGAACCGCTCGTCATAGCGCTCCCGGTTGGTGACCAAACCAAACAAGATTCCGACGCTCTCAAGCGTCCCAACTTGAGATCGAGTCATATCAACGCCCTTTTCTCACAAGATCCATACCGCACTTGGGACACTTGCCCGGCTTCTCGCTTGTGACTTCCGGATGCATTGGGCACACGTAGAGCTTCGCAATGTCGGTTGCGCCCGCAGTTGACTTCAGATCCTTCGCCGGATAGAGGCTCTCGACACTTTTTAGCTCTGTATCCAATTTACCAACCAAAGACGCCGTCTTTGCAGAATCGCCTGCGTCGCCAGCTTCATCGAGCAGCTTTGCGAGGCTACCAACGCGCGTGACAGATTTCTTCAGGGTCAACTTCGCTGCGGCAGGCAGACTCGCGGATTTGCCGGGCAGGGCGGCGACGTAATCGCGAATCGCGAAAGCGATGACGTGTACGTCTGCGAGCTTTTTCGCCGCCAGTGTCTCATGAAGTTCCTTCTGATGATCCCCAATCGCACCCCATAACGCCGGAAGCGTCTTCGGAATTGTAAGTTTCGCGCCTTCCGCTTCGTGCGTCGCACCGCTGTCCGCAGGTTCTTCAGTGGAGAGAGCCGGTGCGACATGCACAGCGAGTAGAAAAAGAATCGCCAACAACGGGCGACCGAGAAGGTGAGTTCTGGTTTTCTTGTGTGCCGTACGGAATTCTGAGTAAATGGTGCTTGCGGTCTTCATTGCTTGTTCTCCTCATCATGATATGGTTGTTGTCAGTCTATCACTGTTAGGCGGTTGAGTCAGATCATTTGATGTCCTCCTGTGTGGCGCCGGCCGCGTATCGTTCGGCGGCCCGGCGGGCAAAGCGATGGAAAATGGCCGGCGTGACGGCCATATCCAGAAGGGTAGAACTCAGTAGCCCGCCCAGGATTACCGTGGCCACGGGATAGAGGATTTCCTTGCCAGGCTGGCCCTTCGTCAAGACCAGCGGAATCAGCGCGAGACCGGCCGTGAGCGCGGTCATGAGTACCGGCACGAGCCGCTCGAGCGACCCGCGGATCACCATTTCCTTGGAAAATGTCTCACCCTCTTCCTTCAGCAGATGCAGATAATGCGAGAGCATCATGATTGTGTTCCGTGACGCAATTCCGGTCAGCGTGATAAATCCCACCAGCGTGGCGACCGAAAGCACTCCGCCCGTCAGGTAGATGGCCGCAACACTGCCGACCATGGCGAGCGGTATATTCATCAGAATCTGTGCGACAATTGTCATCGACTTGAAGTGAGAGTAAAGCACAAGAATCATGCCCACTAAAGACAAAAGGCCCAGAAGAGCGATTTTGCGTGTCGCGGCCTGCTGGCTTTCGAACTGACCACCGTACGTGACGAAATATCCCGTCGGAAGTGCAATCCGACTTCCGATTGTCCGCTGCAGATCGGCGATGACGCCGCCGAGGTCCCGTCCCGAGACATTGCAAGAGATGACAATCCGGCGTTGCGCGTTCTCGCGAGCGATCATGTTAGGTCCCTTGGATTCAAGCACCGTTGCAAGATTCTCAAGTGGCACCTTAACACCTGTAGGGGTGTCAATGAACGAGTGTCGGATCGCGTCAATGTCCGAGCGACTGTCGTCAGCAAAACGGACGAGGACATCATATGTGCGCTGACCTTCCAATACTTGGGAAACGACCTTTCCGTTCAGCGCCGTCTCGAGGAACTCAGTCAGCGCGCCCGCCTGAACGCCGTACTTGAGGGCCTTGTCACGATCAACTTGTATCTTTACTTGTGGGATCAAGACTTGCTTTTCAATCTGCAGGTCAACGACTCCGGGTATGGTCCTCATGACAGACTCGATCTCAGTCGCCTTCGTGCGCAAAGTTGCCAGATCGACACCAAAGAGCTTGACCGCGATCTGTGCCCGCACGCCCGAGAGCAGATGGTCCAGCCGGTGCGAGATTGGCTGGCCGATGTTGACGACGACGCCGGGGATTTGAATGAGCTTGTTGCGTACATCAGCAAGCACGTCTTCATGCTTGCGCTCTGATGGTTTGAAGTCGACATCGATTTCGCTGTAATGTACGCCTTCGGCGTGCTCATCGAGCTCGGCCCGACCGGTCCGGCGCCCTGCAACCGTCACTTCCGGTACCGAGAGCAGCAGCTTTTCGGCGATGGTCCCGAGGCGATTGGATTCCGAAAGGGAAGTTCCGGGTGCCGCAAGTACATTGATGGTCGCAGTGCCTTCATTGAACGGAGGGAGGAATTCCCGCCCCAGGAAGGTCACGCCTGCCATCGCGGCAAGCACGAGGATGGCAGCCGCTGTCATCACCATGTGCGGGTGGGTCAGCGTGACCTCGAGCTGCCTGCGGTCAACCTTTTTCAACCAGCGCACCAGGAAACCATCCTTGCGCTCCATGAGTCTGCCTCTGGGCAGCAAGTAGTAGCATAAGACAGGAGTCACCGTGACCGAGACGAGCAAGGATGCCAGAATGGAAACGATGTAGGCGACGCCCAGTGGCGCGAACAGACGGCCCTCAATACCGGACAAAGAGAAAAGCGGAATGAACACGAGGATGACAAGGATGGTCGCGAAGACGATTGAGTTGCGAACTTCCCGGGACGCATTGTAAATCACCTGGAGGACTGGAAGGGGAACCGAGAGCTGCCGGTTCTCCCGCAATCGCCGAAAGACATTCTCAACGTCAACAATCGCATCGTCGACCAGTTCGCCAATCGCCACGGCCAGACCGCCCAGAGTCATGGTGTTGATAGACAACCCGGCGAGGTGAAAGAAAAGAGCAGTGACCGCGAACGAGAGAGGGATCGCGGTCAGTGTGATCGCGGTTGTGCGAAAATTCAGGAGGAAAACGAAGAGAACCAGCACGACGAAGATTGACCCATCCCGGAGAGCATCCTCAACGTTGTGAATGGCACTTTCAATGAAGTTGGATTGCTTGAAGAGTTGAACAACCTCGACGTCGGATGGCAAGCTGGCTTTTATCTGATCGATTGCCGTCTCGAGCTCCCGCGTCAGCTCGACCGTATTAGCACCCGGCTGTTTGTAGATTGACAGTATGACACCGGGCTTCCCGTTGATGCTTGCGTCGCCGCGTTTTACTCGCGCACCGATTCGTGTGGTCGCGACAACTTTCAAGGGAATTGGTGTCCCGTTGCGATACGCGACGGCTGTCTTGCCCAAGTCCTCATCAGAAGCGGTGCGCCCAAGGTTGCGAATAAGATACTCCTGGCTCTTACTCTCCAAGTATCCGCCAGTCGTGTTGCCTTGGAATGAGGATGCGGCCTTCTCGACCTCCTCAAGGGTGACGCTGTAGTTCCAGAGACGTCGCGGGTCGGCCAACACCTGGTACTGCTTGACCTCACCGCCGATCGGTGTGACCTGCGACACGCCGCGAATAGTGAGAAACCGGGGACGCAACACCCAGTCGGCAAGGGTGCGCAGCTCCATGGGGCTTGTTTCGCCCTGTCTACTGGAGAGCCCCAGCAGCATAATCTCTCCCATGATCGAGGAAATGGGAGCCATGATCGGCGTCACGCCCTTGGGAAGCTGCTCTTTGGCCAACTGAAGGCGCTCGGCCACAAGCTGCCGGTCCAGGTAAATGTCCGAGCCCCAGCCGAATTCAACATAAATGACTGACAGACCAATCCCAGAAGTCGAGCGGACGCGCTCGACGCCGGGAGCGCCGTTCATCGCCGTTTCCAAAGGCAATGTTACTAACGCCTCCACTTCCTCTGGGGCAAGCCCCGCCGCTTCTGTCATCACCGTGATGGTCGCCTTGTTGAGATCGGGCAGAACATCAACTGGCGCGTTGACAATCGCTACGACGCCGAGAATGAGGATGATCAGGAACGCGCAGAGCGCCAGCATTCGGTGCGTGAGGGCGAAGCGAAGGATCGCGTTAATCACCGGGGTCTTCCTTCCGCTGTGCGGTGCGGGATATTGAGCAACTCGTATGCACCGATGGTAACCACGCGCTCGCCCTCGGCCAGTGGCCCTTCAACCGCCACCACGTCACCGTAGTAGCCGAGGATCTTGAGCGGCCGCATCTCGAAAACCTCTGGCTGGATGTGCACGAAGACTACTTTCGTCCCTTCCCAATCCATAATGGAAGCCGCAGAAACAACCAACGCTTGAGTCCGACTCTCTGACTCGATGTCAACGTTCACGAGCATTCCGGGCCTGAGAGCCATGTCCGTGTTCGAGACCTCATAGATTGCTCTCAGCGTTCGCGTCGACGGATCCACAACATTATCAAAATTGATAAATCGGGCGGGAAACGATTTACCAGGATAAATGTCAACCATGAGCGCTGCCGGCGGCCTCGGCTCCAGATGGACAAGGTCACTTTCAAAGAGATTAGCTTCGACCCAGACTTTGGTGTAATCGTAAATGGTAAACAGCTCGTGCGACGGATCCACTTGCTCGCCCGGAACAGCGTGCACCGCGCTAACAACACCACTGATGGGAGCGCGAATCACGAATTGATCCAGGACCTGCAATACCGCGATCGGCTGGCCCTTATTGACTTCGTCACCCTGGCCGGGGTACGGGACGTCTTTCGTCGCGGTCAGCATGCCGGATTGAGGGGCGTACACCTGCACCTGGCTCGTTGGAGGCGCAACGACTCGCCCGAGCGCTGCAATCTGCTTGCTCACCATCTGCTTCCTGGCCAGGACGGTTCTGACGCCCAGAAGGAACTGAGAGCCCTTTGACATGTAGCCTGGGGCGCTTGCCGCAACGATGGTGCTGGCGGCATCCCCGTGGTCCTCGCCTCCATGGGCGTGGATCGTGTGATACGACAGGCCGAGCACGAGCAACACGACACCTGCAGTGCTCAGCGAACGTTTCGCAGCCCTCCGACCCCGAGCGATGATGAAAGCTGCAGCAACGAAGAAAACGATGATACCCGCGCTGATGAGAAACCACAAGTTATGGCTCTCGGTTTTCGGTAACGAACGTTCGTCAGCCCCAACCCGGATTCCCTTCACGTCGATCAGGTCTGACTTGTCCCCTGACGTAATGTCGAATAGCAAGTCGTAGTTCCCAGCCTTGGGAAATGTAAAGGAGATGTTGTAAAGGCCGGGATCTGCTTCAGCTGTTGCCGATGCGGTCACGTTCTCCAAGCCATCAACACTAGCCTGCAATGTGGCACCGGCAATGGGAGCGTTCGTCTCGTAATCAGACAGATAGATATCGAAGCTTGTTTTCTCCGCTGAATCTATGACACCGTACTCGACAACGATATCATAAATGGCGCTCTGGGCTGAGGCAGTATGCCGACCCGACGCTGGCTGCACCAGCGTTGCGGCCTCCCCGTGGTCTTCGCCTCCATGGGCGTGCGACACACGCGAAGCGCTGAGTCCGAGAGCCACGATCAATGCAAGATGGCCTGCCGCGACCACAAACCTGCGACGGATCTCTCGCCCTCGTATCGACGTGATGTCGGTCAGCTCTTTCATTTCTCTTCTCCCTGCCGGATGCGGTCCCACTCCATTCCTGATGAACGCTCACACTCTTTTCGGGCCATTACATATGCACTGTAGGCGTCCAGAAGATTCAGCCGTGTGCTGAGAAGCCGATCCCTTTGAGGGAGGTAATCCGCCACTCTCAAACGCCCCTGCGCATAAGCGCTCTGCAGCGACTGGAAGAGTGAATCAGATTCCGGCAGGACCTTCTGGAGAAGGTCAATTGTCAATTCGGCGGATTGGAGTGTCCTGAACGCGCTGCGGGCTTCGTAGCGGATCTGGCTTTCAGTGCTGTGCAGTGTTGCGTCATTCACTTCCATCTGGTTCCGGAACCGCGCGATTTCTGACCGACGTTTGTCGAGCAAGGGCAGAGGCAGGCTGAACCTCAGCCCGAACAAGTGATCAGTGTCCTTGAGTCCATAATGCCCCTGGCCAAACCCGGTGAAATTATCTGAAGTGAAGACTGAGTGTTCCCGGGAGTAAAATGTGGCGACCCTGAGACTTGGAATCCGTTCGGCGTATGCCAGCTTGAGCTCCGCAGTCGTACCCGTTTGACGCAGCCGACTCTCCTGTATTTCAGGCCTATGAGTGGTAGCCAGGCCTACGAATTGCTCCTCAGTGAGAGAGAGTGGTAGATAGTTCATCTCGCCAATTGCCTCCAGGGCCGTGTCAGAGGCTTCGCCGAGTAACCACGCCAACTGAGTCTGGGTCTCATTGAGCGCCGCCTGCGTTTTGTGGATGATTGTCCTGGCAGAGGCCAGATCGAGATCGAGGAAGGTAAACTCGGAAGTGGGAAGGAAACCCGACCGAACGCGAACCGCCGCTGTGTCCCTCAGGGCTTCAGCAAGACTATCGGCGTAGCGGACGAAAGCCAGTTTTCTCTGTTCGAGCAGCAACGAATAGAACACCGCCCTGACTTCCCGTGCCAGACTCTCTTCAGCGATCGCCAGATCCAGGCGGGCGAGCTCGACATGGGCCTCGGCGATCTGAAGTCGATGGCTCCTTTGACCCCCCAACTCGAATTCCTGGCTAACCCCGAGTCGAAGGGTCCCTTCACCAGTTTTGGCGGTGAACAGATCCGAAACCGCTTCGACTTCCAGTTCCGGATTAGACGGCGACCATAGGCGGGCTTTCAACCGCTCTGCTTCGACGGTCTTGACGGCCAATCGCTTCACCTGAAGTTCCTTGTTCTTGGCGAGCGCCTGACTCACGGCCTGGTCGACAGATATCGGGGATGCCGACAAGCCAGACACGGGAATCATCAGGAGGAAAACTGCTACGATGGAATGACGGAAGCGCATATCATGCCACTGCGGTTCTGAGCTGTTTGACTAAGCCCGGCTCTGCGGAACTCAGCCTTGCAAGGTACCTTGTCCCCTGTATTTCGAAACCTGTCCGAACCAGTCTGCGTCCCTCGATAAATACGATAATGATTACCATGTTCATTTCGCCATTCTGATACTTCCATTTCGTCCGGCAATCCAAGCCGTCTCGGATTCTTGCCATCATGGCGTATGACAGCTTGGACGAAGCAACTGTCGTGCCGTGCATAACCAACAACGACCCTGGCGTTGTGGGGCAATTAGTTACGGCTCTCGTGAAGAACACCTTCAGAGAACTCGGTTGGTTCGGATGCATCACTGATCAACGCCGATCCCCTGGCGCGCGGGATGAAGTGTCGAACAACCGCACTTGCAAGACATCAAACGGCAGTGGAATACGTGCCTTGGTATTGTCCTCGCATGATGGCATATTTCGGCCTTCAGTCAATACCCCTCTCCACTCTAAACTCGAAGTGCTTTGCGTCACGTCAGATGCGTTTGAGGGAGGTTCTCCAAGGAGCGTCAAGGCTTTTCTTTCCAAACCCCAGCCACATATCGCCCGCGAATCCGCCGGGCGGCCCCTGCCCTGCAACGAAAACAGACTTTGAGTCGAGAGCGTCTTGTCAACGGTTCGTCATTGCTTGATATCAACTAAGAGCGTGTGAAATGAATCAACACGGACGAAAGGCCGTTCTTGGGGAGGTCGTTCCATGTCCATCAATCCATTGTCAAACAACGCGTTAGACATTAATGCCATCAACCTATCGATACGGTATCGCAATTGCATAGACTGTGGACATGGATTTCAACCCAAGAGGGAGGATGCATCAAATGGGCAGAGTTCTAATTGCGGCCGCCGCTGTCGCGCTGACGGCGGTTGGAATGGCAGGTTGCGGCAGTGATTCCAGTATGATGTCGCGTAACGAGGCTCTGATGGTACAAACGACCCCGGCTGACGGGGCGGGCGGATATGATCCGGCCTCACCGATCTACCTGAAGTTCAGCGAAGCAGTCGACACCGGCAAGTTCCATGACAGTTTCTACTGCGTGGAGGACTCGTCGTACAGGGCTCTGCATGACTCTCTCTCCGGCGGAATGATGGGCGGTGGGAATTCTCACGGCGATATGGGCGGCGGGGGTATGGGTGATCACGGATCGATGGGCGGAATGATGCAGGGTATGATGGGTGACAGCAGCAAGGAAGCTTGCGACCGGATGCATACGGGCATGATGGGCGGGAACCACGGTGGAGATAGTGATAGCGCGTTTTATGCCCGAATGCACGGACGTCGTATCCCGGGACAGACTTCGTGGAACGCCAGTGGCGATTCCTGCGTCTTTACTCCCACCTTCGGACTTATGCATAACCGCGATTACGTCATGATGTTCCGCTCCGACATGCGAACTCGCTCTGGAGGGCGGATGCGCGACCACGGTAGGATCTTTACCCAGGATATGATGATCCATTTTCGCACGCGTTAGATCGATGTATCACCGGTCACCGAGGAATGAGCGGCAGACGTGATCGATACACTCACCATCGTTTTTCTAGCACCGATGCTCACCGGAGCGGTCACATGTGCACTACCGACATTTCCAGGCGATTCCAGTGTCATCACCGGGACCGTGGAAATCTCTGCGGAATTAGTCATTGGAAGGACGGACACACACTCATCAAGAGGTGAGGTCGTGCGGATCCCGGAATGGGTTCCGAAGATACCTCCCGTAGCGTATGTCGCGGTGGATCCCGGTGATGCCGCTGTAGCGGCGACAAGGTGGGGTTTCGACGGGCACTCCGACCACAACATCGGCTACACCTCGGTCACGGAACGCAAATTAACCCGCGGATGGATGATAAGATTTGGGGCGATTGGCGGATTGTTCACACGCCACGAGCAGGAGATTCGTTGGTCACTGGCACATGGAATCTTCTAAGGCGCGTTTCATCGCCACGGCACTTCCCGCTGGAAGCGACCAAGATGGCCGTCCGGCGACATCGCTGGATCGCCCCATGTCTTCTTATGGTCACCATAACGGTTCTCCACTTTTCGTTTGACACCCACGAGATGTTCTGGCACGATTTGCTGCGGCGTGCCTACTACCTGCCAATCCTGTGGGCCGTGTTCCTGTATGGTTTGACCGGTGGCATGGTGACGTCTTCAGCGGTTGCGGCCGTTTTCACAATTCATCTGATAACCGGCTGGGGAGGACATCTTGGCAGTCAGTTGGACCAGATGTACGACATCGTCGGCTATCTGGGACTCGGTTTTGGTGTGGGGTTTGTCGTAGAACGCACGCGTTCGGCAGCCAGGGCGCTGGCGCAGCGCGACTGGGAGGTTTCGTTACGCCGCGTGATCGCAGCGGCCGTGCATGATCTCAAAAAGCCGTGCGCCGCCGTCGAGGATCATGCGCAGGGGCTGATTCGAAATTCACACCGAGATTCGTGGGAACACTCTATCGGACTCAGACTGCTAGCAGCCACCAAGCGGTTCACCGACACACGTCAAGATCTGGCGGGCGTCGCCAGGATACTTTCCACCCGATCATTCTTCGTGGAACCCGCAGCATGGGCGCGCCATTTTGTGGCCGACCCGTTTCTGGGAGGGCGGTTTAAGTCCCTGGGTGTCACCTTGGATTTTGACCAGCCCCCACCATCGCGGTGGCCAATACCGGGTGCAATTCTTGATGAAGTCACCAGATGCCTCCTGCAAGAATCAGCCGCAGATCAGGCCTGCAATGGTGCGGGCCGGCTTGTCGTATCGGGAGCACGGCACTCTCTGGTGATTGAGTATTCCGAGTCCGGCGATTTGCCGTTTCAGGCGTCTGGAAAATCTTACCCGTCTGGACAGACAGACACCCGGCTGCGGGAGCAACTGATGGAGTTGATCCTGAGCAAATTCAACGGCATCGTGGAGCGATCCAACGGTCAAGGCCCGCCGGGATTCCGGCTGATTCTGCGCGCGCCAAGTTTCCGTCCAAGCCGTGCAGCGCGGGATATATCACTTCAGTCCGTCGGTCTTGTCCGGCTGGCGTGAGGCTGCGAGATACTGTCCCGCCGCAAGTGGAACGGCTCATCAGACTCAACTTCAGTGAGGAATGGTGTGTGCAGCCTGCGCAATCCCGGCCGCATGCTGTTCCAGCATGTTCCCTAACCGCCAGCCAGTGGGAGCCACCAGCGAGGTGTCGTAGAGAACGTGCTGGGAGGGCTGTTCGATCAGAATTGAACGGATCCGAATGTCTGCATTCTCGGCCGAAAGAAAGCTGACCAGCACTAACCCCTGCCAGCCGAATTGCCCGGCACATCCCTTGAGTACAGAATCCACCGGCTTACCATCAGCAGCCGGCGATGCGGCCAGACATCGCTGCTCGTCGTCGCTCAATGCAATGAGCGAGAAGCAATTCTTTCGATCCAATTTCTCCCGGAATTTTTCGTCGACGAACCGGCCGTAGTTCGAAAGACCAGGCATCGACCCCATGTCGACGACGGGCGCGATTCGCAGTTGTTCGAGCACGGTGTGCGCGCTCATCATAGAGCGTCGCAGCCTCGCGAGCGAAGGATCAGCATAGCCATTCAGCACTGCATCGAGATTCTGGACAAGTTCCGTGCCTATCGCCGCAAGCGCAATCTGCGCCTCGACCCGCCCCTGAACTCCGGGAGGCAGTCCCTGGGAGTGCCGCGGCTTGAATTGGCGGAAGTAGGAACGTCGGAGAATCGCTCGACCGTCAACATTCTCGAGCAGTATGACATCCATCGTCAGCTCGTACGTCGGGTCCGCCCCGGATACCGCCTCGCGAAAAACCGGAATGGAGACGAGGAGCGATAGATCGCTCGAGTCGGGATGAGGGCCATCGGAGAATATCGCAACTGAAGAGAACAGGCCCGATTTGGAGAGGAGTTCAGCGAGTGTGTTTTGCAGTTGCGAGAAATCCAGTGGCAGAGACTCGTACCCCCGGTTGACGCCACTGCTGCCTCTGAACGGTGGTATACCCAACGTGAATCCCGTCGGCTTGCACTGGTCGACCGGATCGGCGGGAAAAACCTCTGAATGTTTCAGCAAGAAAACAGCGATCACCGCTATTACTTGAAGCAGAGCCGGAACTGCCACGGGCCATCGACGGTTATGGCGAATCCCATTCTTCGAGGACTTCGAGACGATTGGTGAGGACCTTGTTCTCATCTTCGCTTGAATCGAGGATTGCCTCTCCCTGATGCAAGTTCGCGAATGCAGGGGAGCGAGGCAAGGCGTTCCTGATCATCACGCCGGACATTCCTCCCTGCTGGTATACAAGGTGGAGATATTGCCAGTAGATAGGGTGAGATCGCCAATTCTTTGGCGTTTGCGTGATTGCCTTTGATTCCCGCGAGTTTACTAATGACCGTCCAAGGGTCGGCTTCTGCACGGATCGGCCGACCTAGGACGTTTACGACCGACAGGGGAGTCATGACCTGTCGGTTTCCGATCAGTGCGTATGATCGGCCTGTCGCGGTTGTTGCGACATCTGGGTGGCGGTTTCTTGGCCGCCAACAGCTTTGAGCTTCAATTCCGTGACGCAATCGTCACAAGGACCTGGAACCGTGCGGCGTACGACTCCGCTCGCGGCGCTGGCCTCATAGAGAACATAGGCCGGCTGGAGATCCATCCCGCACTTCGCACAATTTCCAGATTCCAACGAGGCCTGATCGGGATGCATCGGACAGGCCATGCCGAAGAGTGGCGTCTGGCGAAATGGTTCGGTCCACTTGGTCTTCTTCTCGTCCTCCCCGGACAGTTTGCGGAGCTGGATTTCAGCCAGGACGGCACCATCGGACACGTTGCGGAAGTCGTAGGCGGCCCAGAGAAACCCTGCCGATTGGTTGGCCATAGCGCCAGGACGGACACGGTACTTGGCCACCGGGTCGTCGGTCCCCGCGGTCCACTGCAACGGGATCTCGGCCTTCTTGCCCTTTCCCGGCTTGAAGACAACACTGCCCTCGATGCCGCTGGGGGAAACCACCGCTCCATCAGAAGCGAGGGAATAGACCCTTACGCCGTTTTCTGTGAACACTGTCTCGAACTGAAACTCCTTGCTGAGATGGACGACACCTCCATGAGGCGCATGCATTGCGCGCTGGGAGTTCATAGGCTCCCGCTCTGCTTTGTGATCGCCTTCATGCGTTGCTCCGTGGCTCATTCCGCTCATCCCGCATTGGGACCACCCCGGCCGGGAAGCCACAGCGGTTACCACCAGAACCAATGCCGTCAGGAACAGCCGGTTTATTCTCATCATTGCTTGTCACCTTTCTTGTTGAAGTGCACGGTTTCGAATCTTTCCCGACTGCCAGCCGAGTCTTGTCGTAGATCATCGAACCCAATTCAAGACCGCGAAAGCCTCGTGGGCATTTTCGTCCGGCCCAATGCGTACGGAACCCAATTCGTGCCGACCCTCATGTGCCTACAACAGCAAATCATGTACCTGGGCAGTTTCTTGGAAGTGGAGAGATCAGCAGCGATCCTACTAAATGACCCTAATCGATTGACAGACAACGAGATGGAGTACTGGGCTTGAAGTGCTATTCCATACAGCCGCAAGATCATCTAAACGACCGGAAGCGGCGTTGGTTGATTCGGAATGAACTCAGTGGTTCAATTGAATCGGTCGAACCTTGAGCTACTGGCGTGCTGGCCGCCCATCACGGCAACCACATTCGAGAGTGATGTTAAGGAGTCTGCAACATGGCTGTGCTGGATACTCGCGCGTCGCGTGCCTGAGCCCACCTATTTCGTCCGCTCTCGGATTTCAAGCATGACACTCTCCGTCTGACGGCAATCGTTCCTCCGCCCCCGTCTCTCCTTGGACACCGAGGGCGGGACAAGACCTCGTCAGTCTCCTGCTGGCATTGAGCTTCCACCACCGTAGCTGGCCGGGAGATCTTTGATGATCTTCATTGTCTCGACGCTCACGCGAATGACTTGACCCACCAAACGCAGAATGTACTCGGGGTCGTCAGTCCGATTGGGATCACTGACAATCTCACCGCCAGCGTCACGAGTGATCCGGTACTGGTCCATCACCCACCCAAGCGCGCTGCGGTTACCCAAACGGTAGTCGAGCGCATTGGAGGGGACACCGGTCAGTGTCAGCGAATCATTGACCTTAATGGAGGTCTTGTCCTTGCTCAGGCGCATTTGCTCCACACGGTACGAAATAGGGACGCCAGGCGTCTCCACCCACTTCACTGGCCAAGGCTTCGCTTTCTCGTAATCGAGGTGCAGATTCACCAGTTTCTTTCCTGCCTTCTGAAACGCTCGGAAATCGTCGAGGGTTGTCACCAATGGGATTCGCGGCAGCTCTAATCCGAGATTCTCCACGAACCTGGATCGATACCCGGGGTGGTGCAGGATGCCATATATATAATGGAAGATGTCCCGCTTCGAGATGCCCTTGCTTCTGAATCGATCGCGAAACAGGTCCAGTGCCCAGTCAGTGATGTTCTCGAGCTGGTCCGTCTGGCGGTGCCCAAAGGCAATGAGAGGCAAACACTGTACTTTCTCGAAGGAGAAATCGAGGCTCACGATCTCGCTGCTTATGAAACAGCCAAACTCTTTCCTATTCCCCTTACCAGGAACCAGCAGAATCAGGTTCCGATCCTCGGTTGCGTTGCCCCTTAAGAATTCGGAGAACCGCCCAGGTCTGTCGACGAAGATAGACGCGTAATACAGAAGCTTCTTGGTGAAGGGCCGGTAGAGAGCAGATCGGATAAGTTGTGGCTGAACCTCCACGTACCGTCCTCTCAAGAGGTGCCTTTTCAGAGTGCTGCTCCACTTGAGCAGATCGTAGTCCACGAAATCATCCACAGACTTCACAGCTCTCATCTCGCGACGTAAGCGGTCGACCTCCGCGTTAAAAGCCTTGGAGAATTCCGTGACACGGGTCACAAGTGTCGTGCGATCGAAGTCGTAGACGACATCGTCTCGATTTGTCGACACACCCAGAGATTGGGCCAAGAAGATGCCCTTCTTCGTTACTTGGCCTGCGGTCTCGACCTCCTCAGACACGATAAGCGGAATGAAAGAAGCCCAGCTCGCGTCGCTGGCAAAAGGAGACCATCCCCCTGTGCCATCTCGGGGTAGAGTCCCCCATGATATCCTGGAACAAGATCCGGTTTCTGCGAGCCAGCTCAGCTTATTCTCCTTGCTCCAATCGTGAGGAATCGTTGCGTAGAGAACGCGACGCTCTGCAACCGTCGGATTAGAAACCGCAATTGTTATCCCGACACCCACTTTGATTCCAAAGACGTTTCCGCCCCCGTCTCTTCGCGCGTCACCCCCGATATCCAAGTGATAGAGAGTCGTGTAGTCCTCAGCAAGATGCTTGCGGAAGCCGTCAAATGAGTTCCCAAACAAGAATCCGTTGTTTGTGATGAAGCAAACCACGCCAGGTCGGCCACCGAGTCTGTCCGTCGCCCAGCGCCAGAACTTCACGTACGCGTCATAGACTTTCGCGCTTAGTGTAGCTGCGGTGCCCCTCACGTACGTTTCTCGCACCCTGCGATCGATGGTCTCGTACCTTCGATTCCTATTATTGTCGTTCTCGTTGATCTGGCCGACATTGTACGGAGGGTTGCCGATGATCACTGTTATCGGAGTTCCCTTCTGCCGTTCCACCCGTAGGGCGTTCTCAGCATTCATGAAACTCATACTCGTCTGCGTGGCCTCCGCGAGCTCCAATGTATCGACAAAGCATAGTCCGTTGAAAGCCGCGTACTCTCCCGTCAACTCAAAGTGAGCGTGTTCAATGTTCAACGTCGCGATGTAATAAGGCATCAGCATCACTTCGTTGGCAAAGACCTGCTCGCGGTACATCCTGGCCAAATCCCTCTTTGGAACGCGCCGAAGCAAATTGACAATGAAATTCCCGGTTCCTGTGCACGGATCGAGGATATTCACACCTTGATCACCGAGAGCCTTCCCGAATTCCTTCTGCAGGATCTCGACCACAGAGTGCGCCATGAAGTCTACAATCGGCTGCGGAGTGTAGACGATTCCGTGCGTGTCGGCGACCTTGACCGAGTACCCTTGAAAGAACCGCTCATATATGACGTTTAAGAAATGCTGTTTCTCCGAGAAATCACGGATGGTCTGCGCGGCGGATTCGATCGCAATGTAGAAGCGATCCAGAGACTTGAGAAAGTCGTCGCGATCGAATGCTCTGCTAACGAGGGCGTCGATCACGTTCTCGACCTCACGTGCGATCACATTTCGTCGCGTGAATTCGGGATTGTCGAAGATTTTCCGGATGAGTCGCTCGGTAAGAAGGTGTTGTACGAGCATCTCATCCACGGCAGCAACGCTGAGATTGGGATTCAAGGAGGTCCTGCACAGGTCATAAAAGGTCGAAAAAGCCGAGATGAACTTCCGGTTCTCCCTGTGTGCGGTCTCGATGACCGCAACCAACCCGCGTGCAAGATCGGGGATTCGGTCCTTGAACTCACCAATGGCCTTGTTAAAGTCCTCGTGGGCTGGCTCAGTGTACGAGAAGAAGGCGTTGAGCAGATCGGCCAGCTCCTGTGGACTGGTCATGTCCACTTGAAGAACTCTCTGGCCGTCTTGGTAGAGATAAGCCCTCTGCGTATCCTCGAATATGATGTTCGTGACCGGGTAGCCTTTGGCGATCTTCTTCTTAATTTCTATCGGGAGGTCGTCATCCGTGTCTTTGGCTTCCCAGTGACCCCGTTCGATGTAGTAGTCATCGCGAAATGTGCCGTCCGGGATCAGCCGTCTCCCGGCTGCCGTGCCCGCCAACTCGGGGATCAGGATCCACCCCTGGCGGTGGCCTACTTCAGTGAGAAGACTCTGAAACGCCGAACGGACAGCGCCTTCGTGTCTCACTCGCTGCCGCTTAAAACCGGCAAGGGCTGCGTAGTAATCCCTGATCGATTTGTGAGTCGCTTTGACGATTCCCGACATGACCCGTCCTCGGTCCTGGATCGCTGTCCAGTACCGGCTTAAGCTAACACCACTCGCCACTCATTGCCACACAGACCGCGAGGGGGGATACCGCCCCCCTTTCCGTCAAATGTGCCTCAAGTTGCGCATACTCCGCCATCGCTTTCCCGCCCTTCGCGTAATCAGCATGGCTTGGGAGGTATCAGATGAAACTGATGAACGCGATGATCCACTTCACCCGCCAGCCGGCGGCGAACGGTTGTTCGGTACACACCCAGAAGGCCTACGCGCGGGATCTGGCGGCATTCGCCCGTTGGATTGGCGGGAATGTTCAACTTTCTGCGATCAAACCGGACGATCTGGCAAGGTTTTTTATTAGCGACGCTGTCTTGGAGACCCCGGACGGCTTACCCCGCAAGCCCATCACCATCAACCGCACCAAATCGGCCCTGCGGTCGTTCTTCGCCTTTTGCGTGGAATCGGGGTGGATTAGAGACAACCCGGCCCGGCTGATCCGGTCGTCACCGGCCGCTGCCAAGGAGCCTTCAACTTTGGTCGACAACGAGATTCGGCGGATTCGGGCGGTTCTGGCCGAGAGCAATGGCCAATTCGCCGCCCGTGACCGGCTGATCTTCGAGATTCTGCTCGGTACCGGCATCCGGCTCGGGTCGTTAGTGGGGCTGAACGTGGGAGACATCGATCTCCAAACCGGCACCCTGCACATCCGGGCCAAGGGCGGCGCACAGGAGCGGGTGTTCCTCAATCCAGGGCTGTCCGCCATGTTGGCCGACTACCTCGATGAAAGTCCCACTGAAGCCAAACGTGGCGGCAGTGTGCCGCTGATTCGGTCCAAGTCGGGGAAACGGCTGGGCGGCAGGCAGATCCAGCTTAACTTCGCACGGTGGCTCAAGCAGGCCGGGATTGCGCGGCCGTTCTCGGTCCACTCACTTCGTCACACCTTCGCGACCCGGCTGTACCAAAAGACCGGCGACCTGTACCTCGTCCAGCGTGCCTTGGGGCACCGGCAGATTACCACGACCGAGATCTACGCCCGCGTCTCCGATGACGCACTCAGACGAGCCGTCTCTGCCGCCTAAGACACCAATGCGACGCCGACTGGCGCCGCACGGTGTGGTGAGAGTCGTGAATTGTCGGACTGGGGAATAGTCTGAACTATAGGGCTGGTGGTCAAGTGCAACTATTTGCCTCTGGCTGCGTACCAGCGCCATGCTTCAGAACCGGTTGACTTGTGCCAAGAATTCAGTTCTCTTATCCGTTGCAGCAACTGCTTGGTTGGGGCACCGCATCCAGGCACAGGGATTGTCCAGGTGCAATCCAACTGTCGCGTCCGGAGGTGGATCGTGCGCAGAGTCATCGTTCTTTCGCTTTTGGCCTTGCTCCTTCTGGGAGCGGTCCCGGGGATCAAGCCCCTTCCCAAAGTCCCGAACAGCCTCAAAAAGGAACTCGTTGGCTACCTAAAATCCCACTGGCTGGCTCCAGACGATTACGTCATCAGTAAGTTCAAGGATCACGACATCGTATTCATCGGCGAGTACCACCGCATCCGCCACGATCCACTCTTCATACAGGGACTGATCCCCCGTCTTTATGCGGCAGGCGTTCACAATCTGGGTATCGAGTTCGGGTGCCACGAGTACCAAGACACGGTGGATCAGATGTTGGCGGCACCGACGTATGACGAGTCACTCGCCCGATGGCTTCAGTTCAAGCAGTTCGTGGCTTGGGGGTATGTCGAATACGAGGACCTTTACCGGAAGGCTTGGGAACTCAATCACTCCCTCCCGCCCGATGCGCCGAAGTTTCGGGTCGTCGGCTTGAACTACCGGACGCGCTGGAATTTGGACACGAACGATACTCCGACGGAGCGCCGCCGAGTGTTCTTCAAGGGTGATGTGGACAGCCACATGGCGCGCGTCATTCTCGATGAGTTTGTGAAGAAGGGGCAGAAAGCGCTGATTTACTCTGGCAGCCATCATGGGTTTACGCTCTACCGCCAGCCCATCTACGACCAGAAAACTGGCAAGTTCTATCGATTCGCGGATCCGCGTATGGGGAATATCGTCCACGACAGCATCCCGGATCGGACCTTCTATATCGTCCTGCATTACCCTTGGGGGCTCTACGAGGATATGGACCACGAGACCTATCCGGTCGGCGGCGTGATCGATGCCATCATGCGTGAGTTCAAGACTCAGCCTGTAGGATTCGATGTTGTTGGCTCGCCATTTGGTGCCTTGCCTGACACGGTGTCGTATTATGCGGCCTTTCACCGGAACTTCAAGCTCTCGGACTTCTGTGATGGGTACATCTTCCAGCAACCGTTCAGTGAGTCCGAAGGATGCACCATTGACACTTTGTTCGTTACGGATGCCAACTTCCGAGAAGCAGTGAGCTTTTTCGCCAACCCAGCCATGCGGGAGCACTTGGTGAAGCCATCCGACTTCCTCGATGCAATACGCCAGGATTCCGACATTAGGCGGAGGTTTACGCCGCTCGAGTGAGGGTGTGCAGCGAGCGTTAGGGCATCGGCAGATTACGACGACGGAGATTTATGCAAGAGTTACCGACCAAGCGCTGAGAAGAGCGGTTGGCTACGCCAGTTGATCCCGTAGATCCCAAGAGTTGGGGGGCGTAGCGGTAGTCGCCACACCCCTCTTCCCAGCTTCGCAGATTCTGCCGAACACGCTGTTCAACGATGGCTTCGGCAGAACTTCGACTTGCCGGCGGCGAAGTTCTTGCAACGCCTTCCAGCCGCCGTCTTGGCGGAACACCGGACCTTCCGTGGCTTGGCTTTCTTCTTTGGCATTGCCGACCTCCTTTGTCCAGTAGCGAGATCGTGGTCCAGGTGAGATCTGTCAAGATAAACCTACAGATAACCACTACAGAGATCTGTGCGCGGGTGAGCGATGAGCGGCTGAGGTGGGCGGTCGCCAAGACATTACCTACATCGTAAACAAGGCTCTTTGCAAGGGCGGCGCCTGGCGGCGCTCTCCAGCAGCCTATTGCCGGCCCAAGGCATGAGTGATCGTGATGCCTCAAGAGGTTCGACACCAACACGCGACAATTACACCACGTAGTGTAATAGAAGGAAAGGCGCATGACGTGCCAAGTACAAGACGCCCTGACTCCAACCTCTGCTGCCCACCGAAGCCGCCACTCAAGGCAAGGCGGCTGCTTGCTATGCAGCAGGCGGGGGAGCTTGCGTCGATGTTCCGGATTCTGGCGAACGACACGCGTCTGCGGCTCCTGCATGCGCTCGCCCGCTCGGAGGAGTTGTGCGTCTCGGAATTGGCGGAGGCTGTGGGCATGAAGCCCCAAGCCGTGTCCAACCAGTTGCAGCGGCTCGTAGACCGGGGAATTCTGGGGGCGCGGCGAAATGGCAATCAGATCCGCTACCGGATCATTGACCCCTGCGTTGTGACCCTCCTGGATCAAGGGCTTTGCTTGTCAGAAGACTCGCGCGGGCGGCAGCGTTGATAGCGACAACCGATTCTGGTGTTCGAGACGCGGCAGCTCAATTATCCGAGGCCGCCGCCGCGAAGAAGTGCTGGGGATGCGGTTGTCTCCATCACTCGCTCGCCGTAATTGAGCGGGCGTTCCCATCCGGAGAAGCACCAAACGAACTGGATGTTGCGATCCGGGCGGCAAGGCAGACGATGGTTCCAGCCCGGTACGACTGCCTCGGGTGTGAAGTCTGTTTCCCGGCCCTGGCCGTCAATGCCCTCGACGGGGCAGGGTTGACCCTGGAGACTGTTGCGGACCCGTGTCCGACTGCGCCAGTGGAAGCGCGTGCCGGCTGGCCGCCCCTGCCCGGAGCCTACACTGTTTTGCGTTACCAGGCCCCGGTAGCAATCTGCACGCTGACTGATGAAGAGCTCTTGCAGCAAATCGCGACGAACGCTCCCTCAGACGTCTCGATTGTGGGCACGCTGTTCACCGAGAACCTGGGCATCGAGCGCCTGGTACTCAACACAATTGCCAATCCCAATATCCGCCATCTGATCCTCTGTGGCGCCGATTCCCGACAGAGGATCGGGCATCTGCCGGGTCAGTCACTGGTGGCCCTGGCGCAGTCCGGCCTGGATGATCAATCTCGCATTATCGGTGCAACGGGGAAACGCCCCGTTCTCCGCAATATCTCGCCGGCAACCATCGACCGCTTTCGCAGCGTGGTCGAGGTCGTCGATAAGATCGGCGAATCACGGTTGCCAGCGATTGAGTCCAAGATCGCCGAGTGTGCGGCTCGTTACCCTGGTCCGGCCGACCCCTATTCGTCAGAGACCACGGTGAGCGCAGTCGCCGGATACCTGCCTGACCGGATGACGCCCGACCCAGCGGGGTACTTTGTCGTCCATGTAGACCGTCGTCAGCATCGGCTGGTCTTGGAGCATTACACAAAGGAGGGCATTCTGGACTTGATGATCGATGGCCGCACGCCAGCAGAAGTGTATTGCCCCGCTATCGAACGGGGACTGCTGACCCGGCTCGATCACGCAGCGTACCTTGGCGGTGAACTCACACGCGCCGAGGCAGCACTGCTTGGCGACCAACCGTTTCGTCAGGACGCCGCCCCGGAATCAGCCGCGAGATCCGCCACCGCAGGTTGTGGCTGTGCGACAGCAGGAGGATCAAAATGCCCATGAAGAGACGACCACTCATCTTAGGCGTGATCATTGTTCTGGCCGCGGCCACTCTCAGTTGGTATCTGCTACATCGCACCGAAAGCGCCTCGTTCGCCACCCCGACCGCACTCGACGGTTCTGGCTTAACTTTGGGTGTCGAAGATCTCATGCGGCACACCGAAAACTGCTCAGGTTCTGTCAGGGTCAAAGGCGTGGTCAGCAGCGTAGCGCCCGACCAGCAAATGCTGTCATTGATCGATATGAAAGAATGGGATGAATGTGGAGTGGTAAGTTGTGCCGCCCTGACCCTTCCGGTTCACTGGACAGGCGATCTACCGACGGTACGTGACATCGTCATCATTGCGGGTACCGTGGGTAACTCTGACGGCAAGCTGGTCTTCGTCGCGCAAGCCGTCGAGAAAGTGCCACCCACCAAAGGTCAGCCATCATGAATTCCTCCGCACGCTTCTGGCGCCGCGCGATTCTCCCGGCATCTGTCTTCGTGGGCCTGCTGTTGTTCCACTATGCCTGGCTGGTGGTGTTTCCCGAGCATGATCCTGCCCAGAGCCGCTGGGCGACAATCCCGGGCGGGGTTTCTGCGTGGGGACGCTATTGGGATTCGCAGAGCTATTGGTTGGGCTACACGTACGCGCTGTCGCTCGCTTTTGCCGCCACTGCTTTCCGTCGCTACCGCGAGAGGCCGTCCTGCAGCGCCAAGAACGCGGCCATCGGAGGCGTGACCTTCAGTGGTGCCCTGGCTGTCGTCGGCTGCTTTCTGTTGGGATGCTGTGGCTCGCCGATGCTGGCCGTTTACATCGGTTTGTTTGGCGCGACATTTGTCCCCTTCGCGAGACCCCTCGTGGCCCTGCTGACCACGGTATTCATCGTGATTGCCAGCTACCAACTCGCCCGGCGCACGAAGCAGAGTGCCGGTGAAGACGCCTGTACTTGTGAATGAGGATTCGTCGAGTACCGTCCTCTGAGAATCTTAACTATCAATAATAACTATCGATTCCCACTCGTGATAGTGCGCGTTCTGCTAAGAAATAGTGCATCCCATAATGCCTGTTATCCGATGTGCACCAACGGCTTAAGCCGTATTGGGCCGCTTTGGGCCGCTTGGGGGCCGTTTTGCCGCTTTTTGCCGCTTTCTTCCGGTTTTTCCCCAAACCACCAAAAAGCGGAAGAAAACGGAAGTTCTGGCTCCCTGCGGATCGCGCCAGACCAGCGTAACTGACAACAGGTTCGCCACTTAGCCCGGATATTTCACCAAAAAGGCTGGCGAAGCCTTTTAATCCTCTGATATTGAGTTTGTTGGAACCAAGAACAGAGGGGGCTTCGCCGTGACGAAATGTAACCTGCCGACCGTGTCATTTCCAA
>JAKAKI010000082.1:41302-45422 GCA_021813505.1 bacterium | reverse complement strand
ACATTTCCCAAAACTCGTGGGGCACCGGCGCCTCGCCGATCAACGTTGAGAATTGCAATGCCGTTCTCGGCAATTACTTCGTCGAATGCGGCGCCCTCGACGACATCGTGCGCGGCGATCTTGGCAGACCAGTGTCGATCAGTTGGTCAGCCGGAAACGAGCGCAGCCAGGGATCGAGTTACTGCGGCTCGATTGGCTTCACCTATGGTTCGTTAACACCTTATGGAACCGCCAAGAATCTGATCACGGTTGGCGCCATCAACTCCAATAACTCCAGCATGACGAGCTTCTCGAGTTGGGGGCCGACCGACGACGGTCGTATTAAGCCGGAGCTGGTCGCACCGGGTTGTCAAAGCGATGGCGATTTCGGTGTCACCTCGACCTGGCCAGGGAGTGGATACAACACAATCTGCGGTACCTCGATGGCATCACCGGTCGTGAGCGGCTGCATGGCCCTGTGGTACCAGCAGTATCGGAATCTTCACCCTGGGCAGAACCCGCTCGCCTCGACGGTGAAATCGGTCTTCGTCGAGACCGCGGACGATCTCGGTGAGACGGGTCCCAGCTACGATTTCGGATACGGGCGGATCAATGTCGTCAAGGCCATCGATCTGCTCAACGCCGGCAGCTTTCTCGAAGACCAGCTCAATGACGCCACGGCGTTCGACTGGACGTTCAATTACGATGGATCGCTCCCGCAGGTCTCATTCACGCTGGCGTGGGATGATCCCGGCGCTGCGGAGAATGCCAACCCGACCTTGGTCAATGACCTCGATTTGACATTGATCAGCCCATCCGGCCTGATCACGCTTTTTCCCTGGAGACTGGATCCGGCGAATCCTGCGAATCCTGCCACCAATAACGTCGATCACATCAACAACCTTGAGCAAGTCCGGCGGACCACCCTGCCGGAAACGGGCCTGTGGAAGGTCAGAGTGACCGGTTATGGCGTCGCCATGGGTCCCCAGAAATTCTCGCTGGCGTATACGCCGGGAATCGTCCTCAGCCAGGTCGAAGCCGACTATGCCGCGCAGCTCATCGCAGGGGCGAATCAGTCTGGCATTCCCGGCCACCGTGCGTTCACATTCCAAATCAAGAATCTGGGGCGGCGCGATGACACATATGACCTCGCCTTGACCGGGGCGCGCGGCTGGACCATAACACCCAACCCGATCACGCCGACCGTTCAAGGATTGAAGGCGGGAAACTTCACGTTTGACGATTTCGTGCCCTACGGTACGCAACCGGGCGTCGTCGATACGATCATCGCCCTCATGACCTCGAATGCAAATCCGGCGATCACCGCGACCGATACGCTGCTGGTCACTGTGTCACCAGGCTTTGGGGTCGTCCTGGATGCCCGGCTCGACACCGCCGGTGTGCCGTCGCGCGTGATCACCAAGTCTGCCTCAGTGATCAATTCCAGCACCTCGCCGGACATCATCAACTGGACTTTGGCCAATCCTCTCGGCTGGCCCGTGGTGCCCGCCGGCGGGTCTCTTTCGCTGAATGATGGTGCGGACACAACATTCTCCCTGGCCGTGACCATTCCGCCCTCCGCAACCGCAGGACAAATCAACCAGATTGTGATGACCGCTGTCTCCCAGACGGACACAACAAAGAAAGACCGCGACACGATCAAAGTTCAGGTGATTGCCTTCCCGCCGTCACCGGTGCTCAGGACCTTCATCAACGGCACCGTTTCCAACAGCACGAGTCCCTTGCTGGTCTGGTCGCATGCGCCTTATTCGCCGTTTCCCCCGGGGTACGGCGTCTTCTCGCATTCTGTCGAAATCGCTGACGACACGAGCCTGACCGTCGGCGTCGTGCGCTACGATGCGATCGCCGACACACAGGTTGCTGTGCCCGGATTGGCCGACGGAACGCATTTCTGGCGGGCGATCACGTATGGCGGAGCGGGCGACTCGTCAGGCTTCTCCACCTCAGGAAGTTTCTACTTGGATACTCAAGCCCCAGGCCCGCCGTACTTGATCACGCCTGCCGATCAGGCCGCGACGGCCGATTCCACGCCGGTCTTCGTCTGGGGTCCGGGGCCGGACAAGTCCGCGCCGGGAATCACGATCTATTTCTTCGAACTGTCGCTTGACTCGCTCTTCGGGACGTATCGGAGCAGCTTCGACTCGCTCACGACCACGGCGACGTCGTATCAGTTACCCATTTATGGGCCATTCCTGCCCACCTGCCACGGGAAGGTCTTCTGGCGGGTCAGAACCAAGGATCCTGCCGGCAATCTGTCTGTCTCCGCCGGGCCGAATACGCTTCGCCTCTTCCGCAGCGGCGACTTGAATGATGACTGCGCGGCCGACGTCTTTGACGTCATCGCTCTGATCGATGTCGTCTTCTCGGGAGCCCAACCGCCGCTTTCCCCGGATCAGGGCGAAGTCAACTGCGTTCCCGGATCAGATGTGTTCGATGTCATCTACTTGATCGATCACGTCTTTAGCGGCGGCCCAGTACCCTGCGGACCGGAATAGCGCTCGTTAAGGCCTCCACGGTCCTATTGCTTTTTCGCTCCACTGTTCAACTTCTGCCCACTCAGGCCGATGATGTTCAGTAGAGGCACACACGTGCCCTGTGCAATCCCTGCACAGGATCCTGGTGCCGTGGAGCCGACGATGGATACCCAAGTACGTGTCCTGCTGGTGGATGACGATCCCGAGATTGCCCACCTGGTTGTCAATTTCCTGCCTACCGACCGGTACATTGTTGAGGTGGCATCGGACGGGTCCTCCGTCCTTGGGACCGTGCGCCGTTACAACCCTGACATTATTCTCCTTGACGTTCACCTCCCCGGCATGTCCGGATTGGAATTGCTGCGCGCGCTGAAATCCGAAACGCCCAAGACACCGGTCGTGATCATCTCCGGCTATGTCTCCGCTGGCAATGCCATCGAAGCGATGAAAGACGGCGCCTACGAATACCTGACCAAGCCATTCCGCTTTGATCAGCTCGAAAAGACCATCGAACGCGCCCTCGGTGCGCCCGTCCGTGCCCCGGTGACTGCCGATGATGACGTGCCGCTGACCGACGATCAAATCATTGGGAAATCGCCCGAAATCGTGCAGGTGGCGAAGATCATCGGACAAGTCTCAGCGTCCGATGCCCCGGTGCTCGTGATGGGGGAGACTGGCACCGGCAAGGAACTGGTCGCACGCCTCATCCACCGGACATCCAACCGCCGCAATCGGCCGTTCGTGACGTTTAACTGTGCTGCGACAGACGAGATGCTCCTCGAGTCGGAACTCTTTGGCCATGAACGCGGGGCAATTCCATCACAGCCACGCAAGACCGGACGGTTCGAACACGCCGACGGTGGCACCGTCTTCCTGGACGAGGTTGCCGACCTGCCGCTGTCGACCCAGGCAAAGTTGCTGCGTGTTCTCCAGCACCAGACCTTCGAACGTTTGAATGGCGACGACACCGTCTCCGTGGACGTCCGCATGATCGCCGCCACCAATCGCAGCCTGGTGGATCTGATGAAAGAAGGGAAATTCCGTGTCGATTTGTTTTACCGCCTGAAAGTCGTGTCGATCTTCCTGCCCCCACTGCGGGAACGCAAGAGCGACATCCTGCTGTTGGCCGAGTTCTTCATCAAGAAATACTCCCGCAATTCCGGCACCCACGCCAAGCCGCTGTCCGCGACCGCCCGCGAATGCCTGTTGCGCCACCATTGGCCGGGAAATGTCCGGGAGCTGGAAAACGCGATCCATACGGCGGTCGTGCTCTCCAAAGAGTCAGAACTGCTGCCCGAAGATTTCCCGATGATTACCGACATCCGCCAAACACTGCCGCTCGATTTGGACCAGATTCGCGGCGATTACCTGGAGTTATTCCAACGCACCATCGAGCCGGCGTTCAGCCAGATCGCCGCCGCCTCCGAGGGGCACATCCACAGTGAATTGACCGACGCGCTCGAGCAGACACTCGTCGAGACAGCCCTGAAAGCGACCGGCAACAATCAGGTGCGCGCCGCCCAAATCCTGGGCATCTCCCGCAATACGCTGCGCGAGCGTGTCCGCCGCTTCGAACTCGCCCAACGGGCACCCGTGGTCTAGCCAAAGAGCTCCGAAGAGAGCGCAAGTGTAAGAGCCCCGAAGAG
>JAKAKI010000082.1:0-41202 GCA_021813505.1 bacterium | reverse complement strand
AAACAGCCGGCGCGCCGACCCGTTCCGCATGTGCCAAAGCCCGGCAGCCCCCTCCCGGTGCAAAAAAATGCCTAAAAGTTTCCGGTCTCCCCGCCGATTCAAGTACCAGATAGTCGCGGACACATGAAGCGGTCTCGGGGTGAGTCGCATTCATAACACCGCGCCAGAATCTGGAGCCACGCTGTAGAGCGTCAGCTCCGACAGAACGGGGAGAACATGCGGCTACCGTTTCGACGTCGGGCGAAATCTGTCGCGGCACTGGACATCGGTGCCAGTTCCATCAAGTACGTGCGTCTGGATCGTCGGGCCGAAGGATTCGCCCTGGCTGCCGCCGGCATTCGCGAGCTGCCAATCGAAGCTTTGGTCTCTGACGAAATCAAGGACCGCGATGCGGTCATCTTTAACATTCAGGGCCTCCTCGACCAGTGCGATCCGCGCACGACCGATGTGGTGGTCTCCATCTCCGGTCACGGCGTGATCACGGACAAATTCGAGGTGGACCAGAAGTCCGGCTCCGAGGCGGAGCAGGCGATCCTGTTCGAGGCCGAACAGCGCAGCCCGTTTGACGTCGACGACGTGTCGATGGACTACCATGTCCTCCGAGCCGACGATGCCCGGGGCAAGATGGAAGTCCTGCTGGTGGCCGCGCGCCGCGAAATCGTGATGGAGTATCTGAATCTCCTGCGCGATGCCGGCCTGCGCACGCCGGTGGTCGATACCGATGCCTTCGCCGTCCTCAACGCCTACGCCATCAACTACGACATTGATCCCGACCGTGTCACGGCCCTCATCAACATCGGCTTCGACACGACGAACGTCGTCTTCCTTAAGGACGGCGTGTACCACTCCACCCGCGACATCTCGTCCGGCGGCCGGGTCATCTACGAGGTGATCCAGCGCGAGTTCCGCCTCAATCAGGAAATGACCATGAAGGTCATCCGAGGTGAACTCGAAGGCACCGTCGACCACGACATGCTGCGTGCCACGATCCGTTCGGCGGCCGATGAGCTTCTGACCGGCCTGGAAGTCGCTTTCTCGTATTTCAAGACGCTGGCGAAGACCGATGCGGTGGACTGGATCGTCCTGTCGGGCGGCGGAGCGCTGATTCCGTTCCTGCCCGAAAGCGTCCAGTCGAAACTGAACGTGCCGATCGAAATCGCCAATCCGTTGCGAAACATCGAATACGATCCGGACCTGTTCGGCGAACTCGAACCAGAAAAGATTGCCCCGGTGCTGGCCGTCGGGGTGGGGCTTGCGGCCCGCGAGGTCTATTAATATGGCGATGATTCAAATCAATCTGCTCCCCAAGGAATTGCGCCGAGGGTCGGGCGGACTCCGAGTCTCCAAGACGGCTGTGGGTGGTCTCGCCGCTGCAGTTCTTCTCGTGGCAGCGCTGGCGGCGATCACCTACTACCAGAAGATTCGCCTGGGGAATCTCAATTCCGAGATCGCCCAGGTCGAGTCCAAGACCGCCAGCATGCGCAGCGACATCCAGATGGTCGATCATCTCGTGGATGTGAAAACCCGCATCCTCAAACGGATGAACGCCATCGAGGCACTCGACCGCAACCGTGGCGCCTGGGTCCAGAACATCGAGGATCTCTCGATCGTGATTCCGGACTTCCTCTGGGTGTCCGAGTTCCGCCAGGGTATCGTGAACTCCGCTGGAAAGGTCATGGGGCCTCCTCAGGGTGCGTCCCCGGCCGATTCCGCGTCGTCTGCGAAGAATGCGCTGACCCTGGACGGGTACTGCTTCACACTGGCCAGCCTGTCCAATTTCATCGTCAACTTGCAGGACTCGCCGCGGTTTTCGAACATCCGGCTGAAGTTCGCCAAGCTGACGACGATCAAGGATCGGCCGGTCTATTCATTTGAGGTTGGCTGCCAGCTTGAACCGGTCGAGAGGGGCATCAAAGATATCGAGAACCGCCCCGCCGAAACCGGCGACATGGGTGACACGACCGCGGCGGCCCGCGCTGATCTGAACGCGGGTTCCAAGCCCGGAAGCGGTGGGGAAGGACTTCAGTAGGGCGCCTTTCAACGCCTGACAGGTGGATGAATGATGGACTTCAAAGATCCCAAGACCCAAAAGTGGATGCTCGGCGCTCTCGTGGCCTGCCTGGCCGTCTATTTCTGGCATGCCAAAGTCTACAAGGCCAACCAGGAGCAGTTGAGCACCGGCTATGCCCGCTACGAAACCATGCAGACCGAGTTGAAGAACGTCGAGATGAAGTTCCGCTCGCTCGACGCCCTGAAACGTGAGTATCAGGAACTGACCCAGAAATACCGCTCGGCGTCCATGCTCCTTCCCGAAGAGGACGAACTCGCCCCTCTGCTGGAGAAGGTTCACGGCGCCGCGCTGGAAACCTCATCGCGCGTGGCTTCATTCGAACCACAGCCCAGCGTGTCCGAAGGATTCTACGACCGGTATGACTTTAAGATGGTGTTGCACACCACCTATCACGACTTCGGCGATTTCCTGGCCCGGATTTCCAACCTGCCGTTCATCGTCAATATCGGTGAGGTCCACATGATCACCGTTTCGGAGCAGGACAATCCCATCACCAAGAACGCCGGGTTCACGATGACCGTGACCATGAACATCTCGACCTACCAGGTGAAAGAGTCAGAAAAAATCGTACTGGCGGGCCTCTAAGCAAAGGGGAGAGGGTTGGAGAACTCTATGAATTCAGGGAAACACCCTTGGTTGGCTGGCGTCCTCGCCGGAATGCTCTTCCTGCTGCTTCCCATTACGGGAGCCTGGGGCGCCACACCCGTGTCGAATCTGATCCTGCGCGGGCAGGAGGGATTCACCGAATTGCTGGTCCCCGGTGCCGCACGGCTCCTCTGTGACCATTCGTCCCAGGAACCGAGCGATAAGCATCCGTTCCGGATCGTCCTCGACTTCTGTGACGCCGAGCATGCGCTCGGCCAGCAGTCGTTCGACGCGCTGCCGGCGACGGTCATTTCGCGGATCCGTACCAGCCAGTACACAGAATCCCCGCAGAAAGTTGTGCGCGTGGTTCTCGACCTGCGCAAGTCCGCCACCTACACGGTCAATGCGCAGCAGAATGATCTGCTTATTAAGGTCGTCGATCCGAACCGTGCGTCCTTCACTGCCTGGGAAGCCAATCACGGCTCCGCCACTCTGGCGACGGCACCCGCGGCGACGACTCCATCCAAGCCCGTGACGCCGGCTGCCAAGACGGAAAAGCCGGCGGTTTCCACCACACCTAATCAGACGGTTGCGACAACGACGGCTCCGGCCAAGACAGTTACGACGCCCAAGACAGCGCCGTCTACATCCGTTGCCGCGGCGCCGTCAAAACCTGCCGCTCCCATGACGGTCGAGACGCCCAAACCGGCGGCAAAGACCGAGCCGGTCGTCGCCACAGCTCAAACGGCGGCCACCAAGCCAGTCCAGGTTCAACCGCCGGCAAAACCGGCCAAGTCATTTGCGACCGAAGAGCCGGCAACGGCGCCGGCCGAATTCGCGGGCACGACCCCGGCGAAGCCCACGACAGAAACCAAGGCCGCTTCGACGTCCTTTGACAATCCGACGCCGAAGGATCCTTATACTTTCAATCAGACAGAACCTTCGAAGCCGCTGACGGCGACCACGACCGCACCGACGGTGATGACCGGTACCACCGATCAGACCCCATCGACGTCCGGTTATGTGGTTCCCAAGATTCCGCTCGTCCTGGCTCCAGAGTATCTGTTTGGTGACGCGCAGGAAGCTGCCACCGGCACGACGGCCGAATCGGAGAAGGTCCCGGTGTCGCAGGTATCGATGACCCCGATTGGCCCCAAGTCGCCGTCCGAGGCTGGCAGCACAACTACGGCCTCGACCGAAGAGGATGAGAGCAGTCCAGCGCTGGCGTCCACCACCACCCTGCCTCTGGCAACCAAGAAGGGCACGGTGCGGCCGGGCGATACGCTGGCGTCCAATTCGCAAGAGACCCTATTCGAACGGCTGAGAACCAAGTTCTTCTCGGAGCAGACTCCGCCGCGTCCGTACCAATCAATCGAACTTCCGGCGACTGGCGCTGTGATCGGGGACAGCACGGCTGTTGCCGCGTATGGTCCGCCGACTCCGCCCACCATGCTCTCCCGCGAGGAATTGCTCGCCCGGGTGCGCGAGGCGGCTGCTTCCGCCGGTCTGTCCGGTGGCCGTGTGAGCGGCGAGGGAGACCTTGTGGCCTCCGCCAGTCTGTCGATGCGTGAGAACGTCATCTATGACGACATGGGCCGCCGCGATCCGTTTGCCCCGCTCGTCAAGGGGTTGCATTCGGGGTTCGTCAGCAATGAACTCCCCAGCGTCGAGAACCTCCGCCTTGTCGGTGTGCTGCGTGATGATCGCGAATCGCTCGCTCTCTTTGAGAACCAGGAAGGCTATGGATACGTCCTTCGCCTGGGCGACAAAGTCGAGAACGGCACCGTGGCGGCGATCGAGGAAAACCGGGTTCTGTTCCGTGTCCAGGATTTCGGCTGGACCCACCTTGTCGCGTTGCAGTTGACCTCCCGGGGTTCCGACCCGACGAAGTCTCTCGGCGCTAAGAGCCCGGTGCAATTAGAATACCAGAGCCCAAGTGAAGAGCAGGAAGTGAAACAGAGTCCGAATATGAATCAGACACCCAAAACGGAAGGTGTAAACCCATGAGTCCGAGTCGCAACCGCCGATGGATGGCGCAGGCCCCCTTCGTTGGCTGGGCATTGATGACGGGCATTAGCGCCCTGATCGTGCTCGCCCCACTGACGGTCGGCGCCGAGGCCATCAAGAATGTGAATTTCCAGAACGCTGACGTCCGTTCCGTGCTGAACTTCCTGGCCGAATACGGTGGCGTCAACGTCGTGGCCGCGCCCACTGTCCAGGGTCAGGTGACCTTGAACTTGAAGAATGTCGAATGGCGGCAGGCACTCGAGATTCTGGCCAAAACCTACGGTCTCAAAGTCGTTGACGAGTCCGGATACATTCGCGTCCTCCTGCTGGCGGATTTCATCAAGGAAGAATCCGACCGCGAACGCCATGCGTCCGATCAACGCCAACTGGTGGATCTTGAGACCAAGACCATCGATATCAAATTCGCTTCCGCCCGGGATCTGATCAAACCGATCAAGAGTGTTCTGTCCGGCCGTGGCAAGGTTGACGTCGATGAACGCACCAATACCCTGCTGGTGACCGACGAGCCGGGCAATGTCGCGCGCGTCAGAGAACTGGTCGCCGGACTCGACCGTGAAACCCGCCAAGTGAAGATTTCCGCGAAGCTTATGGAAGTGGCATCGGAGTACCTCGACGAAATGGGCATCAGTTGGAATACATTCACCACGGGCGTTAACCACGGGAATCAGTACACCAATGAACTCAGCGCCCAAGGTGCCGGCCGCGTGGCCGATCCATTTGCAACCTACAAATTCTCCACGCTGCAGCGTGGCTGGAACATGGATGCCACCATCTCGGCCATCATTTCCTCGGGCAAAGGCAAGATCATCGCGCATCCGGAAATCATCACCGTCGACAACAAGGAAGCGCGCATCCAGATGGGTCAGAAAGTCCCGATCAAACAGTTCTCCGCCACGGGCGATATCGTGATCACCTTCGAGGAAGTCGGGACCATCCTGCGCGTCACCCCGCACATCACCTCCGAGGACCGTATCTTGCTCTACATGAAGCCCGAGCGCTCCTCGTACGCGTTCGACCCGAACGGCGTCATCATCAACACGAATAACGCCGAAACCAACGTGGTCGTCGCCAATGGCCAGACCGCCGTCATCGGTGGCCTGACCAGCCAGGAAGAGGTTGTCAACCGCGTCGGACTGCCAATCCTCAAAGACATCCCGATCCTGGGCAAGATCTTCAGCTATGAAAAGAAGGACGTCAAGAGCCGCGACCTCGTGATCTTCGTCACGCCGCAGATCGTCGATGCCGCCATGATGGGCTCGACCGAATCCGGCAAGTAAGAGTCTCGGCCAGGCAAGTTGGGAAGCCCGCCGCCAATGGCTGCGGGCTTCTCTTTTTGCATTTCGGAAGTCTGTGCCGAAGCATCTCATCGTGAGCGCAATGGGGACTCTCGTCATCCAGTCGAATCCGACTTTGGAGTGCGGCGACACGTTGCCGCACTCCAAATCGGTGGCCCACCAGGATCCGGTTCGCCGCAGGCGAACCAGCGGATGGTGGGGTCCTTCACGGCAATTCTGGTATCAATTGCGAATCGAGGTATCTCGGCGATTCCTATTGACACTCTGCCCCGCTAGCCTAACCTTCGATTGCCCAATGCCGGGCTCAACAATGCCATGCGCATCTGCCTTCAACGTGTCCAAAACGCCCGCGTCCTCGTGGATGATCAAACCGTCGGCCAAATCGGTCCCGGCCTGGTCCTCCTGGTTGGATTCAAACAGGGGGACACCGATGCCGGCATTCCCGCTATGGCGCGCAAGATCGCCGAAATGCGCATCTTCGAGGACGAACACGATAAGATGAACCTCTCGCTTTTGGATCTGAAGCTCTCCGTCCTGGTTGTCTCCCAATTCACCCTCTACGCCGATACGCGGCGCGGCCGACGCCCGTCGTTTACTGATGCCCTGGAACCCGCCGCAGCCGAGAAATTGTACTTGCGCATGATCGATGCCTTTCAGAGTATGGGTCTGACCGTGGCCGCCGGACAGTTCGGCGCCAAGATGCTCGTGGAAATCAACAATTGGGGCCCGGTCACGATTGTTCTCGAGGATTGAAACGGAGGGAGCCCACTCGTCACCGATGCCAAAGAGGCCTGATCAGCCGATTGTCCTGCCACGGGACTGCCGCGCGTTGAACGCGGCCATCGGCCGATGGACCGTCATCCTGGCATCCACGTCGCCACGCCGGCAGGAGATACTCGGACTCTGCGGAATCCCGGTAAAGATCCTCCGTCCGACCGTGATTGAACCGGAACCGAAGGCGCGCGATTATCGAGACTGGGTCAGACGGTGGGCGTTACGTAAGGCATTGAGCGTGGCTGGTAAGGCGAAGGGGAAATTGATCATCGGCGCCGACACGATTGTGGTACTCAAAGGCCGCGCCATGGGTAAACCGATTGATGCCGCCGACGCAAGAGGCATGTTGAATCGGCTGTCGGGACACACGCACCAGGTGATAACCGGGGTGGCGGTGCTTGACGGACGGGGCGGAATGCTGGCAACAGGATCGGTCGTGTCAAACGTCACCTTCCGTAAGCTGACAAAGCACGAAGTGGACTCTTGTCTTGAGACCGGCGAACCGTGGGATAAAGCCGGAGCCTATGCTCTTCAGGGGCATGCCGGACGGTTCGTAGAGCATGTGACCGGACCAGTGGACAACGTGGTTGGGCTGCCAGTGCATCGTCTGGCGCAACTCATCGGGCGGGTAACTCACAAATGAATGGCCGTCGACTACCTAAATCTCGAAACAGCGAATTGCCGATTCCGGCGAATGAGCCTGAGGCGAATTCCTCCGAGGCGCGCATCGAACTCGCTCCGCCGCCCGAAATCGACATCTCCCAGGACAAGATCGGCGCGTTGTTCACCGAACGCCGCCGTGCCATGGGTCTGAAAATCGAGGAAATCGCCGACGACATTAAACTCAAAGCCGACTACCTGCGCGCCATCGAGCAGGAGCGCTGGGATCAGCTCCCGACGCCCGAATACGCGCGCCTTTTCATCAAAGCCTACGCCGAACGTCTCGGCTTCAATCTCTCCGAGGTCTTCGCCTTGCTGGATGTCTCGGCGACACTGACACCCGCCGTACCAAAACCCAAGGTCCCGGCCTTGGCAGCAGAGCCGGCACGCCGTTCGGCTTACCCGGAATTCCCCCCGTCATCTCAGCAACAGACCACGCGCGGGCCGATCGTCGTTTGGGGAACTGTCGGAATCATCGTCATCGCGGTTGGGATTGTCGTGGTCGTCGCCATTATGGGCGGAAAATCCAAACCGAAGGATGCGTCCTCAGCGGCTCAAAACACCGCTGCGCTCGCCGTCCCAACGCCGGTCCCGGCGCCCGATCAGGCCGAGGATACTCTGCCGGTCGAGACAATCCCCGAGACGGTCGAGCCGATGAATCTGTCGCTGCAATTCAGCGTCGAGACTTGGGTCTTTCTCGAAGCCGATCATGACACGGTATTCAGTGGCGTGATCAAAGCCGGGGAGAAGCTTGATGCCTCGGCCGTCGAATCGATTGTCATGTCACTCGGACACACCAACGGCGTTGCCGCAACCCTGAACGGCAAAACCATCGGTCCCACAAGCACTTGGGGGCGCCGCTTAAACCACTTCATGATCACGCAAGACTCCGCCCATGCATGGTTGCGCGATGTGTCAACAGGGAGCGGCGGACAATCCGGCGCAACGCAACGGACGACGACTGATACCGGAATCGTGAGATGAAAGCGAACCAGAACCACCAATCTGAAACTGCGGGCGGGAGGCGATTATGATCCGACGCTGGCTTTTGTGGTGGTGGACCCGTCGTGACAGCCATTCCGAATTCACGTTTCCGGGAGCGCTCCGTCAGGCGAGCCGGATTCTGATCCTCATGCCATCGTGGCAGGAAGGATCACGCCAATCCGAGTTCTTCCTGTCGCATGTTCCACGTGCCTTCCCCAAAGCCGAGATTACGCTGCTTTACCCGCCCAAGAGTATTACCGCGCGCTTTTACAATCCGTTCGGCTTTCACGCGATTGTCCCGGCGTCCAGCCAGGTGGGGTGGTGGGGGATTCCGCGGAAGAAGTTTTTGGCGTCGCTGTTCGAGAAACCGTTCGATGTGATCATCACGCTGGACCGCGAGCCGAGCGTTTTCCTGGCGGCGATCATGGCCAGTTCCGGCACCCCGGTACGCCTCGGTTTGCCCAACGGCATGGGTGCGCCGTATGTGACTGTGGAACTGCGTCACGGTCGCGATGAGGCGGACATTAAGACCGAATTCATACTGTTCATCGAAATGATCCGGAGACTTGCGGCGCCCTCAACCGCGCCATGAGCTCATGGACTTTTCATCACGCCCCGGCCTCAAACGCGCCGGTGCGATTTTTGGACGATACGAAACTGAACGAAATCATGACCATAGTGGCCTTCTCCACAATGCCACGCGTCCTGCGTCCGTGCGGACAAGGGGCTTTTAGCCCATCGCCGCCACGCAGGAGTCCTCACGTCTCTGTTGCGGCAGTTTCCGATTACGCGCGAGGGAGGGCGAGGCTCCTGCCGAGCCCTGTTTCCGCGCGGGTACGAGGCTTGGCGGGAGCCTCGCCCTCCCTCGACCGCAGGCCACACGCCAATCAAAACCTCACACCCACTCCGGGGGGCACGTGTTTCTAAAGCGAATTGAAGTAGCGGGATTCAAGTCATTCCCCGATCCCACGGAAGTCGTCTTCGGCAAGGGTGTCATCGGTATTGTCGGCCCCAATGGCTGCGGCAAATCCAACCTCACCGATGCCGTGCGCTGGGTGCTTGGCGAACAACGCATCCGTGTCCTCCGTGGCGGCAAAATGGAGGAAGTGATCTTCGGAGGCACCCCGCAGCGTCCCGCGCTGTCGGCAGCGGAAGTCACACTCGTCATCGATAACCACAGCGGCGCCCTCGCCTGCGAATTCGAAGAAGTCGCGATCACCCGGCGGCTCGACCGCTCTGGCGTCAGCGAATACCGCCTCAACCGCGCGGCCTGCCGTCTCAAAGATATCAACGACCTGCTCATGGACACCGGCATGGGCTCCCACGCCTATTCTGTGATCCAGCAGGGAATGATAGACGCCATCATTTCCGAGAATCCCGACGAGCGCCGAAGTCTTTTTGAGGAAGCCGCCGGCGTCTCGAAATACAAATGGCGCAAGCGGGCTGCGCTTCGAAAGCTTGAAGCCACCGAACACGACCTCATTCGCCTCACCGACCTCAAGAACGAAGTCGCCACTCGCGCCCGTTCACTGGCCCGCCAAAAGGGCCGTGCGGAACGCCACCGCCAGTTGCGCGACGAACTGCGCACCCTGCAGATCGTCGAGGCGGTACGCTCGTACCGTGCCCTCCATGAGTCGCGCTCCCAGGTTCATGACAAGACCCGCAAGGTCTACGAGGAGTGCACTATGCTTCAGGCCGCATACGATGCCCTCGAGTTGGAATGGCAATCCGCACTACTCACGACCGAGCAGGCCGAGAAGGCTGCGACCGAAGTAGCCGACCGCCTCGCCGCCGTCACCCACGAATGGCATACCGCCGAGACCCGGAAAGTCCAACTGACCGGCCGGCAGAAGTACCTCGACGACGAACGAGCCCAGCTCCAAACCCGCCTGGCATCCCTCGCGGCACGCCTGGCCGAGACAACCGAACGCCTGCAAAAGGCTGAAGCCGGGAAGACCGACGCCGAGCAAGAGAAGGAAGCTGTCGCGCGCCGCGCCCAGGAGGCCGAGGCCGCATACCGGGCCATCGCAGCCGAAGCCGAGCAGGCCGAGCAGGCGCTCCAGCGCCTCAACGATGATCACACGGCGGTCACGCAGGAGCGCGCCCAACTCGATTCCCAGCGCGCTGCAACCGTCGAACGGAGGCAGGGGTGGGGCAAGCTGATCGAGGAATTGAACGCACGGCTCGAACGCCTCGCCTTAGAACACGACCAGAAAAGTCAGGAGATCGAACGCCTCCGCCAATCGATCGCGAGCATCGACCATGAAGTCACAACGGCACGCACCGCATGTGATGAATTGAATCGCGCACTGGCCGCGTTAGAAACCGAACGGCTCCAACTCGAAAGCGATGCGCGCTCGTGGACGGAACGACTTCAGGAGTGGGAATCGGCGCGCGACATGCTGGCCGGGATGATTGCCCGTGGCGAAGGTCTCGGCGCGGCGGCCGAAGCAGTGCTCTCCGATGCCGCTCGTTGGGAGGGGCATGTTCGCAGCCTCAGTGACCGTCTGCATCCGCAAGCCGGCTGGGAACGCGCTGTCGAACTCGCGCTGGCCGATCGTCTCGGCGCGCTCTGGTGCGATGACCCCGCGACCGCCCACAATCTCACGTCCTATCTCGCGGGCGCCGCCACTGGCACAGCGGTTGTCCTGGATCCATCCCTCTTGCGGCTCGAGCCAATGGCAAAGCCAACCTGCGACGATCCGGCATTCCTCGGCGTGTTGTCCGACAAAGTGGAAGCCGAACCCGATGCGGCAGTCTGGGCTCGCGCCTTGCTGGGAAAGATTGCCATCGTGGAAACGCAGGCCGAAGCGCGCCGCGTCTATGATGTGCTCGGCCGACGGTCCAGCGTCGTCTCGCGTGATGGCTTCCTGATCGAAACCAGCGGCGCCCTGCGTGTCGACGGTGCCGGCGAAGCGGCCGCAATGGACACGGGCACCTCCGGCGAGACGATCGTAGGCCGCGCGCGCCGTCTCGAGGAATTTCAACAACGCATCACTGCCGGCCGTGAATCACTAACTGCCGCCAGGACCAGACTCGAAGAGCTCGTGTCTCAGACCGCCCAGACCCGGCGCGATCTGGAAGCCAAATCGGCGCAGCTTCGCGACCGTGAGTCCCAGCAGCGCAACTTGCACCTGACGATGGAGGGAGAGACCGCGCGCGCCGCCGAATTGACCCGTCTCCGCGACGACTTGCAGAATGATCTTTCAGCGCGGAAAGCCGCTTTGGCCGATGACGACGTTCACCATGGCCGTCAGGACGATTTGATCCGTCAGCTCGATGAGCGCACCACTCGCATCACCGAGGAGCGGCGGTTGGCGGTCGAAAAGGCCGCCGCGTTGGAAGAGCAAGTCAGGACTCGCAGCATTGCCGTGAATGACGCCCGGGTGCACACCGTCGAGGCCATCGCCCGCTTCGATGCGGTCGTCACCGAAATCCAGCGCTTGGCCGAGTCGATTGAAGAAACGAAGGAAGAGCAGGAACAGATTCAATCACGGGTCGCGGCCGCCACCATGGAGGCTGCCCAGATGACCGACCAATTGGCCATCCTCGAGAAATCTCACGCTGAACTGTCCGCGGCGCGTGATCAGCTCGAGTCGCTGCGCACTTCCACCCGAGCGGAGGCGATGCGCCATCATGAGGCCTCTTCGGCCATCGACGTGAAAGTCAAAGAGGCGCGCCACCGTCGCGATGATGCCGAGCGGGCGCGCTCCCAGGCCGACATCGAGCTCTCCCGCCTCGACGTCGAAATCGACCAGAGCCGCCGCCGTATGTCCGAAACGCTTCAGATCGACGCCGACGAGACGAAGATCGAAGAATCACCCCTGACTCTGGAAGAATTGAAATCAAAGATCACCGGCATCGCCGAGCATATCGAAGGCCTCGGTCCGGTCAATCCGCTCGCCCTCGAGGAATACGAGCACGAGAAACAGCGCTGGGACTTCTTCGAAAAGCAGGTGGGTGACCTGCGCGCCGCCAAGAAAGCGCTCACCGAAACGATTGCCGAGCTCAACATCACCGCCGGTAAACGTTTCATGGAAACTTTTGAAACCGCGCGGATGAATTTCCAGGAGGTCTTCACGCAGCTTTTCCGTGGCGGTGAGGCCGATGTCCGTCTCACAAATCCGGAGGATCCCCTCGATTCGCCGATCGAGATTTTCGCGCGCCCGCGCGGCAAGAAATTCATCGGCCTGCGCCAGCTTTCCGGCGGCGAGCGTGCCCTGACAGCCTTGGCGCTGCTATTCGGTCTCTATCTGGTGAAGCCCAGTCCGTTCTGCATTCTCGACGAAGTTGACGCGCCGCTGGATGATGCCAATTGCGGACGTTTCCTCCGGCTGGTGGATCGCTTCAAGGTCCGGACCCAGTTCATTATCGTGACGCACAACAAGCTCACAATGGAGGCGGCCGACGTGCTCTACGGCGTCACCATGGAGCAGCCCGGCGTCTCCCGCATCGTCTCCGTGCGTCTCAAACACGAAGGCGAATCCGCCTCCGATCCGGCCCTCATCGTCGAGGATGCCGACGAGCCAACGGTCGAGGAAATCCCGGCGCCGTCAGCCCCCGTCGAATCCACTAGTTAATCGGTTTTGCGCCTCAGGAATAGTCGCCAAGGCACACGAGGGAGGGCGAGGCTCCTGCCGAGCGATGTTTCCGCGCGCGAATCTATTGCCCGCGCGGGATCCAGGCTCGGCGGGAGCCTCGCCCTCCCACGTAGCCTCCTCTTCTCGAATTACCAACATCCCTCTTCGTTGGTACCACGGGCATCCCGCCCGTGGCTCCTGGGCCTGTTGAAAGGCCGCCGCGTCTGGTGACCTGAGTGCGGACAAGAGTGTCCGCGCCACTGAGAGATGGAGACTTCCATTGCCAAGAGTGGGGCAGACACTCTTGTCTGCCCGGTTTTCCAACACGCCCCCGATGGCAGGCCATCTTGTGGCATTGGCATGGGCTGGACGCCCGTGCCATCAAATCGGGAATCGAGACACAAAGGCCGGTTTCTGTCATGACATTTTGCCAACTCGAATGTCACAACCGACCGATCGACCTTGCCTTTCCTTCCCATCCCGCAGATATAACTGTTGGTAACTTCATTCTGTCAACTTTCGGCTCGCGAAAGGAGGACTCATGCAACGGTCTTTGTTCTTCCTGGTGATTTTAGGGTCCGCACTCCTGGTCGCCCTTGCCTGGGCGGAAAACCCGCAAGTTCCGATCACGGAATCAGGCGTCGTCGCGCATGGACCGGTTCGTGTCGGCAACCTGCCGCCCGTCATAGCACCTGCTGACAATCCCCAGACCAGCGCCAAGATTCTCCTCGGGAAGAAAGTCTACTTCGACACCCGCCTCTCGAAGGACAACACGGTCAGTTGCGCCACCTGTCACGATCCATCGAAAGGTTGGTCCGACTCAGGCCCGACCAGCAAGGGCATCAATAGCCAGATGGGCGGCCGACGTTCTCCGCCGGTCGTGAATGCCGCGCACAGCCGCCTGCAATTCTGGGACGGCCGTGCCCCAACGCTCGAGGAGCAGGCGAAAGGGCCAATCCAAAACCCCATCGAAATGGGAAACACCCACGATGCCATGCTCCGGACGCTCAACGACATCCCCGGTTATGTCACCGAGTTCAAATCGGTATTCGGAACCAGTCCCATAACCGTTGATCAAGTGGCGCAGGCCATCGCCGCGTTCGAGCGTACCGTTGTCACGACTGATTCTCCGTTCGACCGATTCGTTCAGGGCGATGTCTCGGCGCTGACCCCACTTGAAAAGCAGGGTCTCGAGATCTTCAATGGCAAGGGCCACTGCTCGGCCTGCCACTGGGGAGGACAGCTCAGCGATGGCCGCTTCCACAACCTTGGCGTCGAACCGATTGAACCCGGCAAGCCTGATGAAGGCCGGCGCGCCGTAACCAAGAGCGAAAGAGATTTCGGCGCATTCAAAACCCCGACCATTCGCGATGTCGCCGCCAGAGCCCCGTACCTGCACACCGGTAAGGAACAAACTCTGGAGGATGTCGTGCGCCTTTACAATCGCGGCGGTGGCCCCGAGGATGCCAATCTCGATCCCATGATGCTTCCGCTCGGTCTGTCGGAAACCGAAATCAAAGCGCTGGTGGCGTTCATGACCCGCGCCATGACCAGCACCAATCCGGAAGTTGCCGATGTCAAACCGATTCCCGCAGCCGAGCTGCCCAAGTAGGGAGGGACCCGACGTGAAACGACTAACACTTCTCATAGTCAGCGCCCTGACCCTGCTGGTTCTTCTGCCCGAACCGAGTCAGGCGATTCCGGCACTGGCCCGGAAGTATGGCTTCAATTGCAATATGTGCCATACCTCTTTCACCAAACTCAACGACTACGGCCAGCGCTTCCGCGACAATGGATACCAGCAGCCCGGACAGGAGGGTCTCGAGAAGACGGTCTTCGAGACCTTCCCACCCATCTCGTTGCGCACTTCGACCGGGCTTATGATTATGCACGAACCGGACTCAAAGAGCACAACCTCCGGTTTTCATCTGAATGGCCTCGACCTGTTGGCCGCGGGTGTGATGCACAAAAACATCTCGTTCCTCATGATCTACACGCCTCGTATCGACGAACCCCGTGCCGGTTACGCCAGCGTCGGGTCGATGGACCCCAGCCAACCGGGTGCGCTCGAGTCGGCGAACCTGGTCTTCAGCAATCTTGTGCAGGATGTGCTCAGCCTGCGCGTCGGCCGCTTCGAGCCGGGGTACCAGGCGATCAGTTCGAAACGGTCGTATTACTTGCTGCAACCGTACGAGGTCTACGAATTCTCCACGCCGGGGAACAACTTTGTCTTCGCCGACAATCAGATCGGCATCGAAGCCACCGGCCACTTCAGAGAGGGAATCAAATACGCTGCTGGTATCGTGAATGGCAGCGGCGCGAATCCAGACAACAACAACGCCAAAGACCTGTATGCAAACGTTTCCAAGACATTCGGCCGAGGCGAAGGCCAGAGTAGCGGCCAGAGGGTCGGCGCCTTCGGCTATCTCGGCTGGGTTCCGACTTCACTCATGGTCCCATTCAGCGGCGCGACAGGAGACGGCGATGGCAAGATCAACAAATCGTTCTACCGAATCGGGGGCCATGCCAGCCTGAACTACAACACGTTCAACCTTCAGGCGCTATTCATGTACGGCTCCGATGATAAGGCCATCGGTCCGGTCAGAGCCGTAAGCCAGGGCAAGTACCACTTCACCGGTGGCTTCGGCCGGCTCGACTGGGCCGCTCTGCCCAATAATCGAATGGTCGCCTCCGCCATGTTCAACTGGATCACGCCCCCGGATTTCGACAAATCCAGCCGCGTGCGAGCGATTTCCACGCTGGTGCGTTATTACCTCGGTGATTGGACCGCCGTAAACGTTGCCCTCCACGGCGAATACACGTACCGGGAGACAGGATATACGACGATTGCAAAACAGCATCAATTCGCCGCCCTGCTCGACTTCGACTTCTAGAAGCCATCCCAAAATTCACGTTCGGGGTTCTGGCATGTCGTTTGCTTCGGTGACTCTCATAGGTGGAATGACGAGGGCTTTGAACTTGTCCGTCCCTCAAATTCGATTTTTGGGATGAGTTCTAGAGACTTCAGCGTCATTCCTTACGATAGGGGCGCGCAACAGTAGTGCGCCCCTTTTTCTTGGTGCGGCGAAGTCCTGGCCGGGAGGGCGAGGCTCCCGCCGAGCCTCTTTCTTCCCGCGCCCGGAAAAAGGCTCGGCAGGAGCCTCGCCCTCCCACACACAACTTCGTTTTGAATCAGCGAGAGCCTCGTGCAATGGTGGGATGGGCATCCCGGGCATGTTGAGAAGACAGGTTCCAAGTCGCGGTGCCACGGACAAGCAGATTCTCCGGTTTTTTGGAGAATCTGCTTGTCCGTGTCTTTTTCACACAATCCTGAGAAGGCCACGGACAAGGAGGACCGAGCAAATAGCCGCTCGGTCCTCCTTGTCCGTGGCACCATTTGATTTGCCCGCCGACTTTCCTTATCCTCCCGCCTCCAACCAGGCGACCCCTATGCGATCATTCTTCAATCGTCTCAAAGAAGGCCTTACAAAAACCCAAAAGGCGCTTGCCGGTCAGATCAAAGAAGTGCTGGGCCTCGCTCCGGCTATCGATGATGCCCTGTTCGAACAAATCGAAACCGCTCTCATCGGCGCCGATTGCGGCCTGAGTGTTGCCGAGGAATTGATCGAGCGGCTCAAGAAACGTTGCGCCAAGGAGAAGACCGCCGAATCGAGCGCCGTCCTCGGCTTCATCAAGGACGAGATGAAGACAATCCTGACCGAGGGGCGCGGAGCTGAGACGAGCGCGGCACCGGCCACCCCCATGGTCATGATCTTCGTCGGCGTGAACGGGGTCGGCAAGACAACATCGATCGGCAAGATCGGTTGCCATTACACGCAGGCCGGCCAGCGCGTCATCTTCGCCGCCGCCGACACGTTTCGCGCCGCGGCAGGGGAGCAGCTCGAAATCTGGGCCGAACGCGCCAACGCGCAGCTCGTCGGCTCGACCGCCGGTGGCGATCCCGCGGCCGTGGCCTTCGATGCGGTCCAGGCCGCCAAGTCGCGCGGTATTCCCCACGTCCTGATCGATACCGCCGGCCGCCTGCACAGCAAATCGAACCTTATGGCCGAACTGGCCAAGATCAGGCGAACCGTTGACAAGGCGCTCGGTCCCGCGGGCGGCACGGTGGAAGTTCTGTTGGTCATGGATGCCACCACGGGACAAAACGGCCTCGCCCAGGCCGCCGAGTTCACCAAAGTCGCCGGTGTCAACGGGATCGTTCTGACCAAACTCGACGGCACCGCCAAGGGTGGGATCGTCCTCGCGATCGCGCACCAACTGAAGATCCCGGTTCGCTGGGTCGGTATCGGCGAGGGCATCGACGATCTCGAAACGTTCGATCCCGACGAATTCGTGCAGGCCCTCTTCGATTAACACAGCCTCGTCAATGCAGCTAACTCTTCTCACCGTCGGCAAGCCCTCAGCGCAATGGGCCATCGAGGCGGTCGAGCATTACACGAAGTTCCTCTCGAAATACGCGCGCGTCGATCTGCAGTCGGTGCGTGCGGCCTCTGGCCGAGGCGGCTTGCCGGACGCCGAGAAACGCACCGAAGCAGAACGCCTTCTCAAATCGGCCGCAACATTCGCCGGTTTCAAGATCGCCTGCGATGCCAGTGGCCGTTCATTCAGTTCAGATCGATTTGCGCAGTTACTTCGAAAAGAACTGGACCGGCACTCCGGCCGGGTGTTGGTGATCGTGGGCGGTCCCCATGGACTCGATCAATCCATCCTTGATTGGGCAGACCTCATCTGGTCCCTGGGGCCGATGACTCTCCCGCACGAAATGGCGCTGGTCGTCGCTATGGAACAACTCGCCCGCGCCTGCTCGATCAACCGCGGCGAATCCTACCACAAATAGATGTCTTGAAGGAATGGGGCGAAGATGCTCACCCCACGTGGGTCGGCGCATGGCCGTGTTCGTCCACTTCCGTCCGCGAACGTCCACTCGCATCCACTGATAACTTGGCGCGTTTTGGCCGCAACTGCCGCCACCACGTGTACATGAAGCCCAACAGCAGCAACCCCGCGCCGATCCAGTTCCACGCAGTGAAATGTTCATGCAATTCCGGATTGGCGATCCGGGGCATCCAGTTCCATCCACCCATCACGGCATTCACCAGCCATCCGATCACCAGCGCGACAGACACCAGCGAGAGCAGGTATATCGACGCGACCCGCTTCCCCAGCCGCCGTCCAACTACCAAAAGCGATGCCAGATTCGTCGCCGGTCCCACCAATAGGAACACGAGCGCCGCGCCTGGCGACACTCCCTTGGCCATCAGCACCGCGGCGATCGGTGTCGACGCCGAGGCGCAGATGTACAGCGGCACTCCCGCCGCTACCGCCAGGAACAACTGCGCCCAAACCGGAACCCCGGTCAGCAGATCCGCCGGCACCAGCGCCGCGACGATCCCGGAAATCACCAATCCCAGAAACAGCCAATTCGCAATGTCTGGGAAAAAGTCGGTCACGATGTATCGAACCGATCCCCGCAACCGGGCGGTCCAACGATGATCAGTCTCACAATCATGATTGCCACAGACCTGGCAGTCGGGCTCGTGGCCGCCCTCGGTTTTCGTTTCCCGTCCACCCCATGCTTCAACGGCAAGGCCGGCGGTTGCCGCCGACAGAAACGCGGCAATCGGACGCAGAATCGTCATCACGGGGTTGATCAGCGCGTACGTCAGCGCGATCGAATCCACCCCGGTCTCAGGCGTGGACACGAGAAACGACACTGTCGCGCCGCGGGATGCACCGCGTTCGCGCAACGTCATCGCCGTCGGCAATACCCCGCACGAACACAAGGGGAGAGGGACACCGAAGAGCGACGCTTTCAGAATCGATCCGATTCCCTTGGCGCCCAGGTGTTTTTCGATCTTCTCCTGCGGGAAAAATGCGTACAGAAGCGCCGCGGCGCCCAGCCCCAGGACAACATAGGGGGCGGCCTCGAGAAACACCGTGTAAAGCTCACGGATAATGTCCATTATCTGGCCGGTCACTCTGTCTGCATCTCCTTATGCCCTCTACGGCTGCGGCTCGTGATTATTTGTCCAGCATCCAGTCTCCCTGCACGGTTTCAGAGCCGAAACGGCAACGGGCGGCACGTGGCCGCCCGTCTCGACTGCCGCACGGACACCCTCGCTCAATAATCCGTCGACTGTTGGGCCAGCCATGAAACACGGGTTAAGAAGATCGCCTCGTTGCTGGCGATTTGCAGCTTCGAGCGCAGTCTGCTGTCATAATTCACGCGAAGTTCCACCGGGACCAGGATTCCGATATCGGAGGCGACGATTGACCCATTGACCTGCATCTTGCCCGCTGTCTTCGATGCCGAACGGGTCAGGGAAAAGATGGAATTGTTCGTGTACAATTGGCCGTCGAATTGGAATGCCGTTCCTGCCACCCGCGCGTTTTCATCGTTGATTGAGAACTGTTTTAATTGCGCCTCAGTCAGCCACGTCGCATTGGGCGCAAGATTCAACCGGACAGCCGATGCCAGCCGCGGGTCTCCCACGTTGATCTTCGTGAGCATGGTCGTATCGTAACTGCCCACGTGCTCCTTGCCTTTCCAGCTTCGCGTCGCTGGATCATAGTAAGTGCCGTTGTTCTTTCCTTTGCTGATTGGGTTCTTGTTATAGATGTACACAGGATCACCGGCTCCGAGCGTGTAGTAGCGCGGGATGTAAGTGGGATCATACTCCGGGTTTGCAACCACTGTTCCTCCTGCGCCCGGGAGCGTCGCCTGCGTTCTTGACCACTCACCTCGATTGAACAGCGTGATTTCCGACATGGTGAACGAGAAACTCGAGGTGCCATCTCCGGCATCACGGCTATTGACATCGAGGATATTGCCGCCTCCCGGTGTCAAATAATCGCCGACCATGATATTTCCGCCCGCCGCAAGCGACAAGGCATTGTAGCTGCCGTCTGCACTCACTCCAAATGTCCGGTTGCCGGCGGCGCTTCCGTCAGTGTAGGTGACATCGCCCACGACATAGACATTGCCCTTGGCGAATATCTGCCCGTCGCCGCTGATCTTACCTTTGATGATCACATCTCCATCGACCGCGACCTTCGAATTGATCACAATGGGATTGGCATCGGTGCCGACGAGAATCAGGTTGCCTGCGTAATTCCCGTTGACGCTGGCCTCATTCCCGGCTCCTGGGAGCGCGGCCCCGGCGTAGCTCCCTCCCGCCGGCACGCCGTAGATGATTCCGCCCTGAATCTGGCCCGTGGCGGTCGACGCGATTTCTGTGAATTCGGATGCGTCGACGATGCGATTGTTGTTGACGTCAGGGATCGCCGACGGAAAGGACGTCGGCAGCGGCCCGTCGGTCATGTCCGCCGCATTCGTGGGATAGTTCAGGTAGAGATTGCCGTATGCCGGCAACGGCGATCCCGTCGTGTTCGTCATCTTCTCCGGTGTCAGCGGTTCATCGATTGTCCCGTCCGTGCACGCCCACGCCTCAACACCCTTGTTGGTGGGGGACAGGTCTGTAATCGGGACTCCGCTCTTGTCGGTCACGATGCCGCGCGTGTAGAGAGTGCCGGCGATGTAGGAATCCGCACTCGTGGTGCGGATGAGCATGCTTTCCAGCGAAGCCACCTTGACGCGGTCGAATGAGTCCTGTTTGGTCACGTCCGTATTGTAGAACCGCTTGGCGTTGTCGACGCGTGCATGGCACATGATGCAATTGATGTTCTTGGCCAGAATGGCGAAATCGAATCCGGAGAACACGCCGGAACCGATTTGCAGCACCTCGGTGACCATTTCATTGGAACGGACTCCATCGGAACCGTAAGATCTGACCTTTAGCTCAAGAGCGGTGTTGCCGGGCATGTCGGTCCGGTCCACGCGGACTGAATCGACCCGGCCCTGATGGGCGACCGTCTGATTCGACGCGAGGAGGAGACTGCTGGAATCGACGAGCCCCAGCGCGTCAAGCCAGGCGGCATATGTCGCGTACGTTCCCACGTCCCCGGCCGCCTTCGTGGGGGTCACCATCGATGAGGCCACGTATTGCGACCACAGGCTGTTGCGCGTCAGCTCCAGCCCCGACTCAGCGGCATAAAACGCCTGCGAGCCGCGCTTGAAGTTGTCGGAGATCGCCATGTCCTGGGTGGAGGTGCTGATCATCGATGCGCCCACCAGGCCCAGCATGAGCAGCACCGCCAGCACCACAATCATCACCGCGCCACGTTCATTGCTTACGTATCGTTTCATCTCTTACTCCTCCGTTGCTTCAACCCTATTGAGCCTATGGTCATCGGGCGCGGCCGGATGCCGGCCGCCGACCCGATCAGTATCATTCGCTGCGGCTCAACTGGCCGCCGGAGTGTTGCGCAGCAGGATATGCGTGCTGGTCTGCCGGGTCAGCGTACCTCCCGCTCCGGCAATCTTCAACGTGCGTTTGACCGTTCGCGCAGCCATCGTGTAGTCGATCGAGACGATGGTGTCGCCGACCGCCGGCTGCGGCACGCTTGTCCCATCGATCTTCCGGTACGATGCCTGCAGGTCGAAGACTTCATCGGCGTAGATCGACGCCACGCCGTTGACTTCGCGCATGAGGCGAGTGTGCAAACTGTCTGTCGACCTATCGATCCAGTAGCGCACTTCACTCAGCTTCAGAATGACGTCACCGGCCATCGGATCATTGATCAAGTCTTGCCCGCCGTGAGCAATTTCCTTCCAGCCCGCTCCCTGATTGTCCTGGATGTTGGTGATCGTGAACCACTCGCCCGGCCCGGCAGGGGGGCGGTAAATGTACACGCGGTCGCCGACGTTAAACCCAGTGAGGTCGCTGAATCGCATAACGTGAACCGGATTGGCTTGGTGTTTCTGCGTATGATCACCCACCGTCAGCGACAGCGGGGCCGCGTTGTAGCGGATCATGATCGTATCGGGATTCGTATTCCGGCCGCGCAGGCCCGGCAGTCCCGCCGGCAGGCAGGCGCCGGCATTCCGCAGGCGCGAGGAAATCTCCTCCGCACAGACGCGCAACGACTGCTGCATCTCGGAGACGTTCTCCTGGGTGATCAGGTTCTCGTGCTGTGTCACATAAAAGTCCAGCGCCGCGCCCGCGACAATCGCGGACAGCAGGGCCGCAATCAAGAGTTCGATGATCGACATCCCGCGTGTTTGCCGCAGCAAACAAACGATCCGGTGTTGCATAGTCTTCAGTTTGAGCACAAGTTGGTCTCCTCTTACTGCACACGGAAAGTGGAATACTCTATCGATCTGTTCACACCAGCCTGGTCTGTCCAGCTTACGGTCACTGAGAGCCGGTTCACACCCGCCGGGATCTGTGCATCCGACGCGTGATCGTCGATCGCCACGTGTTGCGTCATTCCTGTGCTGTCCGCAACAGTGTTTGAGTACGGGATCGGGGGCAGTGGATTTTGCTGCTTGAGAGTCTCCAGCATGGTTTGTGCCATCATCGTCGCCTGCGTGAGACTGTCTGCATGGCCGTTGCCCCGAATCGAAACCACCATCATCGGCGCCAGTGCCAAGATTCCCACTGCCGCGATGATCATCGCCGCCAGAACCTCGACCATGGTGAGTCCGGCCTCTGATGCCCTGATTGCCCCAAGGATTTGTCTTCGCTGTGCCATCAAATTTGACTCTCCTTCGCGGCCATAGAGAGTAAATCCGATGCCGAAAGACCGAGAACTCGCAAGACACAGCGAAAGCGCATGCACTCCAGGCACTTACTTCACTTTGGCATGCTCCCTGGAACCCTCGGAAGTGGCCCCGCTTCCCGACTTATAGTCCAATATCACATGGCAGTATGGGGCTGCGCCCATACCCACCTGCTGCGCCGCAGGGAGGACTTGATGCAAAACCCGGCCCTAGCCAGCGTGCCACGGACAAGCAGATTCTCCGGCTCTTTGGAGAATCTGCTTGTCCGTGTCTTCTTCTCGCAAACAGATAGAAGTCACGGACAAGGCAGACCGAGCAGAAAAGCCGCTCGGTCTTCCTTGTCCGTGGCACCCCTGCAATGCTTCTCTCAGTGACGTAATTTCAACGCGCCCAACAGAGCGGGTTCTGGCCACCCTCCCCGTTCCGGGTCGACCAAACGAGCACAGCCCGATTCGATGAATCGGGCTGCGTGGCGAATTCGGTTTCTGCGGAGAATGGGGATCTAGCCTCCGGCCAATGGAGCGCCCGTGTTGGCCCAGCCTTTCTTGACTACCGCATTCACGACCGGAGTGCCGGGGGGAAGCTTATTGGGATCGAGAAAGTCAGTTTCAAACGACCAGTTGCGGTTGGGTGCAGTGTAGTACGATCCGTACGACCAGGCACTTGTGGCATAGACCGACTGCCAGAGCTGTACCATGGAGCCTTTCCAGGTGAGTGTCCTTGTGTCCCACTTTTCCAGAAAGCGCGGGAAATTCTCCACGCCGCCATTGTAACTTCCACCACCGGTGTTCGTATTGCCGCTGATGAACGCGGCGTTCACGGTCGTGCTGGTTGCCACCCTCCCGGTCAGGGCACCGCTACTGGCGGCATCGCTCCAGGCTCCGGACAGTATCGTGTACGCGTCGGCCATCATTGCCGCCGGCTTCTTGTTGACCGAATTGTAATTGCCGACCGAGTACAGCGGGTTGTCCGACACAACCGTCAGTCCCGCCCTCAATGTCGATCCGTTGACCAGCCGAGTTGCCATGAGATTGCCGGCGCCCTGCGACTGGCGCGCATACACGATGCCATTGATTGGCCAGTAGGCGCTCGCATTGAGCTTCGAGACGTCGATATTGACGGCATTGACGTTCCGATGCTCACGGGCATCATAAAACGTCGATGTGCTCAGCGAGCCTTCTGCGATCATATCCGCCGTCACGTCAGACCACGTGCCTCCGCCCGATTGCCAGAAGGCCTGCCCGTTTAGGATCTTCAGGTTGGCCTTGTTCTCGTATGAATCGGCGTTTCCGCCCGCCGACGGCTTGATTACCGAGATCGGGTCGTTGCTGGTTTCCAAGGGCAGGCTGAGCCTGGTGACACCGTGGGAGACATCCTGCACGCGTCCGCCCCAGCGCACCGTCGACTTGTTCAGCCAATCAGGATCGTTGTGGTCCAGCCATGTGCCGTCACCATTGGCCATATTCTGAAAGGTCCCATGCGAGTCACGGACCCGCACCGCCCCGGTGCCAAGCGCCTGTCCCGACCCAGGGGCACGGCCGTGGAACAACCGTCCGGCGACGGTCAGCCAGGAATCGATATCCAGGCCGCTATTGGAACCAAGATACGTATCGCCATTGGAATGCACGCGCCCGCTCAATGTCATCGGCGGACCGGGATGCCACTCAAGCTGGTCATCGTAGAAGATCGCAAACTGGAAGATTGGAATCAGTGCGCGTTCCATCCGAACCCGCACCTGATTCTCAACTCCTGTCCCTCCAACCGCGTGTCCCCAGAGGTCATACTCATTGACCAGACCGTACAGGCCCGTGTACGGGCCGCTGGTCAGATTGCGCTGCACCGCCGGCCCGGTCGATTCGCACGAGTAATCCACCGCATAACGATCGAGCGTGAAATTTCCTGCGGGCAACGGGCTGGGAGGAGCCGCTGTGGCGTCGATCGCCTGACGGAACAGCGCGTAGGCCTTCTCCGCGCCTGCTTCGGCCGCGTACAGGGCGCTGACATCGCGCATCTGATTGCCGGCCACGTCCATGTCACTTCTCGATTGCATGACCGAGCTGATCCCGAGCACGCCGAACATCAGAAGCAGGCCCAGGCAGACGATCATCACAAATCCGCGTTCATTGCTCTGCAACTGGCGCATAGTGTTTCTCCGCTTCATGGTTAGAACTCCAGATTCCGCACGCTGACATTGAAACTGAATATCCGCCGCCGGTAGTCGTGCTCCATTGTGTTGTCCACGCGCGGGGAGCGGGCCACCAAACGCACCAGCACATTGCGCACTTTGCGCGGCACCGCGGGCGCCGATACCGTGTCGCCGCTCTGCATCACGTAGAAGAAATCGAGCCGCTCGATGTTCTCCGCATACGCCGCGCTCGGCAATCCCATCGGTCTTTCCATCAGAGTCGGGTGGGCCGTGTCGGACCGGTCGACGTAATAGGAAAACTGCTCGATGTGCGAGACTTGCGATCCGCTCGGGTACAACCGCGACAGCGGATGGGCGTCGTGCGCCAAAGCCGGTCCGCCATAAATCGCGGTGACTTGAAAATACTCGCCGGTGTCGGCCACGGGATCATAGATGTATGCCCACATCGATGGCGCAAAACAACTCAGGTCCGATCCGGCGCACACGACGGTGCTGGTTGGGTTGATCATGGCGGCCGACATATACCCCTGGCACATCGGTGGGTCCAGGGCGGTGACCGTGATCGTATCCGGATTGGTGTCCTGTCCCGTCATTGGCGCCAGTTTCGTCGGCAGGCCGAAGCCGGCCATCCGAATGCGTTGTGACAACACCCGCTCGGCTGCCCGCCCCGATTGTTCCATTTCCACAATCTGGTCTTGCATGACCGATTGGTCGTTCATCCGCACGTACGCTCCAAGCGCTGCCGAGGTCACGGCCAGTCCGATGATGGTGACTATCAACAGTTCCAGAATCGTCATGCCCGACTCGCCGATGGCATGATCCAGCCGCCGGCCGCCGGCGCGCCCGATCGCCCACCGGGGCGCATCCTTCTTGAGTTCGCTGTACATTGGCTTTCCCGTACTTCCTCCGCCCTTTGCCCCTTGCCCCTTGCCCCTTGCCCCTTGCCCCTATGATTTCTTGTAGAGCAGCGCCGACCCGCGCTGGCGATGGGCCATGCCGTCGTCGCCCGCCCAATTCACTTCGATCACCAGTTTCTTCAGGTTGGTGCCGGCGTCTTCGGTCCACCAGGATGTGCTCATCCCCGATGTCGAGTCGATCTCCGTGCCGGCCACGACCGAATCCTGGAGCCGGAAGCGCTCCATCCGGTTTTGAATCTGTTCCATTGCGCCGCGTGTTTCACGGGCGATCCCGTTGGCGGAAATCGTCGTCACCGCCATCGGCATCAACGCCAGAAGTCCCAGCGCCAGAATCGTCATGGCGGCCAGAACCTCCACCAGGGTGATGCCCCGTGTCCCCCTCGCAGCGCACCTCCAACGAAACTGCCGCAAGAATCTTTTCATTTGTCGTTTGCTCCCGCCGCAATAGTTGTAACTGTTGTGCCCGAACTGCCGCGAACTTGCCCCAGCAAGGAGGTTCATGCCGGGCATGAGGTTGGACTGCCGCGATTGATGGCAGTGGCGAAATGAGAGATCGCGTGTCGCAATTCTGTTGCCGGATCGCCCCATGGGTATGGGGCATTGCCCACTTCTTGCCGGTGGACAACTATAGAGGAGGAAACTCAACTCAATTTCCGAACCGATTCAGTAATCGCTACGAGTTTGTCCCCCGTAGCGTGGATTCGGGTCGCCACCGCTGCTCCGGCAGTAGGTCTCAATGCAACCGCTGGCGTTGCACATTCCCGCAAAACCCTTCTTTGACTAACTGACAATTTTTTAAGACTGGGTAACTCCGGTTTTGACAAAAAGAGAGGTATTTTGGAGGGAATACCTTGACAAGATGGGTAGTTCGTTATCATTTTCTCATAGTTGGCCGGGACTCGTACGTATGCAGGTCAGAGCACTAAGCCGGTCAGAGTCCGGTTGCCAGCATTGCCTGTGAGAATTGTGCACACGATGAACGTTTCGAAGGGCATGGAGTCGGCTCGGGGAAGGGGGTAAGCAATGCAGTTTACCAAAGCGGAAGAATACGGACTGTTCGGCGTCATCTACCTGGCCAAACAACCGCCCAGCGGCGTCGCCACTTTGCGCGAGATTTCACAAGCCCAGAGCGTGCCGGAGAAATTTCTGGCCAAGATCTTCCAGAACCTCACCCGCGCCGGGCTGGTGCGTTCTCACCGCGGCGTCCGCGGCGGCTTCTCGCTGGCAAAGCCGCCCAAACGCATCAACGTCGCCGAGATCATCGCGGCGATTCAGGGCGATGCCGATCCGATCAAATGCGTCGTCAATCGCCGTGACTGCGGCAAAAAGAACAACTGCGCCGTCCGCGACCTGATTCTCGAGGGACGGCACCAGATGTTCGCGCTGTACAAGAAACGCTCGCTTCTGGAGCTGGCGAACCGGTACTAACGGTCCGGCTCCGCAGCGGCAACCCTTCCATAATCACTCTCCAGCGTGATGGCTCGTCCGCACGGGCCATCCGTGGTGTTGCGGGGGAGAGCCCAAGAGGGAGCTCCCGACTTCAGCACATCTTCTTTCCAGATTCCGGCCATCCACCAGTGCGACAACTCTCGCCTTGCGCTCGCAGACCGGCGGCTGTTGCTTGCACTTCCCCATGGAGGATGTGATGAACGCTCGCACGTACCCGGCTCTCCCGACAAAACTTCTGCGCTTTGGCGTGATCTTGCTTGTGGCGGCGGCGATTCTGCCGTCGGTTGCCAGAGCCGGCAGCCTCACGCTGGCACACAACAAACTCATCTGGCCATCGGCCGCGCTTGCCTTTCCAACCGGGCGCTTCGGTACGCCGGATCCTGCCACGAATCACGCCGGCCACAAGACCGGCTTTGACGCGGGGCTGGATTTTGGCTACGCGTTCAATGACCTCTTCACCGCCGGAATCTCGGGAGAATACTTGCGTTTCCCGATGGACTTCGGCAACGCGGATATCGGACCTAACTCCGATCCGAATTCCGCACGCACGAGCGTGCTGCTCGGCCAGGTGTGGATGCGGGCATTCTGGCCGGGAGGGTTTGCGCACTGGAAACCCTATGCTCTCTTCGCGGTGGGAATGGGAGGGCCGCGCGCGCGAATCAACTCCCGGGAAGACTCGTTGATTAGCTACGTAAAGTTCAGTGTCAACACCTCCCTGGCCATCACCGGGGGGATTGGTGTCCTGATCCCTGTGAGCAATACCCTGGCGTTCAGCTTCGAGCCGCGATTACGAAGGATTTCCACGAAGGGCTCCAAATTGACGGAGATCGCGTACCTTAAGGACGGCACGAGCGAAACTGTGCTCGAAGACCATCAGAAGTCCAATACGACCTGGTGGGAACTTCGTGCCGGACTGACGCTTATGGTGAAATAGTCTCGAAGCAATCCGGCTCGAATCGGATAGAAATTGAAGTGATTGCCTAACCTGCTGTAGCGCAGCCATTTGCGTGTTGCAATCGGGTCTGCCAGTCGATTTCTTTCCGCATATCGCCTTGCCGCGCAAAAACATGTCTTGACAGCTTTCGCCCTCCACTCTTAACTCCCGCCAACCACGGCGAGAGTTTCTGTGGTGAAAACGAAAAACCAACGTCACCAAAAAGGAGGGTTCATGAAACGGATCGGATTGATCATTGCCACGACAGCCCTGGCCATCCTGGCCACCGCGTCGGTGTCCAGCGCCCAGATGGGTGTGGCAGTGATGTGGGAAGGCGGCGGGATCCCCGGTGTCTTTGCGTTGCCCATCACGTTCGGTGAGGGAATGGTCTTCCAGCCGGTGGTTATGATTGACTGGCAGGGCGACGATGGACCGACCCCCGGTACAAGACTCGGTCTCGGTGCCAGTTTCGAGAAAGAGATGGGCGAAGGCGATACCAAGCCGCTATTTGGCGGGCGCGCTGGTGTGGCCATCGTTTCTCCGAAGGTAGGCGACTCGTACACGAACTTCTCTCTTGGCGTATTCGTCGGTGGAACCGCGAAGTTGGCCGACAATGTTTCCATCGTTGGCCAATGGGGTCCGGATGTGACGATCGTTGGCGAGAAGGGCAGCGCGTCTGGGAAGAGCTACGCGAGCATCAATTCCGCCGCGAGCCTCACGCTCCGCTGGTGGATCTGGGGCAACAAGTAAGTCCGCAGCGAAATCCGCTTTTCCGCCGCCCGGGACTCAAAGCCCGGGCGGTTTCTTTTTCGCGCCAATCGTCCGCTCTTTCTGGTTCGCCCACTCCCCGAAAATGGGAATTGCCCCACCCGCTCAAGTGTATTATCTCAGTGTCGGGTTCAAGGAGGGATGGTCCAATGCGCTTCAAGTCTATCGTACTCCTCACGCTGTCAATTGTCCTGCTGGGCATCTCCCCAGCGGCGGCGGATGTCGTCAAACGCGAACTGATGATCGGGATTCGTGGCAGCCTGGGTCTGCCGATCGGCGATTATCCGATCACGGGACGCACCTGGTCGTATCTCAAGGATGATGTCCGAACCGGCTGGGCCCTCGGCGCCAGCGTGGATAAGATGGTGAGCCGTCGTGTTTCGGTCGGCGGCGGGTTGGACTACAATTCCCAGCCCATGCGCTCCACCGAGTTGCGCCAGAGTCTGCACCTGCAGGGATACGATATCGATCCCAGGTTTTCCTGGAAGACGCTGGCGTTCACCGGCCATGTCCGCTACTACCTGATGCCCGAGGCGGCCGTCAATTTTTTCGGCCACTTTGGGGCCGGCGCGTATGTTAACAAGTTTTCCACCAGCTACTTGGTCCATGGAACCAACGGCATGTCCCAGGAGGTGCCGCGCAATCAGAGCAAGACCGACATCGGCATCAATGCCGGGCCGGGAATGCTTGTGCGCCTCGGCCCGGCGACACGGCTCTCTCTGGACGCGATTCTCCACAACGTGTTCACGAGGAACCAGAGCACGCGCTATCTGAATATCACCGCTGGGATTATATTTAGTATCCTGCCGGAGTAATCCGGCCGGCGCCGGTATCATTGACAGGCCGTCCCGTGTGGGCGCCGGACCCCTCCGTGTGAGGCGGGTTGGCCTCGCCACGGCCGTTCCGGTGTTTCTGCAATCGGCTGCAATTCATCCCAATTGATTGTTTGTCGATTTTGCAATTGACTCAACGCCTGCCCATACTTATCCTCACCGTCGCAGCGGCAGTTGTTTGTGGCACACATTAGAGGAGGTGCTCTTGTGTTGGTGTCCATCAGCAGGGTTGGCAGGCGATTCCATTCAACGGGCTTCCCGGTGGGATTGAATCTCCTTCAGCGCGCATTCTCTTTGCTGACCGGCACCCTCACCCAGCTCCTTTCAGAAAATCGGCCCGGCCGGCCGTTACATCCGGCGGGGCAGGGGACTACTCACGGAGTGTTGAGTTGACCGGGGAGGACGACCATGCGGTTTGCACGAGTGTTTGCCGGCTGGCGAATTTGGATTTTGGCGCCGCTCTTCTTGCTTCTGGCGTCAACGTGTTCCAAAAAGCAGAACAAAACTGACGTTCCCGAGGTGACGATTATCGCGCCGGGCGATGGCTCGCCGGTGGAGGATACTGTCACGATCGAAGTCGACGTCACCGATGCCGATGGCGTCGCGCGCGTCGAATTCTATATCGACAGTGTATTGCGGTATACAGATAATACGCCGCCTTACGCGTATCCCTGGGATTGCACCTTCCTGCCTGATGGCTCCACCCACACGATTCAGGTGAAGGCCGTTGATGTTGCCAGTAACGACAGTACCACGGCCCCGATCATCGTGAGTGCGCACAATACGCGCATCCATCCCCGGGGGTTGGGGTTCATGCCCCTGCCCGACAACCAGTACTTCCCGTTCCCGCTGATGCCACCGCCGGGGATCGGCTCCCTTCCCGCTGCAGTCGACTTATCCGCCTCCATGCCACCGGTGGGGGACCAGGGCATGCAGGCCTCCGGAGTGGGGTGGGCGGTTGGCTATGCGCTCAAGAGTTACCAGGAGAAAATCGAGCACAAGAACTGGACCTTCTCGACCGTTGCCAACAAACTGAGTCCGGCCTACATCTATAATCAAATCCACACTGCGCCGGGGATAATCGCCTCGGTCACTTCCGGCCCATGTGAGGAGAACTGCACAATCGAAAGCGCCCTGAATCTTCTGCGGGAAAAAGGGTGCGCGAGCCTTGCCACCATGCCCTACGATCCCACCGATTGTTTCTTGCAGCCTTCGGCCGGCGCCAACACCGAAGCGCTGAAGTACCGAATCATGAACTGGAGCCGCGTCGACTTCACCAACGCGGATGCCGTCAAACGCCATCTCGCCGGCGGATTTCCAGTCCTGATCGGATTCCGCGTCTACGAGAATTTCTTCCACCTGCCTGCCGACAGCGCCTATTCCCGCGCTGGCGGCGCGCTGGTCGGGGACCAGGCCGCGTGCATCGTCGGATACAACGAAGGGCGCCATGCCTTCAAGATCATCAACTCATGGGGCACCGGTTGGTCCGATAACGGTTATGGCTGGATCGCGTACTCGTTTCTGCCCGATGTGTGCCAGGAAGCCTATGCGGTCATCGATAGTATTGAAGGCAACGGCGGCAAGATTTGCGTAACCACAAATCACTTTCAAGCCACCTTCTCAATCGCCAAATCGGGCGGCGGCGCCTCCTACCAGGGTGGCGGAACATCGTGGTCTGTCTCCGACGCTCCGGCGGGCAGCTACACGATCACTTACGGTTCAGTCAGCGGCTTCAGCACTCCGGCAGCGGAGACCAGGACGCTCGGGACCGGTGGCCTGCTTGCGTTCTCTCTTGGCAAATACACCTGCACCAACTCCGCGCCTCTCCCGGCGCCAACACGGATTACGCCTGCAGCAACCGACCAATGTGTCGGCGGCTCCGACACATTGGTTTGGTCGGCGGTGATCGATCCTTCGTGTGGTGGAACGGTCACGTACGACATCTACTTCGGCACTGCCAATCCACCGCCGCTGGCGGACACCGGTCTTGACAACACCTGGTATCCCGTAGGCGGGATGTCTGCCAATACCAAGTACTATTGGAAAATCGTCGCCAACGGATCCCGTGACCGGCAGACGTCCAGTCCCCTATGGGATTTCACCACGGGTTGCATCAGTGTGCTCGGTGCGGTGTCAAATCCCCATCCGCTGAACAACGCAACCTGTATGGCGACGACCGATACGCTCACATGGAACACGGTGTCCGATCCGTGCGGTGGCGCGGTGACTTACGACCTCTACTTCGGAACCGTCAATCCGCCTCCGAAACTCGATTCCAATTTGACGAGTGCGTCCTACATCCGCTCCGGGCTTACCCGCGACATCCCGTATTACTGGCGCGTCGACACCAGAGGCGGATGCGGACGCCGTACCGTTGGTACCATTTGGAAGTTCACTCCGGCCTGCAAGACTGCGATGGCCACTCCGGCCGGGCCGACTCCCGCGACCGGTGCCACCGGACAACCGGCATCGCTCACCTTGATCTGGGGCCAGCTCACCGATCCTTGCGGCGGGAGCGTGACATATGATGTCTACTTTGGCACCAGCGAACCGCTGCCACGTGTCGCCCCCGGGATCACGCAGAATTCCTATCTGGTCAGCAGCCTGCTGTCGGGCAGAAACTACAAGTGGAAGGTTTGCGTCAAAGCGCCGTGCCGTGATTCAGTCTTTGGTCCCGCGTGGGAATTCACAACGAGTTGCACTACCCCGCTGCCGTCGCCGGCAGCGCCGGTGCCCGCCGACGCCGCGCTGTGCAATGCCCTGACCGATACGCTGACCTGGTCCGCCGTCACCGATCCGTGCGGTGACCCGGTGAAATACGACGTCTATTTCGGAACAACCAAACCGATTCCACTCGTTGCTTCGGACTTGAGCACCACGGCCTATCCCGTCACTGGCCTCGTCGTGAACACAAAGTACTACTGGAAAGTCTGCGCCAAGTCCTCAAACGATCGCCAGAGCTGCCCGGCGTCCGAGTGGAGCTTCACGACCCTGTGCACATCGACGCTCAGTTCTGCGAGCATTCCCGCCCCAGCCGACGGCGCCACCAGCCAGCCGTCGACTCTCACCATCGGGTGGAATGCGATCACCGATCCCTGTGGCGGCGACATCACCTACGACGTCTATGTCGATACTGTCAGTCCGCCGCGGCTGGTCGCATCCGGCGTGGCGTCCAATACGTACTTGCTTTCCGGTTTGAGCGATGGCCTCAAGTACTGGAAAGTCCGCGTCAACGGCGTCTGTGACCGCCATGCCGAAAGCCCGGTGTGGAGTTTCCGTGTAGGCTGTGTGGGTGCGCTGCCCACTCCCGCCGGACCGGATCCAGAGAGTGGAGCGACCGGCCAGCCGTCGAGCCTGACATTGCACTGGGGAGCGGTGGTCGATCCCTGCGGTGACACGGTGAAGTACGACGTGTATTTCGGCTTCCCCACCAATCCGCCGCTGGTCACCTCGAATCTGCGAAACAACTGGTATTCCGTATCGGGATTGTCGGCCAGCTCGAAATACTATTGGAAAGTTGTCGCGAAAGGCACCAAGAGCCGCCAGACGTTCGGACCGGTGTGGAACTTCACCACCGTATGTCCTGAATTGGCTGCGCCCTCCGGTCCAAGCCCGATCGATGGCGCCACCTGCAACGCGCTCGTCGATACGCTAACATGGACGGCGGTCACCGATCCCTGCGGAGCGGTCACTTATGACGTCTACTTCGGCGATCCGCTGATCCTGAGAGCGACAGGCCTGACCGTCAATCGATACGTTCCCTCCAACCTGTCCGCAAACACCAAGTACAATTGGAAGATCTGCGTCAACGGCACCGATGACCGCCAGACCTGCGGCCCAGTCTGGAGCCTGACCTCCGGATGCCCGCGGCCATTACCGGCACCCACAGTTGTTGCCCCGCTGAACAACGCCACCGGCAGGCCCACAACCGATACCCTGAGTTGGTCAGCCATTCCTGATTCCTGCGGCAATGCCGTCACCTATGAAATCTATTTCGACACGGTCGCTTCGCCGAAACTGGTGGAAGCCACCTGGAATTCAACCAAGTACCCGTTGAGCGGGCTTGTCGCCTACAAGAAGTACTACTGGAAGATTTGCGCGCGAGGTACCGGCGGCTGCAAGACCTGCGGCACGTCGGTTTGGAACTTCACAACCGGTTGTCCGCCGCTGACGGCGCCCAGCGCGCCGAATCCAGCCGATGGCGCAACCAGCCAGCCGGTGAACTTGAATCTGCAATGGGTGAGTTCGCACGATTCGTGCGGAGGCCAGATCACTTACGACGTGTACTTTGACACGCTCGCTTCTCCGGGAATGATCGCCGCGGGTATGGTTTCGAACTTCTACTCGGTGATTGGGCTGCACACCAACAAGGTGTACTTCTGGAAAGTGGTCGCTCACGGCACCAACGGGCGAACGACATCAAGTCCGATCTGGGATTTCACGACGACTTGCCCTGACCTGCTGCCCGCGCCGGCAACTCCAATCCCGGCAGACAGCGCCGGCTGCCAGGCCAAGCCGGACACGATTTGCTGGAACGCCGTTGTTGACCCCTGTGGCGACGCGGTAACCTATGACGTCTATCTTGGCAAGACGAACCCGCCGGCCAAAATCGACTCCGGCCTGACGGTCAGCAAGTACCACCCGGCCGGACTGAACGACACGACGGTTTATTTCTGGAAAGTCTGCGCCAAAGGATCGCGCAACCGCCAGACGTGCAGCAATGTCTGGAGGTTCACCACAAAGTGCCCCAAGTCACTCGCTGTTCCCAGTGACCCGGCACCCGCCGACAGCGCGGATGACCGGCCGACAATCGACACTCTGCGTTGGGATCCCGTTGTTGACTCATGCGGCAAACCCGTGACGTACGATGTCTATTTCGGTGACGCCGATCCGCCGGTGCTCGTCTCGGCGAATCAATCCGCCAACAGCCGTCCTGTGTCAATGACCACGACGAAGAAGTACTACTGGAAAGTGTGCGCCAAAGGATCGGGGGCGTGCACGAGTTGCTCCGACGTGTGGGTCTTCAATACCGCCTGCGCCGCGCTGCCGGCGCCCGGAACACCGAATCCCGCGGATGGAGCACTGTGCCAGTCACGCAAGCCCACGTTCACTTGGGGCGCGGTAATCGATTCCTGCCTGAGCCCCGTGACCTACGAGGTCTACCTCGACACGCTCAATCCACCGGTGGCGAAGATCGACTCGAACCTGAACGTTAACACGATCACCTCCGATTCACTCGAAGCGAACCGGAAGTACTACTGGAAAGTTTGCGCGAACGGGACCGGTGGCCGCAAAACCTGTAGTGCGGTATGGAGCTTCAACACCGGTTGTCCGACCGCCCTCCCCGCTCCCGCTGGTCCGATCCCGGCCAATGATTCGTTATGCAATCTGCTGGTCGACACACTCAGATGGAGTGCGGTCACCGATCCGTGCGGCGATTCGGTGCATTACGATGTCTACTTCGGGACGGCCAATCCGCCACCCAAGGTCGACTCCAATCGAATCACAACGTCGTATACGAAATCCGGATTGTCCAACAACACGAAGTACTACTGGAAAGTCGTCGCTAAGAGCACCGGAGGCTGTCAGACGAGCAGCGCAATCTGGACCTTCAGTACTCTGTGCACCAAGGGGATCGGCTCGCCGACACTGATCCAGCCGGATAGCGGACAGAAGTGTGTTCCCTTCGCCGTCGTTGATCTCAACTGGACTCCGGTGGTGGATACATGCGGTGGACCTATCTTGTACGACCTGCTCTGGGACACGGACGAATCAGTAGTTGCCAACCAGTTCAACCTGGATACGAATTTTGCTCAACTCTCCAACCTGGAACCTAACCAGATTCATTACTGGCAGGTGCGCGCCCGAGCATCGTGCGGGCGGACGACATATTCGCCGAAGTGGAATTTCACGACTTTTTGCACCACGTCGATGGCCAACCCGGCCAATCCGGTTCCGGCAATTGGAGCCAGCGGCCAGTCCAGAACCGCCACGCTCAGTTGGGACGCGGTGACTGATCCGTGCGGAGGGGCTGTGAAATACGACGTCTATGTCGGAGTTGCAAGCCCACCGACAGGACTGGTACTCGAGAACCTCACTGCGCCGACCGGCACTCTCCTGCAGCAGCCAGCCAGCACCGTGATCTATTGGCGAGTCGTTGTTAAACGACCGTGTGGCGGCAATCTGGAGGGACCTATCTGGAATTTCACGACGGGCCCATAGCGGACCCGACGGGGTGGGTGCCAAGCACCCACCCCGGAATCATTGGTACCATGGGCATCCTGCCCATGGCCCTAACGCGGATGTTTCACCCAAAAGGCTGGCGAAGCCTTTTTGGTGAAATATCCGGGCTAGCGCGCTCAACAGGGTCGTGCCAGAATCTCTCAAATGGACTGCCACCGTTCGCAAACTCGCAGTAGAAATGGGGTCCATTTGTGAATTCGTCTGAATTGGGGTCGATTTCAACGATGTTGTCGTAAGGGATGTCTCCAACTACGTAAGCATCAATTTCAGTCGACGAAGATGACGAAGCTGGAGTCTGTTCGGCCATGATCTGCCACGATCCTCCTGGTTCAACCCTTACGCGAACCACTTTCAAGCAAAACGAGAGTCCTCGATGATAGCTTTGGAAATACTCGAGTTTAAACCAGGGCGAAATACCTGTGCGGTTGGGATCCGGGTCAGGGTAATTGTCTCTGTGCACATCGTGAATGATCACTTCACTTCCTCGGCGTGGGTTTTCTGAGAAGAACTCACGCTCTGCTTTCCGCTTCATTGCAAGTCGCCTTCGGACTCTGGCTATTGTCTGAATTCGAGTTGTGTTCGCATTAAACCCGAAGAAAGCGTGAAAATCCTCCTTGCCTTGCTCTCTCATGCAGGTGATCTTGGGCTGGGAATGACATTATCGGATTTCGATAACGAGCACCGACATGATCGATCGTGAATTCACCCGCTGCTTTCTCAAACTTTATGTCCTCTGGCGTATCTCGCGGTCGGAAACCTATGGCTTGGAGATCATCCAGGAGTTGGGGCAGAGGGGAACACCTCTGAGTCCGGGGACATTGTACCCTGTGCTTCACTGACTCCACCAGTAGCGCGACGTCTTGATCCGGAAGCGGGCTGTGAATGGCAAGGTTCGGAAGTGCTATCGGCTGACCGCGAAAGGGCGGCAGGAGCTCGGGGAACTGCGGCGGCGTCTCCGCGCTCTGAGTGACGTGATTCTGCGGACGTAAAATCGGAATACCATGAGCCGATTGTCTCTCCGTAAGGCGATTATCGCCACCGTCGCAATCGCCGGTGTGATTGCACTCCTAACCTGGGGATACCTTGAAGGGCGCAAGGAGGCTGCCGTCGAACGCGAGCGGGAACAGCCAGTCGCCCCGCCGCTGCGCGTTTCTCTAACGAACGGTCAAGTGGTTGTGACCCTTGACAAGGAGACGCGTGATCGCGGAGGCCTGGAGTTGGCTACCCCGACGGTGGCCAAGTTCCACCCCCGAACACGGGCCTATGCGGCAGTTGTCAATCTGGACGCACTGGCGCAACTGCAGGCGAACATCCGAAAAGGGCAAGCCAATCTCTCAACATCGAAGCCGGAATTTGACCGTCTGCGCGTGCTGCATGACGCAAATCGGATGGTTTCCGACAAGGACCTGAACTCCGCAGAAGTCGCCTGGCGTAAAGATGAGGCTGATCTGCGTGCCCTGGAGATTGAAGCGCAACAGGGGTGGGGCGACACAATCGCGGCGTGGCTAATGGGCGGTGCGAGCACGCTCGAAGATTTGTTTGCCGGAAGGGAGTCTCTGGTTCGCGTCAGCCTCCCGGCAGGAATGGCGCTCCCGGCATCGCCGGATACCGCGTACGTGCAGGTCAGCGATTCGGCGACTGTCCCGGCACGATTCCTCTCGGTCGCGCGAAAAAGCGATCCCCGACTCCAAAGCACCGATTTGCTGTACCTCGCGCAGGATCCCGCCGCTGTCTTGCGTCCTGGGATGAACATTACCGCCTTGCTCCCATCCACCGTCAGGCGAGACGGCGTGATTCTGCCGTATTCCGCTGTCGTGCTCACGGGTGGCTTCGCCTGGGTGTACGTCCAGCAGGCTCCGGGACAGTTCGCGCGTCGTCAGATACCGACTGACCAGGCCGCTGACGGCGGTTGGTTTGTGGCGGGCACATTCGGCCCGGCGGATACCGTCGTGGTGCGCGGAGCTCAGCTTCTGCTTTCGGAGGAATCGCGTTCCCAGATTCAGGTGGGCGAGGGCAAGCAGTAGGAACGGCCCCCGAGCGGATCACCCAGCATGTTGAATGCGATTGTCAGTTTTTCGCTCCGTTATCGCGGTATCGTCGTTACGCTCGCTCTGCTGGCAGCCGCATACGGCGTCCTGACCGTGGCGCGAGCGAAGTATGATGTCTTCCCCGAGTTCGCTCCTCCCCAAGTGGCCGTACAGACCGAAGCTCCAGGGCTCTCGCCTGAGCAAGTCGAACTGCTCGTCACCCAACCAATTGAAAACGCCCTCAACGGGGTGGAGGGGATTGAGTCGCTTCGCTCCAACTCGATCCAGGGGCTGTCCATCGTCACCTTGACGTTCGTCCCCGGGAGCGACATCCACGTGGGGCGGCAGTCCGTCACAGAACGCCTCGCGACCCTCACGGGCCAGCTCCCGCAGGGAATTCATCCGCCGGCGATGACGCCGATGACATCGTCGACGAGCGTCGTGCAGGGGATCGGGCTGACTTCGGAGTCGCGCTCACTGATGGACCTGCGGACTGTCGCCGACTGGACGTTACGGCCGCGTCTGCTGGCAGTCCCCGGGGTGTCGAAAGTCTCTGTCTTCGGAGGCGAGGTCAGGCAGTTGCAAATCCAGGTTCGGCCAGAGATGCTGGTGAAATTCAACCTTGGTTTCGATGACATCCTGGCGGCGGCGCGTCGCAGCACCGGCGTCCGGGGCGCCGGGGTGATCGACAACGAGAATCAGCGTATTGCGATTCAGACGTCGGGCCAGGCGGTTTCGCCCGAAGAGATAGGCGCCACTGTCCTCACCCACCAAGGCAATGTGAGTGTCACCCTCGATCAGGTGGCGAACGTCACGGTGGCTCCGGAGCCGCCGATCGGCGCGGCCGCCGTGGGAGGCCAACCGGCTGTGATCCTAATGGTCGCTGCCCAGTTCGCCGCGAACACTCTGACGGTGACCGAGAATGTGGAGCAGGCGTTGACAGATCTTCGGCCTTCACTGGAAGCCGAAGGGATCAAGCTCCACACTGATATCTTCCGCCCGGCGAACTTCATTCAGACAGCCGTGAACAACGTCCGGACATCGCTCTTGCTCGGCGGCGTCTTGGTCGTCCTGGTGCTCTTCTTGTTCTTGATGAATCTGCGCACCGCCGCGATTTCGTGCGTGGCAATACCGCTCTCGCTGCTCGGCGCCGCTACGGTACTCGAGGGTTTCGGTCTCAGTCTGAACACCATGACTCTGGGCGGCCTGGCCATCGCCATCGGCGAAGTCGTCGATGACGCGATCATTGACGTTGAGAACATCTTGCGCCGTCTGCGTGAGAACCAAACCCGGCCTGCGCCTTTGGCGCCGCTGCGCGTCATCCTTGATGCGTCTCTGGAAGTGCGCAGCGCTGTCGTGTACGCCACCTTCGCGGTCGTCCTTGTATTCATCCCCCTTCTGACTCTCTCCGGCATCGCGGGACGGCTTTTTGCCCCACTCGGGGTGGCCTACATTGCCGCCGTCTCGGTTTCGCTGCTGGTGGCGTTGACGGTCACGCCCGCTCTGTGTTTGATGTTCTTGAGAGCGAGCAGCGTGTCCTCGACCGAACCGCCTTTGATGCGTAGCGTCAAAAAACGCTATACGGACCTGCTGCGCGGAATTGAACGCCGCTCGGGGCTCGTCATTGGCGGCGTGGCCGTCCTCACGGTGATCGGGCTGTTTCTCGCCTCACTTCTGGGAGGTGCCTTCCTTCCGGAGTTGCGGGAGGGGCACTTCATCGTTCACGTCTCGGCTGTGCCGGGTACCTCACTGGCAGAGTCGCTCCGGCTCGGCAGACGAGTCTCCGAGGCTTTGCTGAAGTTGCCTTATGTGGGTGCCGTGGCGCAGCGTGCCGGACGGGCCGAGCAGGCGGACGACGTCTTCGGCACACATTACAGCGAGTTCAACGTGGATCTCCGGCCGCTGGAGGGTGAGGAGGGTGAATTCGCCATGGGCGAGATCCGCAAAGTGCTGGCGGGATTTCCGGGAGTAAACGCCGCGGTCAAGACCTTCCTCACCGAGCGAGTCGAGGAAACTCTTACTGGCTACACGGCGGCGGTCGTCGTGAACATCGTGGGCAACGATTTGGACTCCCTCGACCGCGATGCCCCTGAAATCGCCCGGACACTTGCCGACATCCCAGGGGCAACGGAAATTCAGGTCCAGTCACCTCCCGGCACGCCGCAACTGGCTGTTCGGCTTCGTTCCGAAGACCTCGCGCGCTGGGGATTGAGCCCGGTCGATGTGCTCGAGACGATCCGTTTGGCCTTTCAGGGTGAAACCGTCAGCCAGGTGTTTGAGGGAAACCGCGTGGTTGATGTATCGGTCATTCTCGATCCGGCGGAGCGGCGGACCGTCGAACAGGTCGGGACGTTACCACTGCGGAACGCCGACGGGACCTATGTCGCTTTGCGGCAGGTTGCCGATGTGTATGAGACTTCGGGTCGCTATGTCGTCTTGCACCAGGGTGCCCGACGCGTGCAGACCGTGACCTGCAACGTCTCCGGTCGCGATGTCAGTTCCTTCGTGGCCGAAGCGCAGCGAAGAATCAGGAGCGAAAACCGCTTGCCATCGGGCACATACATCGAGTTTAGCGGCGCGGCCGAAGCCCAGACCCGCTCAGGGAGGGAACTGATCATTCATTCTCTGCTGGCCGGCGCCGGAGTCGTCCTCCTCTTGTCCATCGTCTTCGGTCACGCCCGCAATCTCCTGCTGGTGCTGGCAAATTTGCCCTTCGCACTGGTGGGCGGAATATTGGCCGTGTTCGTATCCGGTGGCTGGCTGACTCTCGGATCGATGGTCGGATTCGTGACGCTCTTCGGTATCACTCTCAGGAATTCGATCATGATGATTTCGCACTACGACCACTTGGTGAGTATTGAGGGCATGTCATGGGGCGCGGAGACGGCGATCCGCGGCGCCGCCGAACGATTGACACCGATCATGATGACCGCCCTGGTTACTGCTTTGGGGTTGCTGCCACTCGCGATTGGGAGCCGGGCCCCCGGTCGTGAAATCGAAGGACCGCTCGCGATCGTCATCCTCGGCGGACTGGCGACATCAACGCTCCTGAATCTTCTGGTCCTGCCGACTCTGGCGTTGCGCTTTGGCAGGTTCTCGGTGTCGAAGGAACGCCAACCCAGTGGACATGGCTGCTAACCCGGATATTTCACCAAAAAGGCTGGCGAAGCCTTTTAATCCTCTGATATTGAGTTTGTTGGAACCAAGAAGAGAGGAGGCTTCGCCGTGACGAAATGTAACCTGCCGACCGTGTCATTTCCAAGCT
>JAKAKI010000092.1 GCA_021813505.1 bacterium | reverse complement strand
AACGGCGTGACGACCCAAGCTCTCCCACGGGCGGTAAACCCTTGGGGCGGACGGCCGGCCACACCGGCAATGCAACAACCATCAAGATATGTCTTAAACGACATACAAGGGGCCGGGGGTGAGGGCGCTTCGGCGCGGTCAGCGTTCTTCTCTGGCGCCACCCGCTTGCTTTCGCGGGCTTGGAGACGTTTCTTGCCTTGTCTGTGAGGAAATCTGACCTATGACTGCTGCTGAGTTGCGATCATCGTTTCTGGACTTCTTTGCCGCCCGCGGGCATGCCGTGGTGCCGTCGTCCTCGCTCTTGGTGAAGGGGGACCCGTCGCTTCTGTTTATCAATGCCGGGATGAACCAGTTCAAGGGAGTCTTTCTCGGGCAGGAGACGCGCCCGTACAAGACCGCCTGCTCGTCCCAGAAATGCCTGCGGGTGTCCGGGAAGCACAATGATTTGGAAAACGTGGGCGTCACGCCGCGCCACCACACGTTTTTTGAGATGCTCGGGAATTTCTCGTTCGGCGATTACTTCAAGCCGGATGCGATCGCGTACGCCTGGGAGTTTCTCACCAAGACAGTCGGACTGGACGCCTCACGCCTGTGGGTGACGGTTTACACCACCGATGACGACGCCGAGGCGCTTTGGCGCAAGATCGCGCCTGAGGTCAAGGAGCGGATTCGCCGGTTTGGCGAAAAGGAAAACTTCTGGTCGATGGGCGATGTCGGGCCCTGCGGTCCATGCTCCGAGATTCATTATGACTTCGGCGCCGACTTCTCATGCGGCATGCCCGACTGCACAGTCAATTGCGACTGCAACCGGTACATGGAGATCTGGAATCTGGTCTTCATGCAATACGTACGCACCGCTGACGGCAGGACGGAACCGTTGCCGAAGCCCTCGGTCGATACCGGGATGGGACTGGAACGGCTCGCCACAGTGGTACAGGGACATCACTCGAATTACGACACCGATTTGTTCATGCCGATTATCAGCGCGCTGGCATCCGATAGCGGCCACGCGTACGACCGTGGGCCGGCCGGCGTGCCGCATCGTGTCTGCGCCGACCATCTGCGGGGACTGGTGTTCACCATCGCCGATGGCGGAATGCCGGGGAACGAGGGCGCGGGTTATGTGTTGCGCCGAATCCTGCGCCGCGCCGCCCGTCACGGAAAGACTCTCGGATATCATGGGCCATTCCTCTACCGTTTTGTGGATCAGGTGCTGGGAATTATGGGAAGCGCGTATCCCGATGTGCTCAAGCGGCGCGATCATGTCACACATGTGATCGAGTCCGAGGAGTCGCGCTTTGCCGAGACGCTGGATGCTGGGTTGGCGCGTTTCGAAGTGGCGAAGATCTCGGCAAGGAACGGATGCCTTCCCGGTGATGAGGCATTCAGGCTCTACGATACATTCGGATTCCCGCTCGATCTGACTGAAGTCTTGGCGCGCGAGGCCGGGCTGCGGGTGGATGTCGCCGGATTCGAACAGGCTCTGGCCGAACAGCGTGAGCGCTCGCGGGCGCAGACCGCGTTCAAAGATCAGACCGTTTCGATTGCCAGCGGTCTGGGATTGGAATCGCAGTTCGTGTACGATACCACACGGCTGGAGGCGACCCTGCGCTGGGTATCGGACGATCAGACCGCACTGGTCCTTGATCAGACACCGTTTTATGCCGAGTCGGGCGGACAAATCGACGACAAAGGCCGGGTAATCGGCGGCGACTCGTTTGTGTTTCAAGTGGACAGCATGGACAAAGTGGACCGCGCCTTTGTCCATCATGGGCATATCGTAAAGGGAAAGGCCGGCGACTGGGTTGGAAAGATGGTCACGGCGATTGTCGACGAATCGCGGCGTCACATGATCCAGCGCAATCACACGGCGACGCATCTTTTGCACAAGGCACTGCGCACGGTGCTCGGCGATCATGCCCATCAGGCGGGATCGCTGGTGACGCCGGATCGTCTGCGATTCGATTTCTCGCATACCGGTCCGATGACCGCGGCTCAAGTCGACGAGGTCGAACGGATCGTGAATCGTGAGATTCTCGCGAACACCCCGGTTACGCCCTACCATACCGATTACAAGAAGGCGCTGGCCGACGGCGTTACCGCGCTGTTCGGCGAGAAGTACGGCGACGTGGTGCGCGTGGTGAAGATCGCCGATTACTCGTCGGAATTGTGCGGCGGCACGCATGTCCGTTCGACCGGCGAGATCGGCCAGTTGCGAATCACCGCCGAGACAGGTGTGGCGGCGGGTGTGCGACGGATCGAAGCGATTACCGGCGAAGCGGCGTATGAGAAAGCGCGCGCCGATGAAGGTGCGGTGCGGCGTCTGGCGGAGATGCTCAAGACCTCGCCCGACAAAGTTGTGGAGCGGGTGGAAAGCTCGCTGGAGGAGTCGCGCACGTTGCGCAACGAGCTGGCGCAATCGCGCAAGAAACTCGCGGCCGGTACGGGCCAGGCGGTGCAGTACGAGACGATGACTGATCTGAATCTGAAGTTTCTGTTTCATAGAATGTCTGATGGATCGTCGGAGGAGGCGGCCGCATTGGCCGACCATGCCAAGGCGCAGAGCGAACCGGTCGTTGCCGTGGTCGCTGCGCCGTCGGGCAATCTGGTTGTGACCGCCAGCGCCGCGGCGGTCACACGCGGCGCCCACGCCGGCAAACTGCTGGGCGTAGTGGCTGGGAAAATGGGCGGACGCGGCGGCGGACGCCCGGATTTCGCGCAGGGCAAAGTTCCGAATCTGGATGCGTGGGACAGCGCCCGCGATGGGTTTGCCGCCGAACTGCGCACGATGGTTGCGAAATGAACCGCCCGGTTTATCATCGTCTCATCGAGGCACGGCGTAGCGGGACGGGATTCCTCTGGCTGATCGATCCGGACAAGATTGATCCAGCGCGTCCTGATCCACGCTGGCAGCGCGCCGCGGAGTTCGGCGTTACGGCATTTCTGGTGGGGACATCGCAAAACGTCAATCCGCGGTACCACGATGCCATGTTGTGTTTGCGTGAATTTGCCCACCTGCCGCTGATCTTGTTTCCCGGTGCGGCGTCGCAGGTGTCGCCGCACGTGGACGCGGTCTTCTTTCTGTCGCTGCTTTCGGGGCGCAATCCCGACTATCTCGTGGGTGAACAGGTGAAGGGAACACCCCTGATTCGCGACTACAAGATCGAGTCGATCCCCACCGGGTATCTGTTGATCGATACCGGGTCGTCATCCTCGGTGGCGCGCGAAAGCGGTACCGACCCGATTCCCCAGGATGAAATTGAAACGATCTGTGATCACGCGCTGTGCGCGGAGTATATGGGGAAAGCGCTGGTCTATCTCGAAGCCGGCTCGGGGGCGGGACGGGCGATCGCGCCCAGAGTGATCGAACGGGTCAAGAAATCGATTTCGATTCCCCTGGTGATCGGGGGCGGAATCAAAGCGCCGGAGCAGGCGTCGATGGTGGCATCGGCCGGTGCCGACTTTGTGGTTGTGGGGACCGCGCTCGAGCTCGACTCGTCGGTGGAATTGCTGGCCGCACTGACCAGCGCGGTACGTCCCACAGGAAGGCCGGTGTCGGCGTGATGGATCGTGACAGCGCATATAGGAATTCGATTTCGGCAGTGGCTGAGGCGCAGCGGGCCGCGGAACGTTTTCTGGCCGATTCGTTCGAGGATCTTTGGCGGGGATTCGAATTGCTCCGCGAGACATTTAACGCGGGTGGGCATGTTCATGTGTGCGGCAATGGTGGCTCGGCCGCCGACGCGCAACATTTCGTAACCGAGCTGGTGGTGCGGCTCGACTCATCATCGAAGCGCCGTCCCCTGCCGGCCACGGCACTGACCACCGACACATCGATACTCACCGCCGCCGCCAACGATCTGGGGTTCGATCATGTCTTCGCGCGCCAGATCGAAGCGAGAGGCTCGCGTGGTGATCTGCTCATTCTCATTTCGACCTCGGGCAACTCGCCGAATCTGCTGCTGGCCGCTGAGTCCGCACGGACTCGTGGGCTACGGTCAGTCGCCTTGCTGGGCCGTGACGGGGGACGGTTGAAAGCGAAGGCCGACTGCCCGGTGATCGTGCCATCGGAGAACACGCAACGGATTCAGGAAATTCATGCCCTGTGTCTGCATCTTTGGTGCGAGTGGCTTGAAGGTGAGTTTCCCAGCGCATGAACTCATTCTCCACCGTCTGAACAGTCTCTAATGTAAGCGCTCAAATCTGAACTCCTTAGGGCACAAAGAGATGGGTCGGAGCGGTGCCGCGATTCATGGGGATTGCGCTTGCGCTCTGATCTTCACCTCGCTGGGGTGGGCGATTGGCCGATAAGTTGGGTGTAAGCTATTGGCGGTCAATTGGGCGACATTGCCGTTGACTTTGTCCGAAAAATCAATTTCTTGGAGCGTTTGGCGATGGCAAAACCGGAAGCTAAAATAGTCGCGCGCGCAAAGACAGCGCAGTCCAAATCGAAGGGCGAAGCTCTGCCGTTTACGAAGAAGAACTATTACCTTCTGATGGCGGGTCTGGCGGTGATCATCCTTGGATTCGTGAGTCTGGGGATGGGATCGATCACGCTGGCGCCGATTCTTCTGGTCCTGGGGTATTGTGTGATTGTGCCGGTCGCGATCTTGTATCGCGGCAGTGAGAGCGCGTCGGCGGGACAGGACACGCCCACGGAGTGACATCGCGTGTGGTACCGGGCCCGAGTGCCCCTTGGCGTGACGCCGGGCGGTTAGCTCAGCTGGTTCAGAGCACCTGCCTTACAAGCAGGGGGTCACTGGTTCGAATCCGGTACCGCCCACCAGACGGTGGATTAAACGAGGAAGCAAAGGACGGAACACGGGGTCGTAGTTCAGTTGGTTAGAACGCCTGCCTGTCACGCAGGAGGTCGCGAGTTCGAGTCTCGTCGACCCCGCATTTGCGACTTTTGATAACCTGATCACGCCAGATAAGTGAAGTGCAACGCCCCTCTGCGGGCGTTTTTTGTTGCCCACATGTCGCGGACTTGGGGGGAGTTAGCGCGCTAATCGGCGCAGTCCATCAATGATGCGTTCGTACTGCACTTCCCCCGTGAGCAAGGGAATCGTCCCAGGTACGAGTCCAGTTCTGCGAATCCGCGTCTGGAACTCTTGGATTCGGTGACCCTGAAACGAGAAAGGGCACCCAAGACGCCCCTCGTTTGCACCGCCTGATGCTCTCGACGGGCTGGATGGGTCGCCCACGACTCATGGTTGCCCGGCGCAAGAGGGCTTGGCACAGAATTCGGCCTCGGGACTCGCACCTTGGAAGGCGACCGCAATGACGTGGACGACATCGAGAACGTCGGTCACCCCGCTGCAGTCGACGTCCGTGCGCTCGCGGGGACAGGATGGGTCGAACCTCGCAGCCGCTCCCCCGAACGCCACGCCGATGCATGCGATCACGTCGAACACGTCCGTGATCACGCCGTCGCACAGAGGATCGCCGTGACAAGGACAGCACGGACGGCAGCGCGAATCTTCGAAGGTGCGGAACAAGGACCAGTCTGGGATGGTCGACCATTCCCGGTTGCCGTCTTGGTCAAAGTCCGTCATCTGCATCTGCTTGAACATGCCGTAAGTGCTTCTTTCCCATGTGCATCCGGGGACGAAATCACCGACGGCTTCATCCCACTCCCACACCCGTGTGGTCTCGAGGTTTAGGAACAACTCGTCCAGACCGTCACAGTCGATATCGGCCGCATAAACATGGTGACTTCCCTCTCCGCCACCGGGTTCCTCGTGATACCAAGCGACCTCGAAGGAATTGTCCGCGACGGCCCGCAGGAGCCAGGCCCGATAATGCGAGTCACCGCCCGAGCTCGCCAGCAAGGCATAGAGAGCTCCATCGGGCTTGGGCCGGCAGGCGACGGCGCTCTGATTCAACGCATTCCTGTTGTTGAGCACGTTGCTGATGTACGACAAAGTCCGTCCATCATACTCGAATAACCCATAACCATAATCGTTTCCGGTGATGAATTCGACCCGACCGTCTCCATCGAAATCGCCGACCGCTGATTCCCCGAATGTCCACGGGGGCGCGGCTGCACTGGCCACTGCAGCGAACGTGTCTCGTACCGGATCATAATGGATGATGACGGCCTCGGCGGGGCCGAAGCCCGATGGCGTGGCATAGATCTCCAGAAACGAGTCCGCATCGACATTCACCGGGGTCGGATACATCCAAAAGGTCATCCCGGGGAAGGCCATGCGTGCCCGCAGGCGCCAGTCCGGGGCGGAATAGATCTCCAACCAACCATCGCTAAAAGAAGGGTTGGTGCGCTGGACAACCAGATCGAGTTGGCCGTCCCGATCCAGATCCACAGCGCACCACACATCGACGGGTGGCATCGGCAGCACAGTGGTAGTCACATGCAAGCCGGCGTCGATCTCATGGCGGATGATTGAATCGCCAAAACTTGCTCCCCCGCGAGTGAACACATAACTGAGCTTACGCAATGAATCATACGCATACGCGAAACGATCCGTCACGAGCAGGCTGTCGAATATCAGTGAGCAATTGTTCGCTGCTCCTCCTCCGCCTGCGCGAACCACCGTGCGCTTGGCAAGAGAGGTTGTGGCAGACCCTCCACCTCGTGGAGGGACCGCCGTTTCCGAGACGCCGGAGGCAAAAACAAAGCTGACGCCGACCGCCAGCAAAAGGGCACTCCGAATCAAGTCACGGAACCGCATGAACAGTTTCACTCCCGCGAACCCACATGACGCGTCATTCATAGCATGCTCGGTACAACGATAGTCTTGTGTCTCGCACGTCGGGGACGGCCCCGGGACCTCTCCGGGACCGTCACCGTTACCTGCATCACCAAAAACAAGCGGATCTGCTACCGCAACAACGTCATCTTGCGCGTCTCCTGCTTGGCGCCGTGCGTCAGACGGTACAGATAGACCCCGGTCGGAACTTCAGTTCCGTGCGCGTCGAGCCCGTCCCATGATGCCGTGTGGACACCGGCCTCGAGGGCACCGTCCATGAGTGTTACGACGTGCTGACCGAGGACATTGTACACTTCCAGCCGCGCGGTCTCACGCTGTTGCAACGTAAACGAGATTACCGTCCCGGAATTGAAGGGGTTCGGCAGATTTTGGGAAAGCACCGCACCCTGAGCAAGAGTATTCGTTGCCGTTTCGTAGTACCCCGTAGACTTGAGCACGAAACCTCTTGTCTGCCCAGGGGGGAGCCCGGTCGATTCCGTCTTTGGAAAAGTCAGGTCCAAACACCTCACCCGGCTCCAGGGTCGTGCACTCCCCGTCGATGTCCACCAATAGCTGACTCGTTTCACCTCGCAGAGAGTGCGTTGCCGCCATGGGCTTCACATGAGCAACAGTAGGCTCTTCCGCTCGAATCGAATAGTACGCCAACTGGTCGGTCTCGAACTGATCGTTCCACGTCAGCCGTACGAGGAAACGAGTGCCCAACTCATATCCCGCGGCCGTATTCAATAGCCACAGGGCGTCCTGTGGATTCCCGCGAGGCGGCTGGACGTCGACGGAGTGCCAGCTCCCGTGGGTGTCCTCCACTTGCACGAGGACTCCAGTTCCGGGATTCCCCCGTTTCTGCGGCGGCCCTATGTTGTCAGGTTGTACGCCGGGAGGTGTTGGATCATACAACACACCAGGCAGGCCGGGATGCCAGAGCTGGTACTCCACGTACAGAGCGCCAGCATCGTGCGAGGAATACTTCCTCCCATCTTTTGCCGAAATGAGGTCGAGCACGTTTGTCCCCGTTTGATCATAAGCGGCGATGGGTCGATACTCCTGGTTGTAGAGGAAGACCTCCCCGTTGGGGGCAACGCCAAGCTGCGCGTCGGTGGGATAGTCCACAACGAGCAGTTCGAACGCGTCCAGGTACGACTTTTCCTGCTCGAATTCTCGAACCTGCAGCTTGTAGGTGCCCGCCTCAGCAACCAGTGGTTGTTGAAGGCGGAGATAGTCGGTCACGGAACGCCTGTCGCCGCGTGACTCGCACTGCCCCAAGATCGTGTTGTCCTGCTGGTACCCCCTACCGTCCCATGTGTATACATACGGACACCCGACCCCGCCTGGCGTGTTGCGGGGCACGGCGGCCATGTACGCCAGTTGAATGCCGGTGCGAGCGTCGTTCCAGCAGGGGTAGACGACACCGCTGGCGGCCGCGATCCCGATGTAGTCGCCCATGTAGGCGCCAAAGTCCGTGTCGTTCCGCGTGCCGGGTATCGGACAGGGAATGCACATCGTACTGCTGACTCGCACGCTGGGTACGAATGTTTGTCCACCGTCGTACGACGATGCCACATACACGGCGGCGTAGTTGTTGGAATCCGCGGGGCTGTCACGACTGTCGTAGAACTCATCCCAAAAATCGAATTCTGGGTGGGATCGAGTCGGCTGGCCAGGTCACCTCACCTATGAAGACTGGTTTAGCAAACTGCGTGCCAGAGCGCCGAAAGTGAATTTTGGGATAGCCTCTAGTAGACGACGTGGACGTACCCGTTGGGATCGACGGTCACCCAAGGCATCCACTGGTCGGTTGCCGCTCTCGAGTCGTTGACGCGTACGGGAGAATCCCATGTTGTTCCCCTGTCCCGGGATCTGGTCAGGTAGATGTCAGGCGAACCGTCAAGGCTTCGACGATCGGCCCACACAATGTAGATATTTCCCGGAAAGCCGGACCGGTCGACGGCCATCGACGGGAAACTATTCACGTTGATTCGGCTCCATTTGAGTGGGCCCAAGATGCCCCGTACGCCGAGTCCCGGAATCGTGTCCAACCTGGAGTCGAGAGTCGTTCCACTGTTTGTTAGGCGGGCAAACCCGATGCCCCTTTCGTGCCTGATCACATTGTTGATGTTATCGTAAAACCCCGAATCCAAGACGGCCCACGCGACGTAGACGTACCCCTGAGAGCCAATCGCCACATTCGGACCCTGAAATCGCCATAGGCTCCCCTGTGAAACCGGCGGGGAGAGAGTAATCGGATCCGTCATTCGGATGTTCACGGAGTCAAACTTCGAGAAGTTGATCTTCTTGGCTGCCCCTGGGCTTGGACCATACTCGACATAGGCGACATAAGGTCCTCCGTAGAGGCCGTCGACCGCCATGTGCGGCTTGTCGGGATCGGTTACTGAGGGCACTGTGATGCGGTTTGGCCAGTTGCCCAGCGTGTTATTGTTGGCCAGCGTTACGTGCCACCCGGTGCTATCTCTATTCAGGTACGAAAACCAGTACTTCCCGCCTGCTATCCCGACGGTGGGGTCTGATCCAGCGATCGCGGTCGGCGGAGCATGTCATTTCCGGACCATACGGACGCTCCGTCAAGTGACCAGTACGTCCCCTGTCTGTGAAACGGAGCAATGGCAGGCCCCAACGTATTGGCGCCGGCTAAGATAATCGAAGGCATGTCGGGGCGGACAGCTATGGACATCTCACTCTGCACATAATTAGTACCCGGAAAGATGTCATTGTTGAGGAAGTTCGAGCCGATTTGTCTGGGCGACGGATCGCAGAGCGGGAGCGACAGCGTGTCTCCCGGACCGGGAACGGAACGCCAGTAAGGATCACCGCCAAAGCCCACAACGGGGAGCAAGACGAGACATACCGTTGAAGCGACGAATCCGATTAGTTTGAAGTGCTGAGTGTTCATCTCACACCTCCTTTACTGTGATGGACAGTCGAATGATCGGTCCGGATGATTCCTTCCATTCTCATGCACTGGACCGCCAGGCAGTGGCGGCCTGCTATGAGTAGCCTGAGTTCATTGCATCCTCCTCTTGATAGACTCTTGCCGTCAGATTCATGCACACCATCGGGCACGCGCGGCTGGTTTGCGCGTTCCACAGGGGGGTCAATCCCAAAGTTAGTTGAAGTTTGAACGGCTCATAATTGTTCAGGCCGCCTTCGCCAGGGCATTGGCGGATTCTCCAATCTTCAATTCACGTTGTAACGCGTCCCGCAGGGCGGGCAGAT
>JAKAKI010000059.1 GCA_021813505.1 bacterium | reverse complement strand
CCCCTCTCCCTCTGGGTTACGGGAGAGAACTCCGCCATTCGCACATCACCGGTGCTTCACGGCAGGCTGCCCCCTCTCCCTTTGGGTTACGGGAGAGAACTCCGCCATTCGCGCATCATCTGCGCTTCACGGCAGGCTGCCCCCTCTCCCTTTGGGTTACGGGAGAGAACTCCGCCATTCGCACATCACCGGTGCTTCACGGCAGGCTGCCCCCTCTCCCTCTGGGAGAGGGTCGGGGTGAGGGCGCAGCCACGCGCGGACACACCCTCATGTGGCGCGGGCGCCTCGCCCGCGTTCGACGCGAAGCGTCGAATCTCGATGCGCAAGCCTGCCAAAGGACGCCCAGGCCCTGCCTGGGCACGCGGTCGAGGGAGGCCGCGCCACATCTTCTGTCAACGGGCGCAGACGACGCCCCTTGACACCATCGCCGAAGTCGGTTAGCGTTCCATCCAAGCCGTGTTCGGCACGGCAGCAACCCATGGACAGCAGCATGCCAACGAATCCCTCAGTGGGACGGCGGATCTACAACACTCTGCGGCGGACTTTCATCTCCGGAATTGTCATCACGGTCCCGGTGATCATCACCGTGGTCGTGCTCAACTTCCTGTTCTTGCAGGTGGATGGAATACTGTCGCCGATCTTGCAGCGCCTTGTGGGCAAGAACATCCCCGGCATGGGGCTTGTGGCGACGATCCTGCTGATCTTCCTGGTCGGGATTCTGGTGCGCAATGTCATCGGCTCGCGGCTCTTCGGCTTCAGCGAGCTGCTGTTCATCCGCACTCCGCTGGTGCGGGCGGTCTACTCGGCGGCCAAGCAGCTCGTGGAAGCGGTCGCGATGCCGCAGCGGAAAGTCTTCGAACGCGCCGTGATGATCGAGTATCCGAGGCGCGGCTCCTGGGTGATGGGTTTTGCGGCGGCGCGAACGCGCGTACAAACAACAGCCGGAACGCCGGCCAATGGCCCGTCGGAAGGCGAGTTGATTGCCGTGTTCGTCCCTTCGACACCGACGCCGATCACCGGATTTGTGGTCTTCCTTCCGGCCGATGAGGTTCACGAGTTGGAAATCTCCAACGAGGATGCCATCAAGTTGCTGGTGTCCGGCGGCATCACAACACCGCCCGTGATGCACCGCGCGCCCCGCAAAGGCCCGCCAGTGCCGACAGCAGGAGACGCTTGATCGCATGCCGGATTTGCGCAACTGCCGATATAATCAGGTAAGGACACCAATGCCATGAGACTGGCTGCACTGCTCGATCCACTGCTCGTCTCCGCCGATTTGCACTCCGAGTCCAAGACCGGCGCCATCGGTGAGTTGATGGATCGCGTCCTCATGAAGTTCCCCGGGATGGACCGCGCGGGAATTCTCAGTTCCATCGCGGAACGCGAGGAAATCGAAAACACCTCTTTCGGCCGCTGCTTCGCATTCCCGCATGCGCGCACCGATCTGGTCGGCGAAATGCACATCGCCCTCGGCGTCTCGAAACGGGGGATCAAATCGCCCACGCCCGATGGACGTCCGTTGCATGTGATCTGCCTGATGCTGACACCGCGGAACATCGCGCAACTCTACCTGCAGACGCTGTCGGCATTCGCAGCGGTGGCACGCGACGAAACCAACCTGCCGAGGATTCTCTCTGCCCGGACACCCGATGAATTGATCCGTGTGATCTGGGACACCGGCCTGACCATTCGCACGCACCTGACGGTGCGCGATATCATGCATCGCGACGTCGTGACCGTCTCACCGGAGGACACGCTCAAAGACGTGGCCAACAAACTGTACCGCCACAAGGTTTCCGGGATGCCCGTAGTCGATGCCGACGGACGGCCGATTGGGATGATCTCCGAGCGCCACCTGATAAAGGCGGCATTGCCGCACTACCAGTCGATGGTCGAAACCGGCGTCACGACCGCCGATGTGGAACCGTTCGACGATCTGCTGAAACGCGAGGAAGAGATCAGAGCGAAGGACATCATGACCACGCGGCTTTTCCTGACGACCGAAGACACCCCCATCGTCGAGGTCGCCGCCCAGATGCTCTTCCGCAACATCCGCCGCGTGCCGGTCGTGGAAGACGGCAAGTTGATCGGTTTGATTCTGCGCCGCGATATCGTGAGCAAGGTCATTCGCGGGTAGAGTGGGCTTTGCCCACACCGTTGTTCTCGGCGAGTCGGACTTCTCGTTCCCTTGCAGGTTAGTGAAAAACCCCGCAGATTGTGCGTCAGCCGGAAATGTCGTCCTGAGCGGAGCGAAGGACCTGCTTTCTCTTCCTATGAATGCACAGCAGATGCTTCGCTCCGCTCAGCATGACAACGGGGCTCTTGGGCCACCGTCGCAGCTTCTTCAGCAACTTGACAGGAACCTCAAGTCGGCGCGCCGCGCACCTTGCGCCGTCCGAATTGCCCCTGACTCACATAGACTCCACCGACAATAATCACGGCGTAGCCGATCATCGGCAGCGTGAATGATTCGCCAAGCAGTGCTGCACCGGTCGCCGACGCGACAATCGCTTCGATAAATAGAAACATGCTCGTGTTCATCGCACTCAACCGCTTCAGGCCGGCGTTCCACCAGTAGTAGGCGAGGCCCGAAGGAATGACGCCGATGGCGATGATCACGATCCAATCGTGAAGATTGAGAACTATAGTGCGATTGCTGATGCCCCAACCGCCAATCAACGCGAAGAAGAGGAAACCCAGGAACATGTGAATGATCGAGACGATCAGGGGATCGTAGCGGCCCAGCCGCGCCTTGGTCATGATCGTGCAAATCGACCATGTGAACACGCTCAACAACGCCAACGCATCACCCAGGTTGTTCCCCAATGAAAGGCGCTCCGGGTGTCCCTTCGAGACGAAGAACACAACCCCGAGCATCGCGACCACCAAACCCAGAATCTGCTGCCCGCGCACGTGCTCTTTGAGGAAGAACCAGCCCAACAGGCCGGTCACCGGCGGAATCAATGTGAGAATCCAGCCCGTGTTCGTGGCGGAGGTAAACCGGAGTCCATTGAGTTGAATTATCTGATGAATAATGATTCCGATAACCCCGGCGCCGAGCACAATGACCAGGTCGCGTTTCTCAATATGGAATGACTGTCGCACTCGCAGGTTCAGCAACGCCAGCACAATGGCCCCGATCCCGAGTCGAAGAATCAGGAAGTCAGTCGGAGCAAGTTTCTGGAGAATCAGCTTGGCGTACGGAAAATACGCTCCCCAGGTGGTAATCGCCGCCAGGACGAAGAGGGCACCGATCAATGTATCGCGACGGCCGGAGTGCATGGGGGAACATAGGAGTTGTCCGCGACACGCGCCACTGACTTCATCATGAAAGGTGGGCAGTGGCCAACCTTCATCTGGAGTGGGCTCCGCCCACCGACTTGCGCCAGGGTCGGGCTTAATTCTCGCCGAGGTACGTTCGGCGCACGTCGTCGGAGTGGAGGAGTTCGGAGCAGGGACCGGAGAGGGCAATGGTCCCGGTCTCGAGGACGAATCCGGTTTGCGCCGTCGTCAGCGCCATGTGAGCGTTCTGTTCGACCAGAAGGATCGTGGTACCGTTGCCGTTGATTTGTCTGATCGTGGCGAAGACCGTCTGAACCAGAACCGGCGAGAGTCCCAATGAAGGCTCATCGAGGAGCAAGAGCCGGGGACGGCTCATGAGGGCGCGCCCGATGGCCAGCATCTGCTGCTCGCCGCCGGAGAGAGTTCCGGCATTTTGCTTGATCCGCTCGGCCAACCGGGGGAACAAACTCATCACGTAGTCCATGTCCTGGGCGATGCCGGCCTTATCGTTGCGCGTGAACGCGCCCATCTGCAGATTCTCTTTGACCGACAGATTGGCGAAGATGATCCGGCCCTCGGGGACCTGGGCGACACCTTTGCGGACGACATCATGAGCCTGAAGATCGGAGAGCCGGCACGGTTGCTCGCTGCCGCCGTTACCATCGGCCCAGTACAGGATCTGGCCCTGTTTGGGACGCAGAAGTCCCGAGATCGTGCGCAGCAAAGTTGACTTCCCGGCGCCGTTGGCACCGATCAACGTCACGACCGCACCCTTGTCCACTTTAAATGAAATACCCCGCAGCGCGCGAATGGCGCCGTAGGAAACATGGAGGTCATCGATTTGGAGCAGTGTGCTCATTGGATTTCGTTCGCGCTCTACGCGGTGGCCGGGGCCTCACCCAGATACGCCTCGATGACCTGGGGATCGCGTTGAATTTCTTCGGGCCGGCCTTCGGCGATCTTCTCCCCGTGATCCAGAACCGCCACCCGTTCGCAAACACCCATTACGACTTTCATGTCATGCTCAATCAACAATACCGTCAGATGCCGTTCGGACTGGAGGCGGCGGATCAAGTCCATGAGCTTGACCTTTTCCCCCGTGTTCATCCCGGCGGCCGGTTCATCCAGCAGGATGAGCTTGGGATGTGTCGCCAGCGCCCGCGCGATCTCCAGACGGCGCTGTTCACCGTAGGGCAGGTTCTTGGCGTACTCCTGTTCGAAGCGGGTCAGATCCAGATACGCCAGAAACTCCCGCGCCTCCTCCAGCAGCCGCTCCTCGTCGACGGCGTGAGCCGACCCCGAGGCCACTACCTGCCAGAGGGCTGTGCTGACGCGCTGGTGCATCGCCGCACGGATATTGTCCAGCACGGTCATCTGGCCCCAGAGGCGGATATTCTGGAACGTGCGCGCAATCCCCAGCCGGTTGATTTGATGCGGCGCCAGGCTGCCGATGCCGTTTCCCTCGAAAAGAATCTCACCGCTGTCTGGGGTGTAAACGCCGGTGGCCATGTTGAACAGCGTCGTCTTGCCGGCGCCATTGGGGCCGATGAGCCCGACAAGTTCTCCGCGGCCAACATGCAGCGAGACATTCTGAATGGCGCGCAGGCCGCCAAACGCGAGACAGGCATTGCGGAATTCAAGTATGGCCAGCGAATCGTTCATTTCTTCTTCATGCCTGGCAACAGCCAGCTCCACTGAAATTCCCGTCCGCCCATCAATCCCTGCGGACGCGTCAGCATCATGACCACCAGCAGCGCCGAGTAGATGACCATCCGCCACGATTCGGCGCCGCGAAGCGCCTCCGGCAGGATCGTCAGCACCGTGGCCGCGATCACACTCCCGGTGATGCTCCCGCCGCCGCCCAGTACCACAAACACGACGATCTCAATCGAACGCAGGAAGGTGAATGAATTCGTGTGAAGGTACTGCAGGTAATGCGCCTGCAATCCACCCGCCACGCCCGCGAAGAACGCACCAAGCACGAAGGCAAAGACCTTGTGCCGTGTGGTATTGATCCCCATTGCGGCAGCGGCGTCTTCGTCCTCGCGCACCGCGATCAGGGCCCGGCCCATGGTCGAGGCGATCAGATTGCGCACAACCAGAATGCAAAGTCCCGCCAGGAGGAAGACCCACGTAAAAGTTGTCCAGCGGGGAATATCGGTGAACCCGCGCGCGCCCCCGACAAAATCGGTGTTGAGGATGACGACGCGGATGATCTCCCCCATTCCCAATGTGGCGATCGCCAGATAGTCGCCGCGGAGTCGCAGGGTGGGGATGCCCACTAGCAGCCCGGCGAGCGCCGCCGCAAGTCCGCCCACCAAAAGCGAGACCGCCAGCGCCGCTGGTTCGCTGATCGCGCTGATCAAACCGCCCGTCCCAAACCCCGCCAGCAGCGGAGCGAGAACATAGAATGACAGCGCCGCCGATGTGTAGCCGCCTAAGGCCATGAATCCGGCGTGGCCGATGGAGAACTGCCCGGCGAATCCCAAAATCAAATTCAAACTGACGGCCAGGATGATGTTGATGCCGATGAAGATCAGAACCTGCGTGTAGTAAGGCCCGATGAAGGGAATCAGCGTGTTTCCCAACACCAGAAGCACGGCAAGGTACAACGCAGCCACTAGTAGAGTTCTGGTTGCGCCGCGCTGTTTCATCGATCAGACCTTCGCCCGGGCCGTTGTGCCGAAAAGCCCCGTCGGGCGGAAAAGCAGAACCGCGACAAGAATCACAAATGTTATCGCATCGCGGTACGTGGATGAGAGATATCCGATCGTGAGAGTCTCCGCGACGCCCATGATCAAACCGCCCACGATGGCCCCGGGGATGTTGCCGATCCCGCCGAGCACAGCCGCCACGAACGCTTTCAGGCCGGGCATGATTCCCATCAACGGGTCAATCTTGGGATTGTAAAGCCCCACCAGGATCCCGGCAGCGGCCGCGAGTGCGGAACCAAGTACAAAGGTGAACGAGATGACGCGATGGATATTGATGCCCATCAGCCCGGAGGCGTCGTGGGAGAACGATACGGCGCGCATCGCCGTGCCCATCTTGGTGCGATGGACGATGTACTGCAGCCCGAGCATGAGCACGATGGCAGTCACAATCACGATCAGTTGAATGTTGGAAAAGGTCACGATACCGACGGAGAGAGAGGTGCGCTCAACCAGAGTGGGAAAATCCTTGGGGTCGGCGCCAAAGATCAACTGGCCCAGGTTTTCGAGAAGCAGCGAGATCCCAATCGCCGTGATCAGGGCATTGAGCCGGGGCGCTTTTCGCAGAGGGCGATACGCACTGCGCTCGAGCACCCAGCCCAGGAGCGCGCAGGCGCCCATGCTGCCACCGAGCACGAGAAAGAAATTGAGCACCGACGGCGACGACGATGCGGCTCCGGCATTAAGTATGCGTCCGAGGTAGTACCCGACAAACGCCCCCACCATGTACACGTCACCATGCGCGAAATTGATCAGGCGCAGGATCCCATAGACCATGGTGTACCCCAGGGCGATCAAAGCATAGATCGCCCCCAGGGACAGACCATTGACCAGTTGCTGAACGAACTGCGACAAGACGGGGTCCGCCGCCCGTTAGGGTTGGATAACGTCGTAGACTTTGAGTTTGCCCTGATTGATCTGCAACATGACGGCGGCCTTTCGGGCGTTGCGCTCGGCGTCGATGGTGATGTTGCCGCAGACTCCCGGGAAGTCCTTCGTCTGGGCGATCGCATCCCGAATCTTCGCCCCATCAATCGATCCGGCTCTCTGGATTGCGTCGAAGAGCAATTCCGCCGCATCGTAAGACAAGGGGGCCATGGCATCCGGCACGTAGCCATACTTCTTAACGTGATTCGCGACGAATGTCCGGACCATCTGGCTGGTATCCTCGGCCGAATAATGGTTGCAGAAGAACGCGCCCTCGACGGCGGCACCGCCGATTTCAACGGTGCGCGGCGAATCCCACCCATCGCCGCCGATCAGCTTGACATTCATGTTCTGCTCGGCAACCTGCTTGGCAATCAACCCGGCTTCTGTGTAGTAGCCCGGGACGAAAATCACTTCCGGGTTGGCTCCCTTGATCGACGTGAGCTGGGCGCGAAAGTCGGTGTCACCTTCCGAATACGATTCCTCACTCACGATCTCGCCACCCAACAGGACCGCATCACGTTTGAAGTAATCAGCGAGCCCGATGCTGTAATCGTTTTTCACGTCGGTCAGGATCGCCAGACGCTTCAGGCCGAGTTTTTGGACCGCGAAGCGGGCGCACACAGCACCCTGAAACGAATCGGTGTAGCAGACCCGGAAGATGTAGCTGCCGACTTTGGTCACCTTGGGATTGGTTGATGCCGGCGTTATGAGAGGAATACCGGCCTTTTGCGCGATGGGCGCACCGGCCAATGTCCGCGAGGAGGCAACCTCGCCCAAAATCGCCGCGACGCGATTCTGGTTGACCAGCTTGGTCACAACCATCGCCGCCTCTTCCGGCTTGCTCTGATCGTCCTCAACAATCAACTGTATCTGCTTGCCCAACAGACCGCCCTTGGCGTTCCACTCTTCCGCCGCCATCTTGATGCCGTTGGTCGAGGAGATTCCAAAAGTGGCTGTTCCACCGGTGAGTGAATTGAATACGCCAATGCGGATGACATTCTCATTCTGCGAGCACGCCGCCACTCCGAGCAGAGCGAACGCGAGTAGCGCCAACCCTCTTAGCCAATTCAACTTAACCATCTGACGGATCACGTTCCCTCCCGGTTTATGCCGCCAACATTGGGGCAATGGTACTGTCGTGATCTGGGAAAAGCAATTGGTATTTGGACTTCAAGTGGCTATGGCAGAACCGCTTCGAGTGAGTCAATTGGACGAAAGAGAACAGCCGGGGGGCGAATCCTGCCACCCGGCTGCTCCTGGGGATACTGTTTGTTCGGTCTCGCTCAGAATTCGTAAGTGCCGGCGATCACTAGTTCGCGACGTTTCGAGTAACAGAGCTCAGGCGAGTGCTGACCGGCAGCCGCAGCATTCTCTCGTGACCCAATTGCCCGCCGCTGATCAGGATAAACCCGCCATCGACCTCACAGCTTGAGCCCGCCCGACGAATGAACATCTCGAAATCGTAGCTATTGCCGGTGCCACCACACGTCACCAGGCCCTCGACCCAGACCGGGCAACCAAACCGATTGGTGAAGGAACGCCTGATTGTCATCGAAGCGGTGCCCATGTCTTCACATGACACCTCGAATGGAACGCCGTTGCTCATGATCTGGCTGGCCGGTGCGCCCAGCTTCACATCGCATGGCGTTTCACCTATTGGTGCGACGGAACGGTCCAACGTCTGGTGGTTCTGCGTTGGCGCGGTCGGACCCTGAGTCGAACAAGAAACCAACATCAGTGCTGCAGAAAGAACTGCTGCTTCAAATACAAAACGCCGAGCAAACTTCATGAGACCCTCCCATAAGTTTTCCCCGTGGCGGGGTGTATCGGATCAGTGACTTTGTCGGGCAGACTTCTGCCAGACCTCCAAGACACTTCTACGCAGGAAATACAGGATGGTTGCACTGCTCCCGGAACCCGGAATCAAGGTCCCGAGAGATACTTGTCAAACCATCGGAGTATATGTTCCAATCGGGCCATCCGGCGATCCGGCCGTCCGTGCCGGGAGAGCCCATGCGGTTCCTCTGGAAAACGAACCAGCTCCACTCGCTTGCCCATCATCTTGAGCGTTGTGTACCACTGTTCGGCCTGCTCGATCAGACAGCGGAAGTCGTGTTCATTGTGAAGAATCAACAGCGGAGTCTTCACATTCTTAGCATACGTGAGCGGCGACATACGCTCGTAACCCTCTGGATTCTGCCATGGCGTTCCACCGAATTCACGATGCCATTCCCAGCCGATGTCGGACGTTCCGTAAAAGGACTTCAACTCCACGACCGAACGCTGGGTCACCGCGGCCTTGAACCGGTTCGTGTGGCCGACAATCCAGTTGGTCATGTATCCGCCGTATGATCCGCCGGTCACACCCACTCGCCGGGAATCGACATACGGTTGTGCAAAGAACCAGTCGGCTCCCGCCATGACATCCTCGTAGTCAACCGTTCCCCAGGCATTGGTGATGGCGGTCGTGAACTTCCGGCCGCGGCCCTGTGAACCTCTGGGATTGCAGTAGAAGACCACGTAACCACGGGCCGCGAGAAGCTGCATCTCGTGGAAGAAGGAGTATCCGTATTGCGCCCGTGGGCCGCCGTGAATCTCGACAATTCCGGGGTAGCGCTTACCGGGGCGGAAGTTTGGCGGTTTCAACACCCAGCCTTGCACTCGCGTCTTCCCCGTCGATGTGAACCAAACCTCCGAGGGCTTGCTGACCGACACTTCCTTAAGCCACGCGTCGTTGAGCTTGGTGATTCTCACCGGAGCCGAACGCCGGCTGAGATCCAGAATCGCAATCTCCGCGGGGTGGGTAGAATCGCCCACGAGTAGCGCCGCTCGGCGTCCCAGTCTCCCAAACGATGCGGCCTGAACATGGGATTTTGTGTGGAACAGCGGCTGAGGCGATCCGCCACGCGCTGAGAATCGTGCCAGACACGTTGCACCTGTATCGGAAATGAGCACGGTTATCGTCTTGCTGTCCAGGGACCACTGAGGGGGAATCGAGCCGTGCCCTTCCCCCGCATCCGAGATGGTCACATCGGCGGTCTCGCGATCGTACGACGGTGTCAGGTCACGCGCAGCGGGCCGGCCATTGACACCAACAGACCAAACATGCATGGGACTGCTCCCCCAAGCACTGTTCGGATCAGCATGGCCGAGGTAAGTGATCAGGCGGCCATCGGGAGAAAACGACGGGGATTCCACCGGTCCGGAAGGTGTCGGAATGCGCCGGATCTCGCCACCTGCGGTTCGCACGATGAACAAGTCCTGCAGAGACGAATCACGGTCTGGGTCTGGCTGCCGGTTGGAGACGAATGCCACCAGCCTGCCATCGGGGGAAACTGCCGGGTTGTATTCGTTGAAGCGTCCCCGCGTTAATTGCCGGCCTTCGCCCGACGCGACATCAAATACCCAGATGTGATAACCGTCCTTGGGCAGGTATCCTTCGCCATCAAACCGATAGAGAAGCCGATCGATGTGCCTCTGCACCGGAGCGCCGTGTTTGGGTTTCTTCTCTGACGCATCTCCGTCGCCGGTCGCCTTTCCATCACGTTCGGAATCCGGTGCGGGATCATTGGCCCGGAAGGCGCAAACGATGGACCGCGAATCCGGTGTGAATACCATCGAGGCGAAGCTCCCATCCTTTTCCACCAACGGACGCGATTCTCCGCCATCTGTCGGAAGCAAATGAATGCCGGGATGGCCGCCTCGCTTGGACGTGAATGCAATCCAGCGGCCATCGGGAGAGAATACCGGCGCGGAATCGTTGCGGTCACCAAAGGTCAGCTGGCGCAAATCCGTGCCATCGATTCCGCAGCGCCACAAGTGAGAGTTATACTTCTTTCGGTCGTCCGCCACCATTTCGACGGCAAAGCAGATGGAGGATTCGTCATTTGAAAGCGCGGGGGGGCGAACAAACTTGATTCGGGTGATATCGTCGATGCCGATCAACCGGCGCTTTGTGGATCGTGTTTGAATCTTCATTAGTGCTCCTGGCGTTTTCTCCATGTCGTTCGCGTTCACCCTGCTCCTGGGTGCCCAATTTGCATGGGAACGCTCCGTCCTCAATCGCGGTTCAACATGATAGATGATTCCGTCCGCCAACCCCATGGAAATCTCGATCTGACATGATGCACGAATCGGTGGGTAACATTGGCCCGCGGGATCACCAGGAACCGATCCGACAAGGGCCAGCCCCCCTGAGAGGAAATCCCTGTATTCCGGCCTCTTTCCCCTATTTTGGGGCTGACCTGCCCGCCCAATTGCCATAGTTTAGCGGGGCCCCTATGCCGAAAATCAAATGAGGGCATTGAACTGGCCAATCATTCTTGTGACTCCCGTTTCGATTCCAGGCGGGAATGAGGAGATGGAGAACAAATCATGAAAAGGACTTCCGTATTCTGGCTCTTGTTGGTTGGATTGGTCACGGCCACGGTTTTCCCGGCTGGTCAGGAGGCGCGAGCCGGCAAGATCGAGAGATCGTTGGAGAAACGGCTTCTGGCATCCGGCCCGGATGAGTTGGTGCAGGTCATTATCCGGCCCAAGGGAACGATCCTCGGCTCGGGCCTGAAACGCCAGTTGGCCGCCCAGTACGCGACGCGCGCGGACCAACACCGTGAAGCAGTCAAATCGTTGCGAGCCGCGGCGGATGCCTCCCAGTCTCTGATCCTCAGCGCCCTTGAATCCCCCGACTATGCCGGGCGCGTCTCGGATGTCCGAAACTTCTGGATCGACAACATCATCACGGCGAGCCTGACACCCACCGCCATCTCCGAAATGGCCAACCGCGCCGACGTCGAAGAGATCATCGCCATGCCGGCGGTGAGCTGGGTTGAACCGGTTCCCGTCCCAATTGGAGCTGCCCCGGCAGAAGTGACCGGCGCTGCCCAGCCCGGACTTCGTGCCATCAAAGCAGATTCATCGTGGAAACTGGGGTACACGGGTGCCGGGCGTTTGGTTGCCAGCATCGACGCCGGAGTCGACGGGCGGCACTTTCTATTATCCCCCAAGTGGCGCGGGCACAATGGCTATTCAGTCAAGGAAAGCTGGTTTAATCCGCAGACAGCCGATACGGTTCCCAGGACGTTTCCCGGGAGCATTCCGACACACGGAACAAACGTGATGGGAATCATGATTGCGAAGGATTCTATCATTTCGATGGACACTCTGGGTGTCTGTTTTGACGCGCAATGGATCTCCGCGGCAGCCATTGACATCGTGGGCACCAGCATCATTGAGGCCATACAGTGGTCAGCCGATCCCGACGGGGATCCGAACACCGAGGAAGATGTCCCCGACGTTGTCAATAACTCCTGGGGCCTGCCCTTATTGGATGCCCGAGGCGGCTATGACTCCACCGCGTCCTGTACCGATGCCTTCTGGAATGCGATCGACAATGTCGAGGCCGCCGGTGCTGTGATGTTATTTGCCGCCGGCAACGAAGGGCCACATGTCGCATCAATCCGCAATCCCGCGAATCGAATCACCAGCGAGACCAACGCCTTTTCAGTGGGGATGGTGAACGCGGCCTTTGACGGCCAGCCGATCACAATCGATGCACTGTCCTCGCGTGGCCCATCAACCTGCGACACGCTGACGATTAAGCCGGAGATCGTGGCACCCGGGTTTCTCATCCGAACCACCAATCCGCGTGCTCCCGGCGATCTCTTTGGGGGATTTACAAACCAGACCCGGGGGACATCGTTCTCAGTTCCGCATGTCTCGGGAGCGGTGGCGCTGCTGCGCGAGTACAATCCGAACGCCACTGTTGACACCATCAAATGGGCGTTGCTTCACGGAGCGCGCTACCTGGGTCCATTGCCACCTGGCCCGGATAATGACTGGGGTCATGGCTTGCTTGACATCATGGGAGCAATGCGGCTGATGCCCGCGAATACGCAACCATCGCTTCATATCAAGCGCGATTTGTACAATCTCCCGGCACCCGGCGACACGTCTTCGATGGTCATCGTGCTTCGATCCCAGGGACCGGCGGTATCCAACGTCACCGTGACGCTGGTTGCCGAAGACCCGCGCCTGACGGTCACCAGCGCCAGCGCATCTTTCGGAGATTTCGGCGTCATCGGTGACACTTCGGGGAACTACGCTAATCGATTCGAATTCTCAGTCGCGGCCGGCACAATCCCCGGCGAGCGGCTCCCTGTTCGGTTCCAAATCGCCGGAAGCGGCGGATATTCCAAGACCGTGCGTGGCGCGATCCAGGTTGGACCCGCACAGACCGAAGAATTGTACACTCACTCGGCCGGCAACTTCCGGATGACGGTCTCGTCGCGTGGCACGTTCGGGCTTGAAGCGACGGCGCTGGCCCCACGCGCCGGCGGGCAGGGGTATCTGTTCGGTGACGATCCCATGCAGAGTATTTTCGAGGGTGCATTCCTCGTTGGCACCGATCCGAACCATATCTCGGACAATGCTCGCAATGCCATGGGATTCCCCGACGATGATTTTCAGACCGATCCGGGCGGACGGATGTACGTTCAGAGGCCCAGCCCCCAGCACACCGAAGAAGCTCATGCCAGCTTTACCGACGCCCTCGCCGAACATCCGCTCGGTCTGTTGATTGAGCAAAAGTCGTTTGTCGACAGTACCCCGGAGGATGCCAACAACCTGATTCTCGAGTACACCATCCACAATCGTTCCGGCGCGCCGATCAGCGGACTGCGCGCCGGTTTGTATTTCGATTGGGACTTTCCCTGGTCTCCCACCGACACCATGCAGGCCCACAGCGACAGCGGCGGATACGATCCGACCTCCGGCGTGGGGTGGATGAATGAACGTGACAGCAAACGCTTCCGCGGAGTAGTGGCGCTCACGGCACCTCGAACAACCGCGTACCGCTACTTCGACAACAATCCGGAGGTTTACGACGGGTTCTCCAATTCCGAGAAGTGGCTGGCCATGTCGGGAGGGACCGATTTGAATGGCCCGCAAAATGCCGGCGATGGCTCCCATCTGATCGCGACCGGTCCATTGTCAATCCCGATGGGCGAATCAATTAGTATCGCCTTCGCGATTATCGGCGATACGACCCGGAGCGGGCTCCTGACTTCAGCCGCCCGTGCGCGGCGGCTCTATGGCGGCGCCGCTCTGACAGTGTTTCCAACATCGCTATCATTCACCGGCACCGTCGGCGGCTCCAATCCTGTCGCATCAGACTTGGCGATCACGAATGGAACCGACGTTTCCGTCGACATCAACGTCACTCATCACCCCGAATGGGCATCCGTGACGCCGTCCTCGGGCTCGATATCGAGCGGCACCTCGCTCTCAGTGTCCGTGATTCCCTCCATCACCGGCAAAGCCGTGGGCACGTATGTCGACAGCGTGGAGATCTCCACCACGGATCCGGTCAAGGGATCCTTCCACATTCCGGCGACATTGACCGTCAATCCCCGGCTGGAGATGGGAGTTTCCCCCAACCCGTTCAATCCCGACAAAGAATCGGCCACGATGACGATTGGCCAGAGCATCAATGTGAACGTCGTCATCTATGACCTGACCGGCCAAAAGGTGCAGGACTTGGGGAGATTCGCGCCGGGTGCCCAGATTCAATGGGATGGAAAGAGCCACGGCAAGACCGCCGCTGAGGGAGTTTACTTCTGCCGTGTCGAGGGGGATGGCGGATTCTCGCACACGTTTACGATTGTACTGAAAAGATAGATCACCTGTCGTTTCGGCAGTCTGCGAATCGTTCGGGCCACGTTTCTTCGCACGTGGCCCGTCTCGTTTTTTGCGCGAAGCGGCTGAGCACGGTTCATCGGTTGGCAAATTCTTTGCCGCCCGACAATTGATCTTGTCCCGCCCGTGCCACGCCTATACCATTGGGCGCGCGATCACTCGCGCGCATCGCGTTGGCGGGTGCGTTGCGGTATGGCGCAACCATATCGCCGGACTTTCGTCAAACCTGTGATGAGAGGGGCGTGGTGTTCTTCAAAGATGGGAGGAGTAGAGTGAGCAAGACCGGACTGACTCGAACGAAACGGGGGGTGGTAATGTTGGCAGTGGGAATAGCGATGGGCTGGGCGGCAAACAGCTTTGCGGCGGCGCCAACCTTGATTCCCCGTGACTTGCTGTTTGGCAATCCCGAACGGGCGCAGGGAAGAATTTCTCCTGACGGACTCCGGATGTCTTACCTCGCCCCAAAAGACGGCGTACTCAACGTCTGGGTTAAGACGATTGGGAAGAATGATGACAAGGTCGTCACCGACGACAAACTCCGCGGCATTCGGATCCACTCCTGGGCCATGGACAACAAGCACATTCTCTATCTCCAGGATCAGGGAGGCAATGAGAATTGGCATGTTTACGCCGTCGACCTCGACAAGGGCGGCGTGAAGGATCTCACACCGTTCGAGAACATCCAGGCGCAGATCGTCGCCGTGGAGCCCGGACTTCCCAATGAAATCCTCGTGCAGATGAACAAGCGCGACCCCCGCGCCATGGATCTGTACCGTCTCGATCTGACCACCGGCGATCCGAAACTGGTCGGAGAGAACAACGGCAACATCGTCGGCTGGGTTCCGGACTTCGATTACAACGTCCGCGGCGCGTACGCCGCAGCGCCGGACGGCGGGTTCGATCTGCTGTACCGCGAGACTGCGGCCGATTCGTTCAAGACGCTCATCCATTGGGGTCCCGAAGACGAGGGCCAGCCGTTCGGCTATACGCCGGATGGCAAGGGAATGTATGTCGGCGATTCCCGTGGATCGGATGTGACCTGTTTGAAAGTCATCGATCTTAAGACCGCCGAGGAAAAGACCATCGCGTCGGATCCCAAAGTGGACATCAGCGATGTAATGCTTCATCCCACCAAACACCAGGTGGAAGCCGTCCTGTTCAATTATGATCGCGAACGCTGGAAAGTGATCGATCCGGCCATTGAAGGGGACATGCAGGCAATCGCGAGCTTCGCCCCCGGTGAATATTCCATCGTCAGCCGCGACCTCGCCGACAAGAACTGGCTGGTGACTGCCGTATCTGATGCGAAGCCGACGCAGTACTTTGCTTACAATCGAGACACGAAGAAGGGAACGCCGCTCTTCTCGGTTCAGCCCAAACTCGAGCAGTTCACGCTGTCGCCGATGAAGTTCGTGGAGATCACGAGCCGCGACAACCTGACCCTGCCCTGTTACCTGACTCTTCCAGCGGGTGTCGAGGCGAAAAACCTTCCGATGATTCTCAACGTTCACGGCGGCCCGTGGGCTCGTGACGTGTGGGGCTTCAATCCGGAAGTACAGTGGATGGCCAATCGGGGATACGCGGTTTTGCAAGTAAACTTCCGCGGCTCCACCGGATTCGGCAAGAAGTTCCTCCACGCCGGTGATAAGGAGTGGGGCCGCAAGATGCAAGATGACCTGACCGACGCCGTCAAGTGGGCGGTCGCCAAAGGGTATGCCGATCCCAAGAAAGTCGCCATCTACGGCGGGTCATACGGCGGGTACGCGACCCTGGCCGGCGCCGCCTTCACGCCCGACCTGTACGCCTGCGGCGTGGACATTGTGGGGCCATCCAACATCATGACCCTGATCGCGTCCGTGCCACCGTACTGGGAGCCGCTTCTCAAGGTATTCCACACGCGCGTTGGCGATCCCGCCGCGGACTCTGTGATGTTGAAGGAGCGCTCTCCCCTGTTCTCCGCCAGCAAGATCAAGATCCCGATGCTGATCGGGCAGGGCGCCAATGACCCCCGCGTCAAGCAGGCGGAGTCCGAGCAGATCGTGGCCGCGCTCAAAGGCAATGAGCAGTATGTCGAGTATGTTGTTTATCCGGACGAAGGCCACGGATTCGCGCGACCCGAAAACCGGCTTGACTTCTATGCGAAATCAGAGAAATTCCTCGCCAAGTATCTTGGCGGGCGAAGCATAGATTAATTCTGAGAGGGGAAAACTCGGAACCGGCGGCTGGTCCCTTCGGGGGCCGGCCGCTGCGCTTTTGCCGAACCACAAGGCAGGAAAAGGAAGTGAATTCACATGCCTGAATACACGGACTTCAGTTGGGTCAGCGAATTCCCGGCCGCAATCACCGTCACGGATGCCGGCGGGATCATCCGTGAAATGAACCAGCGGTCGGTTGCGACCTTCGCCGCTGACGGCGGCGCAGCACTCATCGGCAAAGACGTTCTTGAATGCCACCCAGGGGAATCACGTTTTAAGACAGCGCAGTTGTACGAGACACGGCAGCCGAATCACTACACAATCCGCAAGGATGGCCAGCGGAAGATGATTCACCAGATGCCGTGGTATCAGAATGGAAAGTTCGCCGGGGTTGTGGAGATCTCGATTCCGATTCCCGACGACTTGCCGCACTTCGAACGCACGTAAGCCGGTTCCCGTCAGTCGGCCTATTCCGCTAGGATAACGGATTCCAGTGGCGTCCGTCGCGCGCCAGCAGTTTGTCGGCCTCCGCAGGTCCGGCAGTTCCGGGGTCATAGTAGTTGACCGGTGACGTCGTATCTCCCTCCAGCGCTTCCAGCATCGGAGTGACGAATTGCCAGGCCTGCTCGACGCCATCGCGGCGTTCGAAGAGTGTGGCATCGCCACGCATACAATCCAGGAGCAGCCGCTCATACGCCTCGGAGAGTGGCTTACCAAAGGCAGACGAGTAATTCATGTTCATCGATACGTTGCCCACCGACAAGTGCTCGCCGGGCACTTTGGCCACAAAGCGCAGCGAAATGCCTTCCTCCGGCTGGATCCGCAACGTCAGGATATTCCGTTCCAGAATCTGGCAGGTGTTCCCCTGCGGGAAGAGGCTGAGCGGAATCGGCTGGAAGTGAATGGCCACCTCGGTGCATCGACCGCCGAGATTCTTCCCGGCTCTGAGATAAAACGGCACGCCCTGCCAGCGCCAGTTGTCGATTAGCACTTTCATGGCAACATACGTCGGCGTGCGGGAATCCTTGGCGACGCCGGGTTCATCACGGTATCCGCGGTATTGACCCGTGACGACCTGATCGGCAATCTCCGTACTGGTGATTGGCCGCAGAGACTTCAACACCTGGACCTTCTGGTCGCGAATATCATTGGCAGTAAACGACACTGGCGGCTCCACGGCGCACAGGGCCAGTACCTGGAGCAAATGATTCTGCACCACGTCGCGGATGACCCCGGTCTGGTCGTAGAACCGGCCGCGCCCCTGCAGACCGATCGTCTCGGCCGCTGTGATCTCGACATAGTCGATATACTTGCGATTCCAGAATGGCTCGAAGATGGAATTCCCGAAGCGGAAGACCAGAATATTCTGGACTGTCTCCTTGCCAAGATAATGATCGATGCGGTAGGTCTGATCCTCAGCAATGTACCGCCGGACCAGGCGATTCAACTCGCGGGCGGATTCGAGATCACGGCCAAATGGCTTTTCAATGATGACCTGCGCCCAGGGTTGAGTCTGGTGCCGATGTCCGCGGGGGAGCAGCTCGTTCGCATGGAGATTCTCGAGTATAACCGGAAATGTGGCCGCCGGCGTCGACAGGTAGTAGATCCTGTTCCCGGCGGTCCCGACGGTGGCATCAACCTGCGAGAGCCGCGCGCGCAATTCCGCGTATGTGGCTGGATCGTCGAAACTCCCGCAGACATACTCGAGATTCGCCGCGAACTTGTTCCAGATCGCCGAATCGAGTGGCTGAGGTGAGAACTTGCCGGTCTGTTCGCCAAGCCGCTCACGCAATTGTGCCGTGCTCATCTCGGTCCGCCCGACACCCACGACCGCGAATCGCTGGGGCAGGGAGCCGCCGACCATCAGATTGTAGAGGGCCGGGATCAGCTTGCGCTTCGCCAGATCGCCGGTGATTCCGAAAATCACCAGCACGCAGGGATCGGCGGTCGGCTCGGCCAGAATCGGCCCGCCGGGGATTTCGCTGGTCGCGACCTGACTGGTGATGCCATCCTGTGTCATGTCCTCATCCTCGGGAATGCGGTATTTAACGACACGCTCACTTGTCGTGACCGTCTGGAACCTGGTCGACTCAGTGATCATACGCGAAACCTCCCCTGCTGTCCAGCGTGTGTGAGTTTCGTCGCGGCCGCCGAATCCACAAACCAACACAACCGGCCGTGCGAAGGTGCAATGAGCTGTGCGGGCAGACATTTCGAGTCTGCCGGTCCTTCGAGAACTTGCGCCAGAACCTCCGCCTTGTCAGCCCCGGACACCAGGAAAATGACTTCCCGCGCGGCATTGATGACGTCTGCTGTCAGCGTGATCCGTTCGTATGGCGGCTTGGGTGCGCGGCTTGGTACGACCCAACGCCCAACATCTCCGAGAGCCGGGGAATACGGGAATAACGATGCCGTATGCCCGTCACCTCCTATGCCCAAAAGGATCAGGTCAAAGACCGGAGGCTGATTCCCCATGGGTGTGGCGAGCGATTGAGATAATTCCATCGCGTATGCACGGGCGACTTTCTCAGGCGATCCGCCTTCGGTGTGCACACGATGAACAGCCGATGGGTGCAGTGGAACTTTTGCGAGGAGTGTCTCGTTTGCCATCCGGAAATTCGATTCTGGATCGTCGGGAGGCAGCATGCGCTCATCACCCCAGTAGAATTCGAGCCGATCCCAAGGCACAGAGTTCCGGTAAGTCGGAGTGGCCAGCATTTCGAAGAGCCGACGTGGCGTATTTCCACCAGGCAGCACGATACGACAACAGTCGCGCGCGGTGACCGACGCGATGGCGATAAGGCGAAACTCGTCCGCCGCCGCCGAACTCAACGCATCCAGGTCGGCAAATTCGCGAACGATTGACCCTGTGGCCGACATAACCATCGAATCCTCATCGAACGAGAGGGAGGCGTGGGAGGGGGAGGCTTCTACCGAGCCTCGATGCTGCGCGGCAAAGAGGCTCGGCGGGAGCCTCGCCCTCTCAGGAACCTCTCACTGTCAATCCAGACCTGTTCAATCTGACACCAATCCCGCACACGCTCTGTTACGCTCCCGCCTTTGGCTCCACGTGACCGCCGAACTTGTACCGCATCGCACTCAGAACTTTCTCCGCGAAGGTGTGTTCCTGGCGCGAGCGGAAACGCGCGTACAACGCCGCTGAGATGACATCCGCCGGGACTGCTTCCTCGATTGCCGTCATCACCGTCCAGCGTCCTTCGCCGGAGTCCTCAACGGCGCCCGTGAACTTTCCAAGCGCCGGGTCTTCGATCAAGGCACTCGCGGTCAAATCGAGCAGCCACGAACTCAGAACACTTCCCCGCCGCCACAACTCCGAGATGTCGGCCAGCGGCAGATCGTAACGCTGTTCCGGTGGCCGCGCCGTGGTTCCGGCGTTGCGGAGAACATCGAATCCCTCCGCGAGCGCGTGCATCATTCCGTACTCAATCCCATTGTGGACCATCTTCACGAAATGTCCGGCTCCCACCGGCCCGCAGTGGAGGAATCCATCCTCTGCAGTTCCGGGATGTGATTCTCGTCCGGGCGTCCGCCCGATCGTTCCCCGGCCAGGCGCAAGAGTGCGGAAGATTGGCTCGAGGTGTCGCACGGCATCCTTGTCGCCGCCGATCATCAGGCAGTACCCACGCTCCAATCCCCAGATACCGCCGCTGGTGCCGACGTCGAGGTATCGGAGTCCCTTCGGCTGCAGTGCCTGAGCCCGCCGGACATCGTCCTTGAAGTTCGAATTCCCGCCGTCGATGATGATGTCTCCCGGCCGCATCAACCCTGCCAGCTTCATCACCATCTGCTCGGTGGGGTCGCCCGCCGGAACCATGACCCAGGCCACTCGGGGTGGCTTGAGTTTTCCGATGAGTTCCTCAACCGAGGCGGCGCCAACCGCGCCCTCCTTGGCGAATTCCGCGACCGTGGCGGCATTGCGCGTGTGAACCACACAGGTGTGGCCGCCCTTCATCAACCGGCGCACCATATTGCCGCCCATGCGGCCCAGTCCGACCATTCCGATCTGCATTGTCATCTCCCTTTTTCCCATTGGACGGTAACCACCCACTCCAACAACCCAAAGTTTGGAGCGGCCATGGCCAAACCTGGAACCCGGCCAACGTCCACTCCTCTTGTATCGGCAGAATCAGGGATGGTTGCCTACAGAGCCAGCAATTTCGCGTACGACCCGTGTTAACCGACCGCCGTCGCTTGAAACGGGCCTGGCATGATGGTATCGTTCCCTGCCAGCCTATGCGTGACATCGACCCCTCCATACCGGACCGCGTGCGCTTGGATGAAATCACCGAGGCTGATTTCCTGGTGATCAGGAAGTGGTTTTTGGCCTCGGCCCCGGAGACCCAAACCTGCCGGCCGTTGGCATTGAAGACCGACGCGGAAGCGCTCCAGAAGTTCCGGGAGCGGAAGCAGGAGGATACCGGCCGCGACTACGCGATTCGCCGGATTGCCGATGACCGGCTTCTTGGCCGGATCCGGTATTTTGACCTGAATGTGCGCAATCGCTCCGCCGAGATCGGGTACATCCTGGACCCGGACGAACGTGGCCATGGGTTTGCCGCCGAAGCACTTGGGCTGCTTCTCAAACACCTGTTCAATGAGAAGAAGCTCAATAAGGTCTACGCCCAGACGGCGGAGTTCAACGCGGCGTCGATCGCGCTTCTGAATCGATGCGGCTTCCAGCTTGATGGCCGCCTCCGGCAGCATCACGAACTGAACGGCGTCCTATTCGATGATCTGATCTTTAGCCTGCTGGCGGAAGAGCACAATGAGCTTCACTCCTCTCAATGAATAGAGTGACTGCCAAATCTCACATGCCCTGCGAGTCAGGCACGCCGGGCGAGCCTGGCGGAACAACCAAGTGCCAATTGCGTACCAGTAGATCAGAATGCGAGGTTGTGTATTTCGGGAGGAGTAGAAATGGCGGATCCGAAGGTCTTCGAAGAAGAAATCAAAGTCTCCGGCCAGCAAGTCGTGGAGACGGTGCGGAAACTGGTCCACGAGGCCAATGTCCGGCGGATCATCATCAAGAATGAAAAGGGTGATCAACTGCTGGAAATCCCGGTCACGGTTGCTACCGTAGGAGCACTCCTCCTCCCGGTGCTGGCGGCCCTCGGCGCCATGGCGGCGCTGGTGACCAAGTGCACGATCGTGGTCGTCAAGGAACAGGAGTGACGGCACCCGGTCGTCTACCCTGATAGCACCAATTTCCTCGTCAGCGAGAACGCCCCGGCGCGAAATCGATAAAGGTAGAGCCCCGACGGGGCGTTCTTTCCATTGAAATCACGGCCATCCCACTCGGCCCAGGAGACCCCGCCAGACCGCACGCCGTACACGAGCGTCGTGACCCGTTGTCCAAGCAAATTCAGAATAGCGATGGTGATGTGCTGCTCGAACGGGACGGAGAAGCCAATCGTCGTGGTTGGATTGAAGGGGTTGGGGAAATTCTGCATGAGTGCGAACCGGCGGGGAATCTCATCGCCATCATCACCGGCATCGGCAATGATGGAATACCCAGACGCAAGAGTCCGGACCGTGTCCGGGTCATCGCCAATGGTCATGGACGCCGGCAGCGGTGTCTCCCGATTGGTGATTGTCGCCCATAGCGCTCAAGTTTCTCAATGTGCACGACCGCTGGGAAACCTCCGCCGAGGATGAGAACTGCATCAAGTGGGCTCGCGACTTCCTCAAGGAGTCCACACCCTTCGCAACCGGCAGCGCTACCGTGAAAGTGGGACTTGCGCCCTGCTCATTTGGAGTTCCGCTCCGGCGTCGCGCGCCGAGAGAACGCCGATTCTCTGGCGGTCTGCCGGAAGGCGTAATCACCCCGCACTTTTCTGGCCAGACGGTAGGTCGTTGTGTTGGGGAAGACAATGATGCGCCGGATGGCGAAAAAGTCGTCCGAGATTGCGATCGGCCCGTGATCGGTTGTGACGCCGTACTTGAATCCGGATTGGGCTGCTGCCTGTTTCACCTTATCGTTGTACTCACCGTAGGGATAGGCGATGACGTCCACCTCTTGTCCGATAATTCGTTTCAGCTCTGCCCTTGATTGTGCCATCTCGTCCACGATTTCGGCGGCCGTCAGCGATGGCAGTGGACGATGGGTCATCGCGTGCGAGCCGAACTCGATTCCCAAAGCTGCCATTTCTTGAATCTGCTCTCTATTCAATAGCGGAAGCCGTGGCTGACCGGAGTCCCGAGCTGTATCCCAGGCATTATCCTTGTGTCCGAGCACTGGGAATATCACCGCCATAAAGCCGTGTTTTCGCAGCAGTGGCAACGCGATTTCGTAGTTGTCGGCATACCCATCATCAAAGGTCAGGATGATATATCGCTCCCTCTGATCCAGACGGTTGACGGAGTTGAGCTGGGCAAACGTGATCGGGTGGAATCCCGCGCGTTTCAGATACGACAAGTGCGCATCGAACTGCGATGCGGTCACCCAGATGCCATGCCCGCGCCGCGTGTCACTGTCGGCAATCACACGATGATAACAGAGTACCGGGATCTCATACCGGCGCTTCATCACCAGCACGTGCTGGTAGAGTTGCTCAAGACGACCGACGATTCGCTCCCGGTCATACTCCCGCCGAACCTCATTCGCCACCTGCTCTTCAACGCGCCGCTCAGTTAGTCCCGCCTCGATATCCGCTACGATCTGATTCCACTCGAAGCGTGGACCCTCGCTGACATCGCCAAAATTGGTCGCCAGGGCTTCGGCCAGATTCCCGTAAGTTAACAGCCCCAACGCGCATCCTTCACCCACAGCAACAACCGGGCGGCCCAATAGAATTGCTTCGACCGCGACGCGTCCGGCACCGATGACGACATCGGATTTCAGCACCCACTCGGCAATTCCAGGCACCTGGCCTATGAAACGCACGCGGTCGGCGAATTGCTGGAAGCGATCGGGTATGGTTGTGCCTCCGATTACGTTGATTTCGGCCTTGATAGAAGCGTCCTGTATGATCCGCTTCAATAGATTGAACGCGACATCGCCCTTCGGCCCATCCAGCCGTCCGATGAGTGAAATCGTGGGGTGGGCAGGATTTGAAACTGTCGATACGGGGCCCGCCTCGATATGAACCGGATTCCTGATCAATTCCACGCGGTTCGAATCGACTTGCAGATCACTCTCAAGATGTGTCTTGAGCACTTCGCACACCGCAATGGTCGCATCACCCATGGCGGGAATGAAGCGGCGCGAAATGTGAAGATGCTGCCTACCATGTACGGTCACCACGTGGGGAATCCGGCACAATCGGGCCGCCAACTGGCCAACCCATGCCGAGGCCCGCGAATGACTGTGAATGACTTGAATCCGATTCTGCTTCACGAATCGGCGCAGCCACAAAATCAGACGAGCACGAGCGAACAAACTCTTGCGGCGAACGGGCGCTTGAACGAAGGTGGCTCTGGTCGCTGCCGTCAGCGTGTCGGAAACAATCCACACCCGGTGCCCGCGCCGAATCAACTCCTCAGCCACTGTCACCGCATAAACTTCGGCGCCGGTGAGCGCGTGCTGGGAGAGGAGCATCAGAATGTTCATCGTCTTTGCCGTCCGCACAACTCGCCTGCCGGGTGGCAGGGCCGTGAACCGAATCAATTGATCGGGGAAGAGGTGGGCCAGCGATATCTTGGCGGCATTTCTGGCGTGTATCGCCTGTGGTGCTCAGATGGATGCGAACCGCATCGGCGAATTCGGGTAAAAAGATTCAGCAATCTGCGTGGCCCTCGCATGGGCCACGGTCGAAATCATGGATCGATGTGTCACATCCTAACCGGAGATCTGGGAGGCCCAATTGCCATCCATCGCCACCGTTCGCGCATTCGCCTTGCTGTGGTGGAGTTTGGGCGCGTTGCTTCTGATTCTCAGCCTGAACACCGTCCTCCACTGGGCCAGCGGCTCCACCCCCGACAGTCATCACGTCTTTGTTCTGGCAGGAGTCGAGGCGATTTCCGCCGCACTCTTCCTCATCCCGCGCACGCAGCGTGCCGGCGCCATCGGATTGGTCGTTACACTGCTGGCTGCGTTTGCCCTCCATACGGTGCAAGCCGAGTATCGCTGGGACCTGGTCGTGTACGCGGTTGCTGTTGCCTTTGTCGCTCTGCACGGTCCGATTCCTGTGAGGTCGGTCCGCCGTGTGCAGGTTGTTCCGCACCACCGTTAGCCGCGAGGGGGTGCATCGCTTCGAGGAATTCACCGGGGATTTGACTGTATGGGTGATGTTCTACGGTCCCGAGGGCGGTGAGGCCCGCCCTAGCGCGGATTCCCGGCACGAGTGAGCACTTGTTTGAGCGTGGTATCGGATCCCTGTAAAGCGACTTTTTGATGATAGAACCACAATCCGTTGAGCCCACCCAGCTCTTCGCCTCCACCAGCCCGTCCGGGTCCGCCGTGTGTGAGCGACGGAAGCACGACGCCGTGCCCCGGATGCAAATCCCCGATTGTCGGATCAACCAGCAAGACTCTTCCCGTGCTGGAACCGAGTGCCGCGGCCGCGCCGGCCAGATAGTCCGGGTCAGCGCTATACACCGACGCCGCCAACGACCCGCCGCCGCGCCGCGCGATCTCGAATGCCTCTTCACTGTTTCGATACGGTATCACGGTGCTTACCGGGCCGAACACTTCGACTTCATTCACCACTCGGCCTTCAGATTCCGGACGCAGTTTCAGCAACGTAGGTGAGACAAACGCTCCACCTGAGGGCGCCTTCGGATTGAAGACGATCTCGGCCTCGCCTGACAGTGTGGTTATCCCCGCTTCCACACCCGCTCGTTGAGATTCGTTGACGACTGGGCCCATCGTCACCTCAGGATTGGCGGGATCGCCCACCACGACTTTGGCCAATTCCGCCGCAATGGCTTCGGTCACGGCGCCCACGCGATCGGCCGGCGCCAGAATTCGGCGAATCGCGGTGCACTTCTGACCCGCTTTGATCGTCATCTCCCGAACGACCTCGCGCACAAAGAACTGGAATGCCGGCGTCCCCGGTGCCCCGTCCGGTCCCAGGATCGCAGAATTCAAGCTGTCCGCCTCGACATTCACGCGAATCCCCTGGGCACGGACCCGATCATGCCAGCGTACCATCGCACCAGTTGACGCCGACCCGGTGAATGACACCACGTCGCCAAAACAGACATGTTCAAGAAGGTCTCCCGGAGAACCGCACAATACGGACAAGCTGCCTTCGGGTAGTACGTTTGCGGAGATCAGCGATTCGACCATCTCCTGCGCCAGCCAGGCGGTCGCCGTCGCCGGCTTGGCGAATACCGGCACTCCCGCCATGAGACTGATAGCGGCCTTCTCCCAAAGACCCCATGCCGGGAAATTGAACGCATTGATGAGAATCGCCACACCATGGAGCGGAACCCCCACGTGGCAGCCCTGGAAATTCTGTGCGCGGGTGAGTTGCGCCGGCTGATCGTCGGCCAGTAGCGATGTCTCCCCCAGCCTGGCCCCAAGCCGTGCAAAGTATTTCAACGTCCCAATCGACCCATCCACGTCGAGCGCGGCATCCGACTTCGTACACCCCGAGTTGATCCGTGAGATTTCACTCCACCGCTCACGGTGCGCGGCCAGCGTTTCGGCAATCCGCCCCAGAAGCGCCGCACGCGACGCGTACGTCATCTTCCGCAGATTGGGGCCACCGACACGCCGCGAATAGTCCAGCGCCGCGGCCAGATTGACCCCCTTCGAGCTGGACCACGCGACAGTTGCGCCGTCCGAAGGATTGCCCAGTGCCGTTCCCCGGTCCGACCCAGCCACCCATTTGCCGCCCACGAAGCTTTTCAGAACGATTGCTTCCATTTTGCAATTCCTCCCGCCGGGAGTATAATGCAACGGAAACGGCAAACATGAAACCGGAACTTGACTAAAGGCGACCAAAAAACTACTCTATCGCCGTGACTGTCGACTACCAAACCGATCCATCGCGCTACAAACACTGGCGCGTCTCCTATGACGGCCCGGTGGCCACCCTGGCCATGGACGTTCAGGAGGAGGGCGGCATCCAGCCAGGATACAAGTTGAAACTGAATTCCTACGATCTCGGTGTTGATATTGAATTGCAGGATGCCTTGCAGCGCATCCGGTTCGAGCACCCCGAGGTCGGCTGTGTGGTCCTCGCTTCCGCCAAGAATCGGGTGTTTTGTTCGGGCGCCAATATCTACATGCTCGGCCTGTCCACCCATGCGTGGAAAGTGAACTTCTGCAAGTTTACCAATGAGACACGCAATGGGATCGAGGACTCCAGTGAACACTCGGGCCTGAAATCCATCGCCGCCTGCAACGGCAGCACCGCGGGCGGCGGCTATGAACTGGCGCTGGCCTGCGATGAGATCGTCCTGGTGGATGACCGATCTTCCGCGGTCAGCCTGCCTGAGGTCCCCCTCCTTGGCGTCTTGCCCGGCACCGGCGGTTTAACCCGGTTGACTGACAAACGCAAAGTCCGCCGGGATCATGCTGATTTCTTCTGCACGGTTCCGGATGGCATACAGGGCCAGCGCGCCAAGGATTGGAAACTGGTCGACGAAATCGTGAAACCGCAGCAGTTCAATGAATCGATCCGGAAACGGGCCACAGAGTTGGCAGCGCATGGACGGTCGGTCCAAGCCGCGGGCATCGCACTGACGCCCCTGCAACGAATCATCGACGCTGACGGCTGCCACTACCAATACGTCGACGTGCGCATCGACCGCTCCGCCCGGGTCGCCACTTTTACCATACGCCCCCCGGCGCAGGTGACAGAATCAACTCTTGAGCAGATCATCGCGGCCGGCGCCAACTGGTGGCCGCTGCAAATGAGCCGTGAACTGGATGACGCGATCCTGAGTTTGCGAACCAACGAACTCGATCTGGGCCTGTGGCTCTGGAAAACGAGCGGCAACCCCGATACCGTCGTGGCCATCGACAATCTGGTTCTGAAACATCGCGACCACTGGTTCGTGCGCGAAGTGCTCGGCATGATGCGGCGCACGTTTGCCCGCCTTGACGTCTCGTCACGTTCGATGTACACGATCGTCGAACCAGGTTCCTGTTTCGCCGGATCACTTCTCGAATTGGCACTCGCGTCCGATCGTGTATACATGCTCGATGTGCCGGTGGGTGACGGCGGTCCTACATTGACATTGTCCGAAGCCAACTTTGGCGCCATGCCCATGGTGAACCGCCTCAGCCGCCTGGAAGCGCGGTTTTATCAATCCTCAGAATCCCTGCAGCTCTTGCGCAGCAAGATTGGGATTCCACTTACGGCACGGGTTGCATCAGATCTCGGCCTCGTGACATTTGCTCCCGACGATTTGGATTGGGCCGATGAACTGCGGCAGGCCATCGAGGGCCGCACATCGCTGTCTCCCGACGCGCTGACGGGCCTCGAAGCGAATTTGCGGTTCGGCGGCCATGAGACGATGGAATCGCGCATCTTCGCGCGCCTCTCCGCCTGGCAGAACTGGATCTTCATTCGGCCCAATGCCGTTGGCCCGACGGGAGCGCTAACAGTGTATGGTACCGGCACCCGCGCCAAGTTTGACAATCAGCGGGTCTGAACTCAGGAAAGCGACGTCCTCATGATCGACTACTCGCAGACGATTCCCAATAACGTTGATCTCGGCAATGACAAGACACTTCAGCGCGCCCTCGAACGCTGGCAGCCAGAGTTTCTCCAGTGGTGGGGCGACACGGGTCCGCAGGACACCGCCGCACTGCAAGTCTACCTGCGCACCGCGATCAGCGTGGAGAAAGACGGCTGGGCCAATTTCGGCTATGTCCGAATGCCGGACTATCGCTGGGGCATTTTTCTCGCGCCCCGCGACGAAGACCGCGCGGTCTCGTTCGGTGATCACAAGGGCGAGCCCACCTGGCAGGAGGTTCCCGGCGAGTACCGGTCGACGCTCCGGCGCATCATTGTCACTCAGGGCGATACCGAACCGGCATCCGTGGAACAACAGCGGCTCTTGAGCGCCACGGCGCCCTCGTTGTACGACATGCGAAATCTCTTTCAAGTGAATGTCGAAGAGGGCCGCCATCTCTGGGCGATGGTGTATTTGCTGCACCGTTATTTCGGCCGCGATGGACGTGAAGAGGCCGAGGCGCTGCTGGCGCGCCGTTCCGGGGATCCCAACAATCCGCGCATCCTCACCGCATTCAATGAGCAGACGAGGCACTGGCTGGCATTCTTCATGTTCGCCTTCTTTACCGACCGGGATGGCAAATTCCAATTGGCCTCACTTGCCGAATCAGCATTCGACCCCCTGTCGCGCACCTGCCGCTTCATGCTGACCGAGGAAGCCCATCACATGTTCGTCGGTGAATCGGGCGTCGCGCGCACCATCCAGAGAACCTGCGAAGTGATGCGCGAGCACGGCATCAGCGACCCGGCCCAGGTACGCGCGCACGGCGTGATTGACCTTGAAACGATCCAGAAGTTCGTCAATTTCCATTACAGTGTGACGCTCGATCTTTATGGCTCCGAGGTGTCGTCCAACGCCGCGAACTACTACACCACCGGTCTCAAGGGGCGATTCGAAGAGACCAAACGAACGGACGACCACAAACTCATCTCCGATGCGTATCCCGTCCACGAGGTCCAAGGGACCCAGATCGTCGAGAAGAGTGTGCCCGCGCTGACAGCGCTCAACGCCCGCTTGCGTGACGATTACATCGTGGAAGTGCAGGCGGGGCTGGACCGATGGAACCGTATCCCAGCCAAGCTGGAGCTCCCATTCCGGCTCACCCTGCCACACGCGGGATTCAATCGCCGCATCGGGAGTTTCGCGGGACGACACGTATCGCCCAGCGGTGGGGTCATGAGCGAAAGCGAGTGGATCCGCCGGAAAGCCGAGTGGCTGCCGAGCGATGCCGATCACGCCTTCATCGAATCGCTGATGGGGCGTGTGATCGCGCCCGGCCAATTCGCCAACTGGATTGCACCGCCCGTCCGGGGCATCAACAATCAGCCAATTGAATTCGAGTACGTTCGCTTCGATTGAATCCGATGGGTGATTCAATCCGGCGATTCCGTCAGCGCGTCGAATCGCTTCCCGTGGCCTCCCGCAGGCTGCTTTGCCTGATCGCACGCCAGGCCAGCCATGGCCCGCTGCTCTCCAAGGATCCCGGCGTCGCCACGATGCCGGAACTCCATGAAGCCTGCGGACTGGAAGTGGACAGTATGCAGTCTTTGCTACACGCTTTGCAGACGGCAGAATTGATCACGATAGAGGGTACGTACCCATTCGAGGAGATCCGGCTTGCCCCCTGGATTCCCATGAGCACCATCCTGAAGCGCTGCGAGGCGGCCGGTCTCCCGGTGGAAACTGTCGTCGTCGACCTGCGGTTCGATTTGGTTACTGTTGTGGACTGATTGAATCGTCAGCCCGGACAGTCATACAACACACCCAAAGAGCAAGGGACGCGGTGGCACGCGTCCCTCTATACTCGATCCGCATCCGGCAGATCACCGAACTCACGATGTCGCGTTAACCACCACGGTCTTCGGTTTGACCGCGGTCACGGTGACCGTCCCCTTCATGCCCGAGGACTCATGTGGACGGCAGAAGTAGTGATAGACACCCGGCACTGTGAAGGTGAATTGGAAGGTCTGGCCCACGGACAGCCCTTCGTCGAATAACGCTCCCACGTTCGGATCTGCAGCTCCGGTTCCGGAGGTGACTGTGTGGGAGCCGGAGGAGGTCCACTTCACGGCATCGCCTACATTAATGGAGACATTTGCCGGACTGAAGGACGCCCCTGAGGTCGCAACCTGCACAATCTTGGGAGCGGAGGCGGCAGAGATTGTAACCGTGCCCTTCATTCCCATCGCTTCGTGCGGACGGCAGAAATACGAAACCACCCCGGCGGCACTGAACACGTGCGAAAAGGTCTGCCCGGCCCCAAGCACCTGGTCGAACAACTGCCCGACCGTGGGATCGGAAGCCCCGGTACCGGAAGTCACGGTGTGTGAACCGGAAACCCCAACCCATTTCACGGTGTCACCCACCGTGATCTGCACCGCTTTCGGCGTAAACGCCTGGCTTCCGCTGGACCCGGTCGGTGATTTCGAATTGGAGCATCCCTGGCTGAAGGTGAGGACTGTGATTGCCAGTATGCTGATCGCGCCAAACATCAAGCCATAATGGTTCTTTAGAATACCTCTCATGAAGCCTCCTTTGACATGTCAAAACCCCTGGTGGAGTGGCCAAGTTCCGGAAATGAGGAGTCTTTTCGCCCCAATTTGCCTTCCCGTCGCCCACCGACGTCTCCGAACCCGTCCAGTTCCAGCCATCTGGTGCCTTGACCCGAATCCTTTGTTCCACGACCGGCATCTTTTTCGGGAACAATTCTCAATCCGAGGCAGGTACTAGGGTAAAGAGGAGTGTTTTCCTCCTTAATCGGGGCTGTCCGTCATGATCGCATTGTCCGGCGGCGGCCCATCCGTCGTGTCACAGACGCGCGCAAGGCGCTATTGCCAGATGAGTTACCGTACCGGCCCAGCGGCAGTGATGGCGGGAATAGTCCCGCATCAGCCGGTGAATTCAGATCCGGTCCATGGCCGTATGGGGGAAGTGATTGTCTGTCCAGAATTCGGAATGGGAATCCCGGCGCTCACGGAATGGTCAGCGCCACAGTCACACCATAGACCCGCCCAGCCGGCGGCCAGGAGGATCTTTACAATGCGTTACCTGAAACTGGTTTCATCAACAGTACTGCTTGCGGTCGTACTCGGCGCGACGGCGGGGACTGTGTGGGCAGACCCGGAGACGTTCCACATCATCCAGGTCAGCGAGGTCTTCAGCAACGCGGACGGGACAGTGCAGTTCATTGAATTGAAGGCGCTCTCCGCGTTCCAGACGCAGTTGCAGTTCGCGCGGGTCAACGCGCGTAACGCGGACGGCACCGTCCTCACGCTCGTGAAAGATTTTACTGCCACATTTCCAGCACTCGACAACAACGAGACGATTCTTCTGGCGACATCGGGCGCGGCGACGGCACTGGGATTCGCCCCCGACTTCATTATTCCCAACGGCTCTGTCCCGTTGCACAACGGTCGGATCGAATTCGATGATGATATCAATGGTGTCATCGACGGAGTCGCCTACGGCAACTACACCGGCAATATGACCGGCTATGGATCGCCGGCACCCCCGTTGCCCTGTGACGGATTTCAGTCACTCACCCGTTTGACCTTCTCGCTCCTTACAAAAAACAATTCGACGGATTTCACGGTTGCCGCCAACAGTCCCACCCGCAATGATGGGGCGACCGGCTTGCTCGGCATACCCAATCCCACCTCGCCTGTCCTGACGGGCATTGCCACTCAGAATATCAATGAAGGCGCCTCCCTGAACCTGCTGGTCTCCGCCACGGACTGCAACGGGACTTTCCCAGCGATGTCGACCGTCAATCTTCCTGCGAATTCCAGTTTTACGCCTCACGCCAACGGCACCGGGGATTTCCTATTCAATCCGGCCGGAGGGCAATTTGGGACTTTCGTCGTGGACTTCATCGCATCCGACGGCACACTGGCCGATACGGGAGCCGTGACGATCAACGTGAACGCGCTTCCCATCGCGCGGGACACATCGGTGAGCACGCCGGAGGACACTCCGGTGGGCGCGCAACTTCAGGCGTACGACCCCGACGGCGGCACGCTGGGCTATGCGATCCTGACCGGTCCGTTCCACGGCAACACCAGTGGCTTCAACTCCAGCACCGGGGCGTTCAACTACACGCCCAATCCCAACTACAATGGACCCGATACACTCACATTTGGGGTTAATGATGGGACAGCCAATTCATCCCCTGGGACCGTTGTCCTGACAGTGACCGCGGCCAATGACGCTCCGGTCGCCGCGGATGTCAGCGCCTCGACCACGGTGAATCTTGCGCACACATTCGGCGCCATGCCGGTGACAGATGTTGACAACGTTGCCTGGACGATTACCCACACCAGCGGGCCGTTTCATGGAAGCGTCTCTTCATTTGATGCCGCCAGTGGCGCATTCGTCTACACGCCGGCACTGAGCTACCAGGGAGCGGATTCCATTCGCTACCAGGCCAACGACGGGTCGGCGAACTCGAACACTGCAACCATTCGCATTACGGTCGTGAGTGGATGTGCTTGCCCGAATCAGGGAGACATCAATGGTGATGCCGTGATTGATGTTTTCGACGTGATCGGTGTCATCGGTATTGCATTCAGCGGTGAAACTGATCCACAGGATGCGGGCTGCCCCAAGACGCGCGGTGATGCGAACAACGATGGCGCAACAGATGTGTTCGATGTGATCTACCTGATTGCAACGGCGTTCAGCGGCGGACCGAATCCAGTCGATCCCTGCGCAGGGTAGTTCACTGGTGAAATACCGTTTGACCACAAGCGGCGCCAACCGGCGCCCCTTCGTGTTGATAGTCCCAGTTCGGACGCAAAAGACGCCCTCGATCTGGGCACTGGGAAATGTGCGCAATGCGCCAGATTCTTTGTTGCCGCTTCCCCCTGCATGAACTTGGACCCGCGCGTCACTTCTGTACTTCGAATCGGTCGATCAGCGTATCGCCGAGGTCGTAAACTCCGACTGTCAGCCGGTCGAACAGGCGTGAGAGCTTGCAGAAATCGAGTGAAGGGGCAGTATCTGGCGCTGCCCCTCATCCACTGGCATCTCAGTACTGGGTTGGTATCAGCGCGGCCAAAGCCACCCAAACACACCCGCAGTGACCAGGCCAAAAATCAAACCATCCACCGTCAACTTGATCGTCGTCACACAGGACCGGTGATACCAGATCGACATCTGCCAGAGAGCCGCCGAATATCCAATGAATGCTGTCGCACCGGTAAACCGGAAGACCTGCAGGTATTCGGCGCCCATTGGCAATGCCCGCCCCGCGATGTACGCCGCGAAGATACCCATAACGACCGAGTAGAGAAACCAGAGAACCAGCGACTGCCCCATCCCCGTCGGCCCGTTCGGCAATACGGTGAGTATCATGTTCGGGCCGGACTTCAACTTCTCAGCGAATTCCGGAGATTTCATTTCTTGCATGCTCCCGGGGCACGGGACCATGTAGTCCCCCGGTGGTATCGCGAGCGGTCGCACCGCATCCCTCAACTTCCCCTCCATGGGCATCTTGGCGAAATCTCCCTTGTGCCATGGCGTGGCCATGTGAAGTATGGAGCTGACGATGAATACGAAGACTGCGGACAGCAAGATCGGCAACCACAAGTCGAGCAAGCCAGTCATGAGAACCTCCCTGGGTGTCTCACCCTCCTAAAATGCTTTAACCTCAATTGAACCAGCAGACGAACTGCATGGGAACCTAAGCCCAGGCCTATCGAGAGGCAATGGCTTTTCGCGGGTGACCTGGGGTACCCCGAGGCTCTTGCTCGGCCCTGATTCGTCGTGCTACCGGTAATTGTCGAATCCGAGGTGGAATGGGAGATCCTTATCGCGCAGGGCCGCCATGACCGCCTGCAAATCGTCCTTTTTGGGACCGGCCACACGCACCTGGGCATCCTGGATCGTGGTCTTAACGTTTAACTGCAGGGTCTTGATGATCTTGGTGATCTCCTTGCACTGGTCGGTCGACAAGCCGGATTGAACTTTGATCTTTTGCGTCAGCGTGCCGGAGAACGTCTGCTCGATGGTGCCATATTCGAGACCCTTAACCGAGACACCGCGCTTGGCCAGCCGTGTATGCAACATCTCCAGCAGGCTGCGGCGCTTCATGTCATCGTCGGCGACGATAACGATCTCGCGTTCCTTGCGATTGAGGGTGATTGAGCTCTTGCTGTCCTTGAAGTCGAATCGCTGGCTCATCTCGCGCGTTGCCTGGTTGATCGCGTTGAGCACTTCCTCCAGATCGATCTTGGATACGATATCAAATGAGTAGGTTTGCGCCATTGGGATGCCCTCACACTTTCCGATTGGAAGTTCGCAGCACATTACAACAGTCCCGACCGCCTCGCAACGCCGTTCGTGAATGCGGGAGCGCATAGAGAGTACTGCGGTGGCGCTTGGCTATTCGACGGGTGGGCATCTATCACTCAACGCACTCCATCCGAGTCCCGGCGCAAACCCCTTCGGACATACTCGATCCACGCAAAACATTGTCCCCCAATCACATTGGCGTTGTCTGTTCGCATTCGTCTCTTCTGGTGACATATTGATGAACGGCCAGAGTGCCTGGACCATAGAACTGGTGACGAACGGCCGTCGGGCGCATAACATGATGCGAGGGCAAACGATGAAACGCTTTGAATGTGAGGAACAATCGATGCAGTCACAAGGAAACAGGCGAGTGCTGCGGTGGACGGCGATCGCATGTGCCACGCTGATCGCGCAGATGGCCTCAGAGGCGGCGAACGCGCAGAAGCTGGAATTGTCGATCTTGAGTACGCCGATTACCAGTTTCCGCACCGGCCGTTCTGCCGATTCGGGAATGGTCGGGACCTCGATTGCACTCGGCGCTCCGCTGTATATCCGTTTGGAATTGACCAACAACACAGCCCACCCGATCGAGCTGATGCAATCCGTGGACCCCGCCAGCGAACTGGTGGGCGTATTCGCGGTTGGTCCGGCGGGATCCACTCGCCGGCTCCATACGCGCCGTTGGGAAGTCCGCGACTTCGACCTGAAGGCGAAACCACTGGCGCCCGGCAAGAGCATTGTGCATGAGACCTTTCTCTATGGCGTGTTCGCCGATGAGAAAGCCCGTACCAACCTGGAGTACCTCTTCCCCGCATCGGGTTCGTATCAATTGTTTGCCCGCTACTCATCCACGGAACCGACACTGACTATTGAATCCAATCGGGTAACGGTCCGAGTGGGCCGGCCGGTCCCGCAATGGCCGGCGCTTCTCAGCGCCGGCATCGTGGATCAGCTTGAGGGCCGTAGTCGCTCACCGGAGGAGAGCCGGCGACGGCGCGATACCCTATCGGCGATCATTGCCCAATCAGAGGCGCATCCGCTGGCGCCGATGTTCAGTTCTCCGGGAACGTCGTCGAACTCCGCCACCGCGAGCGTTTCACCGGCAACAGAGCTGGCGATTCGTGATGTCATTGATCGATTCGTGAGTGCATGGGAGGCGGGCGATCTCCAATTTTGCGGCAATGTCCTCACGGAGGATTTTCAAAGCAATGGCCTGATGACTCGCACGCAATTCCAGCAGATGTTGTCCGATGGTCTCGACAGTCTGCGGGGACGGGGTGCCCAGGCAAGCATCATGGCACGGGACATCAAAGTCAGCTCGAAAGGGGGCGACGTGGAATCTGTATTCCGACTCGGTCTGAGCACGATCGAGGGCGGCACTGTTTCCGAGCAGGCTATCTCGATTGCGTGGAAATACTCCGGCGGCGCGTGGCGCATGTGGCGGTGGAACAGTCTGGAGCCATAATGAATGGCCGCCTATGCGGTGGGATTTGGCCGCGGTAGACGGCACATCGAGGACGTATGAATGCGATCCGAAATTGCAGAGCAATCCTGATCACGCCCCTGGCGACTCCTCTATGGCCGTGCCGAGTCAGCACGGCCTATCGTCGCATCTGCCATCGGTAGAATGCTGGCCTCACCTACCGGTATCCGCGTCATAACAAACAGATCACATTTTGGTAGACTATTGCTCTAATTGATTCTGCCGATAGAAATAGTGATTATCCCTTCCCCCAGGGAATTCACTGGCAGTGCAGAGTATAAGGCCGAGGACCATGCTCGAACTTGCCACGAAATCTCTCGATGAGCAGCCGCTCCCGCTTAGCACAGTGGCGCGGTCCGTCATCCGATTGACGGCCAATCCTGCAATCAGCTTGAGGGAACTCGCGCGCGCTGTATCCGCGGATCCTGGACTGTCCGGAAAGTTGATCAAGATGGCCAACTCCGCATACTATGCCGGTCCGGAGGCGGTTACATCCATACCCGGCGCTGTCTTGAAGCTCGGGATAACCGCCACGAGATCGGTCGCGATGACGGCCTCGGTACAAGCGCTGTTTCGCGATGGGGATTCTGATGGCCTTGAGGACCGGTTATGGAGACACTGCCTTGCCGTTGGCGTTGCTGCCAGAGTCATAGCTCACGAAGCGGGATCGCCACTTGCCGAGGAGGCATTCCTGAGCGGCCTGTTGCACGACATTGCCAAACTGCTTCTGCTGCAGCGATTCCCGGCGGTCTACAAACCCATCTTCAAGCGAACCCTTGAGACAGGCGAAGCCCCACTCGATGTCGAGATGACGAGCATGGGTTTCACTCATGCCGATTTGGGTGCGATGATCCTGGAGCGATGGGCGTTTGAACCCGGGCCGATCGGCGCGATCCGATTCCACCATGAGCCGGATCGTGTGGGGCGCTACTCTGATACCGACACAGCCAAGACCGACCAGGCCACAAGGCTCCTCGCCCATGCGGTCAACCTCGCTAACGCTATTGCCAAACGCCTGGATGGAACGCTGCCAACCGACCAGGAGAGCGCACTGACGAGTGGCCCTACGGCGACATACTTTGGCTTCACCACCGGGCAGTTGGACAGGATTATTGAGAAGGTGAGTTATCGTGTCGGCGATGAACTTCAGGTTTTCGGCCAGTCCGATGCGCCGATCTACGTTTCTGAGCATCATGTTCACTGAGCTGACTGAGGGCCTCACAGCCGGACCTCAAGAACGCTTGCCTCAACCTAAGATCAGTTCTGTTCTAACCTGCCTGCAGTGCCACCGGCCCAGCCAGCACGATAGGCACCGTGACACTGACGCACCGGTTCCACCACAACGAACGTCTTCACTCAATGTAGAGAAACTGAACACTGACCCTCCGCCCTACCCGCCCGGACTTTCCCGCACAACGGGAGTCCCTGTGGTTGATCGTGGAAAGTGCCATCGCGATCCAGAATCTGCTTGACAATGTGATTCTGATTGCGGAAAGTGGTGCGGAAGCTGAGTCCAATTCCTTACTACGTACGGGCTCACCGAGCAAGCTTCCTGCTGTACATCGATAGGCAACCACGCGCTTGATCTGGCGTGATCGGTGTTGTGTGCAAGGCAAGTGAACGAAAGGTGGCCGGTCGGCGAAATGCCGCTGATGACGAAGTGATCTTGCAACTTACAGGATCTTGTTCCCCCAGTACTGTTTGCCCTACGCGTTAGAGTCGTACGAAGAGAATTCAATCCCGAATCGACGGCGTTTGGAGCCTTTCGATCCTCCGCGCCGCCCAAGGTGCTGCCGTCGATGTCACTCACGTCCGAGACTGCTGCGCGATGCTGCCAACCAAAGTGAATGGACAGGAAGGAGGCTCACCGGACTCAACTACGGTGTAGTCAGCCGTTGTCTGCACGATTGTTACGGCAGTAGTCACTTCAGTCGGCGGCGTCTCGTACCTGCGGCGTCGCCCACAACCTGAGAAGTATTGGAGAGGGAGGAACAGGAATGAGAATCTTCAGAGTGGTTGTCAGAACTGCCGCCATTGTCTCAATCATGGCGCTGCTGGGTGCCCTCACGGTGCAAGCCGAGGTGGCGGCACCTTGGGAGGAACAGGGCAAAACGGTTCAGGGGCTCAGCAAGGTGAATGCGCAACGCGGCCCGATGATTGCCGGTGCCGCCTCCGCGATGGCGCCGGGCGACCCGGTCAGCATCAGTGGGGCGCTGGCGGCCGCATCCGGATACCTGAATCGGATGCAGGCGGATGTCACCGAAGACAATGCCGGTAATGGATCCGGAGCGCTGGAATCGCCGAATGATCCTGACGATGGCGGATGGGACTGGGTTGTCACCTCCCCCCCCGCGCCGTTCTTCCACACGACCGCCGCGAGTCCCAAGAATATCTACGGCGTCACGGCCCTGGGCCTGTACCACGGGTACCTGGCCTCCGGTAACCCAACCTACTTTACGGCGCTGACCGATGCCGCCAACAAGATGGTTGCCGACGCGGGAATCCGTTCGGCGTCCGATTTGATCTTCTTGATGCGTTACAACGATCTTCCCGGCGTCTCCGGCACGGCATATAAGGATTCCGCCAAAGCAAAGTTTGATGCCCGGATCGCCTTGTACGGCTCCGCGGATTCGCTGGCGAAGTATATCCGCAATGTGCGCGGTGCGAGCTATCCCAATGGGATCATCGGGTGGGATATCGGCACTTACGTGCAGGCAGCCGCCATGCTGGCGTCCCGCTATCCCTCGGACCCGTACAGTTATGCCACGGCTGCTGATGATATGGCCGAGGTGCTCTGGCAGGATTCCTTCAACAGCAATCCAGGGTTGTTCGATGTCGTAGCCGATGCCGGATGGGATCCCACGTGGTCGAATGTGAACTACTGGTGGTACACTCTGGGAGTCTCTGGTCTAATCCAAGCGTTCACCTCATCCAATACCCACATGGCTGAGGTTCCCGGCCTCGCGGCGAGACTCGTGTCCAGCCAGTTCTCCAATGGTGCGATCAGCGGCAGCTACGGCGCCAACGCCACTGACGAGGATTGGCAGTCAACCGCGTACGCCGCGCCGGCCCTCGCGGCAGTGAACCTCCCGCTCTATCAAGGCAAGATCAATCACATGGCCTATTGGCTCGGAGCGACTCAGGATCCGAGCGGCGGGTGGAAGTACTCCGACAATACACATTATCCCGAAATCGGCGGCGAGTGCGCCTCGGCCCTGGCCTTGGGTCAGGCACCCTCGTACGTCATCGTCGATGACGGCTTTGCCAGCCAGGCCGATGTCGACGTCTACAATGCGGCCAATGGAACGGACTATGTCTTTGGGTACGACGCGTTCGGGACGATCCAAGCCGGTGTCGATGCCGTGTCTGGTTCGACTGTCATGGTGCTCCCGGGGACATACATCTTGTCGAGTACCGTCAACCTCAACAAGACGAATCTGACAATTGACGGGGCAGGCGCAGGCTCGACCATCGTGCAAGTGGCACAATCTGTCGGCTATGCGTTCAACATATCGGCGTCGGGAGTGACTCTGCGTGATATCGAGCTTCAAAAGACCGATGTCACGGGAGTACACAATCTCATCTACATCGGCGCGAGCAACGCGTCCATTTTGAACAACCTGATTTACGGGCCGGATCCGGGCACGCCATGGAGCGTCAACGGCATCGTCAGCCGCGCGATGATCTCAACCGGTGGCCTGACCGGTCTCTTGATCGACAACAACACGATTCATCACCTCCGTCAGCCGGGTTATTTCAGTGGTCCGACGACCGGTGTCATTTCAAACAACGCGGTTTCCGGCACACGTGGCTGGGTGAATGAGGGCGCCAACCTGACCTTCACCAACAACAACTGGCCATTACCGCCGAACCAGGGAGCCGAGATTGCGTTGCTCGCCACACTCGGTGCCAACGGTCCTGTCTGGTATCCAGACCTGATGGCACTGTCCAACGCGAACAACAACGCATACGTGGATGCTCAATTCACGCCGGCAGACAAGGGCCGGGCGATTTCATATGTGGACGACTCGGCCTTGCCGGGCGGATTCGGCAGCGCACTCGCTCCGGTTCAGACCATATCGGCCGGTATCAGCGGCGTGCTGACGACGGGAACAGTGAATGTCGCCGCCGGTACCTACACGGACAATCTGGTCGTGGGGAAGGCCATGACATTGCTGGGCGCGGGCGCCGGCACCTGCTTCGTCTATCCGTTGCTGTCCGCACCAATGCCCGGCGCCAGTGGTTCATTGCCGGCGGGCGCAAGCAATATGGTGCTCGTGCAAGCGAGCAACGTCTCGATCAGCGGCTTCACGTTCGACGGGAACAACACTGCTTTGACAAGCGGCGTGCTTGCCGGAGGAGTGGACGTAGACGCCCGCAACGGCATCATTACCAACCACACGCTTGGCCTGTACAACAATTTGACCGTCGATAACTGCACAATCAAGAACATCTACCTGCGTGGAATCTATGCCTCGTCGGGTGGAACGTTCAATTTCCATCACAACAATGTCGACAACGTGCAGGGTGAATACGCCTCGATCGGCATGTTCAACTTCAACGGCTCCGGCGTGTTTGACCACAATACCGTATCGAACTGCAACGATGCAATCGCCTCAAACTGGTCGACTGGTTGCACTTTCACAAACAACATCGTCACCGCCTCGGGCAGCGGCATTCACACGGATAACGCCGGCAACGCGGCGGGCAGTGTGGCCGACCTGATTGAAAACAACAGCATCTCGAACAGTCCCGCTAACGGCTACGGGATCTTCGTGTTTGCGCCCTATGTTGCCCCGGTGATCAATCTCAATACGATTACGAATGTCGACTACGCCCTCACCTGCGCGGGGTCGTATGCTTCCGTCACGCCGCAGTTCACCAATAACATCGCCGACGGCATGGATAAACCGAACAGCGCCGGTGTCTACGTGACGACTGACATCTGGGGTTACGCATCGGGCAATGTCGCGGTGAATTTTGAAAACAACACGTTCAAGAATTTCACCGAGGGCGTTTACCTCGTTGCCGAGGCCGGCAAGACGAACTCGACGACGCTGCTAAACAACAACATCGTTCAAAACGGATTGGGCATCAGTAATGGCGTCGGTCTGACCTACGGAGGCGGCGCCAACGTTGGCGCTACGATCTCGGCAACGCTGAATTCGTTCGCGAACACTGTCAACGCCACGGACAACAAGTCGGGCAACGCTTACAGCCAGAACTGCTGGAGTGACTGGTCCGGGGTTGGCACCTACCTTGTTGGCGGAAGTGGCGGCAACATCGACGCGAGCCCGAACGTGGATTGCGGTCTCGACATGACACCGAACTCAATCGTCTACCACTGCAGCGGGGACTTCACATTTGACGTGGGGATCGGCGAGGCCGTCTTCGACCTGGAGGGCGCCCACATCATCATCGAATACCCGGCGTCACTTGTCCTTTCTGGAGTGACATCGGCGTCCCCCAACTTCTCGGTCTTCACCTCTCTGGTCGACAACACCGTGGGCAACGACATCCTGACGGTGGATCTGGGTGTCCTCACCGGCGCTCAGAATGGTCCAGCGACTCTGTTTACGGTCGCCTTGAATGGCAGCGTCAGCCTGTGCAGTGGCGCCCAGATCACGATGACCACGGGAACGCTGCGCGATGGAAACAACAACCCGATCATCGCCTCGCTGGCCTACCCAGTGTCCGTGGTCGCCGACTGCGGGGACCCGTCGTTCACGGTCAATTCTCCCGCGCCGGGTGGTATCTACAATGTCGCTCCGGTGCTGAACATCAGCGCGGCAGACGATTGTGGTCTTGATGCAGTATACTACCAGTACGACGGCTGTTTGTCCGGCGGCTGGCAGGCAATCGCCACCGGATTGGCCGGAACGAGCTACAGCAATGCGGCCTGGACGATCCCGGGGTGGGCCGGGCTTTTGGAAGGCGCGCACTGCCTTCGTTTCAAAGCGAAAGACGACAACGGCCGCGGGAACGCCGACTCGTGCTCCTTCACCTGGTGCTTCACGAAGGATGTGACGCCGCCGCTGCCGCCGACCAATCTAACCGCGACACCAGGGCACAACAAAGTGCACCTGAACTGGACGAATGCGGCCAGTGATTTTGATCACGTGGTTGTGATGCGTTCGGATTGGTATGCCGGTGGCCATGGGTATCCCGAGTACGACGATGACAATCCTGAGGGCGCGTATCCGTCGGACACCACGTCGTTCGACCGCGTCTACGCGGGAACAGCCGCAACGCTGATCGACATCGATGATTTGTCCAATGCGACACGCGACGTCTATCATTACCGCGCCTTCACCGTTGACGCTGCCGGCAACGTGTCCGCGCCGTCAAACTCAGCGCGGTCGACCTCGTACTGGCTGGGCGATGTCAAATCACCGTACGACGGTTCTGTGTATTCACAGGATCTCTTTGTCTTCGCGCCAACCTATGGCAAGTCACATGGCCAGGCGGGATACAACAACGAAGTCGACTTCGGTCCGACATTCAACATGAGCCCCAAGGGCATCCCGACCACTGACAATGTGGTTAATTTCGAAGATCTGGTGATCTTTGCCATCAACTTCGACGCGGTCAGTCCACTGCTCAAGTTCGCACCGATCTTCGCCAGTACACCCGCGGATCAATCACTGGCAACCGGACTGTCCGGCCTCTCTCTGGTGATCCCGGATGTGGCTCCGGCTGTCGGGGAAAGCTTCACGGTCAAGGTTATGATGGCGAACAGCCAGAACAATGCCAAGGCCGTGCGGTTCACACTCCCCTACGATGCGAAGCAACTCGAGTATGTCGGTACAGCCATGAGCGCCGAATTGCGGCAGTCACCGACGCACGTGTTCTTTGACGCCCGCGAGACGGAACAGATGATCGACGTCAGCCTCGCCCTGCTCGGTGGTGAAACCGCGATCGGCGGGTCTGGTGAAATCGCTACGATGACATTCAAACTCCTTGCGGCAGGAGGGACGTCATTGGACTTCAACGAAGTGGACTTCCGTGATGGCGGTAATAATCGGCTCGAGGTCACGCACCGAGGCGCCCTGCTCTCATCGAATTCGGCGCTCCCGGCATCGTACGCCCTCGACCAGAATTACCCCAACCCGTTTAACGCGGGGACCCAGATCGTTTACCAGTTGCGTGAGCGCACGAACGTTTCGCTCGCGGTATATAACATCTCCGGACAGTTGGTTACCAAACTTCTCGACGGCATTCAGGAACCCGGCAGGCATTCCATTACCTGGGACGGCCGTGGGACTGATGGAGATGAAGTGCCATCCGGAGTATACTTCTATCGGATGATCGCGGGTGACTACACGGCGACCAAGAAGATGATGATCGTGAAGTAAATGGTCGTTCGGCGGGCGGGAGCCTCCCGAAGAGGGGGGCTCCCGACTCCCCGCCGGATTGGAAGGTCCTGGTCTTGGTTTAGCAGGGATGTGACAACAGATGAGAGTGCGCCGTAACCCGTATCTTGGTATCCTTCTTGCAGTCACCGCATATTGGGTGATCCCGTCCGGCAACACCGAGGCAGGTCAGGTCTCCTTCAGCCCGCCCAGCCAATCCGCCGCACCGTACGACACATTCGACGTCAATATCGTCGTCGACACCGGCGTGCGCGCCCTGGGATGTTTCAATGTCCAGGTCAGCTTCCTGCGTCCTGATGTCAATGTGATCAGCGTGACCGAAGGACCCCTGCTGAAGAATACAGGAAGCTCTTTCGGGTGGACGGCAAAGGACACGCTGGGCGTCTGGGACATCTTCGATTGCGTTCTCCCGCCCAAGTACGCGAACGGCCCCGGGGTTCTGGCAACGATGCGATTTGCCACGGGTGCGTTCCCATGCAGCACCCCATTGCAGTTCGTCTACGTCTATTTTCAGGACACAATCGGGCAGCCGGTCACGGTCGGCGCGGTGGATGGCATGATTGTCGCCCCCGGTTGTTGCAGTTGTCCATCCCAGGGAGATTTCAACAACGATGGCGGCATCGACGTCTTCGATGTGATCAGCGTCATCGATGTTGCCTTCAGCGGCGGTCAGGACATCCAGGATCTGGGATGCCCGACTGCGCGCTGCGATGTCAACAATGACCTGGCGGTCGACGTGTTCGACGTAATTTACATCATTGGAACGGCATTTAGCGGGGGTTCCCTGCCCATCGACCCGTGCAACTCTGGCGGATGATAAACTCGAGGTTCCGGAGGTCGTATCATGTCCCATCACACAACAAGAATCGGTACTGTGGCGCTTGCCACACTCCTCACCACGGGCCTGCTCCTGACGGAGTCAGCCATGGCGCAGCGGGTTTTCGTCGATCCGCCATCGTTCGCACGACACTGCAACATCACGGATACGCTCTGGATCATGCTTGACGCATCGCTGGCCGGAGTCGAGGGGGCGAGTCTCAATGTGCAGTTCGACCAGACGGTGGGACGGCTCGACACGGTTCTTGCCGCACCAGCGCTGGATACCAATGTGTTTCTCCGGTACGAGAACCACTACCCGGATTCCGTCACCATTGACGCGGGGATCCTGATTGGCGCCCTCAGCGGTCCGGGTGCCCTCTGCGGACTGGTGATCACCCTCACCGATCAGCTTGGCGCCAGTCCGGTCACGCTGGTCCGTTCGATTCTCCGGGATGCCGCTAATCAGGACATTGCCCATCTGTCCGATCCCGGCGCACTCGATAGTCCCTGCTGCTGTCAACACCACGGTGACGTGGTCGGCGACAACATCTTCGATGTAAACGACATCGTGTCTCTGATCGACTATACGTTTAGCAATGGTACCCCGCCGCTGATTGATGCCGGCTGTCCTCATATGCATCGGGGGGACGTCAATTGTGATGCCATTCCTGATGTCTTTGACATTCTTCGGCTGATCGACTTTGTCTTCAGTGGAGGGCCTCCCCTCTGTGAGCCCTGCGATTGCTCTCCCTACCCGACCCACTGCTTGTAGCATCGTTGGATTCAACGGATCGAATTCGGGGCGCGGCCGGCGCCCCGTTTCCGTTTGGCGAGGCGACCGACGTCGAGGACACCCAGTGGGATTGACAATTCCGTTTTTGTACGGTATCATTGAAGAGTAGAGATCGCCTGACCAACCAGGCATTCACCAAGTACTGCCCAGTTCGTTCGCTCGGTTGAGCGCGAGGTCCCAAAATCGACATCGCCGTGGCTCCAAGGCAACGGCGCGATCAATGACAAGTCCGGAATACCGCCGCCCGCACGCGTGTCAAAGTGAAGCCATCCCAGAGCTCTGACCACATAGAAGCCCAGCAGTATTCGCGCCAACGGAGGAAAGCTCATGACCGTCGCCAACGAGTTTCGCTTGCCGCAGTTACGTCCACATCGAGGTTTCCGGACGACCCTGCCGGTATGGCTCGCTTGTCTGACACTTGCCGTCTTCTCGAGCGCGGCCGTTGTGCTCGCAACTCAGAGTCCGGCGCCAACCGATGTGGCCAGGGGGGAGCGGATATTCATTCCGCCCACCGCTCAACTGACGTGGGACGAATTGGTCGCGATTGATCAAGCCAAGTCGGCCATGCAAGGGGCCTCTTCTCAGGCAATCCCGTTTATGGAAGAACCCGCTGGACGGGACATTGGCTTCACCGCAGGGCTATCTCCACAGCCGGACCATGTGGCGACACCAGCGTACAGCCCGAGGGTATTGCTCCCACCGCTGAAGAACAGCTTCCTGGCGTTGCCTGACAACAGTACGGTCATTCCACCCGACACTCATGGGGCAGTCAGCAAGAGCTACGTGATGACGATGCTGAACAGCCAGGTGCGCATTCAGAATCGACCGGGCGCGCTCGTGAGCACGGTGACGCTGGCGAGCTTCTGGTCTCCGGCCGGCGGGAGCGGCTACTTCGATCCCCGCTTGGTGTACGATCAGGGCGCTGAGCGGTGGATGGCCATCTGCGACGCCAACCGTCAGAGCGCCGCGTCTTCAGTGCTCCTGGCTGTCAGCGCAACCAGCAATCCGACGGGTAGTTGGACATACTACCGCATCGACGCCGATCCCGCTGATGTCAACTGGGCGGATTACCCTGATATCGGTTTCAACGCA
>JAKAKI010000041.1:33073-154167 GCA_021813505.1 bacterium | reverse complement strand
AACGCGACAATCGACATCACCAGAACGGCGGCGACGGACTTGATCAAACGCCAGCGGAGCTCTTCCAGATGCTCCCAGAAACTCATTTCTCGCGGGTCGTTCGGCATAGTTCGGCAGATGACAGCGAATCGTTCAACCCAGGATCAGAGGATACGGCATCTGGGGAGGGCGAGGCTCCTGCCGAGCCTTGTTTCCGCGCGGGAACAAGGTTCGGCAGGAGCCTCGCCCTCCCTCTCGTCCTCGCGCGCCCACTTGCAGTCACTCACTCCAGCATCCGTTTTAGTTCTTCGACGAACTGGGTCTTGTCCTGGAATTTTCGGTAGACCGAGGCGAAGCGGACATAGGCCACTTCATCAACTTCGCGCAAGATATCCATGACGACCTCGCCGATCTGTTTCGAGGGAATCTCTCCTTTCGACAGGGAGTAGATGCGCTTCTCGACCTCGTCGACGATGGCTTCGATCTTCTTGACTCCGATCGGGCGCTTCTTGCATGCCAGCCGGATACCCTCGATCAGCTTGCTGCGGTCGAATGGTTCCTGACGGCCGTCGTTCTTGACCACCATCAATTCGACCTTCTCCACATATTCGTAAGTGGTGAACCGTTCCTTGCAGCGCAGGCATTCACGGCGCCGGCGGACACCGGTTCCCTCGCGAACCGAGCGGGAATCGACCACACGATCTTCTTCAAAGCCACAAAACGGACACTTCATTTGCCGGCCCCCTGTAAACGAACCACAACCCGATCTCCCCTGCCGCGTCCCGACTGTGCCGCGGCGGAACCCTGGCGGCACGCGATTTCAATCAACCCAGCGCCGTTGATCACCGCCCCCAACCGTCCGCGGATGTCCTCATAGCTCCGCGCGAACGGCGCGGGATCGGTGGCGATCCGGTGTCGTCCCGGCACCGCAGAGTGAGCGGCGGGGAGAATGACCTGAAAGGCGCGCTCGCCGCACAAATCCGCCACCATCGTGAGCGGCACATTGCTGATGAGGTTGCCGAAGTGATCCACGATCAGGACTTCCCCTTCGATGGTATCGTCGCCGCGCTGCGGCTGCGGCCAGCGCAAGATCACCGGATTGGTGATCTCCGGACCGAACATAGCGGGATCGACTCCAGCCGCCAAATGCGCAGCGACCGGGGCGAACAAATCCCGCCCATCGAAGGTAACGCCCAGGGGCGCGATGCGATAGGCCGGATTTTCCAGCGCCCGCCAGACCAGACCGGACGATTCTCTGGTCGCCCACGTGAGAACGCCATTGTCGGGCCCAACAAACGTTCCATGATCGGTCGTCGCCATCACTGCCCGTCGTGAACTCCCGACCCCGGGATCGACCACGGCAAGGTGGATCGCATCCTTGGGGTAGAACGGTGCCGACTGGCACAGCGCCCACGCACCACGCGGGACATCGTGCGCAGGGATTCCCGAATTGACGCCGATCACTTCTGCATCTGGACAGATCGACTTGATCACACCGATCATCGCCGCGACGGTGCCATCGGCGGTGCCGAAGTCAGTGGTCAGGGTGATGAGGGGGCGGGGAGGCATAATCGACTCTAATTGAACACGCAATCTGCGTTCTCAAGATAGGCGTTGGGACTTTGCCGCGCGAGGACCAAACACTTGAGACTGGGCATTGCAGCAGGCAGTCTAGTCTCCCAGATGCCAAGGGAGTGATTGACGCCCCCCTGCCTGTTCGATAGATTGAAGACATGTCCTTGGATCATGATCAAATTCAGCAACTTGCCCACAAAGCGGTAAAGCGTTTCTGGACTACCAGAACGATCCAAGCTCGATCTCAGAAGGTTCGAGGGAGTCGAGATCAGGGGACTCGTGGCGCAGTGACCGGCGGTGCCCAGATGGACGGCTTTGTGACTCTCGTCGCCGAACTGGTGAGGAGCACCGGATTAGAAGAAGCCTCGCTCTATACCAGGAAGAGCCTGGAACTCCCAGGATTTTTCCGACCAACAAAAAAATGGGATGTTCTAGTGGTCTCCGGAGGGCGCCTGATCGCCGTAATTGAGACTAAATCGCAGGTGGGATCCTTTGGAAACAACCTCAACAACCGTACCGAAGAAGCTATTGGAAGCGCGGTTGATCTATGGACAGCCTACAGGGAAGGTGTGTTTCAAAGATCCACACGCCCGTGGCTTGGTTACCTCTTTCTGTTGGAAGACTCGCGGGAATCTCAAGCTCCGATCAGCGTACGGGAGCCCCATTTCAGGGTGTTCGAAGAATTTCATGATGCATCATACGCGCTGCGCTACGAACTACTTTTGCGGAAACTCGTCCGCGAACGCCATTACGAAGCGGCAGCGTTGATAGTTTCGAACAAGGCTTCGGGGCGCAAGGGAGTTTACAGTGAGCCGGCGGAAGATCTTGGTCTCATTAGCTTCGCCAGATCTCTCGTCGCACATGTCAGCGCGTTTGTCGCTCTCCCGATTGGCCGAGATTGATATGAAGACTCCCACGACAACACACCGGCTCATACAAGGGGATGCTTGTGATCTTTCCTTCATTGAAGACGAGTCCATCCACCTCGTAGTTACATCTCCACCGTACTGGACTCTGAAGCGATACCGGCCGCATCATCGACAGCTTGGGCATGTGGAAGACTACGAAGAATTCCTTGCTAACCTCCGACGAGTATGGGAAGACTCCTACCGGGTACTCGTCCCGGGTGGCCGCCTCGTCTGTGTTGTCGGCGATGTGTGTCTTTCGCGACGGGCTCACGGTCGGCACGTTGTCGTGCCATTACACGCTGACATCTGCGTTCAATGTAGACAGATTGGATTCGACAATCTTAACCCTATCATATGGCACAAGATCTCGAATGCCAGTTATGAAGTTGAAAACGGAACCCGCTTTCTGGGCAAACCCTTCGAACCGAATGCAATCATCAAGAACGACATCGAGTTCATCCTCATGCAGCGGAAACCCGGCGGATATCGGAAGCCGACGCAGTCCCAGCGAGACGCTAGCAAGCTGACAAAGAAGGAATACAACGAGTGGTTTCAGCAATTCTGGAACCTGGGCGGTGCTTCGACAAAGAATCACCCTGCGCCGTTTCCTCTAGAACTGGCCTATCGTCTGGTGCGCATGTTTTCATTCGTGGGTGACACTGTCTTGGATCCATTCATGGGAACCGGGACCACGACGGTGGCAGCGATCCGGGGACAGCGCAACAGCGTGGGCGTTGAAATCGATCCTGTGTACTTCGAGCAGGCCAACAAGAGAGTCCACCATGAAGCTGCGGAACTCTTCTCTGATATCGCGATTCTCGTTGAATCCAGTCCCAATGAGCCGGCGCACGGAAACGGAAGTGGGACATTACTAAAGCGAGCAACATCTATCGAGTCAGCAACTTAGATTCCACGCATTACGCAGCACTTCCTTCTTAAAGTGGAGACTTCCGACCGTCAAACACCCTCGTAAGCAAGGACGTGTTACTTTGGCTGGCGCGCCATCAGACGACCTGGCGCCCGGCACGCGGAACAGTGTTTTGAAGCAGGCGGGACTCAAGGAGTGAATCGAATGCGCTATGTCGTTGTGATCGAGAGAGCGGCAGGGAACTTCTCTGCGTACGTACCCGACCTTCCCGGGTGTATCGCGACCGGCTCGACCAGGACGATTGCCGAGAAACGCATTCGAGAGGCTATACGATTCCATTTCGACGGCTTGCGTGAAGACGGGCGGCCGATCCCTGACCCCTGCAGCATCGCAAAGGTGGTCTCACCGAGCGCAGGAGTCAAAAGTCTGCCCCCAAAGCCAACAGGCCGGAAATTCCCAGCCTCAGTAAACAAGAGTCCGGCACGCACTCGGAAGGTTCGCACTCACGCCTGAAGTAGAGTCAGCTCCCTTAAGCAACGATTTGCCAATTCCCGGCAAACCTGTCAGCGTGAGTCAGTAGGCGTCTTTCTCCATTCGTGCGGCGGATTCGTCAATCCACTTCAGGTACGCTTCAGCTCCACCACTGATCGGCAGGACAATCGCCTCGGAACATTCGTACGACGACATCGATCGGATGATCTTCTCCACCGCTCCCGTGGCATCGAACCGGGTCTTGATGACGAGGAGCACTTCGTTCGCGCGCTCGACTTTGCCCTTCCATTGATAAATCGAGGTGACCCCATCGATCAGATTCACGCAGGCAGCGGCGCCGTCGGTCACGAGACGCGTGGCAATTGATTCTGCCTCTTCCTTGCTTCCGCAGGTTGACAGGACGACCGCGTAGCGGGGCTCCGTCATTATTGCTCCAGACTACGGCCGAGTTGCCGTTCAATACTTTTGGTCTTGGAGCGAATTCTGCCCGACTCGTCTCCACGGTCATCGATGATAATCTTTGAGGTTACGCGGTGGTGCGATTTCTTCATCGTGGAATGGCATTGCTTGAGCAGATCAAACACCTGATCAGATGGACCCTCAATGATGGTGCCCATCGAAGTCAGTTGATACTCCAATCCGCTGCTGGCAATCAACTCAACAATCGGGGCGACGGCCTTCGACACTGATTCGCCTTCGCCGAGGGGAGAGATGGAGAAGAAGACTAACATGCTGTTCGCCGTTCAACGAGCGTGGCGCGCAGAAGCGCCCTCACCCCAGCCCTCTCCCAGAGGGAGAGGGGGTCTGCCTGCCGTGAAATCTCAACACTCATGCCCAGTCCAAGTCTCTTCTCCCCTCTCCCTCTGGGAGAGGGGTCGGGGGTGAGGGCGCTCCGAATGCCTACGCCGTCGCCGCCAGCCGCCGCTCATAAAGCGGGAATCTCTTGCACAGTGCCAGAACATCGGATGCGACCGCTTCTTCAGCCGCTGTGTCACCGAGTTTTGAGATCACACGGTGGATGAGATCGGCGATGCTTCTCATCTCCGCTTCTTTCATCCCGCGCGTGGTCACCGCCGGTGTGCCGATACGAATTCCAGACGTCACGAGCGGCTTCTGAGGATCGAACGGCACCGTATTCTTATTGACCGTGATTCGGGCCCGATCAAGCGCCTGCTCGACCGCTTTGCCGGTGATCCCCTTGTCGATGAACGAGACGAGCATCAGATGTGTATCAGTCCCGCCAGAAACGATGTGGTAGCCATGCGAGGCAAGTTGCTCGGCCATCGCCTTGGCATTGGCGATGATCTGGCGTTGGTAATCTTTGAATCCCGGCTCGAGTGCCTCTTTGAATGCGACCGCCTTGGCAGCGATGACATGCATGAGCGGTCCGCCCTGTATACCGGGCATGACCATGGTGTCCAGCTCTTTCGCGTATTTTTCTTTGCACATGATCATCCCGCCACGGGGGCCGCGGAGGGTCTTGTGTGTCGTGGTGGTCACGAAATCGGCCACGGGCACCGGCGACGGGTGCAGTCCGGCAACGATTAACCCGGCAATGTGGGCGATGTCGACCATCAGGTACGCCCCGCAGGCATCGGCGGCTTCACGGAATCGCTTGAAGTCGAGTGTTCGTGGATACGCCGAGGCTCCGGCCACAATCATCTTCGGCTGAACCTCGCGGGCGCGCGCCACGAGCGCATCGTAATCAATCGTCTCGGTCTCTTTGGTCACGCCATAGTCCGACACTTGAAAGAGTTTCCCCGAGAAATTCAGCGGGTGGCCGTGCGTCAAGTGCCCGCCATGTGACAGATTCAATCCCAGGATTCGGTCGCCGGGCTTGAGCACCGTCAGATACGCCGCCATGTTTGCCTGCGACCCGGAATGCGGCTGCACATTGGCGTGTTCGCAGCCGAACAACTGCTTAGCACGGTCGCGAGCCAGATTCTCGGCCTGATCGACAAATTCGCAGCCGCCGTAGTAACGCCGTCCGGGATACCCCTCGGCGTACTTGTTGGTCATGACCCCGCCCAGCGCCTCCAGCACGGCTTCGGATACGAAGTTCTCGGAAGCGATCAGCTCCAGCTTCTCGGCCTGCCGATGGGTCTCCCCCATGATGGCGGCGAACAATTCAGGATCATATTGGGATAAAGCGCTCATAGTCCTCTCCTCACGAAATAGCCGGTAGTGATCCTCTCACCGCAAACGAGATACAACACAACGGCCTGTGGCGCAAGCGCGGACGGCGGGAAGTGACAGCGGCAAAAGCAGCTTCGACCGGTCAATCGCGTTGGCTGCCGGCTTCCAGCCATTCACGCGCTTCGACGAGGGCGTCTTCGAGCGGGACTGCGCGCCCACCGGCGAAAGCGGCTTCATAGGCTTGGGGGCCCAAGGTTCTTTGTGCCTGCACGATCAGCGGCTGGATAAAAAGTTCATCCGCCCGGTCGGTCTTGAGTCCGGTCTTGCGGGTCAACTCCGCGGCGGCTCCCGCATACCGTGCGCCGCGCTGCCAGTCGCCGGAGGTTATGGCCAGCCCGGCAAGGCAAATGAGCACGCCGAACCCCAGACGCATGTGTCCGCTCTCACTGGCGATCTTCAGGCTTTCCAACAGCGCTTCGCTCGCCTGGCCTGTTTCGTCGGACATGACCAGGATTGCCGCCAGATTCAGTGAACCGATGGCGATCATCTCGGAGTCGCCGGATTGTCGGGCCATGTTCAGACTCTCCGAAAAGAACCGGCCGGCTGCCCCCAGATCACCCCGGACACGATAGATGTCTCCGAGATTATTGAGCGCGGCACTGGCGCGCCGGGTTATCCCCGCCTCACGGCTGAGCGACAGGGATTCCTCCATGTGCGCCTGCCCAGCTGTGAGATCGCCAATGGCGAGATGAACGATCCCCAGTTTCAACAAAGCGCTGGCGGCGTATTCGTCCTCGCGCTTTGCGCGGGCGATCGCTAGGCTCTGTTCCAGTAGTTCCCGGGCTTTGCTGTACTGGCCCATGTAGTAGGCGAGCCAGCCGGATATCCGCAGAGCGCGTGCCTGCGGTAACGCAAACGACTCGGCGCCTGGGCGGCGGCAGGCATTGAGCGTGGTGCGAAGTCCCAACTCGAACAGCCCGCGCGCCTCCCAGTAGTTGCCCAGTGACCAGACCAGGGCGAGTCCCTTGGAAACGCCGTCATCGGCATGGTCACACCATTCGTGGGCGGACAGCAGATTCTCCAATTCGCGATCCAGAAGGCGCAGGTACTCGTGCTGCTCGGGTCCGTCGAGCTTGGGGTCGGCATCTTCAGCCAACTCCAGGTAATAATCGAGATGCCTCGTTCTGGCGGCAGCGGCGTCGCCCTCATCATCGATGTGCTCCAGCGCAAACTGCCGCACTGTCTCAAGCATGGCATAACGCGGCAATCCGGCTTCGCGCTGGACCAGAACGAGGGACTTGTCGACGAGCCGTGTCAACCGATCGACCACGCCGAATTCATCCCGGCCGTCACCGGACACGGCGATGGCTCCGTCGAGTGTCCACCCACCGGCGAATACCGAGAGCAACCGGAACAGCCGCCGCTCCTCCGCGGCCAACTGATCATAGCTCCATTGGATCGTCGCGCGGAGTGTCTGCTGGCGCGGCAGGGCCTTTGTGCCTCCGGTCAGCAGCCGGAATCGGTCTTTGAGCATGGCGTGAATCTGTCCGAGCGAGAGAACCCGCACCCGGGCCGCCGCCAATTCGATCGCCAGCGGGATGCCATCCAAGTGGCGGCAGATGTCGCACACCAACGATAGAGCATCTTCGGTTAATCGAAAGTCCGGCTCGGCAATGGCAGCACGGTCCTCGAAGAGACGCACCGATTCGGAGTTGCGCGCCCTGGCCGGGTCGAGTTGCTCCTCGATTGACGGCACGGCGAGCGAGCGGACAACCAGCAGGTGCTCTCCCTCCACTCCCATGCCCTCACGGCTTGTCACCAGAAGTTTCAGCCGTGCTCCCGACGCCAATAGGCAATCGGTCATGCCGGCGCATGCACCGAGCACTTGCTCGCAGTTGTCCAGGATTAGAAGAGCGCGTTTGCCTTTGAAGTGGTTTGCCAGTGTCTGGATCAGGGGAATGCCGGATTCCTCCCTGATCCCCAGCACCGACGCGATCGCCGATGGCGCACGGTCGGGATCCTTCAAGGCGGCCAGATCGGCATACCAGACACCGTCGGCGAAATCTTCCAGAACACGTTGCGCGAGCCGTATGGCCAGACGCGTCTTGCCACAACCACCGATTCCCGTCAGCGTCAAAAGCCTCGTCTCCCCGAGGAGCCGGGTACACTCGGCCAGCTCCTTCTCGCGGCCCATGAAGCTTGTGCGCTCCGTAGGAATGTTGTTTGGGACCGGTGATCTCGGCGCCTCAACGGTTCGCTTGGTTCCCTGGACATGCTCCAGCACACGCAGGATTTCACCGAAGTTGTCGGGCCGCTCCGCCACTCGTTTCGAGAGGCAGCGCTCCAGAAGTTCACGGACGCCCGGCGGCGTTTGAGCGGGGAAATCAGTCCACTCCGGCTCGTCGACCAGCACGGCCGACATCGCGTCCATTCCCCCCTTGTGGCCAAACGCCCGATGTCCGGCAAGGCATTCATAAAGGAGACAGCCAAACGCAAAGATATCAGTCCGGCGATCCTGCTCCTGGCCGAGGACTTGCTCCGGACTCATATACCCCGGAGTTCCGCCCAGAAAATCGGGCCGAGACCGTGGCGGACCGGATGCAGGATCACACACAGCGCTCACCGGCTGATGGCGCCGGGCCAGGCCAAAGTCCAGGACCTTCACCCCGCCCCGCCGGGTAAGGATCACATTGGCAGGAGTCAGATCACAGTGGATGATCCCGCAATCGTGCGCTGACTCCAGTGCCTCGGCGATACCAACGCAGATTTCCAACGCTTCGGACAATTCAACCGGACCCTGTTTCAGCCGTTCGGACAGCGGCTCGCCATCCACCAACTCGAGGATCAGAAACCATTCGCCGGAGGACCCTTCCTCCACACCGTAAATGGCTCCGATATTCGCGTGATTCAAAGACGCCAGAAGCCGGGCTTCACGGGTGAATCTTTGAAGCTTGTCCAGGTCCGTGGAGAAGACGGCGGGAAGCGCTTTGATCGCGACCTCGCGCTCCAACCGAGTGTCGCGGGCGCGATACACCTCCCCCATCCCGCCCTCACCCAACAGTGCGAGGATTTCATACGAGCCGAGCTTGGTTCCAGGCGCGAGCGACACGTGAGTTCCCCCCGAAGGCAGGTGTACGAACTCAGCAAAGAGCGCCGATTATACTGACTTCAATCTATACGAAACATCGCCGCCGGGTCGAGGAGAAATTTGGGAGTCAATCGCCGGTCGGGACAACGGTCGCGGGCTCGATCATCAGCGCCACGGTGCGGGTTTCCGCGCGGGTGCGGTGAAGGACGCCGTGCGGGACCATCAACCCCTGACGTGGGCCCAAAGCGATTGTCTGGCCTTCGAGATCCAGAAAGAGGCATCCCTCGATGACATAGAAGAACTCATCCTCACGGTCGTGCTTGTGCCAATGAAACTCGCCTTTGAATACACCCAGGCGCACCACCGAGTCGTTTACTCGGCTCAGAGTCTGGTTCCACCAGCGCTCGCTGCATTCATCGGCAAGCCGCCCAATATCAGCCAGTTCGAGCGGGGGCGTACTTGATGTTATTGTGAATCGAGTATTCCATACTCCCTCTGTCGGGCTTTCGATGCGTTCGCACTCAGTTGATCATCACAAGTAGAGCAAAAAGTCCGGATGGGAGGGCGAGGCTCCTGCCGAGCCTCTTGCTCGCGCGGGAGGCAAAAGGCTCGGCGGGAGCCTCGCCCTCCCAGTCACGACTTTTGTTTCGCATGCAATATCCCTTGGAACTTCAATACTGCATTCCATCCACATCGGGCTCGCCCAATACTGGACCATACGGCGCGCTGTCCATCCAGCGCCCGGCAGCAGGGATCATCGGCGCAAACATGGCGGCGAGACGATGAGCTGTTCGCCGCAGGATGGTTGCGGACGTCAAATGGCGTAGCGCGGTGTTCGACGCCGCACGATTGCGCAAGGCGGCCGCACGGCGCGACGCAGCGAAATGATCGATTGCGGCCGAGGCTTCGTACGGGGATTGCGACTTGAGAGCGCGATCGATAGCCCCGGCTGCCAGAATCGCATCCGGGATTCCGGAGTTGAGCCCCCGCGCTCCGAACGGCGCGAAGACGTGGGCGGCCTCGCCGCAAAGCAGGATGCGCCGGGACTCATCGGTAAAGCTGTTCGCGACGGCCTGACGGAAGATGTAGGTCGAGACCCACGCAATCCGATTGGCGTAGTCCTCCGGCATGACTTTAGGCAGCCACGTGCGCGCCCCGTCGACACCGCTGAATTTCTCCGGATCGTCCGTGGGGTGGCATTGCAGATCGACGCGCCAATGGCCCGAGAACGGAACAAACAAAACATTGCGGTCATCGACGGCAGGATGCTTGTAATGGAATATTCGTTCGACCGGCAGGGGCTGCTCGGTGTCTTCCCTCGTGTCGACGATCACGAAGGCATTCGACGTCTGTGGACCTTCCAGGCGCAATCCCGCCGTCTCGCGCACCGGCGACCGCGAACCATCGGCTGCGATGACGTATTGAGCCCTCAGCGAACCACCTGTGGCGGCTGCAAGAGTTACCAGGCCGTTAGCGACAGAGGCGCTGACGATCGGCGTATTCCAGATGAATTCGACGCCGGCTTCCATGCATGTCCGGTAGAGCAACCGCTCGGTGACGATCTGCGGCAGACTCGTGGCTCGCGGCATCACGCCTTCGGGGTTCGCCGGGTAAGTGCGATGGTAGATCTCTTTGCCCCGATAGAACGTGCGCTTCGTGCGCCATGTCAGGCCATAGCTGTTGAGTTCGTGGCCAAGACCGGGGCGAATCTTCTCCAGGAGCATGAGTGAAGCGCTGTGGATGAAGATCGCCCGGCTGCCGGGACGGATCCGATCCTGCGCGCCCGCTTCGACAACAGTGGCGGGGCGGCCCAATGCACGCAATGCGAGCGCGGCGGTCATTCCCACCGGGCCGGCACCGACGATGATGATGTCACTGTTCGTCAAGCATCACCCGTTCGATTCGTGGGACAAGCGCATGGGGAGGGCGATCCGCCGCGGCGGATCGCCCTCCCTCGATGCGCATTCCCGAGCCCTGTCCCTCTAATCCAATCAACTTATATCAGTGATCTGAAGAGGAATCAAGCGTCCTTTTAACCTCCGCCGGGTCGGTGCTGTCCGGACGGCGGAGCGAAAACTTATCTGTAGTGCGGCACCACTCATCACCACCCATCCGGCCCACGAGCTGCAACGCATCCGAACGCGGACGGATGCCATCAAGGATGGCATCGTCGGCGTAGATACGCACGACTCGTCCCAGCACCAGTGAGTTGGTCGGCGAATCGGGGCTCCCGAGATCAACAATCTGAAGCATGCGGCACTCGAATGCGGCCGGCGATGCCGCCACGCGACGCGGCCGGACAGCCACCGAATCGGCGCCAGGGATACCGAGCTCCTCCCACTCATTGATCTCGGCGGAGAACTCCGCACTCGTGGCATTGGCGAGCTTCGCCAGATCCTCGGTAACCACGCTCACCACGAATTCGCCGGTCTCGCGAATATTGCGTAACGTGTCCTTGTTGACTCCCTTGCGGCTCCCCGGACCGATGGCAACAGTCGGCGGGTAGAACGAAAACGCATTGAAAAACGAAAACGGGGCGAGATTGGGCTGGCCTGATGTGCTGATGGTGGAGACCCAGGCAATAGGACGCGGGTAGACCAGCCCATTAATCAGGCCGTGTAGTGCCGCACGATCCAGTGAGCTGGTGTCGAAGATCATAGGGCCCGTTCGAACGTGTTCCGCAGAACACCAATTCCCTCCAGTGATATCTCGACAGAATCCCCCGGCTGGAGATACGACGGAGGCTTCATGCCTTCTCCGACACCACCCGGAGTTCCAGTGGCGATCAGATCGCCAGGGCGCAGGCTGATGATCCGCGACAGATCCGCAATCAAGGTCGGCACATCAAAGATCAAATCCGAGATCGGCGAACGCTGCCGCTCGGCGCCGTTGACACGCGTCACAATTTCCCGGCTCCCCAGATCGGGCAGTTCGTCGAGTGTAACCACAGCGGGGCCGAATGGTGTGCATTCCTCCCATGTCTTCCCCGCGAAGAATTGAATTGAGCGCTTCTGCCAATCGCGCATGGATACATCATTCAGGAGCGTGACACCCGCAACGGCGTCCCAGGCATCCTTTGATGCGATGTTTCGTCCGCCCTTTCCGATAACGACGGCCAGTTCACCCTCATAGTCCACCGCCGGAGAGTCGGACGGCATGATGATCGATGTATTTGGATTGGTCAGGGCGCGCGGGAGTTTGGCGAAATACGTTGGCACAGTGGGAAGCTGGCGTCCCATCTCGAGGACATGCTTCCGGTAATTCAACCCAACACAAACGACGGCACCCGGCTCCAGCACCGGCCGCAGTATTTGACTGTTTGCCGGAACGGCAACGCGTGCGCGATTCGCCGACTCACGCCAATCGCCGGGAGCGCGCAGCAGCGCTCCAACGTCGGCGTACGGACGGCCCTCGCCATCGAGGATCATAAACCGGCCATCCGCCCGCTCGACCACCGCGACCGGTCCATTGGTTCCGAGGACAGTTGCCAGGCGCATAAAGATCATCCCTGCCTTTTCTCAAATCGTTCCTGATAGAATCCCAGCGCCCGCAACGTCGGATCATCGGTAAAGGAGAACAGAATCGCAGGTTCCGAGGATGAATTAATGTGTTCGTGGATGGCCCAACCCGGCAGCGCGAATGTATCGCGCGGCTGCCAGTGTATGGATTTGCCGTCAATGATGGTGATACCACTCCCCTGCACCACGTGATAGACTGCACTGGTCGTGTGGCGATGCGCCTCGGTGTGCAGCCCGGGGGCGAGCAACTGGGCGAAGCACGCCATGGTCGGCAGCACGGCCCCGCCGGTGATCGGATTGGAGTATTCGAAGATGATACCGTCTGTGGGCGATCCGGCGACGCCGTCATGCAAAGCATCCAGCAGGATACTCTCGGTCTGAATCCACACGTACTTGGCCAATGGCGAGTAGTTCTTGGTCCACTTCACCCACGTGGGGCGCAACTGGCCATGGGCGTAGAGCCGTTCGGACACGTCGTCGGGACGCGTCAGCTCTTGCGTGGGTGTATCGATCTCATTGAAGAACGAGCATTCCAGTCCGTTGACCAGCGGGAGATCGAGTCCATCCAGCCAGATCATCGGTTCATCGGTATCGTTGCCATGGTCATGCACCGCCCACGCCGCGGTCAGGACCAGATCGCCGGGTTCCATCAACGCGCGCTCGCCATCGACCGCGGTGAACGCTCCCTGTCCCTCGATGACGAAGCGAATCGCGCTGGCGGAGTGGTAATGCGCGGGCGCGATTTCATGCGGGAGGACCAACTGCAGTCCGGCGTACAACCGCGAGGTCGCGGCGGGCTTCCCATCGAGACCGGGATTCTTGAGGATCAGCACGCGGCGCTGCGCTTCTTCCGCAGAGATCAGCCGTCCCGCTTCCATCAAACGCTCGCGAATGGGCGCGTAACGCCAGAGAAACGGAACCGCCTTCGTCTCCGGTTTCCGGAGCAGAAGTCCCTTCTGACTCCACAATGGATATATATGGAGGGGAGACAACGTTTCTATGAATCGGTCCATCGATGCCGGTTCGGATTTCGCGGCCATGGTTCCTCTCCTTCGGGTAATCACCCAAGTCGCGGTGACTTTCGTGCACCGCGTCCTTATATGCCGTACGCGTGGTGGGGCGATCAAGAAGATTCAACCATCCGACGCGACGCCAGGCGGCATGCGTAAACGCGCAAGGGGCTGAAAGCCCCTTGTCCGCAATGTATGACGGTGGCACGGGCTGGAAGCCCGTGCTACCGGGTAAGGCCGACCTACAACACAGGACGCGCCGGGCGGGGGTGGTGAGAGGAGATGCCCGGCGCGTTTGGGCCTGTTGAAAAACTTATCCCCGAGATCGCGGCAGTCGTGTAAGGGGGAGGTTGCTTCGTCGCTCCCTCCGCCTTCGGCGGAGACGCTCCTCGCAACGACAACTGTGCCTTTGCATTGCCAACGACCAGTGTGATGTCGTTGCGAGGCGCGGCTCTTTGCGCCGAAGCAACCTCCCCCTTGCACAACTGTCGCCACCATTTGGAGGGCTTCTTCAACACGCCGGTTCCTACTGGGTCCCGGCTGGGCCGGCGTCAGCCGCGCACGGAGCCGGCGGCGGTCGCCTCCGGAACTTCAATCAGCGAACCCGAGCGGACATCGTAGATGTACCCGTAGATCGGGATCGTCTTCGGCACCAGCGGATGGCTCTTGATGCGTTTGACGTCCTCGATGACGCTCGATCTCTGGTCCGCAATCGTCAGCCACTTGACAAACCGGCCGTCCGATGACCCCGGTCCCTTGCCGGTATCGACCCAGCCGTTGCCATTGATCGACGCGGTCTCCAGACTCTTGGAAAGCAGATCGGCGATAATGTCATCGGTGAATGTCTCCATGCCGCAATCGGAGTGGTGAATTACAAACCACTCGCGGGTGCCGAGCAGCTTGTAGGAGATCACCAGCGAACGAATCGCATCGTCGCTGGCGCGTCCTCCGGCGTTGCGGATGACATGGGCGTCGCCCTCGGCCAGGCCGGCGTACTTGGCCGGATCAAGACGGGCATCCATGCAGGTGAGAATGGCGAAGCGCCGGCCTGGAGGCATCGGCAGATCGCGTTTGCTGCCAAATGATGATTGGTAGGCCTGATTGGCCTGGACGACTTGCTGGACGGTGGTGCTCACGGTACCTCCTATTGGATTTGTCTCGAACACAAAAAAAGAAGGGCCCTTCCACACGGGAGGGCCCTTCGCTGGTTTCGGATTTCGAATCTAGATCAACATAACGTGTCCCAGCCAATACCCTTCCGGCCTTGTAACGGACAACAACCGCAGGCGGTGCTCATGGACAAGCAGGTGCTCAGGTATGGCATTGAGAATGGGTTCATCACGCAATCTCGCAAAACAATCACATAATGCATACGACATATGTCCCGATTTGTCAAGTCGATTCATAACGGTTGGCATGAAAGTGAATCCCGGTCGTGGGAGCGAGGCCCCTGCCGAGCCATGATTCCGCGCGGAATCATGGCTCGGCAGGAGCCTCGCCCTCCCCTTGCGTCCCTCACCGTCATTCCCGCGAACGCGGGAATCCAGAGACGCTGCGGCGACTGGTTTCCCGCTTTCGCGGGAGTGACGATGGTGGAGCCCCAACCACTTCGGATCACCTATGACCATTGCATGGGTGCCCCACGGCTTGCCGTGGGGTAGATGGTATGTCCCTGAATGCTGGAAAGAGATCGTGAGTGTGACCGCACAACGGCAGGCCGTGGGCTTGCTCAGGCGCGTTATACGTGATCAATGGTCCCCTTGTTTTCCGCTCAATCCGATGTAGCCAAAAATGATATGAACCGAAGTTTGATGCTCACTGGCCGATAGTCCCGGTGTGATTGTGATCACGCTCTTCTGCTTGCGCAGGAAGGCAAAGGCGAAGTCGAAATCAAACAGGAAGCTCGATTTGGTATTGTCTCTGGTTTGTCCAAATCCCTGAGTGGTTGTCGTACTCGTCCATGAGTTTCCCACTTCCATGATGGGAACCAAGTTCGAGTTGGGGGTCATCCGCATCGTCTTGTAGATCATGAGGCCCAGACCGTATGCGTCTCCAGACGACGCCACGTTTGAATATCCTGAAATGCTCTGCGAAAAGGACAATCCTTCATAGAATCCCTCGAGCGCCAGTCCCAGGGGGTTGTGCCCGCCGTCTTTCAGGAGGTGGATCGTGAGATCGCCGCCAATTCCCGTGGCACGCGATCCACCACCGATCTTCATTGAAACGCCCTCGACCTTTAAGCCGAGATCGATCATACCTTGGATCGAAGCGCCCCCTCGCACAGTATATCCAGCGCCCTGCTCCCCGGAGGAAACACCGACTTCAAGCCCCAAACCACTTTGTCCGTAGGGTACGAATCCACCCTGGCCAAGGGCACTCGAATACCACGCGAGTACACAGGACGTACAGACCGCCAGAAACAAGTACCGCATCCAAGCTCCTCCCCTCTCACACTTTCGCCCCGCTTTGCTCATGCTGGTACCTCTCCGGCCTCGATCAGCGGTTTTCAATCGGAGACTCCCCGAATCTTCCGTCGATCTGGAATTTCTTCCTGCCCTACTTGGCAATCTAGATGTACATCCCTGTATCATAACATCTCCTGAACTAGCTCGCACCCCACGGCTCGTCGCATGATGAAGGACCTGGCAACCTTGTACCATAGTTCTGTAGGGCGGGTGATTCACACTCGGGCAGACCCACCAACAAATGCGAACCTGTAAATCACCCGCCATTTGCGCGCACAGCTATACGGCGGGTGATTCGCGCGTGACAGCATCTCACATTGGCGCTCTCGGGGTGCGAATCACCCGCCCTACCGGATGCTAAACGGTGCGTCGCCGGATTCGTCCTCCGCTTCCTTTTCCCCGGCGTTGTGCTTGACGATCTCCTCAACACCACGTTGGGCATCCTGGTTAATCCAATCGTGATAGACGGACATTCCGGTAAACGATCCGGGGGTGCGAGAAATCAAGCCCTTGCGCACGGCAAAGACGATTAGTGCAACCAAGGCGACGATTACGAAGATGATGATGAGCACCGAGCTCATGAGTGCTTGGGATGGCCTGGATTCTCGATGGCGCTGATCTTCTCGATGCGCCGCTCGTGGCGGCCACCCTCGAACGGGGTCTTGAGGAAGTTGTCGACGATGGTCTTCGCGTCGGCGTCGGGGGTGTACTTGGCCGCCAGCGACAACACGTTCGCATTGTTGTGGGCGCGGGCGAGCTGAGCCATTTCGGGATTCAGCGCCAGGGCAGCGCGGACCCCATGGACCTTGTTGGCCACAATGTTCATGCCGTTTCCGGTCCAACAGATGGTCAAACCACGGTCAACTTTGCCGCTCGCGACAGCCTCGGCGACCGGGCGGCCGTAGTCGGGGTAGTCCGACGGGTCAGCAGAAGGGGCGCCGAAGTCGACGACTTCGACGCCCTGACTGCTCAGATATTGCTTCAAGTATTCCTTGAGGGCGAATCCCCTACTGTCTGCTCCGACAGCGACTTTCATAACCAGGCCTGAACTCAAACGTGAACCGGTTTACGAACGCTGACCGGGGTCAGCCAGTTGTGACGGTCGGGATACTCTCCGGCTAGGATTCCAAAGAACTGCTCCTGCAGCGCCTTGGTAATCGGGCCGCGGCCACCAGCGCCGTTGCCGATTTTGATCTTGTCGATCGAGGCAATCGGGGTAATCTCGGCGGCGGTGCCGGTGAAGAAGACCTCGTCGGCGATATAGAGCGCTTCACGTGGAACCTCTTCCTCAATGACCTTGATGTCCATCTCTTTGGCCAGCGCAATCACCGTGTTGCGGGTGATGCCGGGCAGGATCGAAGAGCCGAACGGCGGCGTGATGAGCACGCCATTCTGGACCAGGAAGATGTTCTCGCCGGAGCCTTCGGAGACATGGCCGGAGGCATCGAGGGCGATTCCCTCGACGTAACCGTGGCTGATCGCTTCCATCTTCACCAACTGGGAGTTCATGTAATTCGCGCCGCATTTGGACATGGCCGGGAGCGTGTTCGGCGCCATCCGGTTCCACGACGATACGCAAACGTCAACGCCCTGCTCGAGCGCTTCCGGTCCGAGATACTTGCCCCATTTCCAAACCGCGATCGAGACCTCGACCGGGCACCCAAAAGGATTGACCCCGAGCTGGCCGTAGCCACGGTAGACGATGGGACGGATGTAACATTCATCGAGTCCGTTGACGGTGATCAAATCAAGGCACGCCTGGTTGATCTCATCCGGCGTGTAGGGAACATCCATCCGGTAGATCTTGGCGGAGTTGTAGAGGCGCTCGGTGTGTTCCTTGAGGCGGAAGACCGCCGGGCCGGTCCGGGTTTTGTAACATCGGGTCCCTTCGAAGACCGACGTGCCGTAATGGACGACATGCGACAAAACGTGAATGTTCGCATCATCCCAATCAACCATTTCCCCATTCATCCAAATTTTGTCGACTTTATCGAACGCCATGAGAGCCTCCCGGGGCACGGGTTGTCGCTAATAAACAGTCGGCGGGTTGCCCGCCTCACATTCCATGATACTCCCGGATGCGGATAATTGACAGCGGTTTTTACCTATGGCAGGGTGTTTTGACATGGCCGCCGGATTATTCGCCGGATTCGTGTGGGAGGGCGAGGCTCCTGCCGAGCCTCTTCTCCGCGCGGAAATCATACCGAAGTACGCAAGTGCATCGAAAACACGGAATCCGCTTCTTCGCGTGGGTTAGATATTGGTCCGTCGGGGCGTGCTCCCGCGCGGAAGCATGGCTCGGCAGGAGCCTCACCCTCCCTCGTGTTTCCGGTTCCAATGATACTAATTGTCAAGACGCAGTCATTGCGGGCGGAGCGAAGCAATCTCCGCCTCACATGGGCGAAACAGTTGGGGGAGTCGGGCGATTACAACACCACCGTCGACCACTCGCGCACGCGCCATGATTTCACCAGGCCGTTGAGCACATACGGATCGGCGTTGGCGAACTGCTCGGCGACGGCCGCCGACCCGCGGAAGACAATGACGGCGCCATCGGCGGGATTCGCCAGCGCACCGGCGATGACCAACTCCCCGCGCTCATGTGAACGCCGCGCGAGTTCCAGATGCGCATCGCGGAACGGCGCGCGCTTGGCGACGTAGTCGTCGACGACGTCGTAGAAGAGGATGTAAAGTGGAGCGATTTCGACCATGCGCGATTCTAATTCACATGCGCCATTTGCGGATCGTGAGTGGCCGCTGCCGTGGCCTCAACCACCGTCTCGAACTCCTTGAGCACGTAGCGCGAGATGACGATGCGCTGGATCTCGGAGGTGCCTTCGCCGATCTCGCAGAGTTTCACGTCGCGGAAGTGGCGCTCGACTCGTCCGGCAGCGGTGAAGCCGTCGATGCCCATGATCTTCATCGCCTGCTCGGCGCAGAAACGGCCGACCTCGGAGGCATAGAGCTTGGCCATCGCCGATTGCTTGGCGAACGGACGGCCAGTGTCTTTCAGATGAGCGGAATTGTAGACGAGATGACGCGCGGCTTCGACTTGAGTGGCCATATCGGCGAGTTTGAATTGCACTGATTGGTGGTCGCCCTGATCGCCGCCTAAGCGCTTGTTTTCCAATACGTAACGGGCGGCGACCTCAAGTGATCCTTGCGCCAATCCCAAGGCCATGGCGCCGATCGAAATCCGGCCACCGTCGAGGGTCTTCATGAACTGTTTGAACCCTTCGCCCTCGGGACCGAGCATCGCATCTAGTGGGAGCTTTACTCCATCGAAATGGAGCGTCGCGGTGTCGGAACCGCGCAGCCCCATCTTGTTTTCCTTCTTCCCCACTGAAAATCCCGGCGTGTCTTTGTGCAGCAAGAACGACGATATACCGCGTGCGCCCTGGCCGGGCCGGGTGACGGCCGTCGCAATAATCCACTCGGCGAAATGGGGATTCGTGATGAAGCATTTGCCGCCGTTGAGCACCCACGAGTCACCCTCGCGGACAGCGGTGGTTTTGGTACCGGAGGCATCCGAGCCCGCGCCGGGTTCGGTCAGGCCAAACGCGATGATCGCGCCATTCCTGGCAACGCCTGGCAACACATCCTGGCGTTGCTTCGAAGTACCGAAGCTGCTGACCGGATACACGCCGAGCGAGTTGGCCGCTGCAACCGTGATACCAGTCGAACCGCAGACACGGCTGAGTTCCTCGACCGCAACCGCATAGGTCAGCGTGTCGGAGCCTGGGCCGCCGTACTCCTTCGGACAGAGCATCGACAGCAGATTGCGCTGCCGCATCTGCGCCATTAACTCCGGCTCGAATGCGCCTGACGCGTCCATGCGGTCGGCGGCGGGCGCCACGACCGTGTCGGCAAAGGCGCGAATCTCGCGCCGGAAATCTTCAACGCTGGTGTTCCACCACATAATCAGGTCTCGCTGAGAACCGCCCGGGAAATCACGATGCGCTGGGCCTCGGACGTCCCCTCATAGATTTCGGTGATCCGCGCATCGCGGAAATACCGCTCCACCGGATACTCTTTCATGTATCCGTACCCACCGTGTATTTGAACGGCCTCATTGGCCACCCAGTTGGCGGCCTCGGACGAAAATAGTTTGGCTTCGGCCGCTTCGAGAGTGAATTTCTCGCCCGCACATTGTTTGCGCAGGGCGCGGTCGATGAGCAGCCGGGAGGCATCGAGCTTCAAACGCATGTCGGCCAGCTTGAATGCGATGGCCTGGAATTCGGCGATGGGGCGGTTGAATTGCTTGCGCACTTTGGCGTATTCGCGTGCCTGTTGCAATGCGGACTCCCCGATCCCCAGGGCCTGCAACGCCACACCGATACGGCCGTGGTCAAGCTGTGTCAACGCAATCTTAAGGCCATCCCCTTCGGCGCCCACCAGGTTGGCTTTCGGGATGCGAGAATCACTGAACGACAGCGCCCGTGTGTCGGACGCCTTGATGCCGAGCTTGCGCTCTGCCTTGCCGATCTCGAAACCGGGAGTATGACGATCGACGATCAGCGCCGAAAGCCCCTTGTGTCCCGCCGCCGGGTTGGTGGAAACGAACACGAGGTAGATCTTGGCGTAGTTGGCATTGGTCACAAACATCTTGGTGCCGTTGAGAACAAAGCTGTCACCGTCGCTCTTGGCCGGAAGACGAATCCCGCTGGCGTCGGTGCCATAGTCGGGCTCGGTGAGCGCATACGCGCCGATCTCGCCGGCGGCCAGACGCGGCAGGAATTTCTTCTTCTGCTCATCGCTGCCAAAACGCGCGATGGCGCTGGAGATGAGCGTGTTGTGCACCGAAACCGTGATCGCCAGTCCGGCGCAGGCGCGCGCGAATTCCTCGATCACCAGCGAGTAGGCGATCGGCTCCAGCCCCATGCCGCCGTACACTTCGGGAATCAGCATCCCGAAATACCCCAGCTCGCCCAACTCGGCCAACAGATCATCCGGCAGAACCTCGGACTGGTCGAAATGCTCGGCGTTGGGATAGAGCCGTTTCTCGGCAAACTCACGGGCGGCATCGCGCATCAGCCGCTGTTCTTCGGTCAGATTTGAGTCAAACACAAATTCTCTCCGATGCTCGATGGAAAAAGGACAAAGGACTAAGGACTAAGGACAAAGGACAAAGGACAAAGAAACTGCCGGCGGATGGCGCAAACCGGAGGCGCGAGGCACCAGGCGAGCATTTCAGCGACAGACTATTCATACTTGTAAAAACCTTGTTTCGACTTTCGCCCGAGATGGCCGGCCTGCACCATCTTCTTGAGCAGCGGGCAGGGACGGTATTTCGGATCACCAAGACCGTCGTGGAGAACCTCCATGATCGCGAGGCACACATCGAGACCGATGAAGTCGGCAAGTGTCAGCGGACCCATCGGATGGGCCATTCCCAGTTTCATGACCTCGTCGACCGCGGCCGGCTGCGCGACACCTTCCATGACACAATAGATCGCTTCGTTGATCATCGGCATCAGAACCCGATTCGATACGAAGCCGGGGAAGTCGTTGACCTCGACACCAGTCTTGCCCAAACGCGCGCAGAGTTCCGCGATAGTGCGGTAGGTTTCGTCGGACGTTTGGTACCCACGGATGATCTCCACGAGCTTCATCATCGGAACCGGATTCATGAAGTGCATGCCGATGAAGCGGTCGGGACGCTGGGTCGCCGCGGCGAGACGCGTGATGGGCAGCGACGATGTGTTCGATGCGAAAATCGTTGTGGCGGGGCACAGCTTGTCGATGGCTGAAAAGATCGCCAGCTTGGCATCCAGATTCTCGAAGATCGCCTCGACCACCAGATCGGCGCGGGCGGCGGCATCGGTGGAAGTTGCGGTCTTGATTCGTCCCAGGATCGCGTCCTTCTCCCCTGCCTGGAGCGTGCCCTTCTTGATTTGCCGGTCGAGATTGCCGGTGATCGTCTTGATGCCGCGCGCAACGAATTCGGAAGTCGTGTCAATCAACGTGACGTCGAATCCGTTTTGCGCGAAGACATGCGCAATGCCATTGCCCATGGTACCGGCACCGAAGACGGCGATGGAGTTCATGACGCCTCCTTGCGCGGGATGAAGCGCGAAGGACAGAGGACAAAGGACAAAGGACGAAGGAAGATACAGGAATGATCGTGCTTCATTGGTTTGCTTCCTTCAGGCGTTTGGCCAATCCGCGTAGCATTCGTCGACATTCTTCGTACTTTGCGTGGAGGTCTCGGTGACGGTCTGCTTCAAGGTATTGCTTGTGCATGGCGACTTGAAGATGGTGCTGCGTCTCCTGGATTTCCCCGATGGCTCGAAAGACTCCCAAGAGGTACATCCTATAGTGATCATTCCCCCAGCCCTCGGCCACATTCGCTGGTGCGGAGTTTGAAGACCGCCTGATCTGGCTGCCGAGTTCGTACTTCTCAAAGGGAGGGAATGCCAGACTCAGTTTATGAACCTCCAAGTGCAATTGTAACAAACGTTGATAAACATCGAGATCCCTGTAGCTGCGGTTAACTGGCTCTGGAGATGGTGCACCGGCAATCCGGGCAGAATGCCGAGCCGTGTCGCTGATCGCCTCACCGGGGATCATGCCTGATTCCCTCATTGCACCCGAACCCATGCCAGAAATCCCTCTATCAACATTCCCGAATCCCGCGTCTTTAGTCCCTTTGCCCTAGTCCTTGGTCCTTTGTCCTTTGTCCTTTGTCCTTCGTCCTTCGTCCTTCGTCCTCATTCCACTTCAATGGCCAACGCCACGGCATTGCCACCACCAAGACACAACGTTGCCAGTCCCTTCTTAAGACCACGATCTTTCAACGCGTAGATCAGGGTTGTGAGAATACGCGCGCCGGAGGCGCCAATGGGATGGCCGAGGGCGATTGCGCCGCCGTTGACATTGACACGGCTCCAGTCCCAGCCGAGCTCGCGGCCATCAGCGATCGCTTGCGCGGCAAACGCTTCGTTGGCTTCGATCAAATCCCAGTGACCGACCTCGACGTTCATCTTTTTGCACAACTTGCGAACCGCATAGATCGGCGCGTAAAACAGCAGCTCTGGTTCCGTGCCGGCGGTGGTGTAGTCGACGATTCGCGCGATCGGCTTGTGGCCGTGGGCTGTGGCGTAAGCGCGCGAAGCGACGATCACTGCGGAGGCGCCATCGTTCAAGCCTGGAGCATTGCCGGCAGTGACCGTGCCGTCCTTCTCGAATGCGGGACGCAGTTTGGCGAGCGACTCCAGCGTCGTGCCGGGACGTGGGCATTCGTCGGTCTCAAATTTGACGGGATCGCCCTTCTTCTGCGGGATCTCAACCGGCACGATTTCGTTCTTGAACTTGCCACCGGAGATCGCGGCGAGCGCTTTCTGATGCGACCCAACCGCGAATTCGTCCTGGTCCTGACGCGTGATGCTGGACTTGCGCGCGGTCAGTTCTGCCGCGCTTCCCATGTGGAAATTCTTGAATGCTTCCCAAAGCCCGTCGAGCACCATGGAATCCTTCATTGTCTGATCGCCGAACTTCAGGCCCTTCTTGGCGCCGTGCAGCAGGAACGGCGTATTGGACATCGATTCCATTCCACCTGCCACGACGAGACTCTGGTCGCCGGCCCGGATCGATTGTGCAGCGAGCATGACCGCTTTCAATCCTGATCCGCAAACCTTATTGATGGTCATACAGCCGACCGTGGCGGGGACGCCGCCATGGATCGCGGCCTGACGTCCCGGCGCCTGGCCGGTGCCGGCCTGGACGACTTGTCCCATGATGACTTCATCGATGTCGTCTTTGTTTACGTTGCTACGTTTCAGCGCTTCCTTGATCGCGATGGCTCCGAGTTGCGGCGCCGTAAATCCGGACAAACCGGCCTGGTAGTTTCCGATCGCCGTACGGCAGGCGGCGAGGATGACGGCTTCATTTTGTGGGCTGGGCATGGTTCAGACCTCCTGTCTCTCACAAGATTTCGAGTTGGCTGATTGGAATGGGAGGGCGAGGCTCCTGCCGAGCCATGCTTCCGCGCGGAAACAAGGCTCGGCAGGAGCCTCGCCCTCCCTCGGGCACATCGCGAATCGTATCACGTCCGGCGCAGTGGATTCCCGCTTTCGCGGGAACGACGACGGGATAAAGTTGGGCGAATCGACGCCAATAATCATCCTCTGCGCGGGTTGGGCAACCCGCGGCATGTCGAAGCGACTCAAATTTGCGTTCACGGAATTCTCTATTCCAAAACTTCCAGTTTGGGTGCGATGCGGAATTCGCAGCCGGTCATTGTGCGCAGCTGGTCGATGCTGATTTCTGCCGGCTTTTCAGTGAGGAGCAGCCCATCGTCGCCGATCTGGAAGACTGCCGACTCGGTGATGACCATGTCCACCACACGGCGGCCCGTCAGCGGCAGGTTGCATTCCTTGAGGATCTTGTGCGAACCGTCCTTGGCGGTGTGCGTCATTGTCACGACCACCTTGCGCGCGCCCGCGACCAAATCCATGGCGCCACCCATCCCCTTGACAAGTTTGCCCGGGATCATCCAATTGGCCAGATCACCGAATTGCGAGACTTGCATTGCACCAAGAATCGTCACATCGATTTTGCCGCCGCGAATCATCGCGAATGAATCAGACGAGGAGAAGTACGAGGTCCCCGGCATTTCGCTGATCGTCTGCTTGCCGGCGTTGATTAAATCGGCATCTTCTTCGCCGGCATACGGAAACGGGCCGATGCCGAGCATTCCGTTTTCGGACTGCAAAACGATATTCATCCCCGACGGAATGAAGTTGGACACCAGCGTGGGCATCCCGATGCCCAGATTGACATAGAATCCGTCCTTGAGTTCGCGGGCGGCGCGGCGAATGATGCGATCCTGGGGATTTATCGGCATGGCTTATCCACGTGGACGGGTGGTGCGCTGTTCGATGCGCTTCTCGTAATGATCGCCACGGAAAATATGATTCACATAAATGCCCGGTGTGTGAATGCCATCGGGGTCGAGCGTACCGACCTCGACCAACTCCTCGACCTCCGCGATCGTGATCCGGCCGGCGGTGGCCATCATGGGATTGAAATTCCGGGCGGTCTTGCGATAGACCAGATTTCCCGACTTGTCGCCGCGATGGGCTTTTACCAGAGCAAGGTCTGCGGTTAACCCGCGTTCGAGGACATACTCGCGCCCATCGATGACGCGTGTTTCCTTGCCGTCGGCGATGATGGTTCCGACACCAGTCGGCGTGAAAAATCCGGGAATTCCCGCGCCGCCGGCGCGAATGCGCTCGGCGAACGTTCCCTGCGGGACAAATTCGATTTCGAGTTCGCCTTTCAGGTATTGTTGCTCGAAGATGGCATTCTCGCCCACATAGGTGGACACCATCTTCTTGATCTGTCTCGTCTGTAGAAGCAGTCCGAGTCCGAAATCATCGATGCCGGCGTTGTTGGAAATCACGGTCAGATTCTTCGCACCAGTGTCGCGCAGGGCGATGATCAGATGCTCGGGAATCCCGCATAAACCAAATCCGCCGACCATGACGGTCATGCCGTCACGGACGCCGGCGAGGCGGATGGCTTCTTTGGCGTTGGCAACGACCTTGTTCATACGCTGACTCCGAGAGACCTGTAGCATGTACGCAATTCGCCGGCAAAATCAAGAAATACCCTGCCGGCCAGTGACACAAACGGAGACAAACGATGGAACGAACGTTCGTTCAATTCGAACTCTTGCCGTCTTCGCTCAATTCAATCAACGCGCCCAGCGTCGACGTGGGATGCAGGAAGGCGATCTGGTCTCCCTCGGCGCCGCGCCGTGGTTTGGTATCAACCAGCTTCACTCCGTGATCGGCCAGGAATTCCAGTTTCTGCTGCAGGCCATCGACCTCGAAACAAATGTGATGGATACCGGGGCCGTGCTTGGCCAGGAACTTCCCCACCGCCGAGTCCTCTGAGGTCGGCGCAAGCAATTCCAGTTTGGCGGTGCCACCAAGCTGCACAAACGCGACCTCGACTTTCTGTTCCGGCACGATCTTGCGTCCAGTGACTTCCGCACCCATGACATCGCGGTAGAACTCACAGGCGCGGTCGAGATTGACAACGGCAAAGGCGACATGAGAAATCCTCTTCAGCATTGGGTATCTCCTCCTAACTCAGCGCACAATGTAGTCCATTTGCGCGGTGGGATCAACGAGCCCGTTTCATTCAACCGAACGCCTGTGGATCAATATGACAGAAAGAAGTTAACGCGGAGAGAAGTCCACGATGTCGTTCCCGCGAAGACGGAACCTAGTCGCCCCGAACCGCCGGGGATGGCTTCCGACCTTTATCGACCAAGGCGTCAAATCCAGCGCTTAATGAACTCGAGAGTCCGAGCGGCTTCGGCAGAGCTGACCCGGGGATGAGTCGGCAAATTTATGACGTGGGCGCAGGCATCTTCCGCGCGTGGACAAGAACCCTTTTGGTAACCGGCAACCTCCCAGTGCGTCCGATTCGGATGCACCGGCGAGATGAACCAATCGCCCAACTCGATCTTCGCCTCCCGCGCCGCCTCCAGAGTTCGCGGCTTGTCACTCACACAAACAGGGTAGCACAGATAAACGGGATCGACTTCTTCCGGGGAATCTGTCGGCGACAAGCCCAGTGCCCGCAGACCATCCCGATAGATTCCGGTAATCATCTTGCGATGCGCGATGGTCGCCGAAAGCCGTTGGAGTTGCTCATCCAATTTCTCTTCCTGCCACGACGACATTCTCATGGCGTAGCGGGGCGGGAGCTGTCCTTCGGACTCGCCCGGGTGGGCCGAGCCAATGATGACTCCGGCTCTGGTCAACAACCGGTAGACCTTTTGAGCAAACCAGAAACGGGACGGCCGCAGAAGAAACTGGTACAATAAATACTGAAGTCTCAACTGGAGCACGTCAATCGCGCTTGGTGCCGGCAGTTGCGAATGGATCTTCTGCATGCCCAGGTACAACTGTTGATTATTCACAATGGCCCAACCACCGAGTCCTGTGGTCAGCGGTTTCGACCACTGCGACGAGAAGAAGGCGACGTCGCCGAATGCCCCCACTTCGCGTCCCTTGTAACTTGAGCCAACCGCGTGGCAGCAATCCTCGATCAGGTACAACTTGTGACGCCGAGCGATATCGGCAATCTGACCCATGTCAGCCGGCAGCCCGTAGGTGTGCTGGGCGATGATGACTTTGGTGCGCGGTGTGATGCGCGGCTCGATCAAGTCTGGGGCGATGTTGTAAGTCTCTAAATCGATGTCCACAAAAACAGGAACTGCCCCAAGATATTTGACGGCGTTGGGAACTACGATGCAGGTGTAGCCCGGAAGAAGGACCTCATCGCCCGGCTTGATGCCCATGGCCTGCAACGCTGTATACAGCGCCACGCGGCCACGGAAGAAGCAGAGGCGATGATCGTTCGGGGCCATTTACAAACTCACTCTCACAGCAACCCGTACTTGTCATTCCCGCGAGAGCAGGAAACCACCCGCCATAAACCTCTGGATCCCCGCCTTCGCGGGGATGACATCGGGTGAGCTTCGGACTGGATCACAATCCATCAACTGTTGGGTGCAATGCCACCAGCTCAGTCCATCTCACCGTCGGCCATCGGGGCGCTCGCCATCTCGGCGGCATCGGGCGGCGTCACCGCAAGGTCCGCGGTTTGAGCAGCGAAACGCAGAAGTGCGAGGGCGCCGCTTTTGCCGCTCTCCCCTACCTCGGCCTCCGGCCCCACACACGAAGGACACCCCGAGTAACAGGGGCATTCGGCGATCAGCCGTGCGGTCTCGGCAAACAGTTCGTGTGCGAGTTCGAAGAATCGTTGCGAGAAACCGACGCCGCCGGGAACATTGTCATAGAGATAGATCGTGGGCAGACCGGATTGAGGCGCACGCACCTGCGAGAGGGCACCGATATCACGCGTGTCCGACATTACCCAGAGCGGCGCCATGTGACCGAGGGCATTGGACGCGGCCCGAAGCACCTCGCCGGTAACCCCCAGACCGAATCCGAGTTTGTGGACGACATCGGCATCGAAGTCGACCCAGAACGCGGTCGTGTGCATTTCCTGTTCCGGCAGATGGATCTTGCCAAAGCCCACGTTCTCGTGGGTGAAGAATTTGATCTTTTTGTAGAGGACAGCGACCGTCGTGAGCGAGACGTCGCCGTGCGCCAGACGGGTGTCGGGAGTCTGGCGTTGTTTCTCGACCGTGAGAATCTTCAAATCAGTCTTCGTCTCCGCGTCGGTGTAGTAGTCGACGTCGACCGATTCGACATAAGCACGTCGCCCATCCCAGTCGAGCTCCTTGACCTGGTACTGCTCGGCGTCGTGAAGATAAATCGCTTCGGGGTGGAGGAACACCGGTGCAGCGAACAGATCGACCTCGCCAATCACCCGGTTCTGATTGGAGCGGTCGAGGATGACGAAGTTCTCCGGAGAGGCGGAACGTAGCGACACCTCGCCCGCCGGATAAATCTCGGACATCCAGAAGTACTTACCTGATGATTGAGTGAGGACGCGGTTCTTCTCCAGGTACTCCAGCATCGGTTCGGTGGAATCGACACCGAAACGCTCGGTGGCATCAAAGGGCAATTCGAACGCAGCACACTTCAAATGCGACATCAGCACGACGAGATTGTTCGGGTCGATGATGCCGGCTTCGACAGGTCGCCCGAAGAGATACTCGGGATGGCGCATCAGAAATTGATCGACCGGTGACGAATTGCCAACGAGAATCGCCGCCGACAGCCCGCTGCGCCGCCCGGCGCGGCCGATCTGCTGCCACATTGAGGCGATCGTGCCGGGGTATCCGGTGAGAATGGAGACGTCGAGCGAGCCGACGTCGATGCCCAGTTCGAGCGCACTGGTCGACACGACGCCCTTGACCGTTCCGTTGCGCAATCCCTGTTCGATCGCACGGCGCTGATTCGGCAGATACCCGCCACGATACCCCTCGACCAGTTTCGGATTGATCTTTTGGCGGGACATGTGAGCACGCAGGTAGGTGAGAATGATCTCCACCGAACGGCGGTACCCCGCAAAGATGATGGTCGAAATGTCGTTGGCGAGAAACTCGCAGGCGAGCGTATTGGCAACCGAGAGCGACGAGCGCCGGATGCCGAGGGCCGCGTTGACCACCGGCGGGTTGTACAGGATCACATGCTTCTCGGCGGTCGGGGCGCCATTGCGGTCGACCACCTTGAACGGTGCACCGACGATCCGGGTCGCAAGCTCACCGGGGTTGTGAATGGTGGCAGAGCAGCAAATGAATTGCGGTTTCGAATTATAGAATGCGGCCACTCTCATCAGGCGGCGGATCACATTGCCGAGATGGGAACCGAACACGCCGCGATAACTGTGCAGTTCATCGATAACCACAAAGCGCAGGTTCTCGAACAGTTTGACCCATTTGGTATGGTGGGGCAGGATTCCCGAATGGAGCATGTCGGGATTGGTGATCACGATCTGCCCGGCCGAACGCACCGCACGGCGCGCCATCTGGGGGGTGTCGCCGTCGAATGTGTGCGTTTTGATATCGACGCCTACCGCCTCGGTCAGTTCGAGCAACTCAGCGCGCTGGTCCTGCGAGAGGGCTTTGGTCGGGAACAGATAGAGCGCGCGGGCAGACGGGTCTTCGAGAATCGCATTGATGACGGGAAGATTGTAGCAAAGTGTCTTGCCTGATGCGGTCGGCGTGACGACGACGACGTTCTTGCCGGTGCCGGCGCATTCGACCGCCTCCGCCTGATGGGAGTAGAGCCGGGAAACGCCTCTCCGCCGAATTGCCGCCACCAACCGCGCGTCGAGTGCTCCCGGGAACTCGGCATATCGGCCAGGCATGGCGGGCATCGTGTGCCAGTGGGCAATGCAGTCGGCGTTGCGCCGATCTTCCCGCAGCCGATGGAGAACTTGTTCGAGATTCATGGACGTTGGTTAGCCAAGACCAGGCGAAATGTCCATCATTTTCTCGAACGTTTTGGGGAGCAATTGAGTGAGCGGAAGTGCCCTCACCCCCGGCCCCTCTCCCAGGGGGAGAGGGGAGTCGACTGCCGCCTTTGATACGAGTTGTGCCAAAGTTGCTGGCTGGACCACGTCCATTGATAAGAGTATCTCTGGAGCTCCAACAACTCACCTCTCCCCTCTCCCTCTGGGAGGGGCCGGGGGTGAGGGCGATTTCGAGTGCCTCACACACTGCGCCGCACGAGACGGCGGCGGCAGTTGTCGCAGAACTTGTCGGCTTTGGTGTCGATGTCGACCATCGACTTTGAATGGTACATGACGCAACGTGGATTGCTGCAGTGGCCGAGCTGGTAGAGCCGTCCGACCTGGGTGATGGCTTCTTTCAAGGCACGGGAGAAGATCTGCTGATCATCCTCCGACTCGCCGTAAAATTCCTGCCGCATCCGGTAGAATGAGATCACGGCACAGCCCGCGGCAGGATCGGCTTCGCCATAGATAAACGGCACGGTGGGGATATAGAGGTCCTCCTCGGTGATGCCGAGCAGTCGTTCAGATTCGCCCTGGCGCATCAGTTCGAGCTTGGTCAGGATCACGGTCGAATAGTACTGGCTGCGTTGTTCGTTTTCGGCCTCTTCCGGGAGATCGACGCCCTGGAGAATGTCCACTCCTGCTGAGAAAACGACTGACAGATTGGCCGCGAGCTTGTTGACCTGATAGAAATCCAGATCGCCGAGCGGGATGACGATGATTTTGCCACGTGTCTTCATGAAACTCGATTCATCCGGCAGATGCGCGATTATTGGGCTTGAAAAAACCGGCTTTCGGACCCATCGGCGCGAATCTCGATCGTCATTTTACCCGCACATTTGGGGCAGTAGGCGACAAACGCTGTCTTCTCCTTGTTGAGATACGCCCGAACATACACCCGGCAGCACTTGAAATAGACTCCGACAAACTCACGGGGAGTACGTTTCATCGGCAAAACGGTATCATGCGCGCGGGGATGAATCAATCGTTTTCGGACAGGGGGTGTCCCCCACTGAGATGTGCATAGGATACGACCTTGCCTTGGACTCGAGCCTATTAATGTGGCGCGGGCGCCCTCGCCCGCGTTCACCGCGCAGCGGTGAACTTCTCTTGGCAATGGGGATCGCCTGAGTGTGGTTCAGTGTGCGTGCTCCGCACGCACACGCGGCCGAGGGCGGCCGCGCCACATATACCAGCTGATGGCCATTGGGCTGCCCGGAACGGCTTGGCGAGACCATAGCGGCAGGCGTTGTGACGAAGGGGGCGGCCAACACAGGGCCGCCCCTACCAACTCGATTCTCGAATCGGACGAGCCAATAGGGCCATCCCACAAAAGCGATTCTCGAATTGGACGAATCCGGTGGGCCGTCTCACCAGGGCGATTCTCGAATCGGACGAACCAATAGGGCCGTCCCACCAAAGCGATTCTGGAATGGGAGAGGCCCGTAGCGGCGCCCCTATGTGGGCGCCCCGCGCCCAGGTGCGGGTGGGTGGCGGGTTTTAAGTTGACGGGCCATGCCGGGACATGTACACTTTGTGGACCAGCCCGGGAGGCTTCATGGGAATATTGCGCACGATTCTGATTCTGATCGTTGTGGCGATTGTCATCGGATTCTCAATCTACAATGCCGAGCCACGTGTCGACGTTGATCTTATCCGGTGGCAATACAATGTCCCGCTGGTGGTCGTCGTCTACTGGTCGTTTTTGGCCGGCATGGTGGCATCACTGATCCTCGGGCTGACGTATATCTTGAAGTTGCAGTCCGACCGTCGCGCCGAACGGCGGGAGAAACGCCGCCTGGAATCGGAAATGGCCGCGCTGCGAAACCGGACGATTGGGGATCTGGATGAATTGTAAGAGTGCACATCGCACTGACATGAGAACGGATGCGGGGCCGTACGCGCATGCGATTACCTGTTTGAACCATTGGTCCCTCCTGAGTGCAAGGGGCTGGAAGCCCCTTGTCCGCATGGATGGGTCACCTCACTGTTTGAGGACAGGGGGTTCTCAGCCCCTTGTCCGCATGGATGGGTCACCTCACTGTTTGAGGACAGGGGGCTCTCAGCTCCTTGTCCGCAAGGATGGGTCACCTCACGCTATGAGGGCAAGGGGCTTTCAGCCCCTTGGGCGGATTTACGGGATAGTGCGCCGCTCGGAGGGTCGCGGCGTTGTTTGGGGGTGGGAGGCATGGATTTGACTGGATACGGTTTGACGCTGTTCTGGGCACTCATGCTGGGAGCGGCCGCGGCGGCCATTCTTTGGACTCAGACGCATAAACGCCGAACCTCGCAGGCTCCACGGCTATACATGGAGGCACTGCGGGCCATCGTTGATGGCGATGATCATACCGCATTTGAGCGGCTCAAGGCCGTGGTCACCGAGGATTCGAACTACCTCGATGCGTACCTCAAACTGGGCGACCTCCTGCGCCGCCGTGGACGCCACGACCGTGCGATCCGAGTGCACGAGGAACTCACCTTGCGCCTCGGACTCCCGAAGCCGGACGCCATTGCCGTTCAGAAATCATTGGCACAGGACTATCTCGCCGCCGGGAAACCTCAGGAAGCCGAAAGCGCACTGCGCAAGATTCTCGAGTTGCAGAAGGACCACCAGTGGGCTATCGAAAAGATGATACGCCTCCTCGAGGAGGATGGACGATTCGATGATGCGTATGACCTCCGCCGTGAGGCGCTGAAGCGCTCCGGCCAGTCGGATGGCCATCTGCTGGCGATGTACAAGGCACTCGAGGGACTCAAGGTCAACTCCAACGGCAAAGGCCACGATGCGCGCTTGAGCTTTAAGGAAGCGCTCAATCACGACGCCAAATGCCTGCCCGCCCTTTTGTATCTCGGTGATTCCTACTGGAAAGAGGGACGTCACCAGGATGCGGTGGAGTGGTGGACTCAGTTTGCCGAGAGTGAGCCGCGCGCCGCGCATGTCGTGTTCGAACGGCTGCGCAAGGCGTATTTCGAGATGGGGCAGTTCGGCGAAATCACGAGAGTCTACGAACACACGCTCGAAGCCGATCCCAAAAACACGGCGGCCCTGTTGGGCCTTGCCGAATTGGCCTTGAAAAAGGGTGAGTTCGACAACGCCCTGACGCAATTCCGCCATGTCCTTGACATCGACAGCGACAATGTCGCCGCCCGCGCCGGCATCGTGCGCGTCCTAGTCGAGCAGAAACGTCTGCGCGACGCCACCAACGAGATCGACGCCCTTCTGGAAACGACTCCATTCCACGGCGGCGGCTACATCTGCAAACGCTGCGGCAACCGCTCCGATGAGCCAGCCTGGCTCTGCCCGAAGTGCAAGGGCGTGGAGACGTTTCAGTTGTATTGACGGCAATCGCAGCGGCCACCCCGCGTTGGCCGGCCAACCAACGATCATTGTTTGAGGCCCCGGGCACACCGACGGTTCTGGGAATGATGGGAGTCATGAGATTTGATGTAATGATGAAGGCCATTTACCGGCTGCTTACACTCTTCCTGCTAGGCGCCTTCTTGCACGCCTGCTCCGGCTCGCCTACCAAGCCTTCCTCGGGCGACAATATTGTCGAAGGGGTCAATCTTACTCAGGTGTTCGCGGCGCCCAGCGCGGCGGAGATTAATGCGATTGCCGATGAGTGGGCGGGGCGCGATGTCAGCGCGCGCGATGTGCAGGTTGTGGCGACGCGCGGGGAAAACATCCGGGGCACCAATGTCACCGTGCGAATCATCTCGCACACCGTGGACGGCTACACCCACTACGGTGCGGTGATTGCCCCGCTCAACAAACCGATCGGCAGCCTCCCGGTTCTGGTCTACTCCCACGGCGGTGACACCGGTGAGAATCTGAGTTTCACCCTGCTGTTCATTCCCAGCCAACTGGCGAGTCTGGTCAGCAAGTTTGTGGTGGTGGTACCCTCGTTCCGTTCGGAGCCGCTCATTTACAACAGCCACCCGTATGTCTCGACCGGCCCGCCGAGCCCGTGGGATCGTGACGTCGATGACGCGCTGGCGTTGCTCAACGCCGCGATCCAGGTGACTCCATCGGCCGACCCAACACACATCGGCGTGGTGGGGTTCAGCCGCGGCGCAGGCGTGGGGCTTTTGATGGGGATTCGTGATCCGCGCATCGACGCAGTGGTCGAGTTCTTTGGCCCAACGGATTTCTTCGGAACTTACATGCAGGAATTGACCGCCGAAGCGTTGCGTGATTCTACGCGCGATCTCCCGGGATTGAGCTACCTGAACACCGCCTTCATTCAGCCTTTGAAGCGTGGTGAGATCACGACAGCAGCGTTTCGCAAGGAGATCGTCCGGCGGTCATCGGTTTTGTATGCGGGATTGCTGCCGCAACTGCAGGTTCATCACGGCACCGCCGATTCTGTGGTCGAGTTCAGCCAGGCCGAAAGTCTCAGAGATGCGATGCAGGAGATTGGACGTGGCGCACCCGAATTCGAGTTCTACGCATACGAGGGCGGCACCCACGATTTTACTTCTCTGAACGGCAGTCTCGACCGCGCGGTGTCGTTTATCGAGCGCCTATTGATACCTGTCGTTTCACGAAGAACGACGCTGGTCCACGCACCGTCCTGACCCGTGGTGCCACGGACAAGCAGATTCTCCGGCTCTTTGGAGAATCTGCTTGTCCGTGTCTTCCTCTCACAAACAAAAAGGACACGGACAAGGAAGACCGAGCAGAAGAGCTGCTCGGTCTTCCTTGTCCGTGGCACCAAGAAGCTAAGGCACTCGGGTGGGCTGAGCCCACCCTACGCGCGTTTCAATGTGATTAGGGTGATTTCGGATGGGGCGCCGACGCGCAGGGGCGGCCCCCAGTAGCCGGTGCCGCAACTGACGTAGATCCACGTCTTGTCGTGCTTATGCAGGCCCCTGATGTAGGGCTGTGCCATGCGCGCCAGCCAATTGCCGGGGAAGAACTGGCCGCCGTGCGTGTGGCCGCTGATCTGCAGATCGTACCCGGCGTCCGCGGCAGCAAAGATGCTGTTGGGCTGATGCGCCAGCAGAAGCTTGGGATTGCATACCGGACTGTTGGCCATTGCGCCATGGGGATCGGAGGTGTGATCCGGCTTGAATCCCCCTCCGTGATAATCGGTGACACCGGCGAGCATCATCCGCGCCCCATTGCGCTCGATCACCTGATGCTCATTCAATAGCACCTTGAGTCCCAACCGGCGTACCTCGTCAATCCAGGGGATGACGCCGGAATAGTACTCATGATTGCCGGTCACGAAATACACACCTTGCGGCGCCTTCAACTGGCCGATCGGTTCGACGTCATGGCGCAGCGAATCAACGGTTCCATCCACCAAGTCGCCGGTGACCGCGATGAGATCGGCGTTCAGCCCATTGGTGTCATCGACCACAGCTTGCATCCAGTCACGCTTGATGGTCGGACCGACATGCAGGTCGGTGATCTGTGCAATGCGGAATCCTTCGAACTCTGGCGGCAGATCTGCCAACTCGACGGTGACATTCTTTACCACCGGACGGCGTCGTGCTGCCCAGAGGCCATAGGATGACAGCGATGCGGTCAGCGCCAGGACGCCAAGATTGCTGGCATTGATCAGGAACCTGCGACGGTCAGGATCGGAAACGATGACGGGCGATGCGGGATCGGATGCATGCGCGAACACACCGCCCAGTTTCTGAATTGCCAACCCGGCACCCCAGAGAAGATCGCGGGTCATCATGAAGACAAACAGAAGCAGAAAGAATCCGAGACTGGTGTACGTCACCCACGCGAGCCGATTCACCCAGCGCGCCTCGATACCCGCGAAATGCAGAATGATCGGCAACGGTGCAAGAATGAACGAGAGCACGAGTACAGCCCACGCCACGGTCTTCCAAACGGGTCCGATTGTCGCAGGCACAATCAAACGCCAGCCGGTGAAGCCGTAGATGAAGGCGAGGATGGTGAGTGCGATTACGACAAACACGTTTGAGTCCGCTGGTTAGCCGATTCTCTGCTGAGTGATCCTCATCATATCCCCGACGTTACTCCCGCCCCCAACCGTCATTTCCGTGAATACGGGAATCCAGTCTTCAACGTACAGATCGGCGAATGGTTCCGGGAATCAAGTTCACGCCCGGCAGAACTTTTTGTCGAAATCGATGATCGGAATCTTCACCATGGTGGGGCGGCCATGGGGACAGGAGAACGGATTATCGGTGGCCATCAAACGGGCAAAAAGCGCCTGCATCTCTTCGAGCTTGAGCCGGTCGCCGGACATCACCGCGCTACGGCAGGCAGCGGAGGCGGCAGCGGCTTTGGTGAGATCGCCGCCGGCCCGTTGCGCGATTTCAATGTCCTCCAGGATTCGCCGGAACAGAATCACGGGATTGCGCACACGCAATCCGGTGGGGACGCCTTCGAGCAGGACTGTGCGGTCGCCAAACGGACGAACCTCGAATCCAAGCGATGTGAGAATCTCGACCGCCGACTCGTACGCCTGCCACTCCCCTGCGGCCAGATCGATCGATTCCGGGAACAGGAGTCGTTGCGTTTCCGGGGCACGTTTCTGCGCGCGCAGCAGAATCTCCTCGAACAACACACGTTCATGCGCCGTGTGCTGGTCGATCACCCAGAGCTCATCGCCGACTTCGGCCACAATATAGAGATCGCGAAATTGCCAGAGATTGCTGACGCCATCGGCAATGACCGGCCGCGCGGCGCGCTGTGGAACTGATGGTCCGGGCGGTGCGGTCTCCCCCGGCTCCGCCGGCGGTCCTGTAGTCAGCGAACTTGCCTCGGACACAGCCCCATGCGGTGGAACAATCTCATCTGATTGAGCTGGAGCTTCGCGGGATTGAGGGACAATCCCACCCGGCAACTGATCGCGTGTTGGAGTTGTCCCGAACGGCAGCCAGGCACTCTGCGCGTGCACGTCGGCCTCGGGCACTTTGACATGCATGACCGGTGCCGTCTGCGTGGATGAGAAGACTGTCTTGTTGATGGTGTAATAGGTCAGATCGTAGACCCCGCGATCACGTGTGAACCGCACCTCGCGCTTGGTCGGGTGGACATTGACATCAACCTTGTGTGGGTTGATATCGATGCACACGACCGCGAACGGGAAGCGGCCGCGGGGAATCGTCTCGCCATAGGCGGCGGTGGCGGCGTGAGCCACCGATAGCGCCGTCACCCGGCGGTTGTTGACAAAAGTCAGAATCCGGTCGCGATTGGCGCGGGACAATTCCGGTTTGCCCGCGAATCCACGAACCGAAAGCTCCGCATCGCCGCCTTTGAACTCCAATAGCATCGCTGTCAGACTGGCGCCGTACAGATCGGCCAGACGGTCGCGCATCGAACCGGCGGGCGCGACCAGAATGGTCGGACGGCCATCAATCGAGAGCGAGAATCCAGCCGATGGCTGGACACACGCGAAATCGGTCACGGTTTCGATCAAGTGCTTGGTTTCGGTCGCCGCGGCGCGCATGAATTCGCGGCGGGCCGGCGTGTTGAAGAATAGATGCCGTACAGTAGCTGCGGTCCCGACGGCAGCACCGAGTTCGCGCTGCTCGGTTTTGGTGCCGCCCTCCCAGAACATCAACGTGGCAGCATCCTGATCACGGTGGCGCGACACCAGTTCCAGATGTGACACCGCCGCGATCGAAGCGAGTGCCTCGCCACGGAATCCAAAAGTGATCAAGGTCGACAGGTCATCCAGATGTGATATCTTCGAAGTGGCATGGCGCAGGACACTGAACGCCATATCGTCAGGAGACATGCCGCAACCGTTGTCCACGACCCGGATCAGTCCCGCACCGGCATCTTCGATCTCCACGTCGATCTGAGTCGCCCCGGCATCCAGGGCATTTTCGATCAGCTCCTTGACCACCGACGCGGGCCGTTCGATGACCTCGCCAGCGGCAATCTGATCGATTAGATGATCCGGGAGGATCGAAATGCGATGAGGAGAGGAGGTATCAGACATGAGTGCGAGGCGCTTTCGGCAAATGTGGTGAGGTAAGCTGGGAGGGCGAGGCTCCCGCCGAGCCTCTTTTTGTGCGCGTGGCTAGAAGGCTCGGCAGGAGCCTCGCCCTCCCTCGCGGCCGCTGACTGGTTGTACTTAGAGGACTCATCCAGAATACCGCTGGCCTCACTCGGCCCCCCCGGGCTTCAGCCGCTTGATCAACTCGTCCAGCTTTGAGAGCGCTTCCATCGGCGTCATGTGCTCCGGCTTCAATCCGGACAACTCGCTGACCGCAGCGCGCTCGCGTTCGGAGAAGAGATTCTCTTGTTGAGCGGCAGCAGCGATTCGGCGCTGGCGATCAGCTCCCTGGACGCGGGACAATCCGACACCATGCTTGAGCGGATCGAACGTTCCGGATTCCAGCGAAGTCAGAATTTCATTCGCGCGGTCGACCACTCTTTGCGGCACCCCCGCCATTTTGGCGACATGAATGCCGAACGAATCGTCACAAGCACCCGGTTTGACGCGGAAGATGAAGGCGATCATGCCGTTCTTTTCGCGCACCGCGAGTTGGTAGTTCTGCACGGCGGGCAGACGGTCCGCAAGGGCCGTGAGTTCGTGATAGTGCGTGGCGAACAAAGTCCGCGGACAGCGTGATTGATCGGAGGCCAGATGTTCGGCAATCGCCCAGGCGATGGCGACGCCATCGTATGTCGATGTCCCCCGCCCGACTTCGTCGAACAGGATCAATGAACGGTCGGTCGCACCGGTCAGGATGCGCGCGGTTTCCGCCATCTCGACCATGAAGGTCGAGCGATTGCGCGTCAGGTCATCGTCGGCACCGACACGGGTGAAAATGCGGTCGACCACGCCGATTGTCGCTTCGTCGGCAGGAACGAACGATCCCGCCTGAGCCATGAGGACGATGAGTCCCACCTGGCGCAGGTAGGTGGACTTGCCGGCCATGTTGGGACCGGTGAGCAAGTGCAGCCAGCCCTCAGTCTCCCCTACCACTGTGTCGTTGGGAACGAACTGGCCTGCCGGATTGACGGTCTCGAGAACCGGATGACGTCCGGCGCGAATCACGAGCGTACGGTCATCGGTCAAACGCGGCCGGGCGTAGCCATGCGCCAGCGCCCCCTTGGCAAATGCCGCGAGCACATCGAGGCGAGCCAGACTTTGCGCGAATGATCCGAGCAGTGCAATCGAATCGTTGAGACGATGCTGCAGTTCCGTGAAGAGCCGTTGTTCCAGCGCGGCAGCGCGCTCGGCCGCGTTGAGGACAATCTCCTCTTTCTCTTTCAGTTCAGACGTGATGTAGCGTTCCGCCGATACGAGTGTCTGCTTGCGAATCCATTCCGGCGGCACTTTGGCGCTGTGGGACTTCGGAACCTCAATGTAGTAATTGAAGACCTTATTGTAACCGACCTTGAGCGAACTGATGCCCGATGATTCGCGCAGCGTGGCTTGCAGACTGGCAATCCAATTCTTGGCGTCGGCGGCACCGTCGTACAAGGAATCGAGTTCGGCGGAATAACCACGCCGGAAGATTCCGCCATCGGCGAGGCCGAGGGGCGGTTCATCGACCAACGCCCGGCTCAGTTCAGTGTGAATCGGTTCGGTCGCTGCCGGCACTGGATCGGCGGCATCGATCAGCGGCGTCGCGCGCAACAGTTCGGTGATGCGGGGCCAGCGCGCCAGCGCCTCACGCAATCCGGCCAGATCACGCGGGGTGATTCGTTCACTTCCCAGGCGTCCGACGAAACGCTCGAGGTCGAAGATCCCCTTGAGAGAATCAGACAATTGGTTCAGCGTGACGCGGTCATCGACCAGACTCTGCACGCACTCGAGACGCTGCTCAATGGCCGCGCGTTCTGTCAGCGGATTGATCAGCCAGACACGCAAGAGGCGCCGGCCCATCGGTGTGCGGCAGCGGTCGAGGACGCTGAACAGCGACGGGGCGTTGACCCCGGGACGGGCAATCACATCGAGATTGGCGGCGGTCGACTCATCGAGCGCCATCGACGTGCGGGCGATCAACCGTTCGACCCTGGTGATGTGACTGAGCGTGGCGCGCTTGGTTTCCTTAAGGTACGCCAGCAGCGCACCGGCCGCGCCGACCCCACTCGGCGATATCTGGCGGTCACCGTCGCCGAATCCGATCCCTCCCAAATCGCTGACCTGGAAGTGCAATTTGATCTGTCGGGCAGCTTCATCAGGGGAGAATCGCCAATCGGGCCATCGGGTGACGCGGCCGCGATCCTCGCCGAGTTCTGCCACCGGAGCGTGGGCTTCCTGGGGAATGACGATCTCCCGGGGAGTTCGGGTGCGCAGAAGATCGACGAGCGCCTCGGGTCCGCAGACCTCCACACCGTACCAGCCGGTCGTTGGCTCGCACATCGCCACGCCGAAGAGCCCATCGGAATCGGGACCGTTGACCGCCGCGATGCGGGGCGAGATCGTGTCGTCGAGTGCCGAGGAGAGCATCACCGTGCCCGGCGTGATGATTTCGATGACGTCGCGTTTGACGACCCCCTTGGCGAGCTTGGGATCTTCCATCTGCTCGCAGACCACGACACGTTTGCCGGCCTCGGCCAGTTTCGCGAGGTAACGTTCGGCGGCATGATGCGGCACACCGGCCAGCGGAATTTCCCCGTCTTTGCCGTGCGGCCGCTTGGTCAGGGCAATCCCCAGAATCCGCGCCCCCTCCACTGCGTCATCGCCGAACATCTCGTAGAAATCGCCCATGCGATAGAAGACGAGATGGTCAGGGTACTGCGCCTTGATGGCGGAATACTGCCGCATCATTGGCGTCAGTGCATCCTGGGGCTGCGTGGTGGTGCTCAAGGTCTGGCTCCCGTACCGGTCATCCGACGATTCCGCCGTCAATAAAACCGACAGACCCGTGGAGATACAATCGATTCAATCATCTTCCCAAAGGAAACGATGCGGCGCGGTTGGCTCAGGCCATCGGGAGTGGTATCATTGCGTTGGAGTTGCTGATGGGTCAAACACCGCCTGTCCTCGCTATTGTTGGCGCCACTGCTTCCGGAAAGGGGGCGTTGGCGCGCGAAATCGCCGATCTCACCGGCGCCTCACTGGTCTCGGTTGACTCGCGCAAGATTTACCGGGGCATGGACATCGGGACGGCAAAGCCGTCGCGTGAGATTCAGGCAAAGTACCGCTACGCGATGATCGACTGTGTCGATCCGGATCATACATTCTCGGCGGGTGAGTACGCGCGTGCCGCTCGGGCGCTCATCGCCGAACGGATCGGCAAGGGTGAACGGGTAGTCCTTGTTGGAGGCACCGGATTCTACCTTGATGCCCTGTTGAATGGGTTATCGGAATTACCGGACATCGATCTGGAGACACGGCTTGGCGTAGTACGGTTGGCCGAGACGGAAGGCTGGGGGGCGGTCCATGCGGAGATCGCCGGGCTTGATCCAGAAGGCGCCGGGGCGATAGCGCCGACCGACAAAGTCCGGCTCCAGCGAGCCGCGGAGGTTCTGCGGCAGACTGGGCGGCCGATTCGCATGTGGCAGCGGGCGTCGGCTCCGGATCGGGCACCATGGGAGACGATCGTTTACGAACTGATTCGTCCGCGGGAGGATCTCCACGAGCGAATCGCCCGCCGCGTCCACCTGATGATCGAGGCCGGGCTGGTTGAGGAGACTCGCAGACTGATGGCCAAGGGATTTGGCCCCGCCAGTCCCGGCATGTCTGGCGTTGGCTACGTTGAGGTTATGTCATTTATGGCCGACCGGATCACCGAAGACCGGATGATCGAGGAGATAATTGTGCATACCCGCCAGTACGCCAAACGTCAGCGGACATGGTTCCGCCACCGCGACTACATTCGCCCTCTGGAGTCAGAAAGTGTTGTACTTCAAGGACTTATCGATTCGTGGTTGAGGTAGAGCTTCCAGAGCCCACCACCTCGACGGCCCCACCGGTGACATTCCCGTTACAGAGCGAGAGCAACAATTCGATGGTCTGTAATGGCTTAGGACAGCCGAGGCCAGGCGGCGAAATCGATTTTGTGGTAGAAAATAGCTTGACACCCTATGGAAAAAAGCTTAAACCCCTGTAGGTTACGTGGTTCGGGGGGACTTGGAATCACCTCGGACTGGTACGTAGTGCGGTTTGCTGCGGAGGAAACCGCTATACAATGGTAATGGTTTGGTCGAAATATATAAAGGGTAAGAGCTGGAAGCGCATTCGCTTAGCTGAGGAGGCTACGATTTGACGGCCATACGGAAGGCGTTCCTACTCATATTGGTTTTTGCGCTGGCGGCAGTTTTGTCAGGCTGCTCCGCCAGTGGTGACCGTGCACATCAGTCAGTCTCACAGGATGATGCACGACAAGCAAATAGTCGCAACGGTAGCGAGGACCCATCGGCGACCGATCAGGCGAATTCGGATCAGTTATCGAGTTCGACAATCGTTCGCGATTCGGCGACCGAAGCTTATATCCGCCAATCATTGGCGGAAGCCGAAGCGCTTTACTCGACAGGAGTTGCCGCCAACCGTGACGGCCGCTGGAGCGACGCCCAACTCGCTTTTGAGCAGGCGACTTCTATCCTGGCCGATTTGGATCTGGAGCCATCGGACATCAATGGCTCAGACAAGGATCATGGGCCCAGTGAGTTGCAACAGCAGTTCACGACGATCTTGCGTGAAATCGCCCGCGACTACCGTGTGACCCTTGAGGCGACCGGGCAGCTTGATCCGGACTCGCCGGCGTCGTCATTCCTCTGGCAGTTCGATTCGGGTGACTCGACCGAGGCGGATCTCGAAGACACGACCGCGGTCGTAATCAGCGAACCCGGCCGTCGCGAACCGCTTGAGGTTCAATATGATTTCCCGGTCGAATACAATAACGAAGTCATCAATTGCATTGTCTACTTCCAGACCCTGGCGCGTGAGCCGTTCGAGACCTTCATCAGACGGTCGGGGCGGTACCTTCCGATGATGAAGGAGATCGTCGCTTCGTACGGACTTCCGACGGACATCGCCTATCTCCCGCTCATAGAATCCGGATTCAACAACCGCGCCTATTCTTATGCCCATGCGTCCGGTCCTTGGCAGTTCATCGCGTCGACCGGCAGGAAATACAACCTGGACAGAACCAATTGGGTGGATGAGCGCCGGGATTTCGAGAAATCAACTCACGCCGCCTGCATGTATCTGCGCGACCTCTACAAGATGTTTGGATCGTGGACTTTGGCGCTGGCCTCCTACAATGGCGGTGAGGGCCGTGTGTCGCGGCAGATTGCCCGCCAGGGTACCAACGACTTCTGGAAACTGAAACTGCGCGATCAGACCATGAACTACGTTCCGCTCTTCATGGCAGCCCTGATGATCGCCAAAGATCCGGAGACGTTCGGATTCCACGTCGAACCGGACCAGCCTCTAAAGTTCGACTGGGTGGCCACGGAAAAGACCTTGGAGCTGAAGGAAGTCGGCCGGGCGCTTTCGTGCGACGTCAGTGTTCTGGAAGACCTGAACCCAGAGTTGCGGCGCGGTGTGACGCCTCCCGGCGTGAAACCGTACCGGCTGCGCGTACCCGCCGGATACGGGAGTATTTTCGCGGCGAATTATCCGGAGATGCATGAATCGAAGCAAACCGTTCTGGTGCAGCACGTCGTTCGCCGGGGCGAGACGATCTCCGACATCGCGCAGTTGTACGGTGTGACCTCAACGGCGCTGGCAAGGCGCAACAATCTCGGTCCCAAGAAACGTCTCCAGGTAGGCCAGTCGCTGGCCATTCCGGGCAGCGGCTCGGCGCTGGCGGAAGCAGATGACGAACGTCCCGCCAAGGTGTCCAAGAGCAGCAAGCGCAGTGCGTCGAGCGGCGGCGAGAGCTACACAATCAAGCGTGGCGAGACACTTTGGGAACTGGCCAAGCGGTTTGGCACAACGACCTCCGCCATCCGGCGCGCCAACAATCTGAGCACCGGCGAACAGGTGGTGGCTGGACAGTCGATTACGATTCCGGGACGCAGCCGCTCGACCAAGTCGGCGGACGGCAGCTTCTGGTACACGATCCGCCGTGGCGACACGCTGACCGACATCGCGGCCAAGTACGGCCTCGGGCTGCGGCAGCTTCTGGCGTCGAACGGAAACATTGATCCGCACAATATCCGGGTGGGACAGCGAATCCGGGTTCCGCGCAAGATGTAATCAGAATGAGCCGCCGTCGCGACTGGACCATAGGAATTATCATCGGGGCCGCCTTCCTGGTCTTCATGTTCATGACGGTCGCTTTCTTTTGGGGCCTGTCGAGCACAGACGGCGCTGAGTTCGGCGGGTTTGGCAAGAAGGTCGCGATCGTCGAATTGAAGGGAACAATCAGTGCCTCGGAGGAGATCGTCGGCCAACTCCGGCGATTCGCCGACGATTCCTCGATCCCAGCCATCGTGTTGCGCATCGATTCTCCCGGGGGCGGTGTTGCCGCCAGCCAGGAGATCTACGACGAAATCCAGCGTGTGAAAGAAAAGGGCAAGAAGGTCATCGTGTCGATGGGCTCGGTCGCAGCCTCGGGCGGTTTGTATGTCGCAGTCGCGGCCGACACGATTGTCGCCAATCCCGGCACATTGACCGGTTCGATTGGTGTGATCTTCGAGTTCCCCACTCTTGAAAAACTGATGGAGAAAGTCGGCGTCCGCTACGAGGTGGTGAAGAGCGGCGAGTACAAGGATATCGGGAGTATTGCCCGCTCGATGACGCCGAATGAATCGGCGGCGCTTCAAGTGGTTATCGACGACACGTATGATCAGTTCGTCGAGGCGGTGGCTAAAGGGCGCCGGCTCGACAAGGATTCGGTTAAGGCTTTTGCCGACGGACGGATTTTCACCGGACGGCAGGCGAAGGAAATGAAACTGGTCGATGAACTGGGTGATCTGCACGATGCACTGGACATCGCCGCGGAGATGGTGGGATTGGAATCACCGCCCAAGACGGTGAAGATCATCCCGCGCCGCCGCGCCGGCGTGATGGATTTCCTGGGCAAGACGTTTATCGACTGGCTGACGGAGTATGCGGGAGAAACGGCGAGTTCGGCCCCGGCGTTGCAGTACCGGTATCGCTGAGCGCCATCCATTGGGCAATCAAACAATGAACGACTTGGCAGGGAGACAACGATACGACAACTCATAGCGAAGCGATAAGGAGGTCAGGATGACCAAGGCCGATTTGGTGGAGCTTTGCGCCGAAAAGACCGGCCTGACACGCACCGATGTGGCCGTGACAGTCGATGCTTTTCTGGATGCCGTCAAAGCGAGTCTCGAAACAGGCAAGAACATCGAGATTCGCGGGTTTGGCACGTTCAAGGTGAAACTCCGGAAAGCACGAAAGGCACGGAATCCACGCACGGGCGATGAGGTGCCGGTACCGGACCGCAAAGTTCCGGTGTTCAAACCTTCGAACGAATTCAAGAATCTCATCGTCAAACAGGCCGTCAGCTAGCCATGTGACGGACGGTTCGGATAGGAGACCGAATGCCCTCAGGAAAGAAACGAAAGCGCCAAAAGATCAAAACACACAAACGCAAAAAACGCCTGCGTAAGGATCGTCACAAAAAGAAATTGAGGTAGCGGTTGCGCTGCCTGTCGCAGGATTGATTTGTTTGCCCCTGCCCCGTACTGTGTGCGGGGCAGGGGAATCTCTTTGGGTGGGAATACCACCCGCGCGTTTGGACTTAGACGACCGTTCTCCATGCCCGGTTTCGCCCTGATCCATGACCTCGCGCAGCCGCTCGATCGGTTCAAGGCGGCCTTTGATCTCGCGCTGTCGCTTGCGGCGCACTCCGAGACATACTCGCATCACTCTCTGGCAGTCGGCACGCATTGCCTGCTAGGCTGGTCCGCCTATCCCGAGTATCCGATTCGCGTGATTGAATCGGAGTGTGCCGTCCTATTGCTGGATGGTGTGATCTACGAGCCGTCGGCAGCGGCATTGTTCGACCAGGCTAAGTCGGTCGATAGCGACCCAGACCGCTGCCGATTGATGGCCGCTTGGCTGCGTAAATGGCTGCCCGAAGCGGATGCAGAATGTGTGATCGTTTACGCCGACCGGAGGCCGACAGCGGGTTTGGTCATCGCGAACGATAGTTTGGGCCGCCTTCCGACCTACCACGCGTTCGAGGGACGGCGTATGCTGGTGGCACGGGAACCCAAGTTGATGACACCGTTCCTGCGCCAGACTGAGGCCGATCAACAGGGAATCGCCGAGTCGCTCCACTTTGGCTTTCCCTTGGGGAATCGGACCCTATTGAAGAGCATCGCCAGATTGGGTGCGGGTTCTATCTTCGAAGTTGGTCCCGGCGGCCCTCCAACTTGCTCCACCTATCACACATGGTCACTTGACACGATCAAGACAGCAGCCCGTCCCACATCAGCAGATGCCATGACGCTGAGTGAATCGTTCGTCGGCGCATGCCGCACTCATGCCGGTCCGCAGTCGGTGCGAAAAAACGTCCTCTTCCTTTCTGGCGGCATGGACTCACGGGCCGTCGCCGGCGGTTTGGTGAAGTCGGGTCAGCGCTTCGAATCGCTGACGACCACGCACGCACTGGAGGGAAAAGGCGATTCAGAATGTGTCTACGCCGCCAAGGTGGCAGATCTCCTAAGGTTCCCGCACCGGATTCAACGGCTTACGCCGCCTCGCGCGGTTGATTATCAATGGATCATTGAACTTAGGGATGGCTTGAATTTCGCTGCGATGGCTGAGACACGACAGTTGTATCAAGCTGTGCGAAATCGCTGGGGGAATGCGGCCGTCGTATGGACCGGCGACGGCGGAGACAAAGTTATGCCGTGCCTGCGGCCCCGTCACACGATCCGCTCGATCTCTTCTCTCACCGCTATGGTGAGCGCCGGCGCGCTCATGCTGGAGCGGCCATTGTCCTGCCGGATCGCGGGACTCTCCACGTCGGAGTTCCTAAGAAGAATCGCGGAGACGCTGGATCAATACCCGGAGCGCGAACTGGCGGACCGGTATGTCCATTTCAACATCTTCGAGCGCGGATTCAAATGGTTGTTCGAAGGCGAGGAACGGACTCGCAGCCTGCTTTGGGCGACTACGCCATTCTACAGCCAGCGGTTCTTCCAAGAGGCTATGTCGGTACCGCAATCCTGGAAGGAATCACGCCGGTGGTACTGCGAATTTCTGGAGGCGCTGCATCCAGGGCTCACTAAGATTCCCGACGCTAATACGGGAAAGGAACCCGGATCCAGTGCGGATACTCGACGAGAGTGGGCCAAGCAGATGGTCCGTCGGGTTCCAAATTTCGAGCAGCTCATTCGCAGTTGGCGGCGGCATCGGGCCAGCCAGGCGGAACGTGCTCTTTGGTGGCTGCCTGCCGCGCTTACGAACAGTGATCCGTCAATATCGCTTCCCAATGGCATGAGTGCGGCAGATAGTACCGCGGCATTCGAAAACACAAAAGACGCCGTGCAACACTGCCAACTTGTCACAGTCTTATGGCATCTGCACCAACTTGCCTCGACCCGCTGGTATTGGACCCAGATAGTACGCTAAAAGAGTTATCGAACCTCACTACGGCATCGCTGGCCGTACATGCGGTATTGACTTTACGACATCCGACGCTATATTGCCTGCAGGGCAGGACGAAGTGGGCCAGGAGTGCAAACCAATCGTCGCCGGATCGGAGGCGTTCGCGTGAGAGTCTCAGTCATTGGGGCGGCAGTCGTCATTGCCGGTGTTCTGGAATTCGGGTGTTCGGGATCGAAGGCTCCGTCGAAACCCTCATCAGAGACTCCTCTGGCCGTGCTTTCCATTGATTCGGCGGTCGCGATCCCTGGAACGGTCGCAGGCCTCAATGTCCGCCTCGATTGGCCCAACGGAACGGAGCCGGACCTGGATTCACTGGGCGGATTCGAGTTGCTGATTTGCTACAACGCCAGTTCGCTGAGATTTATGCACCTCGTCAAGTACGATTCGGCGATTTCAAAGTGGGAGTACGTCACCTACCGTACCGGCCGGACCATCCGGACGGAGTCCGATACCTTAGGTACGATTCAGTTTGCCGCCTATCGCAATCTTGACAACAACGTCGATCCCAGCCCACCTCAATTCAAGCCGACGGGCAGCCTCGCCCGACTGGAATTCATGGTGTCTGACGACTTCGCGAGGATCGGCACCTCGCCAGTAGTCGGATTTGCCATCACAGACTGCCGGGACAACACGATGTTCCCGGAGGGCAATCAGAACCAGCTCTATACTCCGAATACGGCTTTGGGGAGAATCGCGTTCGGAACCGGATTCGATACGATGGGCTGCCCGCGACGTTACGAGCTCTCGCCGGTCCTCGAGCTGGTCGGCGGTTGGGTGCGGATAGCTGCACCAGTGGATGACCGTCCGCGTCGGGGAGACATGAATCTCGATGGCACCCCAAACGGCATCACCGATGCGGTTCTCTTCGGACAATATTTCCACAGGGGGTATTCTGTCTTTGATCCTTTATGGGCAGCTCTGCAAATAGCGAATAGCGATTATGACGGGGACCTGGTGCCACTGACCGTGACGGATATGGACTCCCTGGTTCGGATAATCAATAGCGGCACGAACGGATTCATTCCCGACAGTTCGTACATCCCGTACCAGGACACGCTCTGGATCATGCCGCGGCGAACCGACGCCAATAAGTGGATTCTGGCATGCCGGTCAACAACTCAGATTGATGAAATGTGGATGAGGATTGAAAGCCCGATTGACCGTGGCGACGTCCGATACTTGGGCGATTCGACGGTAACAGTATCAGTGCAACAGGGCCTTCAAATCGACTCACCGCCAGCCGTCTACACCTGGTTCGTTTCCTGCGGTACGACCGGCCCGCAGACAAGCTTCAGCCCGGAGTTGGGCGACCGGCTGGAAATTCGTACGGCCAACGGGGAGTTGAACATCAGGTCCGCCCAGGCTTCGCGATATCCGGGTGTCTCGATAACTGTTGTTGTCGTGCGTTCGAGTTAATTCGCCAGGGAGACCAGAGGCAGCGTGTAAGGGAAGACAGCCAATGATGAATCTCGTCAGATTGCTTGCGATCGCCGGGGCTGCCGCGCTGGTGAGCAGTTGTACCAAGTCGACGGAACCAAAGATGGCGAAGACGCCGGCGGCAATTATCACTGTCGATACAGTAGCCGCGCTTTCAGGAACCGTCGCCACTCTTGACATCAAGATGGCTAAAGGTCACTCAGGCCAAACAGGTATCGACAGTCTGAGCGGATTCGACTTCCTACTCTCTTACGATGAGACGCTCCTCTCTTTTCTCGGGCCGCCCCAACGCGGTTCCAATACTTCCGAGTGGGAGTACTTTACATGGCGCACTGAGACTGTTCTGCCATCCGCACATAGCAAGCTCGGGTTAATCCGCTTACTCGCCATACGGGATCTTGACAACGGGACAGTACCGAGCCCGCCCCAGTACTCCCTGACTGGGGTAATAGTGTCGCTTCAGTTTTCGGTCGATGCCTACCCAACCATGATCGGTGACTCTATTGAAATTGGGTTTTGCCGACGAGCGTGGTCGGACAACTCACTCTCGATTGATGGCAACGAACATATCGTCTTCACGCCGGACACGACGTTGGGCAGTATCCCCTATGTGGCCGGGTACGACACCACTCCGGCTCCGCAGCTCTACGATTTGCAGCCAGTACTTCAATTGCAAAGTGGATGGGTCCGAATTGCGCAGCCGAAGGAGACCAGCATCGGAGACGTCGACCTTAACGGAATCCCCTTCCAGATTCACGATGCTGTGGTCTTCGTGGATTTCTTCAGAATGGGATATGCAGCATTCGATCCGCAGCGAGCATCAGAGCAGATTTCGGAGACTGATTGCGATCACGATGGTGAACCTCTTACGCGGGCGGACCTGCGCAGCATGATCCGCTTGATCGGGGGGCAGGCTCCAGCCGTTGACACTGTTGACTCACCGTACACTGATACACTGAAGCTTTCCCCGTTCTGGGATGGGCACCGATATGTCATCTCCTGTCAATCGACAATTCAGATCGACCAGCTCTGGCTCAGTATATCAGGACCAGCCCCAGGAGGAACCGTTTACTCCCTTGCCGAGCCGCCGGCGATCATCTCGAACTCCGTGTCAAACGCCCAACTCCATGTGGCATGCGGCACAGTCGATGGGAAACATGTCTTCGGCCCCGAACTCGGAGCGCGCTTTGCGATTCAGGGATACAACGGCCATTCGCTGGACATTAAGGCGCAGGCGTCGCGCTACCCAGGAGTGTCGATGGTCGTGAGAGTGGGACCGTTCGTTGGCCCTGAGGCAACCCGGTCGCCTATGGGCGGATCGAACCGTATTCCATAAAACAAGAAACCCGGGATCAACGATCGCCCGGGTTCAAGAAGCAGTTTGAGCGGACGCCCTACCCCGTCACGCGTTCGAGGTATTCTTTGGTGCGCGTGTCGACTTTGACCTTGTCCCCTACCTTGATGAACAGCGGGACCTTGACTTGAAGCCCGGTGGCGAGCTTGGCCAACTTGGTCAGGTTCGAGACCGAATCGCCTTTGACTCCCGGCTCGGATTCCACAACCTCGAGAATCACGGAAGACGGCAGGTCGAGGGAAATCGGATTGCCCTCGAAAAACGAAATGCGGTAGTCGGCGTTTTCCATCAGAAAATCGGTATACCCTTCGAGGTGGTCTGCACCCAAGGTGATCTGTTCGAAGGACTTATTGTCCATGAAATGCCACTCGGAGCCGTCGGTGTACATGTACTGGAATGAACGCTGCTCGAATTCGGGTTCGTCGAACATTTCGCCGGAGGCGAAGACGCGTTCCAAGACCTGGCCGGTCTTCATGTTACGGAGCTTGGTGGTCACCTTGGCGCGGCGCTGCGCGGTACGGGCGTTCTGGAAATCGACGATCTCCCAAAGCTCGCCTTCGACTTTAATCTTCTTCCCCTTGCGAAAATCACTGGTGGAAATCATCGGTCAGTTCTCCATCGTCGGGTTTCGGTACTCGGGATAGCACACGCGTGCTCCGTCCCGCAACTGCACAATATAGCGTATTTCGGGGGCGTTTGCCCGGAAAAAGAGGCGGGCGGGATTGCTTACGTACGACTCATGCTTACCCGGCGCACGACGGCTTGGCGCAGAATTCGGTGTCCGGGTTCGCTGCTTTGAAGGCGACTGCAATGACGTGCACGACATCAAATACATCGGTCACCCCGCTGCAGTCGACATCGGTGCGCGCGAGGGGACAGGATGGGTCGAACTTCGCAGCCGCGCCCCCGAACGCCACCTCCATGCACGCAATCACGTCGAAGACGTCCGTTTTCACGCTGTCGCAGAAGGGGTCACCAAAGCAGGGACAACACGGACGGCAGCGCGAATCTTCGAAGGTACGAAATGCGGACCAGCCCGGGATGGTCGACCACTCCCGGTTGCCGTCCTGGTCTATATCAGTCACCTGCATCTGCACGAACATGCCGTAGATGCTCCTTTCCCAGTCGCATCCGGGCACGAAATCACTCACAGTTTCATCCCATTCCCACACGCGGGTGATTTCAAAGTTAAGGAACAACTCGTCCACACCGTCGCAGTCGATATCGGCTGCATAAACATGGTGACTTCCCGTTCCACCGGCGGGTTCCTCGTGATACCATGCCACCTCGAAAATGTTGTCCGCGACCGCGCGCAGAAGCCAGGCACGATAGAGCGCGCCTCCGTTTGGGCCCCTTCCCGAAGACGCCAGCAAGGCGTGGAGGACTCCATCGGGCTTGGGTCGGCAGGCGACAGCGCTTTGATGCATCGCGTGCGAGTTTTGGATCACATAGCCGATGAACGACAAGGTCCGCCCGTCATATTCGAATAACCCATAACCATAATCGTTGCCGGAGATGAACTCGACGCGGCCGTCCCCATCGAAATCGCCGACCGCGGATTCCCCAAAAGTGTATCGAGGCGCGGCCGCCTCGGCCACCACTGCAAACGTGTCGCGGACGGGATCATAATGGACGATGACGGCTTCAGCGGGGCCGAAGCCCATGGGCGTAGCGTAGATCTCGAGGAACGAGTCCGCGTCGACGTTAACCGGGGTCGGGTACATCCAGAAGGTCATCCCGGGAAAGACCAGGCGCGCCCGCAGCTGCCAGTCCGGGGCGGAATAGATCTCCAACCAACCATCGCCAAACGAAGGGTCGCTCCTCTGCACCACCAGCTCGAGTTGGCCGTCCCGATCCAGATCCACCGCGAGCCAAACATCGGCGGGCGGCAAGGGCAACACCGTGGTGGTCACGTGCAAGTTTGCGTCGATCTCATGGCGGATGATCGAGTCGCCAAAACTCGCTCCGCCCCGGCTGAACACATAGCTGACGTGGCGTACCGAATCATAAGCATACGCGAAACGATCTGTGACGAGCAGGCTATGGAATATCAGTGAACAATTGTCTGCCGACCCTCCGCCAACAGCGCGCCCCCCTATGCGCCCGACAGGGAAGGTTGGGCCAGATACCCCAGCGCGCGGCGGGACCGCCGTTTCCGAGTTGCCAGAGGCAAGACCTAAACCGACGCCGAGCGTCAGCAAAAGGGAGACCCGAATCACATCACCGAATCGCATCGACACTCTCTCACCAGGAGTACATGGCGTCACATGCACAACTTAGCCAGTTTCGCGATTGCCTCGTGTCGCCGCCAGCAGGGACGGTCCCGGATTCTCTCCGGGACCGTCGCCCTATCCTTCTGCTTCATCGGCAAGCGGACCCGCTATCGCAGCAACGTCATCTTGCGTGTCTCCTGCTTGGTGCCTGCTTTCCGCACCTCCGGGCCTAATTTCGCAATGCGTTTGCACAGCCGAGCGCTGCCGGGACGCGACACTATGGCCCAAACTTGAAGGCGTGACTCTTGGGTGTCAAGCGGAATCGTGAGAACCATGGACGTGAACCCAGCCCTCGCGGGCGGCCAGCGATGTGATGTGCGCGGTGTGGTGCTGTCCATGCCAGGCGTACATCGCCAGTTGCTCATCCAAGGTCACGATCCCGATCTCCGGATGCCGGAAGGTGCGCTTGAATCGATCGGCCGTGAGCTGGCGAATGCAGGCAACCCAGCGCTCATGGAGAGATTGGAGAAGATCCAACGAGTAATGAATGGGACCACCCAGAGCTTCGGGAAGCCGGGCCCAGTCCGCTTCGTTATAGGGCTTGATCACCGGCTCCTCTTCCGTCAGGGCAAACTTAAAGCGGATGTAAGCGTTGAGGTGGCTGTCCGGGACATGATGGACCACCTGGCGGATCGTCCATCCCCCTGGCCGGTATGGTGTGTCCAATTGCCGGTCATTGAGATGTTCAACGGCCTGTCGAATGAGCGCCGGTGTCTCGGCAATCTGATCAACGAAACGGGCTCGCGCCGCGGCGTCGATTGTCATTGGCTTGAGAAACTTGCCGATGGGGTAGGAAAGATCGATGGTGGGCATTTGGGACTCCACTCTCGGTGATCGATTGGGCTCCGGGGGACGGCGAGGCTCCTGCCGAGCCGTTTGTCTCGCGCGGGTAAGAGGCTCGGCAGGAGCCTCGCCCTCCCAGTGAGCCTCACGCTTGCATTAGTAGTACGATCCAGAATCCTCTTTCCACTCCATCAATTCGCCGGTTTGGCCGCTACCGAATCGGACGTCCACACGGGGATCTTGAATTGGTCGGGACGAAGCTGGATCACGTCGCGCAGCCAGCTTTCGGGATAGCCGACCTCACGCGGACGTCCGGTCGAATCCTTGACATAACCGTCGTTGTACTTGCAGATCAGAAACTCGCCCAGTTTGCGATATTGTTTGATCACATCCTCGGCGTGACTGACCGAATAGTCGGTCAGGTAACGCTTCATGAGCGCCTGGTCAGTCTTGCCAAGTTCGAGCGACGCCTTCTCGATCACCGGCTGCATGGCCAGAAAATCGTTTTCGAGCTGGTCACGCACCTTGATGATATCGTCCTTCATGTACGAGTATTTCAGGTTGGCGTAATTCGCAACGAAGTTGACCACCCACCATCCCGATTCCCAACTGAACTGGCCGAGGCTGCCCACGGTGTACGACACCGGGACACTGTTGATTCCGCAGTACAACGGAGCCCAGACGGTGAAGTAGGTATCGTCGAGACCGTACCAGTAAACGCCTCCAATGGGGTTGGGCAGCCAGTCACGCGACTGGCAGATAAACGAGAATCCGGTCTGGGGAGTAGAGATGGCGCGTTCCCATCCGTAGGCCACGCTGTCGACTTGCCACGTCATCGGGCGGCAGTGGTTGGGACTCCCGAATGGCCCGGCATCCAGCCCCTTGGTCATATCGAACGGGGTGCCTTCGTAGTGGTCGCGCATGATGTTCATCACGTCGGCCAGCGCGATCTTCTTGTCGGGTTTGATCCAGAGTGGATACGGGTCCACACCCGCGATGCCGCGATTGTACTCCGGTGAGAAATTCTGGGATGGTGCGCAGCGGCGGAAGATGCTCCAGACCCTGGTCTCGCAGTAGCGCAGATCTTTCGGTTGCGGCGGGCAATAGGCATCGCAGAAGCGGAACGGCTCGCCCGATTTCGGATCGTAGTACCCTTTCTCCACGGCGAAAGACACCACGTTTGCCGAATGCAGGCAGGTCTTGGGATCATTCATCGGGAATTCGCCGATGCGCGATTTGTTGGCGTGAGCGCAGACGTAACCATCGGGCACGCGCAATGCCACCCAGACCGCTCCCTTGCCGCCCGGCCCGGTGCCGGCGATTTCCATGTACCAGACCTCGCGCGGATCGGACAATGAAAACGATTCGCCCTCATCGCCGTAACCGTATTCGGCCACGAGATCCCCAATGACTTTGATCGCTTCGCGAGCGGTCCTGGCCCGTTGGAGCGTAAATCCCATGAGGTCCCAATAGCGGATAATCCCGGAGGGATTCTCGAGTTCCTTGCGTCCACCAAACGTCGTTTCACCGAAACCCAACTGGTGTTCATTCATCAAGCCAACCACGGCGTACGTGTGTGGCACCTGGGCGATCTTGCCCTTTAGTTTGCCACCCCAGTCTCTGATTTCGATGGAGTCGCCCGGTTTGTGGTCGGCTGCAGGCGTGTATTCAAGGTGAGGGTGGAATTCCCCGTCGCAGGTGTAGGTGATGAAGCACGAACTGTCGGCCGACGCGCCACGCGTGACGAGGAAATTAGTGCAGGCAAGTGCCACCGTGTTGCCAAGCAACAGCAGCACCACAACTGTGAGCACGATGCAGAGTCGAGAGTGAATTGGACGCATTGATCCTCCCTCCAATCAGGAGATCAATGTATCAGATTCCGACGGCAAAGGGAAGCGGTGTGCCCCAAAAAGACAGCGCGGACAAGAGTGTCCGCGCCACCGTGGTCCTTAGTCCTTGATCCTTTGTCCTTTGTCCTTTGTCCTTTGTCCTTCGTCCTTAGTCCTTAGTCCTTAGTCCTTGATCCTTTGTCCTTTGTCCTCAAAGATTGAAGATGATCCGGTCGGCGTAGGCTGCCGTGCCGACTTTCTGCGCACCTTCCATCTGACGGGCGAGATCGTAGGTAACGATCTTCTCGGCGATCGTCTTCTCGATGGCCTTCTCGATCAATTGCCCGGCCTGCGGCCAGCCGAGATACTCGAGCATCATCACCGCCGACAGAATTACCGAGCCGGGGTTGATCATGTCTTTGTCGGCGTACTTTGGCGCTGTGCCGTGAGTGGCTTCGAAGAGGGCGATGTGATCGCCGATATTGGCGCCCGGCGCCATTCCCAGTCCGCCGATTTGGGCGGCACACGCATCGGACAAGTAGTCACCGTTGAGGTTCGGCGTGACGACCACGTCGTAGTCGTCCGGCCGGAGCAGCACCTGCTGGAACATGGAATCGGCGATACGATCCCGAATCAGGATTTTGCCCGCCGGAGTCTGGCCGCCGAATTTCTCGGTCACCTCCGTCTCGGTGATCGTTTCTTTGCCAAACTCCTTCTTGGCAAGGGCGTAGCCCCAGTCACGGAACGCACCCTCGGTGTACTTCATGATGTTGCCCTTGTGCACCAGGGTTATCGTGGGGCGGTTGTGGTCGATCGCGTACTGGATCGCCTTGCGAACCAAACGCTGCGTGCCGGTGACCGACATGGGCTTGATCCCGATGCCGGAATCGGAACGGATTTTCACCTTCATCTTCGAGGTGAGGAATTTGATGACCGCCTTGGCCTCTTTGGTGCCCTTGGCCCATTCGATACCGGCGTACACGTCTTCGGTGTTTTCGCGGAAGATCACAATATCCATCGCCTCGGGGCGCTTCACCGGGGCCGGCACACCGCTGTAGTATTTCACCGGACGCACACAGGCGTATAGATTCAGGATTTGCCGCATCGACACATTGAGGCTGCGGAAGCCACCGCCGATCGGTGTGGTCAGCGGGCCCTTGAGCGCGACGACATAGGTCTTGATTGCCTTGATCGTATCGGCTGGGAGAATATCGTCATAGAACCGCAGGGCGTTTTCACCCGCGTAGACGTCGAACCAGACGATCCGTTTCTGGCCGCCAAACGCTTTTTGGACCGCCGCATCGATCACGCGGCGCGATGCCTTCATGATATCGCGTCCGGTGCCATCCCCCTCGATCACGGGTATGATCGGGTTGTCGGGCACGACGCGTTTGTTACCGACGATCTTGATCGGCTGACCGTCGGTGGGAGCCGTGACTTTGGCGAATTTCGGAACAGCAGACTTTCCAGTGGGCATGGTGGTTTCCTCTAATTTGTAGTTTGCCAGTGATTCCGCGTGCGTATTTCGGGAGGGCGAGGCTCCTGCCGAGCCATTCTTCGCGGAGGACAAGAGGCTCGGCAGGAGCCTCGCCCTCCCTCATCTGGTCCAGTACAGGTACAAAACCGTCTCATCGCCTTCCTGGCGTGTTCGTTACTTCGGCAGGCTGTCGATGATCTCCTTGTAAACGCCTGCGGATTTCTGGAGCGCTTCGAGTTCGCTCTTCTCAAGTTTCAATTCGTGCACTTTCTCGACACCCTTGGCGCCCAGCGTCACCGGCACGCCGATGAAGACGTCCTTGAGGCCATACTGGCCATCGAGGTACGCCGAGGCCGCGAGCATGGTCTTGCGGTCATTGAGCACCGCATCGGCCATGAGCACGGTCGAGGCTGCCGGGGCATAGTAGGCCGAGCCAGTCTTGAGCAGTTTCACGATTTCGGCGCCGCCGTCACGGGTACGTTGCGCGATCGCATCGATCCGCTCTTTCGAAATGAGTTCGGTGATCGGAATTCCGCCGACTGTAGTGTACCTCGGCAGCGGGACCATCGAATCGCCGTGACCACCGAGGACCATCGCCTGTGTTTCGGACACCGCGCAGCCCATCTCCATCGCGACGAAGGTGCGGAAGCGGGTGGAATCGAGAACACCCGCCTGGCCAAACACCATGTTCTTCGGCATCTTCGATTTCTGCCAAGCACGATAGGTCATGACGTCGAGCGGATTGGACACGACGAGGATCATGGTGTTGGGACAATTCGCGTTGATGCCGGCCATGACCGAGTCCATGATCTGGATGTTGGTATTGAGCAGGTCCTCACGGCTCATGCCGGGTTTGCGCGCGATACCGGCGGTGATGACGATCAGCGCTGATCCGGCCGCGGCAGCGAAATCATTCGAGCCTTCGATCTTAACGTTGTAACCGCGCACCGGTCCGGCCTGGAGGAGGTCCAGCGCCTTTCCCTGCGGCATGCCTTCGACGATGTCGACCAATGCCACGTCACACAGGTTGCTTTCGGCCAGGTATTGGGCGCAGGCCGCGCCGACATTACCTGCTCCGACGACTGTGACTTTCTTTCGCATCTGAGTCCCCTTTCCACACCGTTTCGAATTTGGGTCCGGTATTTAGTCTTCGTATGTGAGAGCGGTCACCGCCGAATCCTCGACAACCAGCACATGGGAATCGGCGCCGACATGAGCGATGGCCGCCTGAATTGACATGTCAACGGACGAGAAAGCTTCGAATCCATAGCGTTTCACTTCAGCGACCGGCATGTCAGTGACGGCCAGGAGGCGATACCGCGACGTGGCGCGCGCTGTGCGGACAAACTTGTGCAGGCCCAACGTGTAGGGGCGCTGCTCCAGGGATGGCCACTCGGATTCGTTGGGGTACATATCGCACAATTTCTGATAGAACGATGATCCGACACCCTCGCGGCATGGCGCGGTGAAGATGAGCGCGCCACCGTCTCTGACCCCGATCTGACTCAGCTCCCAACCCTTGAATGCTTGATACAGATTAATATCCAAGGGAGGGTGCACGACCGACAGAACCAGATCATAATGCCGGTTCAAACGGACGGCATAATACTTTCGGGCAGCCACACAGGCGGATTCGAACGTTTTGTCAAGATTGCCTGCGAAAACCGCCGCCATTCTGTCGGCACGATCCAACACCACTTGGATGCTCCACACTCGAGTGAGATCGAGGAAGGCGGTGTGCTGGTGGATGAACTCCCGCACGGGGTTACCGGCCACCCGCGTCGGCGCGGCGTTGACCGTCACCGCTCCCGCGTGCGAACGTTCGATCGAATCCCGCCCGGCCAAACCGGGCAGAATCGACTTGCGCCCGCCGGTAAATCCGGCAAAGAAATGGGGTTCCACCGAATTGATCAGGATGAGGCGGTCGGCAGCGTCAACGGCTCGATTGATCAAAACCGAGTCAGAGCCGGCGCCCATCGCGACCAATGAAGCGCTGTCATAACCATTGTGAATCAGGACCCGGTCGCGGACAAGTTCCAAACAGTCGCCGAAGATATGGCGCATTTCCGGCTCGTTCGGGGCGCGGTGCAAACCGGTTGCCACAATGATCTTCCAGTTGGGTGTCGCGGACAGCGCTGGCAGAAGTTGCCGCAGGATCCTTCCAGTTGGGGTCGAACGGGTGCCATCGTTGACAACCACGAGCGGTGACTCGGCGCCCTTCAGAAATTCTGTGAGACTTGGCGCCGCCAATGGCTGCGCGACCGCCTCTGCGAGCACGGCGGATTCGTCAGGATTCTCCGACGGACGCCGTCCCACAACCTCGACATTGCACGAATTCGGAAAATGGGCGGTGACGACGCGGTCGCCGTAGCGGATATCGATATCGTGAGTCATAGGCATCAGCGGTCCCTGGGGCAGGCGGGAATATAGTCTGGCACCATGGGCTTCCCAAAGGGAGTGGGGAAGATTTTGACGGTAGGCGGAGAGTACCGCGCGCCGAACCGCCCTCACCCCGGCCCTCTCCCAGAGGGAGAGGGAGTTCACCTGCCGCGCACTCAAGCGGTTGCGCGCGCGGCAGCCTGCTCCCCCCCGTTTTTGGGAGAGGGGCCGGGGGTGAGGGCAAATGTGGCGCGGCCGCCCTCGGCCGCGTTCACCGCGAAGCGTGAACCCTCGTTGGAGCAGCTTGGGACTCAGAATGCGCGTTCCGCGCACACGCGGGCGAGGGCGCCCGCACCACACAGCTTCTCTTTAGAGGACCACTGACGCTATTGCCTTGCGAGGAGGGCTGGGGCATCAGGCGCAAACGCCAATTCCCCCTGTAACCTTTCCCCTGTCCTGGCCGTTTGGAAGGTGATGGAGGGGTTCGAGGCGATGGTAGAGCAATGCCGCAATCGGGTTTATAGCCTTGCCTACTACAGCCTGGGGAGCCGTGAGGAAGCCGAGGACATCACGCAGGACGTGCTGATCAAATTGTGGGACCATCGGAGTTCGATGGATCAGAATCGCGTGCTGCCGTGGACGCTCCGGGTGACGCACAATGCATGCCTCGATGTCCACCGCAAACGCCAGGTGCGCAACGGCACGCCTGACGGGCACTGCAAGGGTGGAAACTGCCCCGAGACGATTCCGGCACCCAATGCCAGTCCGGAAGCGGAGCTCGAACGCAGCGACCTGCGCCGACAGATTGAATCCGGATTGCAGCGGATTGACGAGCCGTACCGGACAATCGTAATCCTTCGGGAGATTCAAGACATGAGTTACGAAGAAGTGAGCGCGGCCATGGCGATGCCGCTGAATACGATCAAGGTGTATCTGCATCGCGGCCGCCGCATGTTGCGCGAGTTGATTCAGGAGAAGGCGAGTCATGACACAGTTGGAGCGTGACAACCTCTGCCCGTGGTTGAATGAGAATGTCGAACGCTTTCTCGATGGTGAACTGAATCCATCGGAAACGTCCATTGCCGAGGAGCACCTGGCGACGTGCACCCTATGTGCGCAGCAGGTGGAGTTTGCCGGGCAGATTTCGTCGACACTGCGGACATTGCCGATTGTCGATTGTCCGGACAGCGTCACGGAGGCGGTCTACGAAAAAGTCGCTGTGTCCGCACTCAAGCGAAGCATGCAGGGATTCGATTGGGGCAGACTCTTCACACCACCGGTATGGCGCCCGGCCCTGATCGGGGTGGTCAGCGTGGGATTGGTGGCGTTGATCGCCGTGATCGGAGGGCGGCGGGATGTGGTCCCCGCCTACACGGCGCGCGATCTGGCGCGGGCCCGCGTGGAAGCCAAATGGGCACTGCGATTGGTCAATCAGGTCGGCGAACGTGCCGGCGCACAGATGCGAAACGAACTTCTCAATCCACGGGTGATCCGGCCGGTCATTCGTGCGGTCGAGACCGAGGCAGCCAAACGGGGAAGCAAGCGGGATGCACAGGAGGTCCGCAATGAAGGGTAGAATCATCATACTGGGGGCAATGCTGGCGCTGCTGTTGGGGGCGACAGCAGGGTGGGCACAGGACAATCTCGAGAAGCATCCGGGGTACGTCGATTTCAAGACACTGGGGATTTCCAGAGACCTGGAGCCAACCGCCGAGGTCAATATCAAGGGTTCGCTGCTGCGCCTGCTGGCCGGTTCAGCAGCGGAGGATGACCCGCAGCTCAAATCCGTGCTCAAACGGCTGCTGGCAATCCGCGTCGAAACGTACGAACTCGACTCGTTGACGGCCGGCGGATACCAAAAGACCGCCGAGAATGTCGCAAAGTATCTCGAGGGTCGTGGCTGGGAGACCATCGTCTCGGCACGCGAACGGGGCGAGCGCGCCAAAATCTGCATCAAGACCGAGGGGGACGCCATCGTGGGACTCTTCGTGATGTCAGTCGAGCGCGACGAGGCGGCATTCGTCAACATTGTCGGGAATATTGATCCCGATGAAATCGGCAAACTGGGCCGGGATCTGGACATCTCCCCACTGGACAGCATGGATCTGCCGGCGAAGAAGTCCCCCAAGAAGACCAAGTCTCACTAGGAGGCGGCCATGAAAAACAGGACAAATAGAACCTATTGGACCTATATCGTGCTGGCGGTAGCCGCCTTCTTCCTGGGTGGGTGCATGCAGGCACACCAGTTGAACAGCCTGTGCGAGGAGATCGCCGATGAGTGTCCGGGGACACACTTCGAGAGGGAGATTTCGATTTCGCTCGGACCGATCTCACTGGGGCTGGCACGATTCGCCACCGGATTCAGCGAGGACACCCGGGAAGCCCGAGAGTATCTGGACGGTGTGAATCGGATTCAATTGGCAATCTACAAGGTCTCCTCTCCCCAACTGGAGAAACGCCTGCGACTCCCACAGCAATTGCGTGATCTGATCGAGGAAGACGGCTGGGAGATGGTGGTCAAATCCTCCGAGAAGGACGAGACGGCGTGGATCCTCTACCGGGAGGATGACGGCAAGATTCGTGACATGCACATCACCGCGCTGGACCGAGAAGAACTCGTCATGGTCCGAATCTCCGGACGCCTGGACGAGCTGTTCGAAAAGGCGATGAAAGAGGAAGGTTCGATGGCGAACCTCGTGCACTCGAAGTTGGGGAAGGCGCTGTAATCGGCAGGGGACGAAGTGGACTGAGTGGACGCAGTGGACAAAGTGGACTAAGTGGACGATTTAAAGTGTCCACTTAGTCCACTTTGTCCACTGCGTCCATCTACATCTCACTTGAAGAAGAACCCAATCTCCTTCGCCGCATTCTCCCCTGAGTCCGACGCGTGCACCGAGTTCTTCTCCACGTCGAGTGCGAGGTCGTAGCGGAGTGTGCCGCAGGCGGCCTTCTTTGGGTCGGTTGCGCCGATCAGGGCGCGGAGGTCGGCGACGGCGTTGTCCTTCTCCAGGATCATCGGAACGATGGGGCCAGAGGACATGAAACGGCAGAGGGAATCGAGGAAGGGCTTGCCCTCGTGGACGGCGTAGAAGACGCGGGCGCGTTCGGGGGTCAGGCGCAGCATCTGCAGCGCGCGGATCGTGAAGCCGGATTTTTCGACGCGGCGGAGGATCTCGCCGATGAGGTTGCGATCGGTGGCGTCGGGTTTGATGATCATTAATGTGCGTTCCAAGATTTCGTCCTTCCTAGAGTGAGATTGCTTCGCTTCGCTCGCAATGACTGCCCTGGAGCGGGTGCTTAAAGATGTGCCACTGACTTAAGTCAGTGGCACACGATTCGATTTCGGTAATCATTCGACTGGGAGACTTCGGCATGCGCGAGAGTTCACTACCGGCTCCGGCCCGGTTTCTTTTTGGGGCGGGGCTTGGGCCGTGGTTTGGATTTGGCCGGTGTGCTGCGCGGTGATTTCGCCTTGGGCTTCGGTTTCGAGGATGTGCTCGAACTCTTCTTGCCTTTGGGCGACGGCGGCTCTTTGCGCGCCGGCGCTTTCTCGGTTTTCGCGGCCGCGGCCATGCTGGCATGCGGACGGACGTCGACAATGCGCGCTTTACGGCGGCGGGAACGGTCGACCAGTTCCGATGCGATCAGCGCCGCGACTTCATGCGGCGTGTCGGCAACTTCCACTCCTGCGGCACGGAACGCCGCGATCTTCTCGGCGGCGGTGCCGGAACCACCGGCGATGATCGCGCCGGCGTGGCCCATGCGTTTCCCCGGAGGCGCGGTGCGTCCGGCAATGAACGACACCACCGGTTTGGTCATTTGCTTCTGGATATACTCGGCGGCGACTTCCTCATCCGAACCGCCGATCTCGCCGATCAACACTACCGCTTCGGTCTGTCGGTCGCGTTCAAACATCTCCAGCACATCCAGGAAACGCGTCCCGATGATCGGGTCGCCCCCGATGCCGATGCAGGTCGACTGCCCGATGCCGGCGTTGGTGAGGTGGTAGACAACTTCGTACGTGAGCGTGCCAGAGCGCGAAACAACCCCAACCGATCCCTTCTTGTGAATCTGCCCAGGCATGATCCCCACCTTGCAGACACCCGGCGAGATCACGCCAGGACAATTGGGACCGACCAGCCGCACACCGGCAACCTCGAAGTAGCGTACGACCTTGAGCATGTCGTTGGCGGGGACACCCTCGGTGATGCACACGACCAGCTTCACACCGGCGTCGGCCGCCTCCAACAACGCGTCGACCGCGGCGACCGGCGGCACATAAATTACCGACGTGTTCGCACCGGTCTGCTGGACCGCCTCGGCCATGGTATCGAACACAGGCACTCCGGCCACGGACGTCCCTCCCTTGCCCGGGGTCATGCCTGCGACGACGCGAGTGCCGTAATCCAGCATTTGCTTGGTGTGAAACGATCCATCACGGCCGGTGATGCCCTGCACCACGAGGCGTGTATTCTTGTCAATCAGGATGCTCATCGTGTGTCTCCGTCTACTCTGATGCCGGGGAATTCCGCATTGCAATTCGTCACATTACCGATCAACCAAGCCCATCCATTCGACCAAGGGTCAGACCGATTCAAGGAATGGGAGGGCGAGGCTCCTGCCGAGCCTCTTCCCCGCGCAGGAAAAAGGTTCGGCAGGAGCCTCGCCCTCCCTCGCGGTTCCGCACTCAGCCAATCGGTTCGCCGCCAAAGCCATTTGCCTCATCACAAATCGATCTCTGTTCAATGCCCTTCCAACTGCTCAGGCCGCCAGTTCGATGGCCCGTTTGACGACCTCTTCCATGCCGGGCTCGACTGGCAAACCGACCTCTTTCAAGATCACATGCGCTTCGGCCTCGTTGGTGCCGGTCAGGCGCACAACAATCGGGACTTTGGGTTTTAGTTGCTTGACCGCCGCCACGATTCCGCGCGCGACATCATCGCAGCGGGTGATCCCGCCGAAGATATTGAACAGGACCGAGCGCACGCTGGTATCACGCAGGATAATGCGCATGGCCGCGATCACTTTCTCCGGGTTGGACGAACCGCCGATGTCGAGGAAGTTCGCCGGTTCCGAGCCGCAGCGCTTCACCAGATCCATGGTCGCCATTGCCAGTCCGGCGCCATTGACCACGCAACCGATTTTGCCGTCGAGCTTCACAAACGACAAGTCGTGCGACTTGGCTTCCAATTCCGCCGGGTCATCGGCATCGGGATCGCGCAGGGCCTCCCACTCCGCATGACGGAACGCGGCGTTGTCATCGAAATTCACCTTGGCATCGACCGCCGTCACCTCGCCCGAGGGAGTCACGACAAGCGGATTGATCTCGACCAATGAGCAATCGTTCCGCCAGAAAACTCTGACGAGCTTGGCGATAATCTCGGCCGCCTGCTTGGAAACCTTGGGGTCATCATAGACAGCGAATGCCAGCCGGCGCGCCTGGAACGGGTAGACTTCCAGGAGCGGATCGAGCGGCAGCTTGATGATCTTTTCGGGAAAACGTTTGGCCACCTCTTCGATATCCATGCCGCCGGCAGCGGAAACGATCAGCACCGGGCGCTTGATGGCGCGGTCGATGACGACACCGACATAAGCCTCCGATGCAATCTCCACCGCCTGCGTGATGAGCACTTTGCGAACCTTGAGGCCCTTGATATCCATACCGAGGATCTCGCCAGCCAGCTTTTCAGCTTCTTGAGGAGTGCGCGCCAGCTTGACTCCGCCGGCCTTGCCGCGTCCGCCGACAAGGACCTGCGCTTTGACGACCACGGTCTGGCCAATCGACTCGGCGATGGCGCGGGCTTCGGCAGGGGTGGTGGCAACTTGTCCTCTGGGCACTGGAATGCCGCCGGCGGCGAAGATTTCTTTGGCCTGGTATTCGTGGATTTTCATGTTCCGTCTCCGATGTTAGTCCGTCTGACTGGCCATGGCAGTCAGGCGGCGGCGCACGCCGGGGCCAATGACTGCGAATCCGGAATTTAGGAAGGTTCGAAGTCCTCTACAACAGGAATCCGTATCATCCCAGCGCGCAGCCGTTTCGCTTATTTATTGTCGTTCAGGAGGTTGCGTGAGAGGTCCAGTAAATTGTCACGGGTGTTCTGGCCGGGGTCGTCAAGAACCTGCTCCAGAAGGTACGCCAACACTCTGCCGATCTCGGGACCAGGCGGAAGTTGCAGTTCGGTCATTAGGTCACGGCCGTTGATCGCCAGGTCTTTCAGCCCGAACGGGGACTTCTTATTGATCTCGTCGGTGATCCGTTGCTGCAACTCGTCGACATCGTCGGTTTTGCCGCCCATCCCCTGCGCTTTGACATCGGCGCGGCGGAGATCGAGCAGTTCGTAAATCATCTCGGGACCAAGCCAGCGGATCAGACGGCGCAGTCCTTTGTCGGTCACGCCGGTCGTGAACATGTGCCGGTCGACCAACAGTGAAACCTCTTCGGCCAGTTCATTGGGATATCGCAACCGGCGCAGCACTTTCCGTGCGGTGCGCGAGCCCAGCTTCTCGTGGGCATAGAATGTCGCCTTGCTGCCGTCGACCTGTTTGCACTGCGGCTTGTTGATGTCGTGAAGCAGCGCCGCCCAACGCAGGCGCAGTTGCGCCGGGGCCGCATCGGCGGTGAAAAGCGAGTGCTCGAAGACAGGAAACGCGTGGTAGCCGCCCGGCTGATCGACGCCGACAGTCTCCTCGAGTTCGGGGAGAATGAGCTTGAGCGCTCCGATCTCTTGCAAGAGTTTGAATCCCAGCGAAGGCTTCTTCGAGAGCGTGATCAGTTTGGTGAGTTCCTCGGCAACACGCTCCATGCTCACGGTCGCGACCAGCGGCACCGCCTCCTGCATCGCCGCGCGCGTCACAGGGTCAAGCGTCAGCTCGAACCGGGCAAGGAATTGCGCGCCACGCAGAATGCGCAACGGGTCATCGCGAAACGCGCCGGGGAAGACCATCCGCAGGCATTTCGCTTTAAGATCGGCCTGCCCTCCCGCGGGATCGATGATCTCTCCCGTGGCACAATTCTCCGCCATGGCATTGATCGTGAAGTCACGCCGCAAGAGATCGCGCTCGACGGGCACTTGGGGATCGAAGTCGACGTGGAAGTCGGTATGCGCGACACCCGTCGATTGCTCGGTGCGTGGCAAGGCGATGTCGAACGTGACCGGTTCTTCTCCCTCGCCTGCTTTGGGCGTAAATTTGATCACGCCGAATGATTTGCCGACCAGGTTGACATGGCCGTGGGGGCGGAGAAGCTGCTGCAGCCGCTCGATCGGGATTAACCGCACAAGGTAGTCGGTGTCCTTTCCGGTCTTCTCGCCTAAGAGCCGATCCCGCACGGGGCCACCGACTTTGTAAACCTCGCCTTCATTGAGAAGGGTGGCCAGCCATGATGGATGGGGGGCGTTGCTCATCGGACTCGTCCTGCCAGACGATGCACCCTACAACGAAGATGCCTTGTCAGGCGGTACCCAATTACGTGAATTGGTGGAGTGTGAGCAATCGAGGAACTGAAGGCTGGCTACAAGCGGTACTCGAGGCCGCCGAAGATGACGCGGCCGAGCCAGCGGCTCTGCCCCGGTGCATTGCCCGCTTCATACCATCCGAGCGAGTTGACGGTCTTTCGGTCGAGAAGATTCCAGACAGTCAGATAGGCACCCAGCCGGGTCCCGGCGATGGAGATCTGCTGGTCCACACGCAAGTTGATCGAGTGGTACGACGGGAGCCGCGAAGTATTGATCTTGGTGGAGTCAATGATCCCAACTCTGAGCTGGGATGAACGTCTGACATCGATGGGAGAATACACTGCGCCTCCTGAGTTGAACCAGCGCACACTAACGCGCAGACCGCCGACAATATTCCATCCACCCTCCACGATTGTGGAATACCTGGTGTCGAGAGCGCGTGCGTGCCAATCTCCCCGGCCGTCGCGATAACGATTGCTGGAAAGCGATCCGCCAAGCATGCCATCCAAATGACGCTGGGTCCGGCCGCGAACGACGAGTTCCAGTCCCTGTGAGATTGCCTGGCCAGTGGCGGCAAGATGGGTGTGCTGTTGAAACCAGAAGGCGTCTGAATTGAGCACCTCATCGAAAACGTACAACTGCGGTTCGGCACGATCGATGGGCATATGCTCATACCACTTGGAGTAGATGCTGAGTCCAACCATGCTGCGTCTGTCAAGGGCCCGGCTTACTGTGAGCACGAGATGGTAGGCGGTGGGATCCGCCAGAGATCGGTGCGCCGCCTTCTGAGAAAGAATCGCGGAAGGCAACGTTTGATAAACAACCCCGCTTGCGAACTGAACGGATGTTGCCGTCGTCGGACACCAGGTGGCAGATAACCGCGGCGCGAGGTGAAAGTGCTTGGTGATCGAAGAGTATTCCGCGCGTACTCCGGCACTGGTGCTGACCATACCCCAGAATTCACGGCTATGCGTCGCAAAAACCGAAAGCGAGGACCCCTCGATCCGCACGTCCTGGTCGAATGCCGGGATGTAATGCTGCAACGGATCGATATACCACGGCAGTTCGTAGCTCTCGTCATCCACTTGATGGGTGGCCTCAAGTCCGAATTTCAGATGGCTGGACGCCGTCGCGTGCCAATCCCCGATACTGCGAAGAGTCCATGAACGCTCACGTGTGTTGTCGTTATAGTTCGCCACCCTCCACGAGTACGGGTGGGTGTCGTAATGAAATTCAGTCGCGCTGCTCGAGAGGGTGGTTTGCGTCGCCAGTCTGGAATTCCAAGTGGCGGTCCACCCGGCGCCGATCATGTATGGATAGGCACGCCACCGGCCATAAAGACTGCTGCCGTACTCCCGAGCCTCTTCTCGCGAAATAGCGAAGCGATCTGCGCCGGCGATCCCGACAGCAAACAGGCGGTGACGGGCTGAAAGATTGATTGCCAGTTTGCCCTGGTAGTCATTGCATTGCGGGCCGATTCCGGCATCCGTGTGCCGCAGCAATTCATCGAGCATCCCATGTCGCGCGGAAAGAATGATGCTGCCTTGCCTGCCGACCGGACCTTCGACGATAGCACCGAGCCCGGCCTGGCTCGCGTCGAATCTGGCGTGAAATCCAGTGTGGCTCCCGTCGCGCGTGGTGATTTCCATCACTGAGGAAAGCCGGCCTCCATAGGGGGCATCGAATCCGCCCAAGCTGAGACCGACTTCCTCAATCAGTTCGTTGTTGATCAGCCCCACGGCCCCGCCGGCGGAGCCGTGCATGGGCAGATGATTGATATCGGGAATCGGCATCCCGTCGACATAGAAACCATTCTCACTCGGGCTGCCACCGCGAACGCTCATGGCGCTGAGGAAGTCGCCGGTGCGGCTGATGCCGGGCAGTGAATTGACCGAGCGGATCACATCCTCGGAGAAGCCCGCCGTCCGGCGAAGTTCCTCACGAGTAAGATTGACGGCCCCCACCACCGGAGTTGGGGCAGGCACTCGCGTGTCGCCTTCGACGATGATGTCGCGCCCACGCACTGCCACAGCCGTCATGACCAACCGCAAGTGCGTCGTTGAGTCCCCGGCGACAATGACGTTATCCACCGACTTCGTTTCGTAGCCGACGTGGCTGAAGCGTACGGTATATCGGCCCGGGTTGAGGTCTCGTAGCGCGAACTGCCCGGAGTCGTCCGTCTTTGTTCGATGATCGGGGCCGGCGAGAAGGACACTCGCACCGACGAGCGGTGTCCCAATCGAATCCGTCACCCGGCCAGCGATCACACCAAAAGAGCGCTGATCCGGCTTCACCGCCCCCGAGGGGATACTGGCCAAACCAACAAGGCACATGACCGCAGCAACGATCCGGGCCAACCGGGATATTCTCGCCAAGACTTGCCTCCGACCCGATGAAAGATACCGCTGCCGACGCCTTTAATCAAGGGTGATAGCATGCCGGATAATTGGTGCAGCGCGGGCCGCGGAAAGTAGTCAGCGACGACTCTCCCGCTTCGTCATCCCCGCGAAAGCGGGGAGCCAGCGCGCCGGGGCGAGACTGGATTCCCGCTTTCGCGGGAATGACATCCCGGCGGCGACCGCAGAGGTTTGTTGAAACACCGCTCTCGACAAAACCAGGAGCCTGTCAATTCGGGTGCCACGGACAAGGAAGACCGAGCGGCTTTTCTGCTCGGTCTTCCTTGTCTGTGTCTTTCTTCTGCTTGTGAGAAGAAGACACGGACAAGGAGATTCTCCAAAGAGCCGGAGAATCTCCTTGTCCGTGGCACCCTGCACCGGAACTGGCCTTTCAACACGCCACGCAGCAGGGGGCCGCTTCAATCGAAGCACTAGCACTTCTCCTTGAAACGCGACGACTGCAATTGTAACCAAAACAGTGACGTTCGCATTCGGACAAATTGAAGATTGTGAAACTTCTCGCTTGACAGTGTATAAGAATCTGCGCAGGTTGTCTCTCGAACGAACGTTCGCACGGAGAGAATATGAATCCGACCACGCGACGATCCGGAAAAAACTCCAGCAACAGCGGCGAATCGCAGGGGCACAAAGTCCGGGCGGCGGCGGCGCGCCTGTTCGCGGAACGCGGCTTTGCCCGCGCCTCGATGCGCGATCTGGCGGAAGCGGCGGGAATGAGCCTGTCCGGACTCTATCACTATTTCCCCAGCAAGGATGAGCTGCTCTACGAAATGCAGCGTGACGCATTCGAGCAATTGACCGGGCCGTTGTCCGCGCTTCCGGCGGACCTCTCCCCTGCGCAGAAGATCGAACAACTCATTCTCAATCATCTCGAGTTTTTCGCCGGCCATATCACCGAGATGAAAGTCCTGTCGCATGAGTCGGGCGCGTTGAGTGATGAACTCGCCAAGAAGATGCGGCGGCTGCGCCGGAACTATTACGACTTGTGCCTCGAGATTGTCACCGATTTGCTGAAGAGCCGGCGGCGGCGGGATCTTGATCCACGGATCACGACCATGTCGTTGTTCGGCATGATCAATTGGATTTACACCTGGTACAAACCGGGGACCGATGGCCCCGCGGCGCAACTGGCCAAACAGATGACGGATATCTTCCTGCGCGGAGTCGATCGGGAAGCATGATGCTGGCGCCGCGGTGTGCAGACCTGCGGCCGCCTTAAGATTCAGAAAGCGGAGGGTGTGTGATGGGAATGTTTGATGGGCGCAATCCGGCGGATTTGAAATTCTCAGAGATCCTGTACGACAAGAAGGGAGCCGTGGCGACAGTCACGATCAACCGCCCAGCCAATTACAACGCCTACAACACGCAGGCATTGAAGGAACTCATCGCGGCATTCACCGACGCGGCTTGGGATGACAAGATCGCGGTCGTGGTCTACACGGGGGCGGGCGACAAAGCGTTTTCCACCGGCGGCGATGTCAAAGAGTACCAGGGGTACTACACCAAGCGCCCGCGCGATTATTACAAGTACATGGGGCTGTTTCGGGGCTATCTGGAATCGCTTCTCAATCTGGGCAAACCATCGATTGCGCGCATCAACGGGATGGCAGTCGGCGGCGGCAATGAATCGCAGATGGCGTGCGATCTGGCAATCATGGCCGATGACACTTATCTCGGCCAGGTTGGCACCAATGTCGGTTCGGTGGCCTGCGGCGGCGCCACGCAGTGGCTGCCGATTATCGTGGGCGACCGGCGCGCGCGCGAGATGCTGCTCTTGAATAATCGGATCCCGGCGGCACAAGCACTCGACTGGGGGCTGGTCAACCGCGTCGTGCCGCGTGCTCAGCTCGATGCCGCGGTCGACGAGATGGCTCAGCAACTGCTCGACAAGTTCTATGAATGCACGCGCTACACGCGCGCGCAGGTGAATTTCTGGAAGGAACTCGCGTGGCATCAGACGATCGGCCACGCGCGTGATTGGCTAACAACGCACTTCGCCTGCGGTGAGCCTAATGAGGGGATGCGCGCATTCGTCCAGAAGCGCAAGGTCGACTACCGTGGCCTGCGCCAGAAGATGGCCGACGGCGGGGATATCGAGTTCCTATGGGGCTCGTACTCCTCTGTCTGTCCCTCATGCGGCGCCGATGGCCTTCCAGCCGAATTCAAGTTCTGTGGCAAGTGCGGCCACGAGCTGACACCCCAACCGGCACCGGTGAGGTAGCTGATGACCGTCTATCCGGAATTGAAAGATCGGGTGGCAATCGTGACCGGTGCATCGATGGGCATTGGCGCGGCGGTTGCGCGCGCGTTGGGCGCCCAGGGATGCAAAGTCGCCGTGAATTATCGGAGTCACTCCTCGGAAGCCGAGACGCTCAAGTCGGCAATCGTTGCAGCCGGTGGGCAGGCCAAAGCGTTCGCCTGTAATGTGGCAGATTCCGGACAGGTGAAGGCGATGGTGGACCACGTCAAGATGCATTTTGGCGGGCTCGATATTCTCGTGAACAATGCCGGGATCAATCGCGATGGTGTCAGTTGGAAAATGACCGACGAGCAGTGGGACACGGTGATCGCGACCAATCTCAAGGGATGTTTCAACTTTGTACGTGCGGCGGCGCCGCATTTTCGCGAGAAGAAGTCGGGCCGGATCGTGAACATGACCTCGATTAACGGCATGCGCGGAAAATTCGGCCAGATCAACTACTCCGCCTCCAAGGCGGGTATCATCGGCCTGACCAAATCGCTCGCGCGTGAACTCGGCGCATCCAACGTCAATGTCAACGCCGTTGCGCCCGGATTGATCGAGACCGATATGGTGGCCACGATGCCCGAAGAGGCGAAAGCCAAGTCGATGGCCGAGACGGTGCTCGGCCGGCTGGGCTCCCCGGATGATGTCGCGGCCGTGGTCTTGTTCCTCTGTTCGAATGGCGCCCGGCATATCACCGGAGAGGTGATCAAGGTGGATGGCGGGCAGTACATTTGAGGACGAAGGACCAAGGACAAAGGACTAGGGAATTAGGACGAAGGATCAAACTGTGACGAAGTTCGAACTGATCAAAACAAGCGAGGCGGATCGGATTGCCCGGCTGACTCTGGCGCGGCCGCCACTCAATGTGCTCAACATCGCAATGCTGACCGAGATCAATGCCTATCTCGAATCACTCATCGGCCGCCACGACCTGTGCGCCCTGCTCATCACCGGCGAGGGGAAGATGTTCTCCTCCGGTGTCGATGTGCCGGAACACAAAAAGGACATGGCGGAGAAAATGATCCGCACATTCCATCAGACATTTCGGCTGATGGACCGGCTGCCAATGCCGACACTCTGTGCGGCGCATGGTGGCGCCTATGGCGGCGCGATGGAGTTGGCGATCTTCTGCGACATCCTGCTGGCGTGCGACGATCTGAAGATCGGCGTGCCGGAGATCAAGCTGGGGGTCTTCCCTCCTCTGGCTGTCGCGCACTTGATGCAATTCGTCGGCTCCAAGAAGGCTGCCGAACTGATCTACACCGGCTCAGTGGTAAATGCCGTGGAGGCGCAACGGATCGGACTGGTTAATCACGTCTACCCTGCTGCGGAGTTTGCTCCCGCCGTCGATCAGTTCGTCGGACAATTCAAATCGTTGTCGGCGTTCTCGCTCGGCCAGGCCAAACGCGCTTTCCAGCGGGTGGTGATGAAGGACTTTGAACGCGCCCTTGATGAAGCGGAAGCGATTTATCTGAAAGATCTGATGGACGGGCACGATTCGAATGAGGGGTTGGCGGCGTTTATGGAGAAGCGCAAACCAGTTTGGAAGGACAATTAGGATGAAGGCAGCAATATTCGAGAAACCCGAGGCGCCACTCACGGTCGGCGAATGGCCGACACCGCAACCCAAGGCCGGTGAGATTTTGGTCAAGGTTGCGGCGTGCGGCGTCTGTCACACCGATTTGCATTACATCGATCACGGCGTGCCGACGTTTAAGAAGCCCCCGCTCATCCTGGGCCACGAGGCGGCGGGGATTGTGGCGGCTGTCGGAGCAGGTGTCACCGAACGGAAAGAGGGTGACCGGGTTCTCCTGCCGGCGGTGCTCACGTGCGGGCACTGTTTCAATTGCCGCACCGGGCGCGAGAACATTTGCGTGAACATGAAGATGTTCGGTAACGATGTCGATGGCGCCTATGCAGAGTACGTGATCGCACCGGCCAAGGACACTTTCATCCTCCCCGAATCGATTCCGCTGATTGAAGGCTCGATTATCGCCGATGCGGTCTCGACCCCGTACCACGCTGTGAAGAATCGCGGCCAAGTGCGCGGCGGCGACAAGGTCATCGTGTTTGGCTGCGGCGGCATCGGGCTGAACATCGTGCAGGTGGCCACGGCGTTTGGCGCCAGTGTGATCGCGGTCGATCTGCGTGACGACAAACTTGCCGCGGCGAAGACTCTCGGTGCCGTGGCGGCGATCAATCCCGAAAAGGTCGAGCGAATCGACAAAGAGGTTCGCAAGCTCACCGGCGGCGGGGCCGATGTCGCATTCGAAGCAATCGGCAATCCGAAGACGATTGCGGCGGCATTTGGATGTGTGCGCAACGGCGGGCGGCTGGTGGTCGTGGGATACACGAATCACGACGTAACGATCAACGCGGGGCGCATCATGTACCGCGAAATGGAGATCGTCGGCTCGCTGGGATGCCGCCCCGTGGATTACCCCCCGCTGATCGAAATGGCCTCGGCCGGACGCATCAAGGTGAAGGAACTGGTGAGCCACCGTTTTGGATTGGACAAGATCAATGATGCCTTTGACCAGTTGCGCCAGGGCGTTGGGCTGCGGTCGGTGATTGTGCCATGAAGACACGAGAAGTGTGCAAGATTCATCAGCATCTCGGGGAGGGAGGGCGAGGCTCCCGCCGAGCCTGTCTTGTGCGCGCGGAAAGAGGCTCGGCAGGAGCCTCGCCCTCTCTGTGCCTTGGCACGTCAGCATTTGACAGTCATTACGGCTCACACTCTGTCACGGACCTGCATCGCTAACATGAATCATCGAGTCAAAGACTGAACGCTTTGGGGATTGAGCGAATGAAAACGCAACCAGACATGAAGTTCGAAGAACGCATTGCGTGGTGCAAAGAGCAGCTCGAGGACCCGACTCTTCCGACGCTGCGCGAATTCAAAGGACGGAACGGCACGCGCGCACCCATCGTTGGGAATTTTCCGGTGTGGGCGCCGCAGGAGATCGCGCACGCGGCAGGGGCGCTGCCGGTGACGATTGCCGGTGGCGGCAGTTCGGTGGAGATCGATCATGCCGACTCGCGCGTGCAATCGTTCGTCTGTTCGATTTCGCGTTCCACGCTGGAACTCGGGCTGCGTGGCTATCTCGATCCGATCGATGCCATGGTGTTCACGTCGATCTGTGATGTGGCGCGCAATCTCGGCGGCGTGTTCAAGCGCAATTTCCCGAAAATTCAGACGTTCTACTTGCACTGCCCGCAGAACGTCGCCTCCCCCGCCGCGGTGGACTACTTCGCAACCGAGCTGCGCCGTTTCCGCCGTGCGATGGAAGATTTCATCGGCGATGGAATCACCGATGCCGCCATCGCCCGGTCGGTGGGCGTGTTCAATGAGCACCGCAGCGCACTGGCTGACCTCTATACACTGCGGCGTGAGCATCCGGAGAAGATCTCCGCAACGGAGAGTTACCTCCTTCTGCGCGCCAGCCAGTTAATGCCGCGTGAGGAGCATACGGCGATTCTCCGTTCGACCTTCGCCGAACTTGAGGCGCGCCCGACCCGCCGCCGCGACAAAATCCGGGTGCTGATCGAGGGATCGTTTTGCGAGCAGCCGCCATGGGAATTGATCGAGTCGATGGAAGACGCAGGGTGCTACATAGTCGACGACGATTTCCTGCTGGGACCACGCTGGTACGACACGCCGGTCAAACTGGGCGAGGATCCGATTCGTTCGATGGCGGAGGCGTACGTCCGTTACTCGGTGACATCGTCGATCCGTCATTACGGCGACCGGCCCCGCGCCGATCACTTCGCACACAAGCTCAAGGCGAATCAGGTGGACGGCGTGATCTTCTGCGCCGCCAAATTCTGCGAGCCCGCACTCTACGATTATGTTCTCTTGAAAGACATTGCCGACCAGGCTGGAATTCCCCATCTCTCGTTTGAATTCGAGGAGAAGATGGGCGTGTTCGAAACATTGCGCACCCAGGTGGAGACTTTTGTCGAATCGATTCTTCTGTTCGCCGACTGAGCGATTGGAGCCATACGACCATGCCACAAGCACAAGTACCCATGAACACCGGCCGTGATCTGCAAAAGGAGATGCTGCAGAACTGGTACGGCCAGCTCTCGCAAGCCAATGAGAAGGGCGAGAAGGTCGCCTACCTGTTCATCTCCGGCAATATCATGGAACTGCTCAAGGTATTCGATTTCCATGTTGTCTTCCCCGAGGTAAACGCCCTGCAGTGCGGCATCAAGCGCACCGCGGGGGATATGATCCTGAAGGCCGAGGATCTGGGGTATTCCTCCGACGTCTGCGGCTATGTGAAGAACGACATCGGGCTGGTTGCAAACGATATGACCGGACCGTTCGGCAAGATGGCGAAACCGGACTTGCTGGTCTGCACCTACTCGGGGTGCAACACTTACATCAAATGGTTCGAGGCGCTCGCAGCGCACTTCAACTGCCCGTTGTACATGTTCGACGTGCCGTTCTCGCGTGGGCCGGAAACGCATGCGGCGGATATCCGGTACATGCTGAGCGAACTGAAAGAGCTGATTGCGCTCTGTGAGAAGATCACCGGCAAGAAATATGACGAAGACAAGCTGAAAGACATCCTGCGGCGTTCCCGTGAGGCGGAGGACCTCTGGGTAGACATTCTTCATTCCGCCAAACGGACACCTTCGCCATTCGATGCATTCTTCGAGGCGGTTTTCTTCATGGCCCCGATCTATGTTTTGCGGGGCTCGCAGGATTGCGTCGATTACTACCGCGCGGCCAAAGCTGAGATCGACGCGCGCGTCGTGTCGGGAACCTGCCCGATTCCGGAGGAGAAATTCCGGGTGGTGATGGAGGGTCCGCCGCCATGGCCGCACTTCCGCACCTTCTGGGAATTGTTCAAGACCTGGGGAGTTGTGTGTGTCGGGTCCTCGTATTCGAAGGTCGGCGGTATCTGGGATTTTGGATTCCGCCACGACCCCGAGCGTCCGTTGGAATCGCTCGCCGAGTACTCGCTGGAGTGCTACACCAACTACAATCTCGGTCGGCGGGTGGAAATGCTGAACCGGTACATGAAGGAATACAACGCCGACGCGCTGGTGATTCACTCGGTGAAATCGTGCCGCGCATTTTCCATGGGGCAAGCCGATATGCGCGAAGTCTTCATTCACGATTTGCAGGTGCCAACGTTGTTTATCGAATCTGATCTGGCCGATCCACGCTATTTCTCCAAGGCGCAACTCAAGAACCGTATCGACGCGTTCTTTGAATCACTCGAGCATCATCGCATCGTGGCGGGACAAACGGCGTGATGGGAACTGAGGTTAAACTCCAAGGGGCGTATTGCATACGCCCTCGTCACACCTACGACGCATCTGCCCTTTGCGAGGATTCTAGGATAGCGAGTCGTTGTCCCCAAATGAAGAATTCCTCCCGTAGGGGCATGGGCGTATGCAATACGCCCCTGCGCCTGGTGCCGCTCCCGAAGGGTGGGGCACCACGCTTGACACGCGTGTGCGTGATTTGGGAGGGCGAGGCTCCTGCCGAGCCTCTTTCGCGCGGACGCATGGCTCGGCAGGAGCCTCGCCCTCCCTTCGATTGTTCCACCCAGAGTGGTATTTACAGGTTTGAGATGAAAGGATAGCGCAAAATGTACGTAGCCGGAGTTGATGTTGGTTCGACCGCCACCAAGGCGATCATCCTGGATGAGAATCAGCGGATTGTGGGGCGCGGGCTCACACACACCGGCGCCAACGTGATCAAGGCCGCCGAGCGCGCCTTTGCGCAGGCGCGCGCGGACGCCAAAAGCGACGACTATGAAATCGGATTTGTCGTGGGCACCGGTTACGGGCGTTACAAAGTGCCGTTCGGCAACACGCAGATCACCGAGATCGGCTGCCATGGGAAGGGGGCGCATTATCTCTTCCCGGAGACGCGCACAATTCTCGACATCGGCGGACAGGATACCAAAGCAATCAAGATCAGTGCCCAGGGCGAAGTCAGCGATTTTTGCATGAACGACAAATGCGCCGCCGGAACCGGGCGGTTTCTCGAGGCGTCGGCATCGGTAATCGGGCTGACACTGGATGACATCGGCGAGGTGTCGATGCGCTCGGTGCATCCCTTGCGCATCACCAACATGTGCACGGTGTTTGTCGAATCCGAGATTCTCTCGCATCTGGCACGGGGCAAGAAAGTCGAGGATGTGCTGCGCGGCGTCAACAACGCCATCGCCGGACGTTCGGTGGCACTCATGCGCCGGGTCGGGCTGGACGATGAGATCACATTCACCGGCGGCGTGTCGCGCAACAAGGGAATGGTCACGGCCATCGAAGAACGGCTCGAACGCAAAGTCAATGTCTCCCCCGACTCGCAATTCATCGGTGCGATTGGCGCGGCGCTCTTCGCCTGGGAACGGACACAGAAGAAGGTGGGTGCATCATGAAGGTCATCGCAGGAGTCGACGTCGGATCGCAGACAACCAAAGCCGTGATCAGTGACGAGACCGGCAAGATCATCGGCCGCGCACAAGTCGCAACCAAGATCGACTTGGGCGGCGCCGCCGAGAAAGCGGTCGCCGAGGCCTGCCGCAATGCCGGTATCGAGCGTTCTGCGCTCGCCTATGTGGCGGCGACCGGCTATGGACGGTTCCAGGTCGAATTTCGCGATTTGCAGATCACCGAGATGACGTGCCACGCCTACGGTGCTCATTCCGTGTTTCCGAAGACGCGATCGGTGTTGGACATCGGCGCACAGAACTCGCGCGCCATGGGTGTGGAGGCCAACGGACGGGTGCGCAAATTCCGCATGAACGACAAGTGCGCCGCCGGCGCCGGGCGGTTTATGGAACGGGTGGCCAAGGCGCTCGAAGTGGAATTGGATCAGATCGGCGCGCTCTCACTCAAAGCCACTGACCCGACTCCGATTTCCTCAATCTGCGCTGTTCTCGCCGAATCGGAAGTGATCAATCAGGTGACCGAGGGTAAGAAGGTCGAAGACATCATCTGCGGCGCGCACTACTCGATCACCGATCGTATTATCGCGCTGCTTCGCCAAGTCGGCGGTGAAGAGGAGATCACTCTCACTGGCGGCGTGACCAAGAACATGGGAATGGTCAAGACGCTCGAAGACCGTCTCGCCAAGAAGGTCAACGTCGGACCGGATGCCGAGTTCATGGGCGCGATCGGCGCGGCACTATTGGGATTGCGCAGACTGCAACGCGTCAGCGCGGCAGCAGCATAAGTCACAAACTCGATTTGGTGAGGGAGGGCGAGGCTCCCGCCGGGCCTCTCTTCGCGCGCGGAATCAAGGCTCGGCGGGAGCCTCGCCCTCCCAAACGCCCAACTTACTTCATCAACACAATTCGGCGTGTGGAATGGTTCTGATCCGCCATCAGGCGGCAGAAGTAGATTCCGCTGGCAAGCGGAGTTCCTGCCGATGTTGTGCCGTCCCATTCAATCTGCGCGAGCCCGGCGCTGTGCCCCTCGAACGTGCGCACGGTCTGGCCGGCGACATTGTAGATCGTTAGCGTCCAGTCCGACTCGCCATTCAACTGGAAGGGGATAATAGTTCCGGCGTTGAATGGATTGGGATAATTCGGCAACAAGCCAAATCCCTGCGGAAGTTGAGCACTCGCGCTGAGAGTTATCGGGCAGCCGTAGGAATCGCACGCCTCCTGGCCAACGAGTTCGAGGGTGCCATTGCCGTTGATCGGCACGGTAGCGATCACGTTTGATCCAGCCGGTATCACTCCCCCTGCCTTATTCGGATCGGGGTGAATGAGAATTCGGTAGAATCCCTGCGCGGAGGCGGATCGGACCTGCATCCGGGAATCAACTATGGTGGTCGCCGCTCCGAGATCATACCCATCGTTACGGTAAGTCACGAGAATGCCGCCAATCGGCACTTCGGATGTCGTCCGGATCCTCAGCGCACCATCGGTAATCTGCCATGACAGGCCGGCGGAGGCGGGTTGCGCCGAGTGTTTGAAACTGCCGCCGGGGCTGATGGGCAGCCCAACGAGATACATGCGGATCATCATGACCAGATCGGACACGCCAACGTGGCCATCTCCGTCACAGTCGAGCTGCTCCCAGGGGAATGGTATCGGTACGAAGGGCTCGAAGGCCGACGGGCCATAAACGAAGTACCGGGCAAACAGAATTATGTCCGCGATCTCACCACGGATTCCATTCAGATTAACGTCGCCACATCCAATGAACGACGAATCGATGCAGAGTTGGGCGGGGCAGAAATCGGTCCGCGCGACGCGGCCGCCGCGAGTTCCGACCTTGCAATGGCCGGGATCATAACCCGGGCCAAGGGTCACGCCCACACCGGTGGGGGTGTACGAAGTGTCGCCGTAGCGCGACATCAAATCGTTGTCGCCACACGCAAACGAGCAGAAGGACAGATCGGTACACGTGCCAACTTGTGCCGCCTCGGCGGTCACATAGAAGCCGATTGTTGCGATGATTCCCTGAGGGTCAAACGCGGCATCGCCCGGTGTCGGGCCGCCCGGCAAGTCGGCGCTTCCGATCAGCCGAATCTGCCCGGTCGAATCAAACCGGTACGAAAAGAATTCCCAATCGCTCGCCAGTCCGCTCCCCCGCAACACAGCCAGGCGGGACAGGACGTTGGCATCGTAACACAACAGCAGATCAAAACTCTTGATCCCTGCCGGTGAACCACCGGCCGGATCGATCCAAACGCCGACGCGGACAAACCCGCCGGACGGGGCATGGATAACCGCAGGAGGCAACACCGGCTGGCCGGTTGTGTCGATCCCGACCACGCAGATTCGATAGGGAGCCTGGGCGCTCGCGAGAGTTGCACCAGCCAAAAGCGAACACAAGCAGAGAATCGATATGCGGAACCACGGTGATTGCCGCCGTGAATTCGAGCGTTTGGCTTCGTCCATTTCCCACCTCCGAGAGACTGAGAAGACGTACTGCCCTATGATTACTATAGCTGATCGTTTGCATTCTGTCAATACCGGGGGGACGCGTTTCGCCGAAGAATGATCTCCGTGCACGCGCAATCCGGCCTCCGCCATTCCTTCTCAAGCGGGAATCCACACTTGACCCCACACGCTGGATTCCCACTTTCGAGAGAAAAACGCCGGGAATATGCCCCGTTCACAACCTCTGGAGCAATAATCCTGATGGTGGCGGGAGACGGCCCTTAATGTCGTGACGTGCATGGATTTGACACTCGCCGTCTGTTTCCGCCTTGCTGAGCATGATCCCTGGCAGTATCCTGATTGTTCTGGCGGGACATTGATCACCGCCGAAAGGAGCCAATAAAATGCCCACGGCAAAAGCCAAGACGGCCTCAGCAAAGTCTGCCAAACCAGCGGCGGTTGAGCATAAGAATTTCATCGGCGGCAAGTGGGTCGCATCCGCGACCGGCAAGACATTCGAAAACCTCAACCCTGCCGACACACGGGAATTGGTGGGCACATTCCAGAAGTCCGACAAACGCGACGTCAACAAGGCGGTCGCGGCGGCAGCCGAGGCGTTCAAGTCATGGCGGTTGGTGCCGGCACCCAAACGCGCCGAAATCATATTCAAAGTCGGCGAGCGGCTGATCCATTACAAGGACCAGTTTGCGCGCGACATGACGCGTGAGATGGGCAAAGTCCTCAAGGAAACCCAGGGAGACGTCCAGGAAGCCATCGATATGTCGTACTACATGGCGGGCGAGGGACGCCGCCAGTTCGGCCATACGACACCGTCGGAGCTCCGCAACAAATTCCAAATGTCCGTGCGCCAGCCACTCGGCGTCTGCGCGATGATCACACCCTGGAATTTCCCCATGGCGATTCCGTCGTGGAAGATCATGCCGGCCCTGGTGCTGGGCAATACGGTCGTGATCAAGCCGGCCACCGATACGCCGCTGTCGGTTGTGAACTTCGTTTCGGTGCTGCATGAGTGCGGCATTCCGGACGGGGTGGTCAACATGGTCACCGGATCGGGAAGGGAAGTCGGCGAGCCTTTGATCAACCACCCGGATGTGAAACTGGTCTCGTTCACCGGTTCGACCGAAGTGGGCCGCTCGGTTTCGGCTTTGTGCGGACCGTCGTTCAAGCATTCGTGTTTGGAGATGGGCGGCAAGAATGCGCAGATGGTGATGGATGACGCGGACATCGATCTGGCCGTGGATGGAGCGCTCTGGGGCGGATTCGGGACCACAGGGCAGCGTTGCACCGCCACGTCGCGGGTGATCATTCACAAGAAAGTTTACAAGAAATTCGTCGATGCCTACATCGAACGCGCGCGCCGTCTCAAGGTGGGCAATGGTTTGGACGCGTCGGTCGACATGGGACCGGCGGTTTCCGAATCCCAGTTGCGCACAGTGGAGCAATACGTGCAGATCGGGACCAAAGAGGATGGCGCCAAACTGTTGTGCGGCGGACACCGCCTCACCGCGGGCGATCTGAAGTATGGATTCTTCCACGAACCAACCGTCTTCGGCGATGTCGCCCCCGAAATGCGGCTGGCGACAGAAGAGATCTTTGGACCGGTCGTGTCACTGATCCCGGTGGATTCGTTTGAGCAGGCCATCGAGGTCTGCAACAGCGTGATTTACGGGCTTTCGGCGTCGATCTACACCCGCGATATCAACCGGGCCTTCGCCGCGATGCGCGATGTCTATACCGGCATCTTCTACATCAATGCCCCCACGATCGGTGCGGAGGTCCATCTGCCCTTCGGCGGCACCAAGGCCACCGGCAACGGGCACCGTGAGGCCGGGCAGGCCGCACTGGATGTATTCTCCGAATGGAAGGCCGTCTATGTCGACTATTCCGGGGTGCTCCAGAAGGCGCAAATTGATGCCTGATCGGTGCGTATAAGGTGTCGATAGGTGGTTTATGAGTGCGCAAAAACCCAAAGCTATCGCCTTCGTGTACTACCTGATTGAGCACATCTGGCTCTCCTCTGCCGTCTAACGACTTCCCTGATTCGTTGGTAACCGAACTATTGGTCGTCAACCACGGCCGGTGGCCGTGTTTTCAGTGGAGGCAAGATGGCACGCAGAATATTGATCCAGGGCGCCGCAGGGCGTGACTTCCATAATTTCAATACGATGTACCGGGGCAACCGCGCCTACGAGGTCGTCGGTTTCACCGCGGCGCAGATTCCCGATATCGCGGGGCGGCGCTATCCGGCGAAGCTTGCCGGGAAAGGCTACCCCAAGGGGATTCCGATCTTCGCAGAATCTGAGATTGAGAAGCTCATCGAGAAGCTCAAGGTCGATGAAGTCGTCTTCTCCTACTCCGATGTGCCACATGGTTTCGTGATGCACCAGGCGTCACGCGCCATCGCCGCGGGAGCCGACTTCGGCTTGCTCGGGCCGGTGCGCACGATGCTCAAATCCAAAGTCCCGGTGGTGGCGGTTTGCGCCGTACGGACCGGCTCTGGGAAATCGCAGACGACGCGAAAAGTCTGCGAACTCCTCAAAGCCAATGGGCTTCGTGTCGTCGCGATCCGGCACCCGATGCCCTACGGCGATATCTCGAAGCAGATTTGCCAGCGCTTCGCCAGGATCGAGGATCTCGACAAGCACGACTGCACGATCGAAGAGCGCGAGGAGTATGAGCCGCATATCGTCAGCGGCACGATTATCTATGCCGGTGTCGACTACGGCGTCATCCTGAAGGAAGCCGAAAAAGAAGCGGATGTGATCGTCTGGGATGGCGGCAACAATGATCTTCCCTTCTACAAGCCCGATCTGCACATCACCGTGGCCGATCCACACCGGCCCGGCCACGAACTGACCTACTATCCCGGTGAGATCAATCTGATGATGGCCGACGTGGTCGTGATCAACAAGGTCGGGACGGCTGACCGTCATGGCGTGAACACGGTGCGCCAAAGCATCGCGTCGCGCAATCCCGATGCGATCGTGATCGAGGCAGCCTCGCCGGTCTACGCTGACAATCCCTCGCTGATCCGCGGCAAACGGGTGCTGGTGGTAGAGGACGGTCCGACACTCACGCACGGCGAGATGCGTTACGGCGCCGGCGTCGTCGCCGCCGAACAGTTCGGCGCGGCGGCGATTGTCGACCCGCGCCCGTGGATCCAGGGCAAGATCAAGGATACGTTCAAAACATATCCGGGGATCGGCTCGGTGCTGCCGGCCATGGGGTATGGCGAGCAGCAGATTGCGGACCTCGGCGCGACGATCAATGCCGCCGACGTGGATACGGTCGTGATCGCGACCCCGATCGATTTGCGCCGCTTGATCAAGATCAAGAAGCCGACCGTGCGCATCCGCTATGAATTGCAGGAGATCGGCAGCCCGAACCTCACCGAAGTCCTGGGGGAGTTCTGGCAGGGTGTCAAAAAGCCAAGACGGCGTTAAACAGACGCGGCGCGAATTCTGTATCTGATTAGGGAGCGGCCTCACAGCCGCTCCCCAGTGTTTTGGAGAAGTACGGCGACAGAGCGAGTGGCAGTATCCAGTCGAACGTAATGTGAGGCCAGACGTGATGAACTCCCACCCCACCGCTGTTGTCGCTTTAGGCGGCAACGCCATCTCCCGCAAGGGCGAGGCGGACACGATTGCGAATCAGTTCCGGCACACGCGCGAGTCGCTGGCGGCGATTATCCCCCTGGTCAAGCGCGGATACAATCTGGCGATTTCGCACGGCAACGGCCCGCAAGTCGGCAATGCGATTCTGCGCGTCGAACTGGCCAGGGAGAAAGCACCGATCCTGCCGCTCGGCGTCTGTGTCGCCGACACCGAGGGCGGCATGGGGTATATGATCGCGCAGTCGCTGCAAAACCGATTGCTGCGTGAAGGTATCGACCGGGCGGTGTCGGCCATTCTGACACAGGTAATTGTCGACCGCAACGACCCCGATCTGGCCAACCCGTCCAAGTTCATCGGGCAGTTCTACTCGCGGGAAGATGCGCAGCGGTTCGCGGCGGAACGCGGCTGGGTGGTCAAGCCCGATGGCGACCGTGGCTGGCGCCGCGTGGTGGGCTCGCCGACGCCGAAGGGGATTGTCGAGGGTCCGGTCATTCGGGCGATGGTTGCCGGAGGCGCGATTGTCATCGCCGCCGGCGGCGGCGGAATCCCTGTCTACATTGAAAAGGATGGGACGCTGGAAGGCCTCGATGTCGTGGTCGACAAAGACCGGGCATCGGCGGTACTGGGCCGGGAGATCGGCGCCCAGACCCTCATCATCCTGACCGAAGTCGATCAAGTGGCTCTCAACTACGGCAAACCGGGACAACGTTTTCTGTCACGCGTCAAAATTTCCGAAGCAAAGCAGTACTACGCTGAGAAGCACTTCCCGCCGGGCAGCATGGGCCCCAAGATCGAAGCGGCGATCACCTTCCTCGAATCGGGTGGCGAGAAGGTCTTGATCACGTCGATTGACCGCGCCGGTGAAGCGGTCGATGGGAATGCGGGAACGATCATCGTTCCTGATTAGAATCTAAACAATAATCGGTAGTCATGCGTGGGAGGGCGACCCGCCGAGGCGGACTGCTGAGCCTCCTCGCCGGGTGCCCCGCCGCTTGGGGCGCGTTGAGAAGCTTGTCCCCAAAATCGTGGCCGTTGTGCAAGGGGGAGGTTGCTTCGTCGCTCCCTCCGTCTTCGGCGGAGACGCTCCTCGCAACGACAACTGTTCCTTTGCATTGCCAGCGACCAATGTGATGTCGTTGCGAGGCGCGGCTCTTTGCGCCGAAGCAACCTCCCCCTTGCACAACTGCTGCCACCTTTCGGAGGGCGTCTTCAACACGCCCCAAGCCGTGGAGCAGCCGGCAGGGGTGAACACCGACTACATGCGACGATTCTGCCTTCGATACCAATCTGACCACTGTGCCGGGTCGGAAAACGAAGTGTCTGTCAATTCATGAAGGGTGGTCTCGGCGCGGCTCTTTTCCACGGCACTCCCCACCCACAGCAGCCCGATCAGATTGTCCATCACGATTGCAGCGCTATCCGCCGTCAGGTACGCGATCAATTCCGCTGCCCGTTCACTTTGTGATGGCCCCTTTCCAGACCGTTTCACCAGGGGCGGTGCTCTCGGCAGCAACTTAGTGATCTCTTCATCATATCGCGTCCCTATCGGACCGTGCGATGACGCCAGACTGTCAATGAGGGTCCGCCACACTTCCATCTTCGTGACATTGGCGGGCGCCGCGTCTCGGTGCAATTCTGCCCACCGCTCCCAGAACTCACTCTCGGTCTTCAATGCTTCTGGGTTCGACAGATCCAACTGGTGAGGCGCAGTGCCGGAAACGCCGTTGAGGTACTTGAGCAAGATCGGCCAATATCTTCGATCAAAGTCATTCGTAGTACTATGCAGCCCAGACAGCGAAGTTGCGGCTATTTGTGCCGTATTCATGGATGGGATTTGTAAGATAGGGGTCCCTGACTGATACGCGCGTACATGGACAATAACGGCGTCATATCCGATTGGCCCGCCCAGGATGTTGTGAATCTCGGTGTTTCTGTGCGCTGTAGGGAGAAAGTAGTCGCAGTTGAGGACGAAATTGTCCCTGTACCAACCCCAGTAGTCCGGAGTCGCCTGGCCGATCACAACCACACCGCCGTCAAATGCCTCGGACAAATAGTCCGCCAAAAATCGGCCCTTGGCAGACATTTCGCCGGCCTGCTTGGTGACAAGACCTCGCTGCATGTGGGCTGCACCGTAGAAGACGATCATCTTGTATTGCGGATGTGTCTCGATAAAATGCGCGATGCGCATCGACACCAGTGAATCACGCTCATCGACGAAGTATCTGGATCGCTGCTCGAACGACCAGTGTTCCGGGTCAATTGCGGGCTCCCCCGAAATGAGAGCGAGGCGCACCGGAGTCTGCCCCTGATGTCTGACATTGAACAAGTCGATTCTGTGCAGGATGTCCCCGAGCCGCCAGTAGAACTCCAGATCAGCGGTTGTGAATACGCCAGAGCACAGGAGCGCAGCATCCAGTATCTGCGCGGGATCCCCGGCCGACATGTACCGCTGCGCCTTCGCCAAATAGATTGAGTCCATTTCAAGAACCAGCCCAAGTTCACGAGGCACCTGCATTGAATCATGCATGGTGAAATCGAGCCAAGTCTCAAGGAAGTCAATGACGGTCTGGCGTGGCTGCCATTGACCATGCGCATTGTCCGCAAGTATCACCACTTTGTGAGTGGCTAGTTCGTCGATCAGTTTGCGGCTGATGTCGGCCGACTCACCATCGACGACGGCCCTGCCGACTTCGCGAGCGGAGTCACCCGCGCTGCAGCCGGCCATGGCAACAACAAAGGCCAGGCAAACAACCCATCGCAACGGCATGAGCCTGGCCCCACCGCTTGCGGTGGGTGAGTTGCGATTTGTGCGGACGACCACTTCTGCGACTTCATCCTTTCCACGGCAACGGGCCTATTGAAAAACCCCGCGCGATCGAGGCGCTGTCGCAGCAGTGAGGCGGAGATTGCTTCGCTCCGCTCGCAATGACCTCTCGAGTATCCCTGAGCGATTTGTGCCCCATGTCCTTGCGAGGAGCGACTCCGCCGAAGGCGGAGGGAGCGACGAAGCAATCTCGTGCGTTCCCTGTTCCAGAATTCCATTAGCAGGCTTTTTCAACACGCCTCAAGCCGCGGGGCACCCGGCGCGGGGGCTGTACCGCGGGAATCCCGACGAGTGTCTGGGGACCCATTGCATCACCGCGCTAAAGCGCGGTGTTATGTGACGTGCGGTGGCGGATCGCCGTCCAGCATTACGGCATGGATTCTCAGTCATTGCTCTTCTCGCTGGGATCGGTGTCTTCGGCGAGGCGGTTGCGCAGTGTCTGGCGGGAGATTCCCAGGAGCCGGGCGGTTTGAACCTGGTTGCCTTCGGTGCGCGCGATCGCGCGCGCTAGCATCTCCCGTTCGAGTGCCGGGAGAATCGGGCTATGGGGATCGAGATCGAATTGGTCGGCCAGCCGGGCAAATACGGCATCGAGAAGTTCGGCGTCGCTGAGTGTTCCGACACCCGCCCGCTCGGCGGGCGCTGTGTCGGCAAACGAAACGGACTCGGGCAAGAGCGTCGGTCCATTGGTGACAATCAGGGCGCGATCAATCACATTTTCCAGTTCGCGAACGTTGCCGCGCCAGGAGTGCGCCAGAAGCTTATCCATCGTTTCCCTGGGAATCTGGCTGATATGGCGACCCATGCGCCGATTGCCACGTGAAACGAAGTAGCGCACCAGAAGCGGGATATCCTCGCGGCGTTCATCGAGGGATGGCAACTCGAGCGTGAATACATTCAGTCGGAAATACAGATCCTCGCGGAACAATCCCTGGCGAATGAGAAGTGTCAAGTCACGGTGTGTGGCGGCAATGATGCGCACGTCGACATGAATCGACTCACTGCCGCCGACGCGCTCAATCACGCCATCCTGCAGGACGCGCAGGATTTTGGCCTGGGTGCCGGGACTCATGTCGCCAATTTCATCCAGAAAGAGTGTGCCGGTCGTGGCCCGTTCGAACTTCCCCAGCCTGCGATGCTCTGCTGAGGTGAACGCACCGCGTTCGTGGCCAAAAAGCTCGCTTTCAAGCAGTCCTTCGGGAATCGCGGCACAATTGACCGCGAGAAAGGGCTTGTCCGCGCGGCGCGAGTGGTGATAGATCGCGCGGGCGGCGAGTTCCTTGCCGGTCCCCGAGGCGCCGCGAATCAGAACGTTGGCATCAGACTCCGCGACACGGCCAATCTGCTTGTAGACTTCCTGCATGGCCCGCGATTGGCCAACCAGGGTATCGGTGTCCTCGATGGCGATATCATCCCCCGACAACAGATCGACTTTGCGCGTCATCAGCCGGTAGGCGTTGACACCGTTTTCCGTCAGCCTTTTGATTTCATCCACTTCGAAGGGCTTGAGCACAAAATCATACGCCCCTCGCTTGACCGCTTCGATGGCCACCTCGGTGGTCCCGAATGCCGTCATGATCACAACGCGCACCTTGTTGTCGATTTGCTGGATGCGTGAGAGGACGTCCATACCCGACATGCCGGGCATGCGCAGATCAAGATAAATGACCGAGAAGACCCCCGGCGTGATCCTCGCGAGTGCCTCTTCTCCGGAGCCTGCCTCCTCGATGGCATAAGTCCCGGTGTCGAGGATCCGGTGGAACGCAAATCGGATATTTTTATCGTCGTCAACGACCAGAACGCGGTGCATTGGCGGTCTCCCTGCCACGTGAATGAAGCGTGACCATAAAGCTGGTACCGTTCTCGCCCTGCCCCCGGGCGCTCAGGCTCCCCTGATGTTTGTCGACGATGATACGGGCGATCGACAGTCCCAGGCCCGTCCCCGTCGGCTTGGTGCTGAAGAAGGGCTCGAAAATCCGTTCCCGCAATTCGTCGGGCAGGCCAGGTCCCGAATTCCAGATGGTTGCCGTGACCGCATCTTCCCCGGCCCTCACCGTCGAGATACGGATCTCGCCGTTGCGCGGTGTGGCCTCGAGAGCGTTAAGCAGAATATTGACGAAGACCTGTCCGATCTGGGCGCCATCGACCCAGACCGGCCCCGCCTGGGAATCGTATTGCTCGGTCAGATCGATGCCTTCGATTTGCGCCTGCGGGCGCATGAGACTGGCGATGCGGGAGAGAATTTCGTCGAGACGAACTGGTGAGAATTCCGGTTCGCGCGGCCGGGCGAATTGCAGAAAGCGCAGGACGAGGGCTTTGATCTTGTCGATTTCCGCCGCCACAATCCCCAGATCTCCATGCTTCTGGTCTTTCAGCGGTGTCTGCTCCCGTAACGAGTGGATCAGAACTTTGATGGTTGTCAGCGGATTGTTGATTTCGTGGGCCACGGAGGCCGCCATCATGCCCACCGACGCCAGCCGGTCGGCCGTGATCAACTGCTCATTGGTCGTTCTCAGCTCGACTTCCCGCCTTTCCAGGGTCCGGACCGTGAAATTGGCGACGGTCGTCGCGGTGCCGATGGCCAGCAGAAATATGATGCCCATGGTCAGCCAAAGAACCAAGCGCAGGCGATTCAAACCGGTGAAAACCTCGCCGTAATCGCGTTCCAGAAGAATCGTCCACCCGAGACGCGGCAGATGCTGATAGGCGCCAATGACCGACCGTCCCTCCTCTGCGTTGCAGCGAATCACGCCGCTGATGTTCCGGTTGATCGTCCCGGCGCGATGAAGCAAGGGGCAGTTTCTCGGCAGCAGGTTCGAGGACGCATCCGGACGATTGAGCACTGCTCCAGTCGAATCGAGCAGATACATGTTCAGGCTCAGCCCTGTGTGGGAATGCTGGAGCAAATCATAGAGCGGTACGGGCGAGACAGACGCGACCAGAAAGGCCTGCCGGCTTAAGTCCAGATCAATGACAGGGGCATAGACCAGCATTGATGACCGGGCACTGTCGGACCGTAAGAGGTCGGCCGCAATGAAAGTCATCCCGGACCGGATTGCAGACAGCAGTTCCGGGTCGCTCGGATATGTCAAGGTATCTGGATACCGCCAGCGGCCATCGTTCCCGAAAATCCCCAAATCAAGATAGCGGTCGCCGAAGACGAGGCGGACACGATTGAGGATTGTGACCAGCGAATCACCCGCACGCGGATTGCCCTGGCTCGCTTGTCGCGCCCAATAGCTGAGGGCGGACAGGTGCCCGATCGCTCCCAGGTCGAATTCCCGTTCCTGAATCCAGTCGGTGAGCCGCGCCGCTTGGTCGGATGCCATTGAGGTCAGGCGGTCCTCGACTTCATGCTTGATTGACCCCTCGGCAATCCAGAACAGCGACAGGCCGGCGATCGCGACCGGGACGCAGATCAGGACGACCAGAAGGACAATGACCGTCAGCCGCAGCTTCCGGTACGACATTTTCGGGTGATACAAAGGCATAGCGACTCAGTGTGACCAACCCTGAAACGGGGCCGGAGACGTCAATGTGATGAATTGTTGCCCTGCAGACAAGGAGAGCTATCGGGCGGCTTAAGAGTTCCGCAGCACCGGAACGAGCGAGCCGCTGGAGGGTTGGCATGGTCCTCAGCACCCGCGTTCTCCGCGGAAACGAGATCGTTCTCATGGTGATCATCGTGAGGCAGCGCTGATCTTGACATTGACGATCAATTTAATTCGGCTCCTGCGGATTAGGGGAAAGTCCGTAAGCCTGCCATCACATGACGGTTATCACCGGCGAACTAATCCAGAAGTTTAGGAGACAGTGAAAATTATGGACCAAATTCGGTTGACGGAACTCAGGATCATGCATAGACTAATGGCGATGAAGTGCATCTAATCCTACTTACGGGAGGCGAGGGATGAAGGCAAGGTGGAGTGTCACGTCAGCGTGCGTCGCCTTGGCGTCGCTTGTGGCTTTGAGCCAGGCGATCGCAGGGGGTCTTTGTTTCGAAGCGCCGGTCGATTATGCGGCGCGGCTGAATCCAAGTTCCGTTGCAACCGGCAATATTAACGGGGACGGCAAACCAGATCTCGTCGTGGCCAACTTTGGAAGCGACAGCATCTCAGTATTCCTGAACAACGGCGATGGCACGTACGGGGCACAGGTCCAGTACCGTGTTGGCGACGGGCCCGCCTGGGTCGCAATCGCGGATCTCGACAATGACGGCGATATGGACCTGGCGGTCGCGAACCAACTCGGTGGCACCGTCTCGGTCCTCAAAAACAACGGTGCTGGGACATTCGCGCCGGCCTTCAATTACTTAGCCAATGCTGATCCACGCGCGGTGGTGGCGGCCGATCTCGATGCCGATGCCGACATTGATCTGGCCGTGACGAATGGCAATCTTGCCCGCATATCCGTGCTCAAAAATAGCGGGGCAGGCACATTCGCATCACCGGTCCAGACCCCCGTGGGCAATAATCCACGGGGCGCATTCGCGGCAGACATGGATGGCGACGGCGCGATTGATATCATTGTGGCGGATTCGTCCGGTGGCGACATTGTACTCCTCACCAACCAGGGAAATGGGTCGTTCGCGCTCTTTCATGCTGTCTTTCATGTTGAGAGTGGGCCCGTCGCGGTCTGTGCGGCGGATTTGAACGAAGACGGGGCGTTGGATATGGTGTCGGCCAACGCAGCCGCGAATTCGATTTCTATTCTCCTGAACGTGAATCCCGGAATGTTCACGCCGGCGACTCACAAGCCCGTAGGTACGGCCCCGTATTCCGTGGTCGCGCGCGATTTCGATTGGGACAGCCACCCGGATATTGTCTGCGCCAACAGGGTGAGCGGCAGTATATCGGCCATCCAGAATTTGTTGCACGGGAATTTCGCCACGGCGGTTACCTTCCCCGCGAGCACCGACGCGATGTCCCTCGCCGCGGCCGATGTTGACGGCGACGGCGATTTGGATCTGGCGACCGCGAATAACGGCGCCGGCAGCGCTTCCGTGCTCCTCAACTGTTCGCCCCCGTGCGATTGCAGCGAACAGGGCAACACCGCCGCGGATGCCGTGCTTGACGTGCAGGACATCCTGTACGAAATCGAATACATCTTCCAGAATGGTCCCCAGCCGCCGATTGACGCGACTTGCCCGCATGTGGATCGGGGCGATGTTGACTGCAATGGTATCGACAACGTGTTCGATGTCCTGAGGATGATCGAGACTACCTTCCAGAACGGCCCGGCATACTGCAATCCTTGTCTGTGCGTACCCTATCCGGGCAATTGTCCGTAGTCTACTATCAATGAAACCGGGAATGAGAGGGGCGCCGTGGGCGCCCCTTTTTTATCCGTCGGTCCACCCATGGAGGTCGCGCTGCCGGTGCACTTTCGAGCTGACAAAACAAGGCCGCGCGACCCGTTGGCGGGTTCGCACGGCCTCAACTGAGGGAATGGAGTCTTAAGCTGGTTGTTTCTGGGAGCCTACTTCGCGACGGCTGGCTGATCCTGCCCAACGGAGCGGGAATAAGCCACGTGGAGGTCGCGGTAGGTGGTCCGGAGCGACACACCGCACGCCTTGGCGATTTCTTCAAGGCTCATCTGGCGGTTGGCCCAGAGCATTTCACGCACCAGTGCGATTCTCTGTTTCCGATTCATAGTTCCTCCCAGGGGTTGATATCGTGATGATTCTTGTTGCTCGCTCATGGTGTTCATCATGTCCACGGAGGACGGTCACTCTATCGTGGCGTCTTCTCCGCCGGATTGGTTAAACTCGGTTGCTGCCCCTCTTCCCCACTGATGTTGCCGACCGTATGCAGAAGACCACCATTGCTCGTCAGTTCCACCCAGCAATGCGGACAGTAGTGCGCATTGGGGACTGAGCACAAAAGCCAGTCGCTTTCGGTGAGTTTTCTTAAGCAGCGTGGACATTGCATATCGGCCTCCCTGCCTGGTGCCGACATTCCGTGAAGCAACAAACGTGCCGCCCGAACAAGCCCACGAAAGACTCCGTTCAACTCATTGGTGGACATTGCCTCTCGTGATTACAGGTCCTGCGGCGCAAGATCTGTGTGAGCCGACCGCTCATTTTTAGACAGATTGCACTGATTTCTTGTCAATTGTTGGACAGATGTCACGGTCCAGGCATCTCGCCGAACCCCGATCCCGCGAGGTGCTCTGTGCGGCAGCTCTGCCCGACTTTGGGACCAGATAGTGACCAGGGAATCCAAACTGATCAGGGGCCGGTTGGTACCCAGTTTGCGTTCTAACCCTGCAGTCGGATTCTCTCAAGTGAGCCGACGAATGCGCTGGAAGACATAAAACATTAAATCCCAGCGCATTAACAGTGAGCATGTAACGTGGTAGGTGAACGCCTGTGACACACACACTCCCTCAGATTGCGAGTTCTGTGAAGCGTAATTATCTCCCGTTCGACCGCTTGACAGAAGCCGATTCAAGTGTTACTTTGGGGAGTGTTCAAGGTCAACGAAGGAGGACTGGACCTACCTCATTTTACTGCAATCGATTGTCGCCCCAGCTCATGTGGACGAGTCCACCCCCGTATGGACAGCCACATCGTTCTGGATCAGGAAGTTCTGAAGACCTGACAAGGTTCTCGAACTGGGGATGTAGGACAACGCGGTGTGATTGCGCCTGTCGCGTCACATACGGCAAGATGACACAGAAGTCTTGTGCGAGCCGGGGGGCCGCCTTCCAGCGTTTTGGAGGCCGGTATCCGCATGGCCATCGGGGGAGTTCTATGCCGTGTGAAATGAGATCTCAGCGCCTGAATGGGAGGGCACTTGTGTAATCATTTGTCGAAGTCGATTGCCTTGGTCGGGATCTCGCTTTTGATCCTGGCCGGAACATGTGTCTTTGCTACGCCGGTTTTTGCCGCACAGGTGCCCGCCGCCAATCGAGCCGCTTCGGATTCCCTGACGCGTCTGGCGGCCGGGTACTATCCGGCAGAGCCGTCAGTGCAGCAGATCCTCGATCAATTGGGCTGGGGCGTCTCAGCATCCAAGGGCCAGCTCGCCGTCTCCAGTCTCCCGGTTACGCCTGGCATGGTTGTGGTGCGTCTGCTATACAAGTCGTCGGGACTGGGTGGCGCCGACAACCTCGGCTGGTATCCGATCAGCTCTCCAAATGACACCCTCGCGCTGATCCCTGGCGGCGCCACGACCGCCGACTCTGTGGCGTTTACCCTGCTGAAGGCGGACGCGCTGGGATGGTATCTCAGCCGCGATGATGGCACAGTGTGGTACTCCGACAAGGCACTCAACAGCGACCACCAGTCTCATTTGAAAGTCTTCCCGTCGCCGGAGCCCGGTGAGTACATGCTCTGCTGGGAGGATATGGCATCGGGCGATGCGGATTTCAATGATTTGGTAGCGATTGTCCACGTTCCGTCCACGTCTGACGGGACCGGACTGGCCGCCAAAGGCATCGCGACGAAGTCGAGCCTGACTTCTGAACTGGCCACGCCGATTGCGAGTAAGTCAGCCGGCCCAGCCCCGGATCCCACTCTGGCCAGTTCGCTCACACCAAATACCATCGACATCTCGATAAAGCTCTACGACACTGTAGTGGTCTGCCATCCGGATACAATTGCGGTGCCATTCCACATAATTGCCAGTTGCCCCATAGCGCAATTGAAGGCGTCATCGCCGGGGTTCATCCGCCTGCAAGACTCCACGCTTTGCTTGTACGTGAGCAGTTCGAGCAGCTCTTACGTGAGCATGGTGGCGACCGACCAATGCGGCGGAAATGATTCGGTCCGGGTCTTCTTCAAAGTGACGGTGAATCAACCGGCGCACATCATCGCGCGATCGGTAATTGATACCGCCCTGTGTGCGGCAGGCTGGTTGTGTATGCCGATCTCGACGACCGGCACGACGCCGATCACGGTTTCCGCCGTGGCGCCCGCCGTGTACAACGCCAACACCAAGACCGTGTGCTACAAGGTGAATTCCCCCGGCACATACCAGGTAAAGCTGATTGCGTCCAACTCGTGCGGACCCGAAACAACGGTAACGGAGATTCGGGCACGGTTTAACACGCCGCCGTCAATTCAAGGGGTCCCCCCCGAAACGTTGAAGGTCTGCCAGATCGGCCCCTTCTGTTTTGGTCCGGTTACTTGCTATGATCCCGATGGAAACCTCGCCAGTTGCGTCATCTGGAATTGTTCCGGAACCTATGACGGACAGACATGGTGCTATACTCCAGCGGGCAAGGAGGTCATCAACGTTGTCTTCCGCGCGTCTGACATGTGTGGCGCGGTGGGAACGGACACCATGGTGGTCAGCTTTGGCGAGAGCAGCCCGCCGAATGTGAAGATGACCGGTGTGACCACGAGCCTGTGCCGTCCTGACACGGTCTGTGTGCCGTTTTCGATTTCGAATCCTTCGGGACATCCGCTGCAGTTGTCAGTGATTGGGGCCGGTTCCATTCGAATTTCCGATTCGACGATATGCCGGGCAATTACGGCGGCCGGCAATTACACCGTGAAGCTGGTGGCCGCCGACAGTTGCGGCAACGCCGATACCGCCCAGGCCACAATTTCTATTATATCCGTCGGGAGCACTCCGCCCGTCATCACCATGGCCGATAGAACCGAGGCGCTGTGCAAGCCCGACACGGTCCGCGTGCCGTTCTCGATTTCCAATCCCGAGGGGCGGCCTTTGACATTGACCGTCCTCGGGACAGGTATCCTGCGGCTTTCCGACTCAACTCTCGGACGGGTTGTGACCACAGCGGGAGTGTACACGGTGACGCTGATGGCCACGGACAACTGCGGCTACGCCGACACGGCGATGGCGACAATCAACGCCTCGTCGGTGGCAACGGTCGGGCCGACGCTGATGATGAACAACATGTCGGTCAAGCTGTGCCATGCGGACACGGTGCGCGTGAAGTTCTCTGTCGTGAACCCCGAGGGGCGGCCACTGCAGTACGCGGTTGTGGGCACCGGGGCATTGCGCCTGTCCGATTCGACTGTCGGCCTGGCGGTTTCCGCGACCGGGAATTACACGGCCAAACTGACGGTGAGCGACAACTGCGGCTATTCCGACACCGCGCAGGCCACAGTCTCGGTCAGCATGAACAGCACGCCATCGGTAACCTGCACGCCACCGGCCTCAACCGCCGTGTGCGCGGGTACGGAGGTATGTGTTCGCTACACGATCAATGATGCCGATGGCGGGAATCTCAATGTGAACATCAACGCGGCGGGGACACAGATTGTCCGGCAGGCCGTTGCAGGCTCCACCGATTCGGTTTGCATGGTGATCAGCCAGACCGGTCCTCAGTCCGTGACGGTCACCGTGTCTGATTCCTGCGGTGCTACAGCCAGTTGCACGTCATCGTTCACGATGACACTCAACTCGGCGCCAGTGGCCAATATTCGGGATTCGGTGCTGACGCTGTGCAGTCCTCAGCAGATCTGCATTCCTTATAACTGCACCGATCCCAACAACAACTTATCGACTTGTGTGGCGACCGGCTCGAAAGCCGGAACCGCGAACGGAAGCACCTTCTGCTTTACTCCGGACACAGCCGGCATCTACAAGGTCACGTTGGTGGCGACGGATGCTTGCGGCCTGACAAACCAGAATACCGCAAATATCACAGTTGCCTACAATGTCGCCCCAATGATCACGCTGTCCGACAGCGCCAAGTTCAATGCCGTCGACCGGGAAACGGTCTGCGTCAGTTACACGGCGACGGATCCCGAAGGGAAACCGCTGGTGATCACGAATATCGGCGGCATCGTGAAGACAGCCACTCATCAGTTCTGTGTGGTCGCGTCGGCGCAGCAGGTGACGTGCGGCCGGATCATCGCCACCGATCCGTGCGGCAAAGCCGACACGGCGATGCTCTGCGTGCAGACCGCGCCGAATCCCACACCGCGCCCGACTGCGCCCGATACGATCAAGACGCGATTCTGCGGCAGCGGGAACGTGTGTGTCAAGTTCTCAATCGCGGAGAGCAGTTGTCCGCCGCTCACGCTTTCCGGCCTGAATGGCGGCGTGGTGCACATGGCCGACACCACGCTTTGTCTCCAGGTGTCGGGGCCGGGAATGTACGTAACCGGTGTGGTGGCCCAGGACTTGTGCGGCTCCGAGACGACCTTCGTGGTCGTCTGGTCGCGTGTGAACAATGCGCCGGTCATCGTTTGTCCGCAGACCGATGTTTACCGGATCTGCCATGACACGACGATCTGCGTGATTGTCGCCTACGCCGACCCGGACAGCAACTTCATGAGTGCAGCGGTGTCGTACGGTACGGTGGCGCCGGCGTTCAAGGGATTGTTCAAAGTCTGCCTGCCGGTGGATACCAGCGGCCTTTATGGCTCGCAACTCATCGTGCGCGATTCGTGCGGTGCCGCCGACACCTGCAATCTGGCGATTCAGATCATTCGCAACACGCCGCCGCAGATCCGTGTGCCGAACGACACGACGCTGTTCCTGTGTTTCCCCAGGGAGCTCTGTTTCCCGGCGAGCTGCTTCGATCCCGATTACAATCTGATATCGTGCGGTCCGGCCAGCCTGGGGGATGCGAATTGGGATGGCTCGACGTTGTGCTTCACGCCGATCGTGGCCGGCAACTATCAGTGGGTGTTCCACGCCCAGGATGCCTGCGGCGACGCCGTGACCGACACATTCCGGGTCACAATCAGGATGAACCGGGCGCCGTCGATTACGATCTCCCCCGCCGCGAATTTCACGCAATGCGCGCCGGAGACGGTGTGCGTGCCGTTCCAGATCAGTGATCCGGATGGCGACTCCATGGTCGTCTCCACGGACCACGGGGTGATTCGCAACGGGATGCTTTGCGTATCCCGGGCCACCAGCGGGACGGATTGTGTGCGGTTGATCGTCCGCGACCCCTGCTGTTTCGCCGACACGGCCAGCATTTGTGTGACCTTTGATATCAACTCACCGCCCGTCGTGAAAGCTCCTCCGGATTTCACGCAGAATGTTTGCGGCCTGGGTTCGATCTGCTTCAAAGTGAACATCACTGACGACCGTCCGAAGTGGACCGCGTCCGTGCTGTCGGGCGGCACGTTCAATATTGCGGACACAAGTGTCTGCTTCTACGCCGACACAGGTGGTGTGTATCGCATCATCATCGTGGCGACGGACTCCTGCGGTCTGACCGCACGTGACACAGTCAATGTCACGGCGCGATTCAATCGCACACCCGTCGTTACGGCCCCACCCACGAAGTCGGTCACGGCCTGCAGCCCCGGCACAGTTTGTGTGGGCGGCGTGTCGACATCGGATCCTGATGGGAACATGAAGCGCGTGTATCTCAGTGCCGGTGACGGGACGATCGATCCGTTGACCGGGATCATCTGTTTCACGGCGAATTCAGCAGGCAATTACTGTTTCCAGATCACCGCCGAAGACTCGTGCGGGGCGACGGCCTCAAAGACGATGTGTGTTCTGGTCGGCATGAACGCGCCCCCGACAGTCTCGATCAACGGGTTGCCGAGCACGGCGCTCTACCTGAGGCCGACGCAGATTTGCTTTGCGGTCCCGGCCAGTGATCCCAACGCAGGCCAGTTATTCGACCTGCAGATGATCGAAGGAGCCGGAGAGTTTGCGCGCCAGGTCAGCCATTCCCCGATCAACGCGACGCATTGTTTTCTGGCGGATACGACGGGCTGCTACCGTTTCATCTTCGCCACGAGCGACTCGTGCGGACTTTCGGCACGTGACACGGCGACGATCTGCGTGAGAATCGAGCCGCCGGATTCGCTCTTCCAGGTCTGTATCGACACGATCTATTCGCTGAGCGGACGAAACGCGACTGTGAAGATCCGCGGCTATCGCGTGATGGAAATGGGCGGATACAACTTCCTGATATGTTACGACCCGACCGTCCTCAAATTCTCCGCGGCCGCCGCCGACACGGCGCTGTCGCAGTGGGAATACTTCACCTACCGCACGGGCGCCTCGACCGGCTGCAACCCCTGCGGCGCGGGAAGCCTGCGACTCATTGGGATCGCCGACATGAATAACGGTTCGCCGCATCCTTCGGAGAGCGCCTACCTGCCCAAGGGGCCGATGATCGCGATCACGTTCTATGTGACCGCCGACCGGCTCTTTATCAATCAGTGCGGCTATATTCGATTCTGCTCGGATGCCTGCGGTGATAACGTCATCTCCAACCGGAGTGGTGACACCCTCTACACCTCGTTCACCGGAGTGGCGGACTCATGCTTCAACAGTCCGAAGAATGTCCCGCTGAAGCGAATTCAGTTCTGTGATGGCAGTATTTGCATTGTCCCGCCGCCCGATGATCGTGGCGACGTCAACCTGGACGGAATCGCGAACTCGGTGGCCGACGTGGTCTTGTTCAGCAACTACTTTATCTACGGCACCAAGGTCTTCGACCCGATCTACAAAGAGAATCAGATCCTGGCCACGGACGTCAATTGCGACGGACTGGTATTGTCGCTGTCAGACCTGGTCTTCATGATCCGCGTCATGAATAATGATGCCATCATGCAGGGATGTCCGGGCGGCCCGAAGGCCGTAGCTACGCCGGAACATCAAGCGTCGATACGTGCCGAGCGCGAGGCTGGGAAGCTGGGAATCTGGGTGACCTCTGATGCCGAACTGGGCGGTGTCTTTGTACGAATCAAAGCCAACGCAGGAACTCTCGGGGCGATCGAGTGGTCCTCCGACCTGGGCGGTCTGACGCCTTTCCAGAGTATCGAGAACGGAGAGTTGCGCGCCCTTCTCGTCGCCAGAAACCCAGGCATGAAACTGGCGAGTGGCCCGCACCTGTTGTTCACGGTACGGATGGACGGCGGCGGCGAATGGACAATTGAGGACGCCCAGGCGGCAACATCGCACGGTGATCTGGTCGGTTTGGAAATGGCCGCCAGCGGCAGCGGTGTTCCGCGCAACTTCGGTCTGGAGCAGAACTACCCGAATCCGTTCAACGCCACGACGCAGCTCCGGTTCAGTTTGGGCACGGCATCGAAGTGGGACCTGACAATCTATAATGTACTGGGCCAGCCGGTCAGAAGTTTCTCGGGCGAAAACGAGGCCGGAATCGTAACGGTCGAGTGGAATGCCAAAACCGACGAGGGATACGACCTGGCGTCGGGAATGTACTTCGCGCGTTTGAGAGCCGGTGACTTCACGGCAACCAAGAAGATGGTGCTCATGAAATAACTCCTTGTCATTCAAGCAAATCGATCAGTCGATGGCGCCGGACCTTCTGGGACCGGCGCCTTTTTCTTGTGATTAGAGGTCGGCTAATGACCCTGAGGGAGTCGCCCGCTTGCACAGTTTCGCGCCAGTGATCTGCAGGAAATGTCACACAAACGTCAAACTCTTGCAGGAAAAGCCCTTGACAGATTTTTGGGGCTGGGTTTATTATTGGTGACCGAGCAGGAGTGGCCGGTCGAAACAGCGAAGGATTTCTTTACTCGCATTTTGCACCACGGACTTGAGTAACAGACAAGCAGACTGACGGCAGTCTGCCAATCCATACCAGGGATGGATGATTGCGTCAGGATGACGCGGTCGCACGGAACGTTGATACTGATTGAGGTGGCATCGTACGCAATATCCCGTGTCTGGAAAATGAAAATGATTTTCAATCAGGAGTTTCAACCCTGTAACTTGTGAGACGCGTTGACATGATGGAACCTCGCCCCCGCTCCCTGCGGAGTACCGGTGGTACTCTATCGTTTTTCATTGGCTTTTTCACGAATTTTCGCCCCATCACCATGACCCCGATCGATGCGACCGGGGACTCAGACCTCACCGAGGTAAGTTCCATGAGACGACTGCCCAGTACACCAAGCCGCCGGCGTTTGCAGCAATACACGCGCCTGGGGCGAGTGGTTCCTGCAGTTGCCGTAGCTTTGTTCACGCTCAGCTTTGTCACTTTGGCCAGTGCTGGCGTGATTGCCGGTCCAAGCGACGATGAGTACATACTGGACACGGCGGCAATCAATAGTGCGATGAGCATGGCCACACCCGTGTCCGGCGCCACGATTCTGTCCGCCGACGGGTTGGTCAGTTCGGTCTCACTGGGGCAGATTGATCCGAGCCGATTCCCACAGATGTGCACGTACGTGGACGTCCTCACGAGTTCCGGCATACCGGTGACTGGACTGACGGCCGACAGTTTCTGTGTCAAGCAGGACGGGGCGGCGGTCGGGCCATTCACCGTGCAGCAATTGTCAGGCGACTCATGCCACACCGCGACCTGCCTGGTCATCGATGTGTCCGGCAGCATGGCCAATGGGGGCAAGTTGACGGCTGCCAAGAACGCCGCCATTCGGTTCGTGCGGCAGATGAGCATGTACGATCGCACCGCCGTGGTAAAGTTCTCGGACTGCTACACGGTGGTTCGCAACTTCACCAGTGACACAACGCTGCTGATCAATTCCATCAACGCCCTGACGTCGGGAGGACGCACCGCTTATTTCGATGGCGTTTGGAGAGGCGCAAGCCTGTCCACGACGGAGTTCGGCAGCAAGGCGGTCATTGCACTGACGGACGGAATGGAAAATAACAGCAAGAACTGCGGTGGCCGTGGAACTCCCGACGGCCTCAACGATGGATTCGCAGACGACTCGACGTTGATCGTGAATCTTGCTCTCGGCGCGGGCATTCCGATTTACAACATCTCCCTGGGCAACAACTTCGATCCCACGTACCTGATCAGATTGTCCAACGCAACCGGCGGAGCACACTACCACGCGCCGACCGGCACGTCCCTGGATTCGATCTACGACGCGATCAAGACCCGGCTGTGCAGCCGCTATCTGATTTGCTACAACAGCTCCGACACGCTGCAAAACGGCGGCTGCCACGATTTGATCGTGTGCCACAGGAACGGCGACGGCAGTTGCACGCCGTGCGATACCGGGAGCTATTGCGAGAAAGCGCCGCCGGTGATCACGCGGACTCCGGCAACGATCGCGCTCGATTCCACATGCGTGAACTGGGGAACAACGGTCCCGCTTTGCGCTTATGTAACCGACCGCGACACGCCCGGCAGCGGGCTGACAGTGAACCTCTTTTACCGAAATTCCAATTCCGTTTCTTACACGTCGGTGACGATGGCGCGCACGGACAGCCTCTTTTGCGCTTCGGTGCCATCGAGCCAGCTTCTGATCACCGGGGACAGTATTCAGTATTATATCACGGCTTCGGACGGCGAGCAAACGGTGGCCAGCCCATCGAACGCGCCCACGGGGCATCATGCATTCCCGATCTGCCAGAATCGTCCTCCGCGGCTGACTCTTTCGGGTGACCACTCGGGCGACACCACGGTGTACCTCTGTGCACCACAAGAGATCTGCATCCGCGTCCACGGCGAAGATGACGACCGCGACAGGCTGTACCTATCCAAGCTGTCGGGAGCGGGATACATGCCGAAGCTCACATGCGACAGCACATTCGACTCCGTCCGGTGCTTCACGCCGGACACATCGGGGGTCTACTGTTTTGTCTTCGAGCTGGACGACGACGATTACTTGAACGGTGTTGCAGAGGACGATGATGACGTCGACACGGTCTGTGTAACCGTGCATCTTAGTTCGCCTCCCGACGTGACCGGCCCGGCCGACAAGAGTGTTTTCCTCTGCTCGCTCCCGGCGACGATAACGGTCAAGCCGTTCGTATTTAGCGACCCCGACAACAACATCCTGTCAAAGACGACGAGCAAGGGAACACTGTCGGGTGATTCGGTCTACTACTCGGCCACGACTTCCGATCCTGACACAATCATCGTGACGGTGACCGACTCGTGCGGGGTGATTGATAAGGACACGGTAATTGTCACCAAGACGGCCAACAGCGCACCGCTCATCGCGTTCGGCAACGACACGACAGTAGCCCAGTGCATTGCCGCCCAGATCTGTGTCACCTACGCGCTGTCTGATCCCGATGGGCTGGCGGGTTTGGTTGAGGCACTGGTTAGTGCTCCGGCCGGAGCCACGATCGATATTCTGAACAACAAGATCTGCTTTACCCCGGCGGCGGCAGGCAGCTACACGATCATTGTCAAGGCGACCGACCCATGCAGCGCCGATGATTACGACACTGTAGCGGTCACGGTCGACATGACGAAGCCCGTTTTGAGTTGCAGCGGCGACGAGTTGACCTGCGACAGTTTGGAAGCGTCGGCGACAGTGACGTCCACTCCATCGACTGGCGTGAGCTATCTCTGGTCTCCAGCCCCGGCGAGCGGCCAGGGAACGGCAGTTGCCCGATACAATGCCCCCGGCAGCAAGAAGGTCGTGGTGACATTCATAGCCACTGGTTGCAAGGACTCGTGTGACGCAGTGATCACGCAGAATGTGACCGTCCCGAATGCCAATGCAGGTCCTGATAAGGTCCTGACCTGCGCAGTAACACAGATTAACATGAGCGGTTCATCGGCCACACCCGGCGCGACGTTTAGCTGGGTCGCCTCGGCCGGTGGAAACATTGTTTCGGGCGCGACCACCGCGACGCCGCTGGTGAACGCCGCCGGCACCTACACGCTCACCGTGACCGATCCAGCGAACGGATGCACGGCGACGGATGCCGCAATTGTGACGTCGAACGTCGCGGCGCCAAACGCCAATGCGGGCGTCGACAAGGTTCTGACGTGCGCGGTGACTCAAGTGGCTCTCAGCGGGTCTTCGACGACTCCCGGCGCCACGTTTGCATGGGTCGCGTCGGCCGGCGGGAACATCGTCTCCGGCGCTGCGACTGCGACACCGCTGGTTGATGCAGCCGGAACATACACACTCACCGTTACCGATCCTGCGAACGGATGCACGGCGACAGACGTCGCGCTGGTGACGCTGAATGTCACCGCTCCCAACGCTGACGCCGGTGCGGACAAAGTCCTGACTTGCGCGGTGACTCAGATCAATCTGGCAGGTTCCTCCACCACCCCGGGTGCCACGTTCAGTTGGGTGGCTTCCTTCGGCGGAAACATCGTGTCTGGCGCGGCGACGGCCACACCCTTGGTTAATGCCGCCGGAACATACACCGTTACCGTGACCGATCCTGCCAACGGTTGCACGGCGACGGATGTCGCACTGGTAGCGCTGAATGCGACGGCACCAAACGCCAACGCGGGCGCCGACAAAGTTTTGACGTGCGCGGTAACGTCGATCAACCTCTCCGGTTCCTCAACAACGCCGGGTGCGACGTTTAGTTGGGTTGCCTCGGCGGGCGGAAATATCGTCTCGGGCGCGGCCACCGCGGCACCGCTCGTGGATGCGGCGGGAACTTACACTCTGACAGTAACCGATCCGGCGAATGGTTGCACAGCAACGGACATTGCACTGGTGACGCTGAATGTTGCGACCCCGAACGCGGCCGCCGGACCCGATAAGGTCCTGACCTGCACGGTGACATCGATCAATCTCGCCGGTTCTTCGACCACGCCGGGAGCAACCTACAGTTGGGTGGCAACGCTTGGCGGGAATATTGTTTCCGGTGCAACGACGGCGACACCGCTGGTTGATGCCGCCGGGACCTACACACTCACGGTGACCGATCCGGCGAACGGATGCACCGCCACCGACGTGGCGCTGGTCACACTCAATGCCACACCTCCAAATGCTAATGCGGGAACGGACAAGGTTCTGACGTGTTCGGTCACCCAGGTAAATCTTTCCGGATCATCCACCACTCCAGGCGCGACATTCAGTTGGGTCGCGTCCTTCGGCGGGAACATCGTGTCCGGCGCCGCAACTGCAACGCCGCTGGTTAACGCGGCGGGCACATACACGCTGACCGTTACCGATCCAGCGAATGGTTGCACCGCAACCGATGTCGCCCTGGTGACGCTCAATGTTGCGGCACCGAACGCCAACGCCGGTCCTGATAAAGTGCTCACCTGCTCGGTTACGCAAATCAATCTGGCGGGTTCCTCGACGACGCCGGGCGCGACCTTCAGTTGGGCGGCGACACTCGGCGGGAATATCGTTTCCGGTGCGACGACCGCCACACCGCTGATTGACGCCGCGGGGACATACACGCTGACGGTGACTGATCCAGCGAACGGATGCACCGCAACCGACGTCGCGCTGGTTACGCTCAACGTCACACCGCCGAATGCGAATGCCGGACCAGACAAGGTGCTGACCTGCACCGTGACTCAGGTGAATCTGGCAGGTTCCTCGACGACACCGGGCGCGACCTTCAGTTGGGCGGCTTCGGGCGGCGGGAATATCGTCTCGGGAGCCACCACAGCGACACCGCTGGTCGATGCCGTGGGCACTTACACGCTGACTGTTACCGATCCAGCTAATGGCTGCACCGCGACAGACGTCGCGTTGGTCACACTGAATACAACGGCGCCGAACGCCGATGCCGGTCCGGACAAGGTTCTCACTTGTGCTGTGACCCAGATCAATCTCTCAGGGTCCTCGACGACTCCGGGCGCGACCTTCAGTTGGGTGGCGTCACTGGGCGGAAACATCGTGTCGGGCGCCAGCACGGCAACACCGCTGGTCGATGCCGCCGGTACTTACACCGTGACCGTGACCGATCCGGCCAACGGTTGCACGGCGACCGATGTGGCACTGGTTACGTTGAGCACAACCAAGCCGTCTCTTAGCTGCACCGGTGACGAACTGACCTGTGACAGTCTCTTAGCTTCGGCAACAGTGACCTCGACTCCGTCCACGGGAGTGACGTACTTCTGGTACGGATCACCGGTGAGCGGCCAGGGCACCGCGAACGCGCGCTTCAACAGCGCGGGGACCAAGCGGGTGGTCGTGACCATCACCGCCACGGGTTGCTCTGATTCGTGCGACGCGGTCATCACCACGAATACCAACAACACACACGCCGATGCCGGTCCGGACAAGATTCTGACCTGCACGGTGACGCAAGTCACGCTCGACGGATCCTCGACGACACCGGGAGCGCTGTTTAGCTGGGTGGCGAGCGGCGGCGGGAACATTGTCTCCGGCGCATCCACTGCGACGCCGACCGTCGATGCCGCCGGCACGTACACACTGACGGTGACCAATCCCGCGAACGGTTGCACGATCAGTGACGTGGCGCTGGTGACGCAGAACATTGTCAAGCCGAACGTCAGCGCCGGGATCGACAAGATCCTGACTTGCACCGTGACACAGATCAATCTGAGCGGATCCTCCAGCACACCGGGCGCCACGTTCTCGTGGGCGGCTTCCGGTGGCGGCAACGTTGTCTCGGGCGGGACGACGGCGACACCGCTGGTCAACGCGGCGGGAACCTACGTTCTGACCGTTACTGATCCGGCCAACGGTTGCACGGCGGCTGACACGGCGCTGGTCTCGCAAAACGTTGCCGCTCCCAACGCCGACGCGGGAACTGATGATGTGCTCACTTGCACGACTACACAGGTCTATCTGCTCGGATCATCGACCACACCGTACGCGACATTCAGTTGGGTGGCGTCAGCCGGCGGAAATATCGTTTCCGGTGCTAACACCGAGACGCCGTTGGTGGACGCGGCCGGTACCTACACATTGACTGTAACCGATCCTTCGAACGGTTGCACCGCAAGCGATGTGGCACTGGTGACATTGAACATCGCGCCGCCGAACGTCAGTGCCGGAGCAGACCAAATCATTACTTGCGCCGCGCCGCAGACGACACTGGGCGGCTCGTCCACCACGCCGGGCGCCACCTTTAGCTGGGCAGCCAGCGCGGGCGGAAATATCGTTTCGGGCGGCGGCACGGCGACGCCGGTGGTTGACGCGGCGGGAACCTACGAGCTAACCGTTACCGATCCGGTTAACGGTTGCACAGCGAAAGATACAGCGCTGGTCACAGCGAATCTGGCGGCCCCGAATGCGGATGCGGGAACGGATAAGGTCCTGACCTGCACGGTGACGCAGATCAATCTGTCGGGTTCCTCGAGCACTCCTGGTGCAACGTTTAGTTGGGCCGCTTCTGCCGGCGGGAATATCGTGTCCGGCGCCACGACCGCGGCACCGCTGGTTAACGCGGCGGGGACATACACGCTGACCGTAACCGATCCAGCCAATGGCTGCACCGCCGCGGACGTGGCATTGGTGACGCAGAATATCACGCCGCCGAACGCCGACGCTGGTTCGGACAAAGCTCTGAATTGTTCCGTGACGCAGATCAACCTGTCGGGTTCATCGACCACAGTCGGCGCCACGTTCAGTTGGGTGGCCTCGCTTGGCGGCAACATCGTGTCGGGATCGGCGACTGCAACCCCGCTCGTCGATGCTCCGGGAACTTACACACTGACCGTGACTGATCCTGTGAATGGTTGCACCGCGACCGATGTCGCGCTGGTGACCGAGGACGTGACCAAGCCGGTGCTGAACTGCAGCGGTGACGAACTTACCTGCGACAGTCTGCTCGCTTCTGCGGACGTCACTTCGACACCGTCGACGGGCGTCAGTTATGTGTGGAGTCCGGCGCCGATCAGCGGCCAGGGCACCGCGCACGCGCGTTATGACACGCCGGGGACCAAATGGGTGATTGTGACGATCACGGCGACCGGGTGCAAAGACTCGTGCAACGCCGTTATCACACAGAATATCACGAAGCCTCTGCTCAGTTGCGCGGGTGATGAATTGACCTGCGACAGCCTCAATGCCACGGCCAGCGTGTCGTCGGCTCCGTCGACTGGCATCAGCTACGCCTGGTCACCGGCGCCGCTTTCCGGCCAGGGGACGGCATTTGCGCGCTATGACACACCGGGCAACAAGAAGGTCGTGGTCACCATTCTGGCGACCGGCTGCAAGGATTCGTGCGAGGCCGTGATCACCCAGAACATCAACAACACGAATGCCAACGCGGGACCTGATAAAGTCCTGACCTGCACGATCACGTCGCTGGCTCTGGACGGTTCGTCCACGACGCCAGGCGCGATCTATAGCTGGGCGGCCTCGGGCGGCGGCAACATCGTCTCCGGAGCCGGCACCGCCACGCCGCTGGTCAACGCCGCTGGCACATACACGCTGACCGTGAAGAATCCGGCCAACGGTTGCACCGCGACCGATGTGGCGATCGTGACCCAGAATATCACACCGCCGAACGCGGATGCGGGTATCGACAAGGTCCTGACTTGCTCGGTGACGCAGATCAATCTCAGCGGCTCCTCCGCCACGCCGGGCGCAACGTTCAGTTGGGCGGCATCGGCAGGCGGGCACATCGTTTCCGGCGCCACCACGGCAACCCCGCTGGTTGACGCGGCCGGGACATACACGCTGACTGTCACCGATCCGGCCAATGGTTGCACCGCGACCGATGTTGCACTGGTGACGCAGAATATTGCGGCCCCGAACGCAAACGCCGGTCCGGACAAGGTTCTGACTTGCGCAGCGGCGCAAGTGACACTGGCGGGATCATCGACCACACCGGGCGCGACATTCAGTTGGGTGGCGTTCAACGGTGGCCACATTGTATCGGGCGGCATGACCGCAACGGCACTGGTTGACGCGGCTGGTTCATACTCGATCGTGGTCACGGATCCGACGAACGGTTGCATCGCCGTCGACACGGCCCTGGTGACTCAGAACGTGACTGTGCCGAACGCTTCTGCCGGTGGGGACAAGGTTCTCACCTGTATTGTCACGCAAGTTACGCTGGACGGATCATCGAGCACCGCAGGCGCAACATTCAATTGGGTGGCATCAGGCGGTGGTCACATCGTCTCTGGTGGGGCCACGGCAACGCCGCTGGCTGATGCGCCGGGAACTTACACTCTTACGGTAACCGATCCGGTAAATGGCTGCGTGGCCAGTGATGTCACAATCGTTACACAGAATATCGCTAAGCCGGCGCTGAGCTGCAGCGGCGACGAAATCACGTGCGACAGTCTCATGGCGACTGCCTCTGTGGCCTCCACTCCGTCGACCGGCGTTACTTATCTGTGGTCGCCGGCGCCGGCGAGTGGACAGGGGACGGCGTTCGCCCGTTACAACACCCCGGGGAACAAGACAGTATTCGTGACGATCACCGCCACCGGCTGCACTGACTCGTGCATCGCGGTCATCAACTACAACGTCAACGGTGCGAATGCGAACGCGGGTCCGGACAAAGTCCTGACCTGCCTGATCACGCAGGTGACCTTGAACGGTTCCTCCTCGACACCGGGTGCCCAGTACAGCTGGGCGGCCAGCGGCGGCGGGAACATTGTTTCGGGCGGGACGACTCCCACACCGGTCGTGAATGCCGGCGGCACGTATACGCTGACAGTCAAGAATCCGGCGAATGGTTGCACCGCCACTGACGACGCCGTGGTCACGGTGACGCCGAACTCAGTGCCGACGATCTCGTTTGGCGCGGACATCAATCTGATGCAATGCACACAGACGCGGGTTTGCGTGCCATACAGTGTCTCCGATCCCGACGGCATGAACGGATTGGTGGAATCATTCGTCTCCGGTCCTCCGGGGGCAACGATTGACACGGCGCAGAATGAAATGTGCTTCATTCCGATCGGCACTGGCACCTACACGCTGGTCGGCAAGGTCACGGATGGCTGCGGTATTAGCGACTACGATACCGTGAATGTCATTATCACCTGCATCCAGAAGCCGGAGCTCACCCCGCCTGTCCTGCGGTTCAACTATCTGTGTTCGGGACTCGACACGACCTGCGTTCCGCTGTCGATCATGGTTGGCCCGAACGATCAAATCTGTACGATCACCGCGACGGGCTTCCCAGGAGTGGTATCGATCAGCCCGACGCAGATTTGTGTGGCCTGCGATGAAACCACGTACGACACAGTTACGATTATCGTGACGGCGTGCAGCGGGTTGGCGGACACGGTCACGAGTCTGGTGACAGGGGCGTGTTCTTCCTGCCTTGTCACGGTTTCTGTGGGCGGCCCGGATGCGCTGGCCCCAGTATCACAGAAGTCTGCCACCCAGCGCGCAACGCCGGCGGGCACGATTCCGGCACTGTCCGGGCAGACCGTGACGATGCCGATCATGATCGACGGGCTGAGCGTTGATATCGGCGGATTCGATCTGCTGTTGTGCTACGACCCGACGGCTCTGCGCCTGACCGGAGTGAACAGAGGCGCCGCCATCGCGGAGTGGGAGTACTTCACCTACCGATTTGGCAGCACCGGCAACTGTGGCGGCCCATGCCCGACCGGAATGATTCATCTGGTGGCCCTGGCCGATCTGGACAACGGGCCGGCATTGCATCCATCACCGGCGTCGTATCGTCCGGTTGGTTCGATTGCCGATCTGACCTTCGTCGTGACTTCGGATCGCAACTTCATCGATCAGTGCATCGCCATCAACTTCTGTTCGTTCGACTGCACCGACAACATCATCTCGAGCAAGACGGGCGACACCGCATTTGTGGAAATCGACGGCATCGAACCCGCGTGTTTGTCGAATCCCAAGCCGGGATTCCGGCCTCGTCCCGCCGTCTGCTTCAGCGGTGGCACGATCGGCATCATTCCACCGCCGGATGACCGTGGCGACCTGAACCTCGACGGCGTGGCGAATTCCGTGGCCGACGCGGTTCTCTTCAGCCGCTACTTTATCGAAGGGATCGGCGTGCTGTCGAGCGATCCGGCCCTGAAGGCGGTGCAGATTCTGTCGACGGACATCAACGACGACGGGATCGTGCTGACAGTGGCCGATCTGGTCTACCTGATCCGAATCATCACCGGTGATGCGCAACCCTTCCCGGCGGGCGGCAATCCGAAACTGGCGCCGTTTGCTCAGAAGGCCGAAGCGACGGTTCAGATCAGCGATCATCGCGCTCTGGTGAGCACCAACTCGCTCGCCGAAGTCGGCGCGGCGTTGCTGACCTTCCGGTATTCCGGACTTACACCGGGCACACCGGCACTGAGTGCGGCCGCCTCGCAGATGGTCCTGACTTCGAAAGCCACCAATGGTGAATTGCGTGTCCTGCTGGCGCCGGCCACCAGCGTCAAGGGGGCCAGGATCGCCGCGGGCGTTAATGAAATCCTCTCGATTCCGGTCACCGGCGAGGGGACGATTGAGCTCACCGACATCCAGATGTCCGATGCGCAGGGCGCTTTGTTGAGCACATCGGTCGACAGAGGCATCCCGGGCGAGTACACGCTCCTGCAGAACTATCCGAACCCGTTCAACGCGGGCACGGTGATACAGTTCAGCTTGAAGGAGCAAACGGATTGGAAGCTTTCGGTCTACAACATTACAGGCCAGACAGTCCGAACGTTCGCCGGCAACGGCCAGGGTTCGGTACAGGTTGCCTGGGATGGCGCCGACCAATCCGGTCAACCGCTTGCGTCGGGTGTCTACTTCTATCGCTTGGAAGCGAAGGCATTCACGGCGACGAAGAAGATGATCCTGGTGAAGTAGGCCTGTTCAAAGGAGAAGTACGAAGCCCCGTCCTGGGAAACCGGGACGGGGCTTTTGTTTTGGACCTGGAATAGGGAAACTGCGAAGGAATTCGGCGCTTTGCGCCGAACGCGGGCGAGGGCGCCCGCGCCACATTCTAAATTCCCTGACTTCACTACAATAACACCTGAAGGAACTTTGAACGCCGGAGACTTAACCTAGGCCGAATTCTATGTGGCGCGGCCGCCCTCGGCCGCGGTCCGGGCGCAGCCCGGACTCTTTGCTTGCACGTGCAACACTCTGTCCGTCGCGCAAAGAGATTCGGCGCTCCGCGCCGAACGCGGGCGAGGGCGCCCGCGCCACATTTGGCTTCGTTTGTATTGATTGAATAAGTGATTGCTTCAGGCTCTGCAGGTTTGCAGTTTGTATTGGCCGGGCTCAACCGGGAATTGGTTCATCAAGAGCAACCCGTGGACACATCTGAAACGCAAGAGCAGCCCGACGATCCAACTCGATTGCCGTTGGCGAGATTTGCGAAGTCTTTCTACCGCCGCCGACTCCCACACTTTCAAGGTGAGGGACGCGTAATCTTGGTGACATTTGCCAGCTACCGACGCTGGTATCTGCCGGTCGAGGCACGCAAGATCATCCTTGGACATTGCCTGCACGAGAACGGACGGAAGTTTGAGCTCCTCTGCGCGGTTGTGATGACAGATCACGTTCATTTGCTTTATCGTCCCCTCGCTGACGCAAGAGGCAACTTCTTCGGCATCCCCGAGATTGTTGGAGCGATCAAGAGCGTATCTGCTCACGAGATCGTCAAGAGCCTTGATCACAAGGGCCCGGTATGGCAGGCAGAGTCTCATGACCATGTATTGAGGCAAAGCGAGGATGTGGGAGACGTGGCCAACTACATCTGCAATAATCCCGTAAGGAAAGGCCTGTGTAAATCCTGGGAAGAATATCCATTCTTGTGGCGAGAGTGGGTTGATGGACGGGCGGGGGGGAGTGCGAATCAGCAAATCGGCTGAAGGGGAATCTCTCTCGCGAAGAAATTCGGCGCTCCGCGCCGAACGCGGGCGAGGCGCCCGCGCCACACTCTTGCTTATCCCCAGTCCGCTACATCAACACTTGAAAAACCTCTGACTGCAGCACACTTGACTCAGGCTGAATTCTATGTGGCGCGGCCGCCCTCGGCCGCGGTCCGGGCGCAACCCGGACTCTTTGCTTGCACGTGCAACACTCTGTCCGTCGCACAGGAAGGTTCGGCGCTCCGCGCCGAACGCGGGCGAGGGCGCCCGCGCCACACTTCCCGCACTCTCGCGGATTCAAGCGATGGGAAGCCCGGTTACGCTGGCCGCTCGATATCGATGATTTCGTAGATGAGTTCGCCGGCGGGGACTTTGATGGTGACGCGCTCGCCTTTGGCTTTGCCGAGCAGGCCCTGGCCTATCGGGGAGTGAACCGAGATACGATCCAAATCGAAGTCGGCTTCTTCGGGGGAGACGAGCTGGTACTTGATCTGTTCGCCGGACTTGATGTCGCGCAGGCGAATGATAGAGAACAAATAGGCGCGGCTGCCATCGAATTGGTCTTCCTTGATGGTCTTGACACGGGTGAGTTTTTCCTCAAGCTCCGAGATCTTGCGCTCGAGCAAGACCTGCCGCTCTTTGGCGGCGTGATACTCCGCATTCTCGGAGATGTCGCCCATGTCACGCGCGCGGGAGATCTCGCCGACAACACGCGGACGGTCGACCGTCTTCAGGCGGTGCAATTCCGCCACCATCTTGCGATATCCCTCTTCAGTTAAATAGATCCAATTCCCAGTACCGGCCATAAGCGCTTTCCATGCTGCCTTGTGTCGTTAGATGATTTCGGATTGGGCAGGTGACGCCATTCGTGCCATAGGAGGATTCGATCCGGTGCCTTTATCCTGCCATCGTTTGATGTATGCCGCCGAGCGCGGACTCGTAGAGGGCAATATACTTTTGCGCGGAACGGCGCCATGAGAAATCGCCGGCCATACCGCGAATCTGGATCGGCGTCCAACGCGAAGGATCATTGTACGCGGCCACCGCACGCCGAATAGCTCCCAACATGGCGTCGGCGGTGTACTCCCGGAAGGAGAAGCCATTGCCACGTTCCGTATTGGCATCGGCGTCGATGACCGTGTCAGCCAGGCCACCCGTTGAACGGACAACCGGCACTGTGCCATAGCGAAGGCTGTACATCTGGTTCAGTCCGCATGGTTCGTAGCGGGACGGCATCAGGAAAATGTCGGCCCCGGCTTCGATCGTGTGCGCCAGCGCATCGTCAAACGTGAGGAAGATCTTCATCCGGCCGGGGTACTGTTCCTGCAGGTCGGTAAACAAGTCATGGAACCGCCGCTCCCCCGTGCCCAAGAGTACGACGTTGACATCCAATGCGAAGATCTGCTCGGCCGCGTCGGCGATCAGATCAAATCCTTTTTGATCGGCCAGACGGGAGATGATCCCGATGAGCGGACGCTCCCAGCGTTCGCGCGCAATGCCCGCGCGGGCGCAGAGAGTCTCCTTGTTGGCATGCTTGGCGGCAAGATTCTCGGCGTCGTAGGTCTGGGGAATCAGATGATCGGTGGCCGGGTTCCAGACCTGGGTATCGATACCATTGAGAATTCCGGACAGATCATTGGCGCGCTCCGACAGGATTCCGTTGAGGCCACAACCAAGCTCGTCGTCGGTTTGAATCTCGCGCGCGTAGGTCGGCGACACGGTGTTGATCTTGTGCGCGCAAATCAGCCCGGACTTCAGGTAGTTGATCTTTCCCCAGAACTCGAAGGGTGAGAGCGGATGGAACAATTTCGGATCCAGTCCGAGGATGTCAAAGCGTTCCGCCGGGAACATGCCCTGATATGCCAGATTGTGAATGGTCAGGATTGAGCGTACGCCGGTAAAGAACGGGTCCCCGGAGAAGAGCAGGCCCATGAACGCGGCGGCCGGAGCCGTCTGCCAGTCGTTGAGATGGATAATGTCGGGGCGCATCCCAGCCTGCCGGATCCACTCAAGAATGCCCCGGCAGAAAAAGGCAAAGCGTTCGTCGTTATCGACATAGTCCCTGCCGGTCAGTGGATCGACATAGAGCGCCGGGCGGCCGAAAAATCCGGGATTCTCCACCAGCAAGTGCCGGACTTTGCCGAGCGGCTTTTCCAGCGTGCGCAGGGAGAAATCGTAGTCTTGTCCGCCCAGTTGCACCGTGAAGCGCGGCGCCTCAGACATTGGCACACTGGGGAACTGGCCGTTGAGAAGTTTGCCCTGATGCGGCGTCACTACCGTCACATCACAATCGAGCTCCGCCAGCGCTTCGGGAAGCGCGCCGGCGACATCGGCCAATCCGCCGGTCTTGGAAAACGGCACGACTTCAGACGACAGGAAGAAGACATTGAGCCGCCGCCCGCTGTGCACACCGGCGGGCAGAACAGTCGGAGCTTCGAAAACTTCGGGCACAGGATGCCTCCGTTCGATGGGTACACTGCGCAGGTACTCGGCGGCTTCTTCGGGAGCGGTCGGGTTGATGTAGAATCCGGTGCCCCATTCGAAACCGGCGACGTGCGTCAGTTTCGGCATGAGCTCGATGTGCCAGTGATAGGCCCGGTCGTGTTCGTTGCCCACCGGCGTTGTGTGAAGCATCAAGTTGTAGTCTGGATCGTTCAAACCATACTTGAGACGGCGGAGAATCCGGCTTAAAATCAGCGCCAACTCGGCGCGTTGCGCCGCGCTCATGTCGCGGAACGACGGCTGGTGAGATCGGGGCAGAACCCAGGTCTCATAGGGGAACCGGGCCGCAAAGGGAGAAATCGTCACAAACCCAGGCGTCTCATCCACCACACGCTCGTGGGCTTTGAGTTCCTGGCGGACGATATCGCAGAAGATGCAGCGCTCTTTGTAATCGTAGTAGCGGCGCGATCCATCCAGTTCCTCGATGACGCGCTTCGGCACCACGGGGGTCGCGATCAATTGCATGTGGGAGTGTTCCAGCGACGCGCCCGCGGAGGCACCGTTGTTCTTGAACAACATGATGAATCGGAAACGGGGATCGCGCTCCAGATCGATGACGCGTTCCTGGCAGACCGAGAGCACTTCCGCGACACGCTCCACCGTCATGTCGGCGAGGTCTTCATTGTGTTCGGCAGTCTCGATGACGACTTCGTGCGCGCCGACACCGTTCATCTTGTCAAAAATGCCAACGCCTTCGCGATTGAGTTCGCCATGGATGGTCAGGGCCGGGTACTTGTTGGAGATGGCCCGCACCCGCCAGCCGGGGGTATTCGAGGCGGTTCCTTCGGCACGGATGGCGAGGATCTCCGGAGGTGTCAAGGCTTCATTGCCCGGGCAGAACGGACAGACGCGTCCGCTGGCGCGTCGAACCGGCGCGGGAAAATCACTGGGCCGTCGCCCGCGCTCGCCGGAAATAATCACCCATCGTCCGATGACCGGGTCTTTCCGAAGTTCAGACATTACCTAGAACCTCCACAGGCATCCAACCGCGAAGCTCAGTCACGATCACTGGGGGAATTCTGGTTCTGGAGGAACGCGGCACGTGGCTCGGCCGAGGCCGCAAACAAGGCACGAAGCGCTTTTTCCTCCCCCCCGCTTAGTTGATCGGCGCGATTTGCCATCTTCAGCATCACAGAGCGGCGCGCAATCGCCGCCCGGGCGGTATCGAGCATGCGCTCCAAACGGTGCTCGGTATACCGTCCGCTTCCTCCCCATACGAACGGAGGAACCGATTTTGGGGCCAGTCCCCCAGATAACAAGTTGACTCCAACCCCGGTTGTGGAGCCGGTCGGCAAGAGTGTACCGATTGCCGTCTTGGTATGGTCGGCCAGATACGAACCGGCCTTCAAACAGCCGGTATCGACGGTCTGGCCAAGACGCGTGATGCGGACGCTTCCATAGTTGTTCTTCAGGTCACTGTTGGTCGTCATGGCGCCGAGATTGACCCACTCACCCATGAACCCGTGCCCGAAGAATCCCTCATGCACTTTGTTGGTGAAGCCCTGAATGATGGATGCTTCAATCTCTCCCCCCAGCCGGCATCCGGGACCAAAGGCACATCCGCCGGAGATCTTGCCGCCGGCCAAACGCGTGTGCGCACCGACAAAGGCGGGACCCTCCAGACGCGTAAACGGCTCGATGACGACTCCCGCATCGAGGATGACCGGCCCGTAACTCGCATCGATGACGGTGTGCGGTCCGATCCGGACATCGCGGCCGATCCAGAGTTTCTCGGGCGAAATCAGCACCGTTGAGTCATGCCGGCACTGGTCAGGTGGTCCCCCCCGCCCGTTCAGTCTTGTCCAGAGCTCGGTATCGAATCCGATTTGCAGGGCAAGACTATTCACCAGATCCCACAAACCGTCGGGAGCCAAAAAGGGAGGTTCGTCCAGAACGGTCGATTCAGGTGGCGCCGTGAGCGGTCCGGTTCCGGAATTGGCAAACCAAGCCGTCACCTGGTGCTTCACTCGCTCCCAAGCAGACTGATCCAGCCGCATCACGCAGTGCGGGCCCCTGGAGGAGGTGAACGCTACGGGAAAGCGGAGTCCATCCCAGCGCAGGTCGGGGCGTGGGCTGGGCGCACCGATTACAATCCAAACATCGTCAGGCCTGCCATCAGGAATCTGATTGACCTTCCAAGCTGTTTGGTCGGCCAGCGAACCGGCCAGTGATGAACCGGTGCCCGCCGCGACTTCCGTCGGCTCAAGCAACTTGATCCAGCGCTCCGCGACTGTCCAGGCGCCGTTACGGAGAAGATACGGCGGACGAAGCGCGTCAAGCGGATCGAATAGACCCGCGGTTCCGCCCTCGGCGAAGATGAGCCACCGTTTCATAGCGTTGTCACCGTGAATGAACTTGGGTCAGCCACAACATCCTATAACAAAGTGGGGCGCAGGATGACCCGCGCCCGTGATTCACAATTCCGGCTGTTGGGTGCCAAAGAGGGCTAATTGCCTTTCGCTTCCAGGTACTTCGTAATTTTGTCGACCATACTGTCGGCTTGGACGACCTGGCTTTTCCACTCTTTCTTCCCTGTCGCCGCTTTGATGAATGCCTTGTAATCGGGCACACACTTTTCCATATCGGCCAGTTGCGAGGTGATCGCCAAGTTATAGTACGCCTCGACGTAATTGGGATTGATCGCGATTGCCTTGCGGTAGGCAGTAATGGCATCGGGCAGGCGCTTCGCTTCGCGATGCGCGTTACCGATGTGGTAGAACGTCCTGTAATCCTTGGGATCGGCAGCCACCGCCTTGGTGAACGCATCAAGGGCGTTCTTCTCGTCCGCTTTCTTCTTGTAGGATTGCCCCAGAAGCGACCAGGCCGCGGCGTCATTCGCGTTCAGCGCTGTGTAGCGTTTGAGAGCGCTGATCGTCCCATCGTAGTCCTTGGCTTTGAAATAGACCTGCCCGAGGGGTTTGAGCGCGGACACGTTGTTGGAGTCCAATTCAATCGCTTTCTTCAAGTGCTCGGTGGCTTTGGCCATATCGCCCTTTTCGTAGTAGAGCGCCCCAACGTTGATTTGGGCGTCTACATAATCGGGCGCGATCTTGAGGGCCGCCTCGTACGCCACGATGGCCGAGTCAACCTTCTTGGCCTTCGTGAGCTCGATGCCACGGTTGTATTCCTTCTTGGCATCGTCGGGAACCGCAGCGGACACGGTCCCGGCCAGGAACACCAGAGCCAACGCCGCCGGGACCAGAGTCCTGACCAACCGATCACTCAGATTTTTGAGTCCCACAAACAATTCGTCCTCCTTGTTTTTTGGCCTATTCCACTCAGCACTTAAACAAATCGCGTGTCGACAGCGTTCCCAGCCATTATCAGCACATTCACTGGTCGCGACGGTACCGCTCCGCCAGACGCCTGGCCAAAGCGGCATCATTGAGGGCCAGTATCTGTGCTGCTAGAATACCTGCGTTGGTGGCGCCATGTTCCCCGACTGCCACCGTGGCGACCGGAACACCCTTGGGCATTTGCACCGTTGAGAGCAGCGCATCCATCCCGGACATGGCCGAACCTGCGAGCGGGACGCCGATCACGGGGCGGTTGGTGGCGGCGGCCACGGCGCCGGCAAGATGGGCCGCCATCCCGGCACCGCAGATGAATATCTGAACGTCGGCGTTTTCGGCCGATTGGACCAATTCTCGGACGCGCCGTGGTGAACGGTGCGCGGAGGCAACTTCGAGCGCTGCCGGGACACCGAGTTCACCGAGGACGGTTACGGCACGGGTCATGACCTCGCGATCCGATTCGGATCCGATCAGGATGAGAACTTTGGTCTTATCATCACTCATGGCATCAGATGAATCAAAAGATCATGGTGCTCGCTCTGCTTTTCCGAATCTCAGAAGCGGCCGCGGCGTTCCGCCGGAGCGCGTCGCATGCGGTGGACTTCCGCGGGCCGCAGTCCGATGTCGGTGCGGAATTGGGCGCCTTTGAATTGCACTCGCTCAACACCCGCATAGGCGGAGGCAATGGCACCCTCGTGCGTCGATGACCTGGCGCAGATGCCGAGCACACGCCCGCCGGAGGTGATGACCCCGCCAGTTCCGGCGGAGGTCCCGGCGTGAAACCGCAGCAAGCCGTCGCTTTCGGTCTTAAGCGTTCCGGAGATTGTAGCGCCTGTTTCGTATTTCCCTGGATAACCCTTCGAGGTCAGGATGACGCAGGCGCACACTTCATCACGCCATTCCAGTGGTTCCATGTCGAGCTTGCCGGCAAGTGCCGCTCCGATGACATCGACCAGATCGGTCTTGAGCAGCGGCAACACAACCTGGGTTTCGGGATCGCCGAACCGGCAGTTGAATTCCAGAACCTTCGGTCCCGACTCGGTCATCATTAAACCGGCGTAGAGCACACCCGAGTACGGGATCCCATCCTCGGCCATACCATCGATTGTCTTTTGAATAATCCCGCGCTCGATCTCTTCAAGCAGCGCATCGTCCAGCCGGATCGCAGGCGCGTATGCGCCCATACCGCCGGTGTTGGCGCCACGGTCGCCGTCGAGCGCGCGTTTGTAATCGCGGGCCGGGAGCATGAGGGCGACATGGCGGCCATCGGCAAACGCCATCACGCTGAGCTCCTGGCCGACCAGCCGCCGTTCGATCACGATCCTCTCGCCGACCGCACCAAAGGCGCGTTCAACCATGATGCGCTGGACAGCCGCCTCGGCCTCGGCCGGGGTGTCGCAGACGATGACGCCCTTCCCTGCCGCCAGGCCATCCGCCTTGACCACAAGCGGACCTTCCGACTCGCGGCAGAAACGCGTCGCCTCTTCGGCGTTGTCGAAGACCGCGAATGGCGCTGTTGGGATATTGTGGCGCCGCATGAAATCCTTGGCGAACGCCTTGGAACCTTCGAGCTGTGCGGCCGCGGCAGTGGGACCGAAAACACGCAGTTTTTCCCGGCGGAACGCGTCGACCACACCGCCGACGATCGGGTCTTCGGGGCCGACGACGGTCAGATCAATTGCCTCGTGGCGGGCGAACTCGATGAGCTTTTTCGTATCAGTCGGCTTGATCTCAAGCTGGCGGGCGATTTCGGCGATGCCGGCATTGCCGGGAGCGCAGTAGACCTTCTCCACCTGTGGTGACGACCGCAGTGCCCAGCAAAGCGCATGCTCGCGGCCTCCCCCGCCGATCACCAGGATTTTCAGCATAGGCACCCGTCCATGAACCGGCCAATATACCGTGCCTTGGGTGTTGGGACAAAGGAAACGTTGTATCTCGACCCAAGTCGCGCCGTGTGGCCGCGATCTCTGGGGTCTGTTGAAAAACCAATTTCCCAGCAAGGTGCCACGGACAAGCAGATTCTCCGGCTCTTTGGAGAATCTGCTTGTCCGTGGCACCGGAATAAACAGGTCTTCGACTTGATCAATGCTTGTTTTTCAACAATCCCCAGAGATCGGGGCCACACCAAGGAGTGAATCTGCCGTAGGAGCCATGGGCAAGATGTCCATGCTACCAAAGTTGGCGTTCGCAGTCGAAAACAATAATGAGCAGTGAGGAGGGTTTTTTCCATTGACAGCCTTCGGTGGGGGGTCTTAAATGGACGCTGACCGTTGGGAGTGTTCGGTCACGGTAGAGCATCTTAAGAAGATCTCACAACCGTCGCGCTTTGCGCCCCGGAGGGTCGTGCGGAAGGCGTGACGTTTGTTTTGAGGGAATCCTTAGAGACCTGGGGCTGTTTAAGACAGTGCAGGGGCGCGGTCGCGCCGCCTGACAGATATCAGAGGAAGTCATGAAGACGCAGTTGAGTGCGACGTACAGGGCGCCGGAGAAGACCGGTATTACCGCTGGGGGAATTCTGGGCCTCATCGGGAATACTCCTTTGGTGGCGTTTCAGCATGTCGGTAAAGAATTGGGACACAATATCTTTGCCAAACTGGAGTACTTGAATCCCAGTGGTTCGATCAAGGATCGAATGGCGCTCTATGTTATTGAGGATGCCGAGCGCAATGGAATCATCAAACCCGGTGACTTGCTGGTAGACAACTCCTCGGGCAACACGGCGGTCTCGGTCGGATTGGTCGGCACCTGCAAGGGATACCGGACACTGTTTGCCGTACCGGACAAGACCTCGCAGGAGAAGATCGATCTGATTCGGGCTTTGGGATCTGAGGTGGTGATTTGCCCCACCGATGTGCCTCACGATGATCCGAGATCGTATTACATGACCGCCCGTAGGCTGGCCAAGGAGAAACCGGGATTCCTGGTCGATCAGTACCACAATCCCAAGAATATAGAGTGCCATTTCAAGACAACCGGCCCGGAGATCTGGGAGCAGACCGGCGGCCAGATCGATGCTGTGGTGGCAGGGATTGGCACCGGCGGGACATTGTCCGGGATCGGTCGGTATCTAAAGATGAGGGATCCTCGGATTCAGATCGTTGCCGTTGACCCGATTGGTTCGGTTTTCTATGACCTGTTGCGGTTCAATAAGTTAATCGAGCCGGGGCGATATCATGTCGAGGGGATCGGTTCGGACGTTCCGTGCGGGGCTTTGGATGCCTCTGTGATTGACGAGGTCATTCAGACGGAGGACGCGGAGTCGTTTGCGGCGGCGCGTGACTTGGTTCGTCGTGAGGGGATGATCGCGGGCGGGTCGGCTGGAGCGGCTGTTGCCGGTCTATTAAAGTGGGCCAAGAGTCAGAAGAGACCGTTGAATATCGTTACAATCCTCACCGATACCGGCATGCGGTACCTGTCCAAGTTTCTCAGCGATGATTGGATGAAGCGGACTGGGTTTGAGGTAGGACCCGTTTGAAGCAGTCACGCCATCACGATTGATCAAAGGTGTGCTGACTTCGTGAGCACACGCG
>JAKAKI010000041.1:3915-32973 GCA_021813505.1 bacterium | reverse complement strand
TGGTGGGCCACGGTACATGCGTATGGGCGATCCTGTGTGTGCCCGCCCTGATGGTTGCGCGGGGGGGCATTCCTCATTGCAGCATTCGTGGACGGCCACACAGGGCCGCCCCTACCGGCCAGACATTCAGGCATGGTTGATGAAAGTGCTGGACCTCATTATGGGTCGCCCGAGGGGCTTGGCATTCACATTGAAAAAAGTGCAAAAATCGCTTGACTTTTTTTGGCGATAGCGTACCTTTGCTCTCGCGTGCTGAGTAGTTTGCTGTACTAAAAGGTTGTGCCACAATATCTGATCGCCCGTTGGTTTTGATCTGAGAAGATAAAACCCTAAGGGTGCTCCATGTCTTGGAGTTTCTTTTCCATAAATTTCCGGTAGTTGTTTTCTGCTAACCTTCTGCCGTCTCTCAACTTGGATTGATTCCCGGTGGTTTTGGGAAAACAAGATCCGCGGGAGTGCAGGAGAAGTCTCGGAAATCATTAGCGAGACATGAATTTGACTTTGAAACTGAAGGAGCAAAGGAGAATGAAGCATAAACTGACAGTATTGGCCTGCGTTGGTCTGGCCCTGCTTCTCTCAACTGGTGTCGCCTTTGCCCAGGTTAACAACACGATTACCATCGAGTCGAAGAACGTGAATCGGTGCGCGAATGCCACGGTTGGGGTCAACCTGATCAATGGCGACGCGATCGATGGTATCGGATTGCCACTGAAGGTTACTGGTGGGACAGTGGCAGCCGCCGCGTCAACAGCGCGTTTGGCTGGCTTTACACTGGCCCAAGGCGGTATTCCTGGATCGTCGTTGGTATTGAACGCGGTTGGCGGCACCGTTGCCCCCGGCGCGGGAAATATCTACACGCTCACAGTGCCAATTCCGAGTGCTTGCACTGGGACAATCGACATCGACACGGCCTTTTATCCGCCGGCTGGCGAGGCAGTTCTCTTAAGTGGTTGCTGCCCCGTAGCCTTCGCGTTCAACAAGGGCGTATTGACGTTCGTTAATCAGGACCCCGTTTGTGGGACCAATGCCGACGTCACCACTTATTACCAAACGCCAATCGTGAACCAGCAGCTCAACGCGAGCGATCCCGATGCGTGCGATGCGCTTACCTATTCGTTGGTGAGCCCGCCCGCGGGCGCGACCGTGACTGCTGATGGTAAGTTCAATTGGGCTCCGACTTGCGCTGATGTTGCCACCAGCCCGCATACCATCACGTTCAAGGCGACTGATCCCTGCGGCGCTTTTGCCACCTGCTCGTTCCAGGTGACGGTCACGCAGGATGGTCCGGTTTGCACTGCAGTTCCGGCCCAGTCGGTGCATTTCAACAGCGCGTTGTCTGTTCTCCTTCCGGCGACGGACGACGGCTGCCCGGGTGCGCTTTCCTGGACACTGAACAGTGTCGCTCCGGCGGTTGCGGGTCCGTTGAGCATCAATCCCGTGACCGGCAGACTGAACTACAACCCGGTGTGTGCTGACATCGCTGGCAGCCCGCACGTGGTGACGTACACGGTTTCCGATGGCGTGAAGACCTGCCAGTCGACCGTGGCGATCACCGTGACCAACACCGCTCCGACGCTCGTTTGCCCAACCCCGGTCGACCCGGCCCATCTTTGCAACCAGCAGTCAATTGATGGTGGCGATGGGATCTTCAACATCGGCGACCTGGTTACCGGCACGGCGGCTGGCGCGGATCTTGATGGCGATGTGCTGACCTACAGCGTCGTTTCGATCACCGGCCCGGGTGGAATGGCCCCGCACAATGCCCCGACGATCAACCCGTCGACGGGTGCGTTCTCGTGGCTGTCCTCTGCGGCTCTCCCGTCCGAAGTGGGGACATGGACGATCGTCCTGCAGGTGTCTGATGGTTGTGCCACAGCCACTTGCACCTTCCAGGTGACGCTGCAGTTCGTGTTCTACGTATCGCTGACTGATGCAGTGGGCAACGACACGGTCGGCGCCCTCAGCGGCACGACGGCGTGCGTGTACCTCAATATCGGTCCGGACTACCCGCTGGGCGGTCTTGATCTGCTCGTGGCCTACGACGTGACGGCGATCTCTTTCCTGTCGCCAGCGACGGCCATGAACGATCTCGCTTTGTGGGAATACGTCACATTCCGTACCGGCGCCAACGGCAACTGCAGTGGTGGTGGATGCCCGACCGGGTTGATCCGCATTATTGCGATTGCCGACCTCGACAATGGTCCGCTGGTTCATCCGCCGGCCAGTGCGTTCGGGTTGGAAGGCCAGGTTGTGAAGCTTTGCTTCAAGGTGACTGACGACCGTCTGTTCATCAACAACTGCGTCCCAATCTCGTTCTACACAGTCGATTGCGGCGACAACGTGCTCGCGTCGAAGGACGGTTACACGACCTTCATGGCGCTGGGTACCGATACCGCGGCCTGCAACGTGAATGGCAAGCCGGGCCACTTCCTGGTTCCGAACGTTCACTTCTGCAACGCTTGGATCTGTATCCATCCGCCGAAGGACGATCGCGGCGATATCAACCTTGATGGCGTGGCCAACTCGATCGCGGATGCGGTCCTGTTCAGCCGTTACTTCATCGAAGGTATCAACGTGTTCGATCCGAGCCCACTTCTGCGCCCGGTACAGATTCACGCGACGGAAATCAACAGCGACGGCGTTGTCCTGACCGTTGCTGACCTGGTTTACTTGATTCGCATCATCACCGGTGACGCTCAGCCCTATCCGCCGTCGAATCCGAAGCTGACGCCTTACGCGAACAGCGCGGAAACCATGGTCAACATCGGTTCCGACCGTGTTAGCGTGTCGACCAACTCCGCCGTTGAACTCGGTGGCGCGGTCCTCACGTTCAACTACTCCGGACTGACTGTTGGACAGCCGATTCTCGGCAGTGGTGCTTCGCAGATGGTCCTGAGTGCCAAAGCCGCCAACGGAACACTGACTGTGTTGGTTGCTCCGTCGACGGATGCCAAGGGCGCCAGAATCAACTCTGGCGTCAACGAACTCGTGTCGATTCCGACCTCTGGAAACGGCTCGATCGAGTTGACCAGTGTTGAGATGTCTGATGCCCAGGGCATGCTTGTTTCGACCTCGGTCAGCAAGGGCGTTCCTGCCACGTATGCGCTGATGCAGAACTATCCGAACCCGTTCAACGCTGGCACGGTTATCGCGTTCAGCTTGAAGGATCAGTCGGATTGGAAGCTCAACGTGTACAACATCACCGGTCAGACGGTTCGGACCTTCTCCGGCAACGGAATGGGTCAGATCCAGGTCAACTGGGATGGCAATGACAACGCTGGTACCTCGGTTGCTTCTGGTGTCTACTTCTATCGCTTGGAGAGCAAGAACTTCACGGCGACCAAGAAGATGACGCTCATGAAGTAATCACCTGCGGAATCTTGCAGTGATCTCCGCCCCGTCCCGGTTTCCGGGACGGGGCGGTTTGTTTTTGGGGCGGACTCAGGAGCGTAGACGTGGCCGCAGGCGTAGCATAGGGCCTTGTGCCCGTTCACCTGGGGCACTCGGACTTCCTTTGGCGGAGGGGTGGTCGCGGAATCCAGCAACACCCACAAGGGGCCATGCTACGAGGTCTCCCGACTGCGGAGTCTTGCAGTAATCTCCGCGCCTAGTTTGGTAGCACGGGCATCTTGCCCGTGCTTCGGGCATCTTGCCCGTGCTTGGCCCGTGCTACCAGCTAACCCTTGATGTTACCTATTGGGAGGAAGCGGACTACGCGGCGGGAGATGCCCAGGTCGTGGACGGTGGCGACGACCTCGGAGATGTCCTTGTAGGCCAGGCCAGCTTCCTCGGCCAGCCCGGAGAGGGAAGCTGTGCGGATGGCGATGCCCCGAGCCAGAAGGCTTTGCCTAAGCTCCTCTCCCCTAACGATTTGCTTGGCCTTCGTGCGTGACATTGTGCGACCGGAACCGTGGAGGGTCGATCCGAAGGTATCGTCCATGGCGGTCTGAGTGCCCACCAGCAGATACGATCCGGTTTCCATCGAACCGCCAACGATAACCGGTTGTCCTACAGCGCGATAGTCCTCAGGTATCTGGACATTTCCCGGTCCGAAGGACCGCGTCGCCCCCTTGCGGTGCACAAGGAGTCGTCTGGCAACACCATCGACTGGGTAGGATTCGAGTTTGGCAATGTTGTGGGCAACGTCATAAACGACTTCAAGGCCAAGATGGAAGTCGCTCTTGCGGAATATCTTAGCAAACCCTTCGCGGATCCGATGAGTGATCAGTTGCCGGTTGGCAAAGGCTGAATTGGCGGCGCAGTTCATGGCGCGGAAGTAGTTCTGGCCTTCTGGGCAAGCGAACGGGGCGCAGGCGAGCTCGCGGTCAGGGGTCCTCAAGCCATGGCGGTGCATAACCCCATCGAAGATTTTGAGATAATCGGTCGCCACCTGGTGGCCAAAGCCGCGAGAGCCACAGTGAACCATGACGCAAACCTGATTGGGGATTCCCAAACCGAAGGCTCTAGCGGTGATCGGATCGAAGATGTTCTCCGGTGTAACTACTTGGACCTCAAGGTAATGGTTTCCAGATCCGAGAGTCCCGAGCTGGGACAACCCACGGTTGACCGCCTTGGATGAGCACTGCGCTGGGTCAGCGTTGGCGATACACCCCTGCTCCTCGATGTGCTTAAGGTCATCTGGGCGCCCGTAGCCGCGTTCGACACACCACTTGGCCCCAGAGACGGTCATCTCGCGATACTCGCGCTCAGAGAGCTTTATGACCCCTTTGGAGCCCACTCCGCAAGGCACCAGCGAGTACAACGTGTCCATCAAGGCCGACAGCTTGGGGGCAGCCTCGTCGGAAGTCAGGTTGGTGCGGAGTAAACGCATGCCGCAGTTGATGTCGAATCCGATTCCCCCAGGGGAGATGACCCCTTCGTCGGTGTCAAAGGCGGCGACACCGCCAATGGGGAAACCGTACCCCCAATGGCCATCAGGCATGCATATGGCACACTTGCGGATACCGGGAAGTGTCGCCACGTTGGTGATCTGATTAAAGACCCCCTCGTCCATCCCCGCGAAGAGGGTTTCCGAGGCGAGGATGCGCGCCGGGACGTTCATCCCATACTTCGCCTCAACCGGGATTTCCCAGACGTTGGGAGCGAGGCGAGTGGCCGGATACTGCGACATAACCTAAATATCCAAAACGACTTGGGCCGTGAAGTTTGGTCCCTCGTGAGCGACGTCGAAGAGGTGATAGGTGATTGCTTTGACATCCTGGCCAAGCTTCTGTTGCTTGGGCCGGATCGTGTCCCCCAGAAGTTCGCCGCGGAGTTGCCAGATCGCGCCGCCGGGAAGAACGTCTATCTTGACCGACTGAGCCAGAAATGCTTCTGCGTCTTTGAGATAGACCAATTCGCTAAGCCAGTCGTAGAACAATTCCCCAACGGTCGGCGCGGTCAGATCGATCGAGATCCGCCGCTTCTGCTCGAGGTCCGCGAGATCGATCATGACCGAGGTCAATGCCTCCGAGGCCCCGGCGAACAATTGGCTCCAATTGTCAGCCTTGACCCGAAAGGCTGTGTCGGCCAAGGCGACATCCGGGAGGAACTCGTAGGTGTAGGTCATGAAAGGCCCTCACCCCCGGCCCCTCTCCCTGAGGGAGAGGGGGGATCGGCTTGGGACATCGATGGCGTTGGGGCTAAAGGAGGCAATGCCTTACTCCATGTAACCCAATCCTTTAATTGGGATTGAAACGGGGTGCGGGACAGGGGCGTCCAGCAAGAGAGTAATCGAGGTCTCGTATTGCCCGACGGGGGTTCCCTTGCCACGAGTCAGCGTAACGTCGAGTGACCCGCCGGCTGCCAGGGTGGTGTTGGACAACTCGCAGGTGAAGTAGCCTGGAGGCGGGGCGGCGAGACGCACTTTGAACTCACCATGACTCAAGTTCGTTAATTTGATGATTTCCTTAAGCTTATCTATCTCCGTGAAGAGTGCGACACGCGGCTGCAAATTGACGATCGAGTCCTTGTCGTCGACCCGTCCCGTGAAGTAGAGAGATATCGAATCCCCGGTAGAGCTGTTACTGACGACGGTCACTTTCTTGTTCACGACCCCGTTGATGTTCTTGGAGTCGAAAAGGACATCGAGCGGAACTGAGTCCTTGGGGGCGACGCGGTCCCTGGTCAGGGGCGCCGTGGTGCAACCGCACTGGGGCTTGACGGTGGCAACGACCAAGGTATCGAGTCCGTCATTGGCGAGCCAATACCGATTAGCGACCTTAAGCCCTTGCGGGATATAGCCAAAGTCGAACATCTCGGGGGACAGCCTCAGCTTGGCCCGACCCGGTCTTGGTGCTGTATTCCCCGCCGAAACGAGAACAAGAGTCAGAGTGCAGAGGGCAGCGGTCTTTACCAGGTGTCTCATCTTGCAGTCTCCTGATTCAAAGCAATTACGATTCTAGTTGATACAACGGTGTGGCCAATCATTTCAAGTGCAGTAACTTCACTGTCCGCGCGAGTCCCTGATAACGGACGCTGACCAAGTATACGCCTGAGGGCCAGGCATGTGTCCCAGTGATTGACAATGTCACCTCGGAACTGCCAGAGGAAGCCAGGCCCTGTAGTGGCACCAGCTCCCGTTTCATTCTGTGTCCCAAGGAGTTGAACACGGTCACTTCGACGGCGGCTTGGAGGGGATCTGCGGCATCAATGTGTGACTTGCCCTGAACCGGTTGGGAAGCAGGGGGGGCCATTGTCAGCGTGATGCTCTCCCGGAATGGGCTTGGTCCTGCGGTGACAGCTAGCTCGCGTTGTGGAGTGATGGTTCCGCTGTTATCGTCGTCAGATTCGAAGATCGCTGTGGCTTGATCGATCGAGACGGTGATTGGCACCGCATGTCGTTCCGCCAGCGTCGCATTGACAGTGCTCAAGCGTACGACCAACCAACCACCGTAAGCACCTGATGTTAAGCCGCTTACAGTGATGGACACGGCCAGTGGCTGTGTGTGGCCTGGTGGGAGGATAAACGATTCGGGCATCGCAGCGATGACCGCTGGCGGTGAAACCTGTTTGCCGAACGTCAGCGATGTTGCCGTCAAGACGGCGGGTGCGATCACGACCGCTAAGGAGTCGGGGCCTAGGTTTGTGATCGACGTGCTGATAACGGTATCGATGGCGGAAAGGAGACTAAGTGAGATCGATTCATAGGCAAAACCGACCGGCCAACGTTCGGGAATCGTAAAGACATCGCTAGCCGTGGCTGGGGATTTTTCGCCGTCACGAAAGGCGGAAATCGAATAGCGCAGGGATTGGCCGGCGATGACAACGGAATCGCTCCAGCGTAGCGAGGTGCCTGGTTCGAAGATGGATGAATCGAACCGGGGTGAGGTCGGGCCGGCAAGCATGTGCCTTTCAATCAGGAAGCTGTCGGCCATTGCAGGACTTGCACTTGCAGCGGAGTCTGAGTATAGAATCACCGCCTTGACCAGAATCCCGTTGTCGGGATACGGGATCCAGAGGGGACTGCCGTTGTCGGTGCAGCCGACCAGAAAGTCGATAGTGCCGGGTTGGGCATCCGCCCCCAGACGCACGACTTGTTGCGAGTTTCCCGGCCACGAGCCGACTAGCCAAGTGGCATTCGAATCGGGGATGAACCAGTCGAGTGGCTGCGTGAAGTGTCCACCGTTCTTGAGAGTGGCAATCTCGCCAATGGCGGAAGTCACGGGACCGTCTAGACGTGGGCCGGGAACACCCATCGAATCGGCGTGCCTAGACCAGACGAAGGATCCCTGTATCGACCAGGCCTCTGCCGTAACATCTGATTTGGCCATAAAATACGCCGTAACATTGTGAAGCAGGGCACCGGAGGAACAGGCGGGCAGCCGGATCGCGATCCGATTGCCGGGCCGCGTTTCATCGACCACGAAGGGGTGGGCATAGGGCCCTTTGTGAGCGGTGATTGTATCGGTGAAGCAGCCGGGGTGAAACCAGTCGAGCTGAATCGACGCGTCGTCCAGGTATTTTAGGGTTCGGATGATGGGCGGTTCGGAGGCGGCGCGGACCTCCAGTGCTCCGGCTAATGCGATTGCCATCAATATGATACAGACAGAAGCAGGCAGTTCGCGATGCGCGCGTTGCATCAGCACAGAGAAATCTCCCAGTATGTTGCGATCTGCCCCGCAGGAAGTAGCAGAGGGCCACAATCGAAGTCAAGGGGCACTTCGAAGGCGGATGATCCGATTTGGCGGTGATCCCAGAGTGCGAGCTTCGCTCGCACGCAGCCGAGGGCGGCTGCGCCACATTACCCATTCTGTTAACCGGTTCTGGGTCGGGCGGCAATAGTTGCGAATTGGGTGAAAATAATTTGGAAATAGTTGAAAAGGCGTTGACAGTTTGATGTGAAGCTGTATCTTGTGTCTGAGCGTTTAAAGGCCGTTGGCTTAAGCAACTAACGGCGACTCTTCGAACTTCAGACCTATCCGACGGTGATTCCTTTCTGCGAGGGAAAGGAAGATGGACCGGATGGGGTTTTACATTCTCCTCCGAACCCGTTCCGATACGTTCCATTTCCCCGCATTGCGGCCCGCTGAACGGGCGCGCAAAGTGCCTGAACAGTAAGCCGTTTCGGCAACCCCGTCATCGACTCCCTCAACCATATCGCACGGTCGATGCGGAACGCCTTTTCTTTGACGAAGATTTGGGAAGGACAAAGACAGCATGCTTAAATGGATTGTTCAACGATCTGACAACGTGACCGATACAACTGGCGTGACCTGTACTGTGGCCAGTCCATTGGGTTTGTTCCCCGCTAGGGGTCGTCAATGTCCCACTGAGTCTTCCCCTTTTGACTTCTCAAGGAGGAATTTGTAAATGCACAAAAAATCCTTAGTAGCAGTTTTCGTTTTGGGGCTGCTCCTCACCACAAGCGCTTTTGGTTGGGCCGCTCCGGTCCCGCCAGAGGATGGTGTGTTCTTGCGGGAGCGTGCTCCAGACAAAGCGGCGCCGCAACAGCGTGTCGCTGAGACCGCTCCTGCCATCCATACCCAGGCTGGGACACCCTTGGCAGTGCAAGGCACGTTTTGCACTGGCCTCTGGCAGGGTCCTCAGACCTATCGGATCCCCGGTTGGATGACGGGCGGTGAGTCATACGCCGTTTTCCAAGACCCCACCAGCGGGTGGCCGTACTCGTTTGGGGCCGGCTGTACGCCGCCTCAAATAACGTTCAACGTGACGGCAGCCGTATGGCGCTGGACCAAGCGGGCAACCGGCGATGGATTCATCAATCCTTATACCTATGACGTCCAGCCGGTCGTCTTCGACGTTGACCTCACGAATCCGGCGTGTCCGGTTCCGGGAGGCGTCAAGTGCGCCGGTCCCGTGTACTTGCTCACCTTGAACAACCCAAACGCAACCGGCGGGGTTACGTACGAACTCAATCTGCCATTCACGGTTGAGTGCTGCGTGACCGGGCCGTACTTCATCGGCGCCTACCTGCCGACCGTTTGGGCTCCAACCAACGGCGCCCAGATCCTGCTCGACGACGGCGGGTTCTACTGGCCGGGTCCGGTTCCTGGTCAACTGTGCCGCACCTATAATGATTATGGTGCAGGATGGGTGGATCTGAACAGTTGCGCCACTGGCGACCCGTGCTTCGAGATCAATCTTCTGCTGTGGTCGGAAGGGTATACCCCGGCCGATCCGGCAACGCAGTGCACCCCTGGTGCCTGTGACTGGAAGTGGTGGTACGATGGTGCCCGTCAGAATGACTTTTGGTACACCGCTTATGGTTTGCCAGGCGGTGGCCCACGCGACAGACTTGGCGTCCGGTGGGATTCTGATGGATTAGACACATTGAAGTCCGTGTCTTTCCTGCTTTACGGTGGCTTCACGTCCGGTACTCCAGACATCACAGTAGAGGTCTGGGATGGCGATGGTCCGGCATCTTCATGCTCGGGCATTCCTCTTCCCGGCACTCTGCGGTACTCGGTGACGGTTCCGTTTGCCAGTTTGAACTTCTATCCGATGACAACGGATGTCACGTTGCCGGATATCACTTGGGGCATCCTTAACGGCGGCCCGACGAAATACATCTACGTCACGATCTCTGAGGCATCAGGTGGTGTCAATGGCGCGACGGCGCTCGCGGCTGGTGATCCTACAAGCGCCGGCTGCCCGATCGATCCACACTCCGTGGCGCATTACGCCGGCGGCGCGAATCTCGGATGGAAGTATCTGGGAGAAGCAGCTCCCGCGTTCACGCAGCGTGAATTCTGGATGGATGCCTTCATCTGCAAAGAGGTTGTGCCAATCGTTGAGGCCAACTGCGCAGCAGCCGGTCCGGACGACTGGAACACCTACGCACATGATTATCAGAGAACCAGCTTGTCCACGATCAACCTTGGCGATCCTTGCAAGGTTCGGGCACAGTGGTCGACGCACTTCCCGCACAACGCCAGCTTCAACAATCCTGTTGTCGCCGGCGGCAAGGTATATGCATCATCGGACAACGAAGTGAACGTGTATGACCTGGCGTCGGGTGTGCACCTGGCTCAGGTTGGCTCGTTCCCGTACACCGGCGGACAGGTTCGTTCGAACGTGTCTGTCGAAGGGAACCGTGTATTCCTGACAGGCGGTACCGCCAATTCGGTCTCCTGCTGGGACACTTCGCTGACGACGGCGTTCTGGTCCAACGATCTGATGGGCCCTGGGCTTTCGACAACGGCGCACGGTTCGCTCTTAACGCGTAACCGCTTCGGCGCTGCCACCGTTTATGCCGTGGGTGCGGACAGCATCGTGGTGATCGGGACCGAAATGACGACGTCGTCCAACCATGGGTGGCTGTATGCATTTGATGTCGCGACCGGCTACCTGTACTCTGGTTGGGGAACCAACCCGGTTCCACTCGACAAAGGCGCGTGGTATACGCCATCCTTTGACGGTACCAACCTGTACGTCGGCACTGCGACGTTCCCGTCGCTCGGCGACGGCTCGCTGTATTCGGTAAATGCCGCCACCGGCCTCGTGAACTGGAACTACAAAGACGCCAGCAATCCTCTGGAAGGCTGGCCGTCCGGCGTGTCGGTTGAGGGGAACACTCTCTATGGCGCCACCTATTACAACGACGCCGTGGCAGGCCTGTCGAGCGGCCATCGTTACTCCATCGACAAGGCCGGCTTGGGTCCTGTGGTCAACTGGAAGGGCGCCAATGGTCCGACCCTTTATGGGACGCCGACCGTCGGCCGCAACTTCGTGTACATTTCGCAGGACGATCCGTCAGCGGGCGTGCTGATGGTTGACAAGGCCATCGGCAAGGTCGTGTACAACTGGTCGGCCAATGGCGTGACGTCGGTACCGATGAACGTTGCCATGACCTGCGACAAGTATTTGTTCGCGGGCACGCGTGACGGTTACTGGTATCTGCTGAATGCCACTGATCAGTCGATGGAATGGCGCCGTGAGTTCCCACTGTCGATCGTGAACGGAACCGCACTGTCTCACCATCCGGTCACGGGCGACGATTATGCCCTCGTGAGCGTTCGCAGTTCCGTGTCCGATCCGTCGGGATTCGGCGAAATCGTTGCCTGGCGTTTGAACCAGGCTCCTCGCCCGTTCGCCCGCCAGAACGTGTATGAGACTCCTCTCATTCTCGTTCCGCTCAACAGCGGTGACGGACTTGCAGCGTCCCAGGCCGGCGTGTATTCGAACGACGGTTGCCTGGGCCTGAACATCACACTGACCAACATCATCGACGTTGCTCCTGCGGCCCAGACGTTCAACAAGCTTCAGAAGCAGTATGCTGCGGCGTATGCCGATCGCAAAACCGGCGCCGACTACCTGACCTACTTTGAGGGCGGACAGCCTTCGAAGCAGGCTCGTTTGGCGGGTGCTGGCCTGCGCGCGGATGATGGCGAACTCACCGTGCTGGACAAGATGGCCGATGATTCTCGTGCGACCGTTACGAAGCGTTCGACCGCCGTCAAAGCGGCCAGCGCCAACGACGTGGTGCGCACGCATGTCGCTTCGGTTACCTACAGCGCGAACCCGATCCCGGTCGGCGGCACAACCAATATGAGCTGGCTGTTTGACGGTACACTACTGGGCCGCGGTCTGGATGACGAGTACATCGAGTCGGTCATGGACGATCCGGATTTCTATTCGGAAGACCTTGGCTACGCTCTTCTCGGCTATCCGGCCCTGCTGGTTCACTACGTTGGCGGATGCCCAGAAGACAACGTCGCACTGACCTGGAATACCCTTGGTGCCCCGAATGTCGAAAAGGTGTGGAACCACGGGGCCATGGGCGATTCGAAGTCCGGTGCGCTGACGTGGGGCGCCGACGCCAACTGGGGGACGTCGATCTTTGACGGCACCTACATGTTGATCGGTGACTCTTCGGCGGCCGTCGGCGGGTCGCAGATGTTCCTTGATTACTACAACTTCAAGGGACTCTTCGTGCCGAATCCGCGTCTTTCCGATGCGGTTTGCGGCTTCGACCAGGCCAGTGACGTGTTGATGGGTTATCGCCGTGAAGGCGGATGCCCTGGCCAAGAGGTTCCAATCTATGGATCGTGGGTGCAATCCAACTACGCAGACACGAACCAATCGTATGCTACGACCGACCCGAAGGCAACTCTCGGGACGAACACGATCCAGACCGAAATTGGCGCGAACGACCCGATTTATGGGGACTTCAAGCTGATTGAATGGAAGGTGAGCAATCGCGACGCGGTTGACAAGCCGGGTCTGAGAGTCGGAACATACTTTGACTGGGACGTTTCGGTCAATGGTGCGGCTGACATTGCCCTCATTTCGGACAATTTCAACGGGTACTCGATCTATTCTAATAATGGTACTCCGGGCTATGCGTACGGAATGCTGGATCCCAATCAGCCGACGTCATACTGCGGTGTCAACCCGGCCGCGTTCTCGCCGCACAAGATCTACAGCAGCGCGAGCACGATCGTTTACAATCATGCCCCTGGCAGATGGGTGGGAGACTCTCATCCTTCTGACGAGGACTATGGTTGGTTCCTGTCAACACGGCCACCGCTCCGCTTCTACGAGTTCACCGTTCCGTCGGGTCAGGACCGTGGCGGATGGTTGATCGGCGACACGTTCGCACTGCCTGCCAGTGGATCGCACTCTGCCGTTCAAGCTCTGTACGCAGTTCCTGCCGCCGGTGGCGATCCCGCAATCGATGCGGCCGCGACCGCGTTGGCGAAACGTGCGGCCCGTTGGGGCGGTTTTGCCCGCGGTGACGTGAACGATGACGGATGCGTGAACCTCGCGGACGCCTGCTGGGTGTTGTCCACCAACCGGATCTATCCTGACACCTATTGCGGCGACGTCAATCTTGACGGCCTCGTCAATGGTGCGGATCAGACCTACCTGTTGAACTACGTGTCCGGCGTCGGCCCGGCTCCTCAGGGCAAATTCCGGTTCTCGTACTAAGACTTCTCGCAGGAGTCCCGCATCATGCGGGACTCCTGTTCTGAAGACAAATCAGACATCTCGCTTGAGTTCGAAGCGCCCTGCACAAGCGGGGCGCTTCGGTTTTTGGGGGAACGGGGGAAACAGGACCTATAGGACGTATAAGACTTATGAGGAAATCGGGAAGCGGCTTATTCTTCGCGGGGGATTGAATGAAGCGGGAAGAGATTATTGAGAGGGTGTCGCGGGTCCAGGGATTGGTGGACGACCTGCTGGATTTGGACGCTGTCTTCTCGACCCGGCAGAGCATTGTCATGCGTGGCACACCGCGGGTGCCTCTGGCCGATTTTCAGACGGCGGTGCGGGGGCGGTATGCAGCAGCGGGGTACCGGTGTGAGATTGAGTCGGCGCCGGGATCGGGAGCTTCCCGTGGGGGCCACGGGCAGGATGCCCGTTCTACCACTCCAGGAGATGTCAGTGGCTCGGGGCGGGATGCTGGCAGTGACAGGAGCGGGGCGGCGATTCCGAGAGAGTTTGCCGACCGGGTTCTGGTCACTGTGGTTGTCGGGGAGACGGAGGAGACATTCCCCTGGCTGAATATTCTGTTGTTCGTGCTGACGGTGGCATCGGTGTGGTTGTCGGTTGGCGGCCTGTTCGCGTTCTGGTTTCTGGCGATTCTCTTGTTTCACGAGTTCGGGCATTTCATTGCGGCGCGGAGGCGGCGTATCGATACGTCGTGGCCGTACTTCATCCCGGCTCCCGTCTTCATTCTGCCGAGCATACTGGGCACATTTGGCGCATTCATTCAGCTTCGCTCACCGATACGGGACCGTCGGGCGTTGTTTGACATGGCGGCCGCGGGGCCGATCGCAGGATTTGTGGTGGCGGTCGTAGCGCTATTTGTCGGGCTGCCGCAGTCGACAATTGTGGATCACGGAACAGCAAGCGGGCTCATCTTCGGTGAGTCACTGCTGTTTAAAGGAATCGCGGCGATCGTGATGCCGGCGGTGGGCCAGAATCAGGATGTCCTCCTCTCCCCGATCGCGTATGCTGGCTGGGCTGGGCTTCTGGTGACGATGCTCAACCTGATGCCCATCGGGCAACTTGACGGCGGCCACATTGCGTATGCCCTCTTCGGGAAGAAGCAGAAGCAGGGAGCGATTGTTGTGATGGTTGGACTGGCCGTGCTATCGTACTGGTGGCCTGGGTGGCTGTTCCTGTTGGCGATGGGGTTGTTTATGCGGCCCAAGCATCCGCCGACACTGATAGACGAGATCCCGCTTGGCCGAAAGCGAAGATTGCTGGGCTGGGTGTCGCTGGCGATTCTGATCGTCACGTTTGCGCCGGTACCCATCAGCGTGCCGTGACCTCATAGGTTGATGTGCGGCGAGTGCGGCGACTTGTCGCCGCACTTCCAAACTTCGAGCGCGGAATTGGCGTTTGCTGGGGCGCATATCGTGCGTTGATTAAGATCATGGGATTGAGCGTCTTGCTCCCCGGTAAACTCGCATTTCGAAAATTCGTCGCATAGACTGCGCTGGTGAGCGCTGCGCCGGTAGACTCGGCCGTTAAGCGCGCATCGTAATGCATTGCCGTTAAATAGGTTAAAACATTCACCCTGCCAAGTATCCAACTGGCACGGAAGTTGTTTAATGGTTGGGCGGACCTGTAACTCCTCCAATTCGTGGTGGGGTTGGGTAGGCGACGGGAGATCAGAGAAAACACTCTAAAATTTGAGGAGAGAATCTCAAGACCAAAGGACGGTTGATCAATCACGCCCACCCAGCCCTGGGAAAAGCAAAGCGGTACTGACCATAGGTGGAAGGGCCTGTCAGTGCAGTAAGAAGGGGACCTCATGCGGGGATGAGGTCCTTTTCGTTTTTGATCAATCCTGATAACAACAAGGTGCGCGCTTTGCGCGCACGCGGCCGAGGGCGGCCGCGCCACATCCTTGTCCAGACGTGGCGGGGAATGGTGGGCGGAGCCCACCCTTTGATTAAACGGGGCGTTTGGCGGAAATGACGAGATCGGTTGAGTGGCGCATATCGAACGGCTTCTTGTCGAGGGAACCGTAGCATTCGACTTGTTTGAAGCCTGCCTTCCAGACACAGTCCAGTACCCGAGCTTTGTCCCAGTACTCCCAGAGCGCAGACTGAATGTCGGGAGACTCGGCACCCGACGGGAGTACGAGGGTGTTGAAGAGCAGGCGGCCACCGACGGGGACGGCAAAACGCAGATAGTCGCAACCGTCGACGGAGCGCCTTGCGATCAGCGTTTTAATTCCCAGCCGGAACGGGGTCAGGTTCAGATTCTGGATCAGGATGTGTCCGCCGGGTTTGAGAGCGGCACTCAGGCCCGCCAGTGACTCGATCATCGCAGCATCATCGGGTTCACCGATGATGGAATTGCCGAGACAGAAGACGGCATCGAATGTGTCCGGGCAGATCCGTCCGGCCGAGGAGTGCGGAGCACCGTGAAAGACGAATGTCTTTCCCCGCTGCCGCGCGTTGTCCATTGCCAGACGCAACATCGGCTCCGAGAGATCGAGCCCGGTTGGGACCACACCGAGTTCGGAAAGGGCAAACATTAAAGCGCCACCGCCGCATCCGGCATCGAGCGCGTTGGTGGCCTGCCATTCGTCCACCCACGGACGAATCGATTCGGCGAGAGTCGCGATGCGCCCGGGAAACCCGGTCATCGCGTTGTAGTGTCGGGCAAGGAAATTGAAATTACGCATCACGCCGGCACAGATTCGAGCGGACGGTCAACCGCCAACTGGCCGGGGCCCCGCCAGAGGACATGCAGAGACAAGAGCAGCAGTCCGGCATCCTGAAGCAACAACATGTACCCGAGCTTGCGCGCGTGCGATGAGGTGGAGAAACAGCCGCAATCGATGTTCACGCCACGGGCGACGTTGACAGCGACGGCCACGATGAACACCACGGTGAGACCCGACAGGATGACGGCCGCACCCAGGACGCGGGTACCCATGATCAACGCCATGCCGCAGACCAATTCCAGCCAGGGCAGAATCAGGGCGAAGATATTGACCAGCACATCCGGGAGGATGTGGTAGTTGTGCACGATCTTCGCGAAGGCATCGGGATGAATAATCTTGTCGAAGGAGGCGTAGACGTAAACACCGCCTACGATCAGACGCGCCACCAAAGAGAGCCATGGATTCCGCAGAAACGACATCGCCTCTCCCCTACGTTCCCTCGCCACCGGGCGCGGCGACTTTGCCGGAGTCGACCGGCATCTTCTCGTTTTGCCATTTGAGCCAGCCACCGAAGAAGATTGAGATTTTGGTATAGCCCAGTCCGCGCAGGTGGCGTGCCAGGAACAGGGACAGCTCGCAATCGGCGCCCGAGCAGTAGGTCACGATTTCACGGTCCTTGCTGAGCCTCTCCTCGACCGTAGGCCACCAGGCGTCGAACTGTTCGAACGGCAACAGAACAGCACGGGCGATGTGGCCGGCCTCGTAGTCCTCGGGATCGCGAGCGTCGAGGAAGATCACCTCGGGGTCCTCGAATTTGGTCTGCGCTTCGGCGAAGGTCAGGAATGGCGGATCGTCTTTCTGGGCTGAGGGCGGCGGAACGATCGTGTCGGCGGTGACCGGGACATGAGTCCAGGTGCCGACCCAGGGAATCTTGCCCGGAGCGGCGAGATTGCGGCCGACTCCCAACGCGATGGCGATCAGGACAAAGAAAGCGATTTGGCTGATGGCGCGTTTCATGGCGAGTTCTGGATTATACGCAAAAACCGGGGGTTTGGGTGGACGAAGTGGACGAAATGGACACAGTGGACGGGTTACTTTGGCCCCCAGCGGAAGATGACGCCAATGCCACCGGACAGAGAGTCGTGGCGGGCATCTGGGAACCCGGCTGTCTTGATCTCGCTCACGATCTCTGTTGGACTGGCGTGGCGAAAGATCGATTCTGACAGATATCGGTAAGCGAATTCGCCGCGTCGGGCTACCAGCCTGACGATGAGCGGGGCGATGATGCCGAAGTGGAGGCGGCAGAGCCAGCGCCAAGGCCCAAATCGCGGGCTGGACAAGTCGAGAAGCGCACCCTGCCCATTAGGGGCCGCGCAGCGATGGGCTTCCTGGAAGAACTGCGGACGGCTGATCAGATTTCGGAGGGAAAACCCCATCATCTGGCCGGCGAAGACTCGATCGCGAAACGGCGGGTGGGTGACGTCGCAGCAGACATAAAAGACTCTGCTACTCTCGGCGGGAGTGAACATGCCATCGGAGAGACGCTCCATCTCGCTGGAAAAGTCGCAGAGAACGACGCGTCCACGCGAGCCGCGGCGGCGCAGATAGACGCGCGCGAGGGCGCCGGTGCCGGCGCACCAATCGGCAATCCATCCCTCCAGCGGCATTGCGCGGGCAGCGCGACGGCGCCAGAGGCGATCCAGGCCAAACGAGACCCATGTGTTCAAACGGTCGTAGTCGGGAGCAATGGTGTCGAACATGCGCCTGATGAACCGCGCCTTGGCGTGGTCCGCGGCGGCGTCGGACGGCGCCTTTGGGGCAAAAGGCGTTCCGGGATCGTTCAACGACCTTGATTTCCTGCGGCTCCGGGACCGGCTTGGCCGGAGGGGAGCTTAATATCCGCGAGCGAATAGGTGTCGATCTTGAGTTTCTTTTCACCGGTGAAGTAAATCGTGAGCTCTTTGAGCCCGCCGGATTGGTTTGGCCCGAATCCAACATTCACCGTCAGCCGATTCTCGCCCGTGACGGCGCGGAAACGCTGAAAGGCAATTGTCACGTCGCCGCTATAGCCATGGGCGAAGAGATCCTTGACGAAGTTATTAGGTTCGAACTTGTCGCTTCCCAACTCCTTGAGAGCGTAGAGATCATGTTTGTTGATCGCATCGGTGAGTTTTGGAATGAGCACGCGGCACTGCTCGACAGGATCGACGGGCCGGGAGCAACCCGCAAGCTGGGCACCAAGGACTACGAGGACCGACAAGATCAGGTATCTTTGAATCAGGTGTTTCACGCGCAATTCCCTCCTACAGGTGAATTCTAACAGCGATTGAGGCCGGTTGCAAGGGGGAAATGGGGTGGGGGCGATCCTGGATGAAGCGGCGGGCGGAGCCACCCTGCCTCACCATTCCGGCTTTTCGTCGATGAGGGATTGGCGGATGCGGAGGTAGCTGTCATAGCGTTCGGGAGCGATTTTGCCTTGTTGGATGGCCTCGGTGATCTTGCAGCCCGGTTCGCCGATATGCATGCATTGGCGGAATTTGCAGTTTCCGAGATACGGACCGAATTCACGGAAGAGACTGGGAAGTTCTTCGACGCTGGCCTCCCACATGCTGATGACCCGCTGGCCGGGGGTGTCGACGATAAAGCCGCCGAAGTCGAGCGGGTGGAGTTCGACGGCGGTGGTCGTGTGAATCCCACGGCCGGTCGAGTCGGATATCTCACCTGTGGCGACGGCGAGTCCCGGCTGGAGAGTATTCAGCAGGGATGACTTGCCGACGCCGGAGTGGCCCACGAAGATCGATGTCTTGAGCCGCACGATTTCACGCAGACGGTCCATCCCGAGGCCCTGCACCGCCGAGGTCAGCACGGCCTGGTAGCCGATGGATTGGTAGATTTCTGCGAGGCGCAGATGCGCCCCGGTCGTGGCCAGATCGGTCTTGTTGATGACCACAACACCGTCCATTTCGTTGCGCTCGGCACTGAGCAGAAAGCGATCGATGGCGCGTTGTTTGAACTTGGGCTGGGCGACCGAGGAGACGACGACCAACTGGTCGCAATTGGCGACAATGACCTGCTCTTTGCCGGGATGGGAGATATCCGGGCGCGAGATCTTGTTGCGGCGCGGGAGCAGCGACTCAATAGCACCGTAGGGAGGGTTTTCGACGCTGATGGTGACGTGATCACCGACGACGACGGGACCGCCGATCGCGCCGGTACCGATGCGGAATCGGCCGCGCATTTCGCAGTCGAAGGTGCCGTTGGGGGTGACAACAATGAAACGCTTGCCGAAGCTCTTGATGACGCGGCCGTCATACTCGCGCGATTCGTTCATGGGCGATCAGACGGCGGCGCGGCCGGAGGCCGAAGAGATGCGCGCTGGATGGAAAGATCTCATCAAATGCCCGTCATGTAGCTGGACACGTTGTTGATCTCCTGTTCCAGGGTGCAGACGGGATAGATTTCGCGATGAACCCATCGTTCATCCATTGGATTCTTGTGGAGGATTTCCTGAAGTTCTTCACCGGAAGTGACATCGTAAATGGTGACGCTGCCGTGCTGTCCACGGAAGCCCCAGTGATGCACGACCTTCCCACTCTTCGTCAACTGTTGCAGATGGCCGAGCCATTCGGTGATGCCGCTCACCAGACCACCGAGATCATTGATTTCCTCATCGCTGCCTTTACGCCGCTCGTACACGAGAAAGTACATAGCCATCTCCCTGGGTTGTGTCCGCTGCCGGAATATAAGTCGTCGGGGGCTGCGAGGTCAACCGAGCGGGGAAACTGATTGACAGGGCGGAGCCGGGACGGTGTTGTTCGGTTAAAGTCGGTGGTTGGCGCGCCGCACGCGGGGCGTATGCAATACGCCCGGCGCAGGTCCCGCGTCACGACCCACGTAGCATGGGCGGCCACACAGGGCCGCCCCTACACAAATCCCGCTTCACGACCCACGTAGCATGGGCGGCCACACTGGGCCGCTCCCTACCCAGATCTCGCTTCACTACCCACGCACGGGCGGCCACACAGGGCCGCCGCTACGGATGCCCGGACGATTGGTCGTTTGAGTTGTTGGCGACCGATTCCATGGTGAGCACTTCTTTGGCGAGGCGCTCCTGTTCGGCGAGCGCTTCGGGAGTTCGAAATTCGCTGACGCGCACGTGCTGGGAGAACGACGCGATCAGGCCCAGCAGGAAGACGGGACCGACCTCAAAGATGTGAAGGAAGATCGAGAAGCCGAGCGCCTCGTCCTTGGGGATGTTGAAGAATCCCAGGCCGATGATGCAGGCCACCTGGAATGTCCCGATGTTGCCGGGGGTGAGCGGGATCATGATGGCCAGCGTGTTGATGATCAGGATCACCATCGCCGCCCAGAGCGGGAATTCAAAGCCAAACATGTGAAGAAGCGCGAGCACGATGAACGCGTGGGCGATCCAGGAGACGATGGAGAAGAACAGGACCACCAGGAGATGCCGGGTGCTGGTGAGCATGTCGAGCCCGGCAAGAAACGACGCTTTGACGTTGTCCCACTCACGGACCAGGCGGGCGGGCATGTGCTGGCGCAGCCAGGTCATGTGGTGCTTTTTCGAACGCGACCGGTGCAGGATGTAATAGAAGAATCCAAAGAGCAGCACGCAGGTTGCGAGGATCGCGATCTCGCCCCGGAGGATGACCGGCGGAAGGACGACGAGGAAGGACGCACCGAAGATGAGCATCATCATGGTCAGACCGTCGAACAACAGTTCGAGCACGACCATGGTGAAGGCGGTGGTCTTGGTGACGCTCAGGGTCCGGGAAAAGAGGATGACGCGTCCGATCTGGCCGGTCAGGGCAGGCAGGACGATGTTGAGAAGCTGGCCGACCGAATAGATCGCGAAGAGGCGGACGCCGGTGACTTTGCGCTGGGGATCAAGGATGTACTTCAGCCGGATGGCGCGGGCTAGAGGCATCCCCACCACGCCGATCATGACGGGGATCAGGAAGATGGGGCGGATCTTCAGGAAGGTCTGCCAGATGGCGCGTGGATCAGTGCCCCAGAACGAATAGACAAGGAACCCGGTGGCGGCAAGGACTCCCCAGAGGCGTTTTGAGCGCCACCAAGGTTTCTGCGGGCTGTCGGTTTGTGTGGGTGCAGTCGCCATAGTTGGCCGCCACGAGCGGGGTGCACTGGGTGAACATCGGGGGGGCGGGGGCGGCTGTCAACGGGGAAAGCGAGGGGGGATGGCGATGGAATCCCACCTCGTGGAACGTCGTCAGGTGGTCGAGGTTTACCAAGGGCAACAGATACGAGATCAGATAATCTCGAAATCGGAGGCCATCAGCCAGCCCTTGGCGCCGTTGGGGAAACGGACCAGGTGCCAGCCGGATTCGGTGCGTTCGATGGTGCCCATGAGACCGTCGTGAGCAACGAATTGGAGGGCGTAGTCATCGCCGGGACCGCCACGGACATTGGTCTGGGTTACGATGACCGCACCGGAACGGGTCACCGCGTCGCGGACGTAGCATGTTGCCGCTGCGAGTGACGTGAGCACCCAGACACACCAGATGGCGAGGACCAGGCGTGAGGGAATGCTCCACCGCGCCTGAGGCCAGAATTTCCAAACCGTGACTCCGGCTGCGATCCAGAAGAAGAGTGCGGCAAGCCAACGCATCTCGTAGACAGACAGCGGCCGCACCAACGCCAGCCACCATTGTTCGAGGAAAAACTCGCCGACCGGTTCCATTTTGTCGGGGGCGAAGAGACGGACATAACGGATGTTCGCATTGATGTCGGCATCGCGCGGACTGACGCGGCGGGCGCGTGAATACGAGACGAGGGCGTGGCCGATCTGGCCCATTTTGTACTGGGCATTTCCGAGATTATACCAGACACGGGCATCATCGAATCCCATCCGCGCCAGTTGCTGAAAATCGACCACCGCCGAGTCGAAGCGGCCACGTTGGTAGGCAGAGGCGCCCTCGCTGAAAAGCTGGTCGGGGGACTGGGCGTAGGAGGTGGATGGAGACAGGATGGCGAGCAACACGAAGAGGCACGCCAGTATGACTTCGACGGCAGCCCGATGAGCACCAATCGGATGAAAGGCGCGCGCGGGAGGGCGAGGCTCCTGCCGAGCCTCTTTGGCGCGCGGCAACATGGCTCGGCAGGAGCCTCGCCCTCCCTTGTCGCGGTTCATGCTCAATCCAGGGCGCCAGCTCACTTGTTGATCCCCTCCAGGCGAGCAAGGATGAGCCGGGCGCGATTGGCGATGGTGGTGCCGGCCTGGGTGCTGTTGGCGCCGCCGTAACGGCTGCGATCACAGTCGCTGAGGAGCGCCAGAAATTCCTCGATGTGGCCGGTCGCGATGCCGTCACGAGTGAGGTCACTGCGCATATCCTCGCGGAGCACGCCGGACGCCGGACGGTTAAAGCGGTCGCTGTAGTATTGGTGGAGCGCGGCGGCCACCGTGTCGATCGCCTCCGGCGAGCCTTCTGCCGCTTTGGCGAGGCGGGCCAGGGCGGTGCGATAAGCCGTACGGCGGCGGCGGCCGACCGGATCGGCGGCGATTCTCAAGGTCTGGCGCCGCCAGGCAACGAACGCCGCGAGTCCGGCGAGGGGCAGGAAGTGTCCAATCCAGAACGGCCAGCCCAGAATGCCGATCTCCTCCCGGCGCCGGAGATGCCCGCCATCGGTCTTCAAGAAACGAACATCCGACGCGAGATCTGAAACCTGATCCTTGTTCAGACTCAATTGAGGAATTGTAAAATCCGCGACGGAGCCGGTGGCAGTGACGGCGAGGGAGTCGGTCCGCAATGTGTGGTAGCGGCGCGCCTCAGGATCAAAGTACGAGATTGAAAACGCGGGTAGGCGGTACGATCCGGGGCGTTGCGGCACGAAGACATACTCATAGACCTTCTTGCCGCTGACTTTGTAGTTATCGGTGGAGACTTGCTCCGAAGTACCTGCGGGCAGTGTGCGGAAGGCGGCATTCGTATCGAACTTGGGAGCGGGCGCCGACTTGATGTTCCCCTCCCCTGTCACTGTTACCTTGACAGTGATCGGGTCCCCGGCATTAACACTGCGGACGTCGGCCTGCGCATCGAGTGTGAATTTGCCCACCATGCCGCCGAAATCGGGCGGCTGTCCCTCGAGGGGAAGCGGTTTGACGTCCAGCCTCACGGATTTGGTGGAGAGATTGATCGATTCTCCACGATCCATCAAGCCAAAGAAGTCCTGGTTGAACATTCCCAATGGGTCGCGTTGTTGAGCGCGGCGCCGGCTGCGTACGGTGGCTTTGACCTCGGCGGGGCCAATGTTCTTGATGCCGGCATCGGTCGGGAACAGGGCCGTGCGGATTTCGGTGACATCGTAGCGCACACCATTGATGACGGTGGCGAACTTACGTTGAGGCGGCAAATCCTCGACCCAGAAACCGGGATAGGACGGGCGCGTGTACTCCGGATTGGCGAGTAGGGGTTCGCCCTGATAGAAGCGGAAGATGTACGTGACTGGCTCATTCACATAGGCCGTCTCCCGATCAAGTTCCGCGGTAATGAATATCTGGCGGTCGTTTCCGCGCGGCGCTTCCTGGGCGGTCTTGGGTGCGGCGGACGGCGCCTGAGGCTGTGTCGACGTGCGCGCGGGCGTGACAGTCACGACGATTGGCGAACTGCTGTAGGTCTGTCCCCAGACTGCGACCGTGGCGGGGCCAATGGTGAACTGTCCCTCGTTTTTGGGAGTGAGAACATAGTTGTACGCCACCGAGGAGCTCATACGGCCGTTGACCCAGGAGATGTTCTGCGTCTGGCCCGATGAGTACACTTCAAACGCATCCAGCGAAGGAAGCTTCGGAGTGGGCACCTGCTGGGCATCGCTTTCAATCGTGAGCGTCAGGGTGAAATAGCCGCCGAAAGAGACGTTGGACTTGTCGATGGTGGCGGTCAGCTTGGTGGCCGCGGAGGCTGTCTGGGTGAGCAGGAGTGCGGCCAGGATCAGAAGGCAAGCTATGATCCCGCTTCTTCGGGGGAGTCCAAGGGGCTGAAAGCCCCTTGTCCGCAACCGGCGGGTATCGTGAAATTCGGATGGGATGTGCGACCCATGAGAATTGGTGGGCAGAGCCCACCCTACCTCGGTGTGGGTTGAAATACCGGCGTTGGATCGTCCCCGCGTGTTCCGGCGGGCGGAGCTCACCCTACGAATTCCGTCCGTGGCGAGGAAGTAGGGTGGGCTCTGCCCACCTTCTCTCTCCTTCATCCACGGACCTGCAGGTTCTTCAGCACGCCCCTCGCTCTGGGGTGCGCTGACGAACTGAGAGCTACTGCCACTGTCGCGCTTGACGCCAAGGGGCTGAAAGCCCCTTGTCCGCAACCGGCGGGTATCGTGAAATACGGATGACCCATGCGACCCGCGAGAATTGGTGGGCAGAGCCCACCCTACTCTTCTCGGGCGTGAGAATGTGAAGGTGGTGATGCGGTCGCTGTCGCGGGGAAGTTCAAGGGGCTGAAAGCCCCTTGTCCGCGATACTCGGGAACGGGCGGTGGGAAGGCCGGCGATGGGATGGCTCGTTCGCATATGCATCACCAGTCTTTGGTTACAGTGCCCTCTTGCATGGGGTGCTGGGCGCGAAGCTTCTGCACTTTGAGTTCGTCGTTCTTCAAGGCATCCAATAAACGCTTGGCGTCTTCTTTTGTCATTCCCACTGGCTGAGACTGCTGTTGCTGTTTTTTCTGGTCGCCCTGCTGGGGATCATTCTGGCTGTTGGGCGGCGGCCGATTCTGGGTCGAGTCCGACTTTTTGTCCTGCTGGGACTGCTGGTCTTGTTGCGTCGAGTCTTTCTTCTGCTGGTCCTTCTGTTGATCCTGCTTTTGATCCTGTTTCTCTTGAGTTGAATCGGACTTGTTTTGCTGGTCCTTGTCCTGCTGCTGTTGTTGCTGCTTGGTGGAATCGGCCTGCATGCGCCGCAGGGTCAATTCGAGATTGTGCTTGGCATCGCGGTCGGCCGGGTTCTCGATCAGCGCTTCTTTGTACGCCTCGAGAGCAGGGCCATATTTCTGCTGACGGAAGAAGGTGTTGCCCAGGTTGTAGCTCGCGTTGGGCGCCACAGGACCTTTCAAAGTGGACAGAGCGTTCTGGTACTCCATAGCGGCCGAGTCGAGTTTGCCCTGGAGGTAATAGACATTCCCGATGTTGTATTCGACTTCGGGCCGGTCGGGACGCTCCACCTTGGCTTCGTTATAACGCTGCAACGCTTGGCCAAGTTCTCCCTTTTTCAGCAGCGTATTACCCTGGTTGTTGCGGCGGGCGAATTCGTCGGCGTGGGCGGTGGCCGGGGCAACGGCCTGGCACGCGAGAATGACTGTGACCCATGCGGTCAGTGCAAAAACGGCCTGAATGCTGCCTACTGATGCCCCCAAGACTCGGAGGAGTGCATTCATGCCCCCTGGGGCACGCGGGGTGACGCTGGTCGGATATGTCGTCATGGCTTGGGCAACGGCTCCACAGGGGCTTTCTTAAACGGAAGTTTCAGTTTCGGCCAGGCAATTCTGCGGGGCCGGACTTCCGGGATTACGAATTCGGCGATTAAGAAGAGAACGGCTGGGAAGAGCAGAAACTGAAAACGCTCCTCGAACTCGGTGAACAGGCGGCCCTCCATCTCCTTTTTCTCCAGCTTGCTGAGTTCGTCGAAGAGGGCATCAATTTCCATTTCAGTCGGACCGGCGCGGAAGTAGCGGCCTTCGGTGGCGAGGGCAATCTTCTGCAAAGAGACTTCATCCAGCTTGGAGAGGACGACCTGTCCCGACTCGTCTTTCTTGAATCCGGTCTGCCGTCCGCTCTCGTCGAATTCCGGGATTGGTTCACCGGAAGGAGTGCCGACGCCCACCGTATAGATCCGAATGCCGGCTTTGGCGGCATCCTGCGCGGCGCTGAGATCGTCCCCCTCGTGGCTTTCGCCGTCGGTCACCAGGATCATCACTTTGAACTGATGTTCGTTGGTTTCGTACATGCCACTGGCGGTCTTGATCGCTTCAGTGATTGATGTGCCGGGGCGTCCCGCCGAGTGGGCATCAACGGCATCGAGGAGCAAACGCGCGGCGGCGCCATCGAGAGTCAGAGGACATTGCACGAAGGCATCGCCCGCGAAGACGACCAGGCCAATACGGTCTCCGGCCAGCCGATCCAGCACACCAGAGATCTCGCGTTTGGCCCGGGTGAGCCGGTCCGGTTTGACGTCGGTGGCGAGCATCGACTTGGAGACATCGAGAGCGACCACTATGTCGAGGCCGCGGCGTTTGAGCATCACGGCGCGTGCGCCCCACTGCGGGCGGGCGACCGCGAGAATCGACAGGGCAAGCGACAACAGGAGCAGGATGCTCCGCCAACTCCGGGCGGTGGACCAAATACGCTGGGTGAGGTTGGACCAAGCGGCCGAGTCGGCGAACCGTCGCGCCAGCTGGCCGCGGAGCCGGGCGGCATACCACAAGAGCGCCGCCACCAAAGGCACCAGCACCAGAGCCCAAAGCCAACCGATCGCACCGAATCTCATCGCCCCAAAACCTCAGTGTGTTACGGAAGAGTCCGGAACCAGGTTGCTCCCATAATGCCTGCCAGCGCCACCGAAAGGAACGCGGCGGCGGCAAAGTACGAAAACAACTCACGGTACTGGACGTACTCTTTAATCTTAACCTCGGTCTTCTCCAGCATGCTGATTTCTTTGTAAATCTGCTCCAGCATTTGCTCGGATTGGGCACGGTAATAGCGGCCGCCTGTGAGATCGGCAATCTGCTTGAGCGATGTCTCATCAAGATCATTCGGCAGGTAAACGTAGCGTTTGCCAAAGACCGGATCCTCGACCGGGTACATGGCATTGCCGGGTTTGCCGGCGCCGATCGCGTAGATCTTGATCCCCATCGTGCGGGCGATCTCGGCGGCGGTCAACGGTTCGATCTGCCCCCGGTTGTTCACGCCGTCGGTCAGGAGAATGATGATTTTGCTTTTCGCCGTGGATTCGCGCAAACGGTTCACGGCATTGGCGAGGGCCATGCCGATCGCGGTGCCGTCCTCGACCATGCCGAAATCAATCTTCTCAAGGAAACCGGTCAGGACGTGATAATCGAGCGTCAAGGGGCACTGAGTGAACGACTGCCCGGCGAAGACAATCAGGCCGATGCGGTCATTGGTACGCCCATCGATAAACTGGTGAATGACCTGCTTGGCGACATAGAGGCGATTGTTCGGTTTGAAGTCCTCGGCCTTCATGGAACCGGAGATATCGAGTACCAGCATGATATCGATCCCCTCCGAGGATACTTCGCGTGAGGCCGTTCCGGCCTGCGGGCGCGCGAGAGCGATAATCAAAAGGACCAGCGCCAGAATTCGAGCCGCCTGCGGAAGCCAGCGGAACCGGACCCGCCAGGTCGGCTTGATTTCGCGGATGAGGTCGAGATGTGGGAAGGCCGTGGTCGGGCGCGCCTCCCGCAGGAGCCATTTGAGCCAAATGGCCCCGACGACCAAAAGCCCGAACGCCAGAAACCATGGGTCCGCGAAACGGATCATGCGGTCACATCCACCCTCTGCTGAGGCGGCGGCGTGGGAGCGGTAGGTTCGCTGGGCGCAGCTTCATCCGCAGACGGGACAGCGGAGATAACGGGAATCGTGGAGCGGACGAATTGCTGAATCCACTCCCAGTCGACTTCGGGACGTCCGACTTTCGCCGGATGACGGGCATAACGGACGCGATCAGCCAATTGGAAGAACTCCTGGGCTCGTTCTTGATGGCCGTCGTCGAACGGTGCAGACTCGAGACGCTGCATGACCTCGGTGGTCGTCTCATCAATAGAGGCCCAGCCGTAACGCTGATCGAAGTAGCGGCGCAGAATTTCTGAAAGGCGGAAGTACCAGAGGCGGCCACCATCGGCTTCGGGATCGATTTCCTGCCGCATTGTGCGCAGTGACACGAGGGCAGTTTCCCACGCCGGCGGTGGAGGCGGGGGGGGCACCGCGATGGCCAACTGCTTGCGGCGCCGGAGCCAGAAGAACGCACCTGCTGCGAGCAGCCCGAGGGCGACGAGAGTCCATAGCCACCAACGGAACTCGGGCGCCTGATACGGTTCCTTCAGGCCATGAATGTCGGTCGTGTCGGTCCCGGCATCGGCGAGAACAGAGGCGACTGAGATCTGGAGTGAATCGGACTGCCAGGGAATGGAATTCCCTGCGGTATCAACAGTTTCCCCATGGATCGCTGCGATCCAGATCGAACCGGTCTCAAATGCCGCGAGCCGCAACTGGCGACGGTAGAGCTTGCGGCCGGGGGCGGACGATTCGACGGGAAGGGTCGAGTCTTTCAGAACCTGGACTTTGCCCAGGCTGTTACCGACTGTTGGGGCGATCAGACGCAGGGTGGAATCATACTGAACCGACAGAGTGTAGTTGATCGGATCACCGACCGAGACGGACTGCTTGTCGATGGCGACGGAGATGCTCGGGGCGTCGGCATGGGCGGGGGATGCCAGCAAGAATATAGCGAGCAGGAACGCGACGGCCCGCCGCGAACCCCTGGAGCTCAAGCCCTCTCCCTTGCCGGGGCGAATGGGGAGGACATCATGTGAGACGAAATTCCCGTTCATGGACGCATAAGACATATAGGACAAATATGACCGATCTCTACTTCGACGGCGGAGGTGTGTCTTTCTTCTCACCTTCCTTGGGTTCGTCTTCGCTTTCCTTCATTCCTTTTTTGAATTCGGACATGCTTCGCCCGAGACCGCGGGCGATCTCCGGTATCTTCTTGGAACCGAACAGCAGTACGATCACCAGGATGATCAGAAGCAGTTCGGTTGCGCCGATCCCGAAGATCAGGACGGGTACCTGAATCCCATTCGTTAACATTGTGCCACCTTTCGTCGGGATTGTGCAATGGGAATCCCGTGTCCCTCCCCATGACCGTGATGCGCACCACGCGTTTGCGGTGGTGTTTGTGAGCCGAACTCGGTTTGCAT
>JAKAKI010000041.1:0-3815 GCA_021813505.1 bacterium | reverse complement strand
CCGGAAGAATTTCACCAGATTGTCGGCGATGGGAGCATCGGTGGCAACGTTGACCTGATCCAATCCAATGGAATCGAAAAAGCGCTTGCGGCGCATGTTGGCGAGCGCGACAGCGCGGTCGAACTGGATTCCGGCGATTCCCGTCGAATCGACGACCACACGGCGGCCAGTTTCCAAATCCTCGAACTCGATCAGGCCGACGTCGACCCACTTGCGTTCGCGGGCATCCTCGACCTTCACGGCTATAACGTCATGGCGCTGGTGCGCGATCGACAGTGCGTGTTCATAGCCGGCGCCGAAGAAATCTGAAATCAGGAACGCCACCGAACGCCGGCGAGTCACGCGATTGAAAAACTGCAGCGCGCCGGAGATGTCCGTGCCCCGTCCGCGAGGCGTGAAATACAGAATCTCGCGAATCAGCCGCAGGACGTGCGAGCGCCCTTTGCGCGGGGGCACATAGAGTTCGATCTGGTCGGTGAAGACGATCATGCCGACCTTGTCATTGTTCTTGATTGCTGCGAAGGCGAGGATGGCCGCGGTTTCGGCCGCAACCTGATTCTTGGATTTGGATCGCGTGCCAAAACGGCCAGAGGCGGACAAGTCCACCAGAAGCATGACCAGCATCTCGCGCTCTTCCCGGAATTTCTTGACGAAGGGCGTGCCGGCACGGGCCGTGACGTTCCAGTCGATCAAGCGGACATCGTCACCCGGCTGGTACTCGCGCACTTCCTCGAACTCGATCCCCTGCCCTTTGAAGATCGAATGGTACTCCCCCCCGAAGAGATGATTGACCAGACGGCTGGTCCGGATCTCGATGCGGCGGATTTGGGCGATGAGTTCTTTGGGGAGCATAACAGAACCTCAGCGGCCAGTCTCCGAGACACGAGTGGGAAGAATGGGAATGAATGGGGTTTTCATGGGACTTCCACGTGGTCGAAGATCTTTTGGACGATCTGTTCGGAGGTGACCTGCTCGGCTTCGGCCTCGTAGGTGACGATCACGCGATGGCGCAGGACATCGGGACCGATGGATTTGACGTCCTCGGGTGTGACGTAAGCACGGCCCTTGGCAAAGGCGTGGGCGCGGGCGGCGAGATTCAGGTAAATCGACGCACGCGGCGAGGCGCCATATGCGATCAGCGGTGTGATGTCCATGCCGTACGCTTCGGGGCGGCGCGAGGCGTGCACCACGTCGACGATGTAGTCTTTGACCTTGTCATCGATATAGATCTCGCGGACCACCTTGCGCGCTTCGAGAATCTCCTCGGTGGAGATCACCGGCTGGATACTGACCTCGGAGGGGCCGGTCATGCGGTCCATGATCAGGCGTTCTTCGGCTTTGTCGGGGTAACCGACGATGACTTTGAGCATGAAGCGGTCGACCTGGGCTTCGGGCAACGGGTACGTCCCCTCCTGCTCAATCGGATTCTGCGTCGCCAGCACCAGGAATGGCGCGGGGAGCGGGTAGGTTTGATCGGAAATCGTGACCTGGCGTTCCTGCATCGCCTCGAGGAGGGCGCTTTGCACTTTGGCCGGGGCGCGGTTGATTTCATCGGCAAGGATGATATTGGCGAAGATCGGTCCCTTGCGGACTTTGAATTCGCCACTGGCCGGATTGTAGACGAGCGTGCCAATGAGGTCGGCAGGCAGCAAGTCCGGAGTGAACTGCAGACGCTGGAACCGGGCCCGGATGGCGGTCGACAGGGTCTTGACCGAGAGCGTCTTGGCCAGGCCGGGGACACCCTCAAGAAGGATATGCCCATCCGCCAATAGCCCAATCAAGAGTCTTTCGACCAAGTATCGCTGGCCGACGATAATCTGGCCGATGGAATCGGTCAGGGTCCGGCAGAAGGCGCTTTTGCTTTCAACTTTTCTTTGGATCGCTTCGATATCCGGATGCATCAAATCCTCACTTTCAGGTCATTCAAATTTCACCGAAGGCACTGCCGTCTGGGGACAAGCCTCATCTGATTTCCTCCGTCCCGGCCCCCATGTGCCGAGCCGGGCAATCGGAGTATTTCATACCCATTCCCGGTCCATCTGTTCCAAGGTTTGACGCGCTTGATCATCAAGGGAAACAAGAGTTTCGATGGACACGCGGGCACCGCCAAAACGGGCGGCTGCGCAGGTCTGCATAATGGCATTCAGGGCTTCCAAAGTCTCAGGTTTTGCCGATTTGGACGCGACGATGGCCACGATCTCGGCGGCGGTCCGGCCCGTCAGGGTCTCCCCTGTCTTCCTTGAAACATAGCCCTCCAGGAGACGTTCCAGGTCGGCCAGATAACGCTCGGAGCGGTCCTCACGGCGGTTGGCGCGGATGGCTGCGAGCATCTCCAGCGCCTCCTCGAGCGGGGTTCCGAGGGGCCGTTCGAAGACCTCTTCCCGCCGCTTCTTTATGGAACGGAAGATCAAGAAGGCGGGAACAGCTACGGCGGCGATGGCCCCGGCAACCCAGGGCCAGATCGGGCGTTGCGGAATTGGGAGGATGATCAGCAAAACCGGCGCACCAAGGATGGAGTCGGCCCGATGGCCTAAGGATGGGTCCCCCCCCAGATAGACAACCGGGGTCACCCGGGATGATTCGGGGGTCAACGCGATCAGTTCGAACTGCCAATTCTTGACGATCTGATCTCCGACACGGGTCGGCGACTGCGTGATCTGGCCACCGAGTTTCCAGGCGGAACCAGCATTGATGGCGGCCCCGGCAAACTGGGGGTCACCCGATGCGTCGGAGCGGCTTCCGGAGACGGTAATGACGACCTTTTGTCCCACCCGGACCCTGGCGGTGTCGGCTTTCGCGGTGACCTGAAGGGCGCAAGCGTGACCCGCGGTCAGGCATAGATAGATTCCCGCCAGGGTGAGCGATCCGAGCGGACCCAGCCGGGGTGTCATTCGCGCCATAACCGCTCAATAAACGCAATTGCGGCCGGTGGGCAAAGAGGGGTTTTTGAGGGTATTTCGAGGGGCTCTTGGGAGTGTCAGGAGACTGCGAGTCCAAGGGAGACCGAGCCGGATTGAGACCTTCGTACCGGTATCGGTTGGCCGAGCACTCCTGTCCGGCCTTTCGAATCTACGATGGGCGGTTCTTCAACACACCACTGGGGTCTAAGCGGTGATCCTGCCGGTCGAGCTATGTCGCCAGAACCACTCAACCCTCCCCCAGTCGCGGACTTCACCACCCCATGCACGGTTCGTCGGGACGGTCACCGCTAAACGCAATTCCAATCTCTTTGATGACGTCGAACACATCGACCAGACTATCACCATTCGCAACATCCCCTCGCGTATGCCAGCAGCCCGGATCCTGAACATCCACAGCCCCGCTGAATGCGATCGCAATCTCCGCGATCACGTCGAAGACATCGATTCCCATATCGCTGTTCAGGTCTCCTAGATTGGGACAGTTGCAGCCGCCCTCTGCCCAAATCGAAATCGTCCAGTCATCGGTATAAGTCGGACCGCCACAGGGCGGGGTGCTCACACGGAATGTCGCCGTCGATGTCCCTCCCCACGGAGGCGGTGAAAAGTCGATGGTCCCGGTACAGTTATTCGCATCGGGGACAATTGCGAATGAGTTATTGAGGTCCGAGACCTCGGTGACCACACAGCCACAGCACCCGCTTGCCGGCCCATTCTCATGTGACCCCAGTGCGGCATAGCGGTACGATTTCGGCGTGTTCGGAAGCAGAGTATCGTACTTAACAATGTTCTTCCACCCGAACGCGTACCGCCACGCCTTCTTCGTCGTCGCGAGCAAATCCGCATCCGTCGGCCCCGCCGTCGAGGTCACAAATCCGAGCGTGTAGAACTTGTCCG
>JAKAKI010000011.1 GCA_021813505.1 bacterium | reverse complement strand
TCCCATCAATCACCTCCTGGTATGATCTAGTCATATAACTAGACAAAACCCCCCGCCAATGTCAAGGCAAATCAACACCCCACAGCACCACCTATCACCAATGTCTAGTTAAAGGCCAAACTCGAGAGGGTGGGCTCTGCCCACCACTCTTCGCCGCTTACTCTCCGCCGTCCGCCACGGTCACCTCCTCCGGTTGCCTGATCGCGTCCCGATACAAATCAAACACCGCGACGAACACCGACGCCACCACCGGCCCCAGCACCATGCCAAGGAAACCGAAAACCTGCAGTCCGCCCATGATGGAGAAAAACAGAAGAATCGGATGAAGCCGGGTATGCCCGGAGAGCAGCATCGGCTTCAGAACATTATCGATCTGCGAGACAACCCCCAGGCCCCATGCCGCCAGTATGATCCCCTTGATGATCGAACCCTGGAGAATCAAGATTGCCCCCGCCGGCAGATAGACCAGAAACGCTCCCAACAAGGGCACCAGTGTCAGGACCATCATCACCACGCCCCAGAAGACCGGCGAGGGAATCCCCATGATCCCGAACATGATTCCGCCCAGCAAACCCTGCAGGGCCGAGACCGCCAGCCCGCCATAGATCGTAGCCCGTACCACGTCGGTGATGTGTTCCAGAATCTTCCCCGAACGCGCGCGGGGCAGAGGAATTGAATCCGACAGCACTTCCGTCAGTGCACCGCCGTCCTTGAACAGGTAGTACATCGTCAGAAGGACCAGCAGGAACTGCAGGATCGTGCGTCCGATATTCGCCAGCAGACTCGTGGTGTGCGACACCACGAACGACGAGACCTTTCCCAACGCATCCAATGCCGCCTTGTTCAGATCCAGCTTCGACAGATCCGCCAACCCCTGCAAATGACGCGTCATCGATTGAACCCAGGGCTGCGAATTCAAATCCATTAAGCCGGCGCCCTGCGCCGCGACCATGCTCTCCACGCGCGTGTACAGGTCGGAGATCTCGCCGACCAGCGCGAAACTCAATAGGACGAGTGGTACAATGATAACCAGGGCCACCAGAAGCGTCATGAGAAACGCCGACAGCCCCTTGCTGTGTATCCGTGACCGGACCCGAACGTACAGCGGCTGTACGGTTACGACCAGGATCACACCCCACGCAATCGGCGCGAAAAACGGTGCCATGATGCGGAAAAACAGCCAGAACACCCCCGCAACCAGGGCCAGCACCGCGGCCGCAAACACAGTCTCCCGTTTGATGATGTCTGTCATCTCCGCCAGCCTCCTGACCCTTTACGCGACCAGAACAGAAGTTACACCGGGGCCACCGGGCGGCAAGGGGAATGTGGCAGGGGCGCCCCCGCCCTCGGTCTTGCGTACGCGCTGATCCATCCGGCCCTTCGCGGCGCTGGCCAATCTACCACCCATTTGGTCACATTTCCTCTTGACAGCCCCTGGCCGAATTTTATCTTCCCAGTACACTGGGGAAGGAGGTGATCCAATGGGTTTATGCAGGATCAGTGAGGTGACCGAGGTTTAGCCCCGGGCGTCATTGAGGGAGCTTTAGGCTCCGATGGCGCGCCGATGGGCTTGATCAATCCCAACGGTTCGCCGATAGAATCCCGTCCCGTGTTCAGCATGGGGCGGGGTTCTTCTTTTGCCAACGGCGGGATCACCACATACCTTTCGCGTCATGAGTTGGGGCTGGTTCGGGGAAACTCCGGGGCTCGCGTGATGAGAGTCGTCTACGACATGATTGCCGTCAAGCATTTCGGCGATGTCTGGTTCGCGGTCGGCCCGAGAGGAATCTGGCGCGTAGATGTCGGCTGCACCGAGATGGATTTCGTCGAGCAGTTGATCCACTCCGGTGTGACCGTGATCAAGGATCGGAAAGCCACGGCCGAAACGCGCCGCAACCTCACGGAGTTCTTTGCCGGAACCAGGAGGTCATTCCAACTCAAGATCGACTGGTCCCGGGTGGACGGGTTCACCCGCAAAGCCCTGCAAGTCGCCGCAAGGATTCCATACGGGCAGACCATGTCGTATGGCGAGATCGCCGCCCGGGCCGGTTGCCCCGGTGCGGCGCGCGCCGCCGGCACCGCGATGAGCAAAAATCCCTTTCCGATCTTCGTCCCCTGCCACCGGGTGATCAAATCCGATGGCTCCCTCGGCGGTTACGGCGGCAGCCCCCAGCACAAATGCTTTCTCCTGAAACGCGAAGGCATCGACCCCGAACAAATGCCCGGTGGCACCGGCGCCGCCAACCGCCGCTAACGACAACCCATGATTCCCATGCTTCCCATTCTTCCCATCGCCCCAACCCCCAGTGGAGCCCGCTAACCCATGCCGCCCCCCGACACCATCGTCACCGTGCTCCTCACGCTGGTGATCGTCCTCCCACTGGCGCGCCTTGGCGCCAGTGGCGCCACTCGCGTGAACCAGCCCGCGGTGATGGGCGAGCTGGTCCTCGGTATCCTGCTGGGGAATCTGGCGCTGATCGGCGTCCACTGGTTCGAGCCGATCAAGATGTCGCATACGATTGAGATCCTCTCGGAACTTGGCGTGATCCTGCTCTTGTTCCAAGTCGGACTGGAATCCGACCTGTCCCAAATGATGCAAGTCGGGCTCTCTTCACTCTTGGTCGCTGCGTGCGGCGTGATTGTGCCATTCGGGCTCGGCTGGCTCGTGGGCGCCTGGTTCTTCCCCGATGCCTCGGTCTATATGCATGTCTTTCTCGGTGCGACCCTGACCGCCACATCCGTTGGGATTACCGCGCGTGTCCTCAAAGACCTTGGCCGGACGCAGACCAACGAGGCTCGTATCATCCTGGGTGCGGCCGTCCTCGACGACATCATGGGTCTTATGATTCTCGCCATCGTCTCCGGCATCATTGTCGCGGCCGGCGGCGGGCAATCGATGTCCTCTCTGGCCATCCTGTGGCTCGTGGCCAAGGCCATTTTCTTCCTCGTGGGCGCGATCGTCCTCAGTCGCGTGATTTATCCCTGGTTGTTCCGCGCGGCAAACTACCTGCGGGTTCATGGGATGCTGCTCATCACCGCCCTCTTCACTTGCTTTCTCCTCTCATACCTGGCCGCCCAGGCCGGTCTCGCTCCGATCGTGGGTGCCTTCGCAGCGGGCCTGATCTTAGACGAGGTGTACTACCGCGATCTTCCCAAACTCGCAGAGCACCATCTCGATGAGTTGCTCGACCCGATCGCGCTTTTTCTCGTTCCGATTTTCTTCGTGCGCATGGGCATGGGGGTCGATCTCACGACCTTCGGACACGCGTCGCTTCTGATCTTCGCGGCCGTACTCACGATCGTGGCCATAGCAGGGAAACAGTTCGCCTCGCTCGGCGTCGTGACGCCCTCCACCAACCGCTGGATCGTCGGTATCGGCATGATCCCTCGTGGCGAAGTCGGCCTGATCTTTGCCAGTGTCGGCATGGGCCTCAGTGTCGCAGGGGAGAAGATCGTCAGCCCCGACATCTACTCCGCCGTTGTGATCATGATCATCATCACGACCCTGATCACGCCGCCGCTGTTGGCCTGGTCCTTCCGTCGGTCCCGGACCAGTTAGTCCTCCGATCCGTCAATGACACCCGTATGACATCCCCGATGTCTCAGCAACCCCGAGGTGCGCAAAAAGGCTGTCATCGGCAACAATTTTGCCCCCCTTGGTGTACTAAGAGATAGGCAACCCAGGAGCCGGAGATTGTGACAAAAATCACCTGCTTTGACACGCGCATGACATCCACTAATTTCATCCTTATTTCTTGCACGTGCGTCGCCGATCCCGCGTAAAGGATGGACGGCAAGGGGATATGTCGATGATTTCATTTGGTGTAATCGGTGCTTCGATCCGCGGGGGAAGTCTCCGCCTCCTGGAGGCGATGACCGTTCCCGCTGATTCCCGCGCCACAGTTCTCACGGCGCTCAAGGAAGCATGCGGGTTTGCAGAATTGACGCCGGTCTTTACCTGCAATCGCGTCGAATTCTACTACGTCGCCCAGGAAGGCCCCGCCGGTAACGTCTACCGCAACCGGCTCCTGGACTTTTTTCTGCGGGACCGTGAGAAAGTGGAATTCGGTCCCGCCGACATCTACGCCTATTCGGCCTTCCGCGCGGTCAAACACCTGTATCGTGTCTCGGCCTCCCTCGATTCGATGGTCGTCGGTGAAGCCCAGATTCTCGGACAGGTCAAAGACGCACTGGTCGAAGCCCGCACCCTGAATCTGATCGGCCCGCGCCTCGAAGCCATCTTCGCCGAGGCGTTCCGGGTCGCCAAGAAGATCCGCCGCGAAACCCCGCTCGGCGAGCACGCCGTCTCCATGGCCACACTCGTCTCCACCGCCGTCGATGAACACCTGGCCAAATGGGGATCCTCCGCCGTGGCCATCGTCGGCGTCGGCCCGATGGCCGGCAAACTTGCCGATCATCTCCGCACTCAGGATGGCATTAAGATCATCTTCGTCAATCGCACCGTGGCCAAGGCGCAGACACTTGCCGAGCAGTACTCCGGCCGCGCCGTTTCGCTCGACCAATTCCTCGCCCAGCCCCCCGACGTCGATATCATCTTTTCCTCGACCAGTTCGGCCGATCCGCTCTTTGATCAGGAGAAGATCGACCGCATCCGTTGGGAGCGCAACGCTCTCTCACCGCTCCTGTTGATCGATCTGGCAATCCCGCGCGACTTCGACCCGGTCGTGGGGAAGTCACCCAATGTCATCCTGCGTGACATTCCCTATTTCCAGACCATCGCCGACACCAATCGCCGCGCCCGATTTGTCGCCGTCGACCAGGCCGAACAGATCGTCGAACTCGAAATCGCCCGCGCCCATCGCGAGAACGCCGAGCGCCAGTTCCGCCCGGTTTTCGCCTCCACCCTCAGCGAAGCCCTCGCTTATGCCCGAACAGGCCTTGACAAACTCTTCGCCACACGCTTGGATCACCTCAGCGCGGATGACCGCGCCGCAATCAGCTACTGGGTGGAGAAGCTGGTGCGCTACACCAACCAGCTCCCCGTGGGGGCGCTCGCCGAACAGGCCGACACCTCCCGGGGCGATTGCTCGATGATCGCAGGATACGGTTGCATGCAGACACGCCCAATGCCACAGGTCCAGACCGATGATCCGCTTGCCAATCGCTGTGCGCAAAAGCAGGGGAGAGCGTGCATCCTCGACGGGCACGTCGATGAGTCGGCCGCCTGCGGTACGGAGTCGCAATCCGAATGAAACTTGGGACACGCGGTAGCGATCTCGCTTTGTGGCAGGCCCGCCTCGTGCGGGCCTTGTTGCTCCAGAAGGCCGGCGTCGATGCCGAATTGGTCATCATCAAAACGCAGGGTGACCGCGATCAGACCGCGACTTTTGACAAGATGGAAGGGAAGGGCTTCTTCACCAAGGAGATCGAAGACGCCCTCCTCAATCAGTCTGTCGATGTCGCCGTCCACTCCCTGAAAGACCTTCAAACCCGCATGCCCGATGGCCTGATGCTGGGGGGCTTGATCGAACGCGCCGACCGTCGCGACATGCTCCTTGCCCGTCCCGATGCGGTTGATGAGTCGCTGACCCTTCACCTGAAGGATGGTGCCAGGGTCGGAACGACTTCCGCGCGCCGTGTCGCCCAGGTTCGATTCCTTCGTCCCGATTTGAACGTCGTCGCTTTGCGTGGAAACGTTCCCACCCGGTTGCGCAAACTCCGCGACGGCGAATTCGATGCGATTCTGATTGCCACCGCCGGCGTCGAACGGTTGGAATTGCCGCTCGAGGGACTGCGCGCCTTCCGCCTGCCGGAGACCGTCTTCGTCCCGGCGCCCGGCCAGGGGGCGCTCGCTGTTCAGATCCGGCAGGGAGACTCTGCCGCGAAAGCGGCCATCGCCAAAATCGCCGATCCGCTTCTCGCCGATGTCATTTGGCTCGAACGCGAGATTCTGCGCCGCCTCGAGGGCGGCTGTCTCCTCCCGCTGGGCACCGCCGTTGATCATGTTGGCGCCTACTTCCGCCTGCGTCTTTTCCTCGGCACAACCAATCCGCGCGAACCACTTCGGGTGGTGGTCGCGGGAAAGAACAAGGAAGAATTGGCCGAACGTGCCGTGACGTATCTCCGTGGCGCGGCGCCTCCGCCAAATCCACAAAGTGACCGCACCCGAATCTGGATAACCCGTGAGCCGGCGCGCGTCGATGAGTTCTGCGCCGATTGCGATCCCGACCGGTTCGAGGTCTCTGCCATTCCCGTATTTTACGCGGTACCGGCGGGGGACCCGGCGCAGAAAGCCCGCATCGCGAGTGATATGGCCAAGTACCAATGGGCTTTCTTCACCAGCCAGACCACCGTCACCGAGTTCGCCCGCCTGCTCTCCGACGCCGGTGTCACTCTTCCCGCCCATGTGCGAATCGCTGCCGTTGGCAACAAGACCGCCCGCGCGATCAAGAGCCAGGGCTGGCGTCTCGATTTCGTCTCCGATGTCGCGGATGCCCAATCGCTCGGCGAACGATTCGTTTCCTTCGTTCATAAGAACCCCGGCCCCATTCTCTTTCCGTGCGGTGCGAAAGCCTCGGCCGATCTGGAGAGCATTGCCAGCGAAAGCGGCCTGCAGTTGGAGCGCTTTGTCTGCTATGACACAATCCAGCATCCGGATCTCGATCAGACCCTCATGGCCCTGCCCGATCCCAATGTCATTGTTTTCACCAGTCCCAGCGCCGTGAAATTTCTCCTGGCCTGCCGGACTCTCCCCATGCATATCCCCGCCGTGTCGATTGGCCCCTCGACCACGGATGCACTGATCGCCGCCGGATTTCCCCTGGTGTGGGAGGCGGTCGACCGGTCACTTGAGGGCCTTGCGGAGGTAGTCCATGGACTATTCCCAGTTTAGACGTCCCCGGCGTTTACGCCGCAGTCCCATCATTCGGGCCATGGTCGCCGAGACCAGCCTCTCTGCTGACCGGATGATCCAGCCCTATTTCGTGGGACAGAACCAGCCGGCGCCGTTTCCGATTCCGGGCATGCCAGGAATCCTCCGCGAGTCGCCCGATCAGCTCCGCCGCTCCATCGCCGCCGACCTCAAGCTGGGCATCCAACGCATCATGCTCTTCGGCGTCACCGACCACAAATCTCCGGGAGCCGAATCGTCGTACGCCGACGATAACCCAGTCCTGGTCGCAACCCGCGCACTCCGCAAGGAATTCGGTCCCGACCTCTTTATCTCGGCGGATGTTTGTCTGTGTGCTTACACCGACTCCGGCCACTGCGGTGTCATCCGCGGGACCGAAGTCGATAATGATGCCTCTCTCGATGTCCTCGCCCGCATGGCGGTCAAGCTGGCCGAGGCCGGCGTCGATTGGGTTGCCCCATCCGACATGATGGACGGCCGCGTCGGCGCGATCCGTCAGGCGCTCGATGCCGCCGGATTCACCGGCACCGGCATTCTGGCCTACACAGCGAAATACGCGTCGTCGTACTACGGCCCGTTTCGTGGCGCCGCCGAATCCGCACCCCAGCACGGCGACCGCAAATCCTACCAGATGGACTGGCGCAATCGCCGCGAAGCGCGGGTCGAAGCACAGCTTGATCTCGACGAAGGCGCCGATGTCATCATGGTGAAACCGGCATTGGCCTATCTGGATATCATCGCCGATCTCGCCGAATCGACCGATGTCCCGATTGCGGCGTACAATGTCTCCGGCGAATACACCGCCGTCAAACTGCTCGCCAAAGAAGGATTCGCCGCCGAACGCGACTTGGTCCTCGAGAACCTGACCGCCATCACCCGTGCCGGAGCCTCCATCATCCTGACCTATCACCTGCGTGATCTCCTCCGCGAAAAATGGCTGTCCTAATAGGTCTTATAGGCCCAATAGGTCCTATTCTCTATTCCCCAATCCGGAGCCCCATGCCCACCTCTGACTCACTGTTCGCTCGTGCCGCCAACGTCATACCCGGCGGCGTGAATTCACCGGTTCGTGCCTTCGGCGGTGTCGGTGGAACTCCACGTTTCATCAAGAGGGGAGAGGGTTGCCGGCTGACCGATGTCGATGGCCGCACATATATCGATTTCTGTCTGTCCTGGGGACCGCTGATTCTGGGCCATGCCCACCCGCGTGTCCTGGCCGCCATTGAGCGTGCCGCCAAAGACGGCAGCTCCTTCGGTGCCCCCACCGAGGCCGAAGTGCTGCTCGCCGAGGAAGTCTGCGCGCTCGTCCAGCCGGTCGAACAAGTCCGCTTTGTTTCCTCCGGCACCGAAGCCACCATGTCAGCCATCCGCCTCGCGCGCGGCTTCACCGGACGCGACCTGATCATCAAATTCGCCGGTTGCTACCATGGCCACGCTGACTTTCTCCTCGTGCAAGCCGGCTCCGGCCTCGCGACTTTCGGCACTCCCTCATCCGCCGGCGTGCCCACGGGGATTGCGCAATCGACACTCGTTGCGCATTACAACGACCTCGCCTCGGTGGCCGCGTACTTTGATCGCTACCCCAGTCAAATTGCCTGTGTCATCGCCGAATCGGTTCCCGCCAACAATGGCCTGATTCTCCCGCAGGGAGATTTCCTCCGCGATCTCACCGATCTGGCGCATCGTCATGGCGCCCTCATGATCTCCGATGAAGTCATCACCGGCTTCCGTCTCGGATTCGGTGGCGCCGCCGCGCGATTCGGATTCACCCCCGATCTGATGACCTTCGGCAAGATCATTGGTGGCGGCCTGCCCGTTGGCGCGTTCGGCGGACGGCGTGACATCATGCAGCACCTCGCTCCCTTGGGGAAAGTCTATCAGGCGGGTACCCTATCCGGCAATCCGGTCGCCATGGCCGCCGGTCTTGCCGCCCTTGAGGTCATCGAAGCGGAAAACGCCTACGAGCGTCTCGAGCAGATGGGCGCGAAGTTCGAAGCTACACTCCGTCAGCAGGCCAATCTCGAACGTCTGGGTGTGGCGCTGACCCGGATCGGCTCGATCTTCTGGCTTTACCTGGCCTCCTCGCACGCCCCAACTGACCCGGCCGCCCTGGACACTGCCTCCGCGGCCCGCTATCGATACCTGTTTCACTTTGCCCTGGATCATGGTATCTATTTGGCGCCCTCGGCCTATGAAGTGGGCTTCCTGAGCTTGTCCCACGACGACGACGCGCTCAACCGCGCCGCCGGGGTTCTCGCCGAAGGGTTGAACACGATGCCGCCTTTGGGTGCAACTGCGCCATGAGATCACTCACCACCAGACAACCACGCCGCATCGCGGTCATCTTCTGGATCATGACCGCGCTTTTTGTCGCGCAGATGACTTGGTGGATCATCTTTCAGGTGACCAATGTCCCCGGCGATATCGTCGCCCTGGAGCGCTCTCTCGATCTGGAGCTTTATCAGGCAGCCGATTCCTGGCGAACTTGGTCCGGTCGCCTGTCTGATTCTCTGAGTGCCTCCTGGTCGAGCCTGACGGAGGGTGAAGTACTGGGTGGTCGCTTGGGCGGTTTGCCGGCGTTCACATCGATCGAACTGGAAGGGGAGAGTGGGCCCCGAACCATCCCCGGTTCCAGCAACGAGCCTGTCATTGGATCGCTGACGATCCCGATCAGCCAGAATCGCGCGACCATCTACTTTTCGACCGAGGCCGCCCGGGACTGGCTCCGGATATTTTTCCCCGACGTTCTCTACAAATCCGGCCCCGACTCTTCGAAATCACCCGGCGATGCCCTGACCGTTGCCCGGCTCTCCATCGACCCGGCCAAGGCGGAGCTGGTCCTCGAAGGACGGCGCGGACGGGTGCGGATGTTCGTTTCCGAGGGGATCTTTTTTCTCCTGCTCATTTTAATCGGCGCGCTGTCTATCCACCGCGCCCTGCGACAGAGCGCCGCGCTCGAACGTCAGCAGCAGAACTTCCTGGCAGCAGTAACGCATGAACTCAAATCGCCGCTGGCGTCGATTCGCCTCTTCTCCGAAACCGTCAGCGCCCGTGAGTTGAGCGACGCCAAGCGCCGTGAGGTCATGGACAAGATCACCCAGGATGTCATCCGTCTCGAGGAAATGGTCGATGATGTCCTCGAAGCCGCCACCTTGTCCCGGGAGACCTATCACCCGCAACTCGTCGACACAGACTTGTCTGCTGCAATTCAATCGTACAGCGAGCTGTATCGCCCCCGTGCCGAACGCGCCGGAATCCGCTGGCAGACCCAGATTCCTCCCGGCCTTCGTGCCCGCACCGATTATCGCCACCTGCGCCGTGCGGTCGGTGCGGTTCTTGATAACGCGATTAAATACTCGCAGCATGTAAGCGGTGACAAATCAGTTCAGCTTGGCTTGACCCACTCGGATTCAGAAGCGATCATCACCGTGGCCGACCGGGGCGTTGGCCTGTCGCCGGCGGATCAGAAACGAGTTTTCGAGCGGTTCTTCCGGGCTGGCGACGAAATGACCCGGCGCGTTGCTGGCTCCGGACTGGGACTGTATCTGGTGCGGGAAATTGTCGATGCACATGGCGGGCGGGTGAGTGTCCACTCGGATGGCCCCGGCAAGGGCACAACTATCGAAATCCGCCTGCCGTTGATCACGGCCTGAAGGACTGCCGCAGCATGGATCGCACGATTCTAATCGTTGAGGATGAAGCCCACATTGCCGAGGGGCTGCAACTCAATTTGGAGATGGAAGGGTACCGCGCGATCGTCGTCGGCGATGGCAACGCCGCGCTGGAGATCTACCGTTCCGCCCCGATCGATCTGATTCTCCTCGATGTCATGCTCCCTGGTATCTCCGGCATCGATGTCTGCCGCCAGATTCGCGCCGAGGCCGGACGCGTACCGATCTTGTTCCTCACCGCGCGTGGCGATGAGGACGACCGCATCCTGGGTCTGGAGGTCGGCGGCGATGATTACCTCACCAAGCCGTTCTCGCTCAAAGAACTTCTCCTGCGCGTCAAAGCCATCTTTCGCCGGCAGGCCTGGTTCGCCACGCCCGGACGGGTGCCGGACGAGTTCCACTTTGCCGGCAGCATGATCAACTTCAAGACATTCGAGGGCGTCGGCCCGCGCGGGCCAGTGTCGTTGACCCGCAAAGAATGCATGATGTTCAAATTCCTCGCCGAGCATCCCGGCGAGGTCGTTGCCCGTGATGCGCTTCTCGATGGCGTCTGGGGCTACGATGCGTACCCAACCACCCGTACCATCGATAATTTCATCCTGCGCCTGCGCAAACATTTCGAATCCGACCCGGCCAACCCCACCATGTTCCTGACCGTCTTCGGCGCCGGCTACAAATTCGTTCCCCCAGAGCAGAGCGCCTGAACCGCACTGCTTGGTGCGGGAGTGGCATCAAGGGAGAAACCCAGTTTGACCATGACACGTGATTTCATTGAAGCCTGCTATGGCCGTCCGGTGCGCCGCCGCCCGATCTGGATCATGCGCCAGGCCGGACGTTACCAGGCCACCTACCGCGCGGTCCGCGAGAAATACTCCTTTGAGCAAGTCTGCACAATTCCCGAGGTCGCCTGCGAGGTGACCCTGCAACCGATCACCGATTTCGATCTCGATGCCGCAATCATCTTCTCGGACATCATGGTCGTCTTCCCTCCGATGGGTATGCCGGTGCATTTCGGCGACGGCGGTCCTAAGATCGCCCGCCCCATCCGATCGGCCGCCGATGTCGCCGGACTGGCCCGGCTCGATCCCTCATTCAGTCTTCGCTTCGTCACCGATGCGATTCGTCTGACACGCCGTGGCCTCCCGGAATCGGTGCCGTTGATCGGATTCTCCGGCGCGCCGTTCACCCTCGCCTGCTATGCCATCGAGGGCGCCACCTCGCGCGAATTCGCCGTCGCCCGCGAGTTCTTCTACCGCGAACCCCAGGCCGCCCAGAAGCTCATGTCGCACCTTGCCGACGGTGTGGCCGATTACCTCAATGCCCAGATCGATGCCGGCGCCGATGCCGTCCAACTCTTCGATTCCTGGGGCGGCGTGCTGTCACCCGAGGACTATCGCCATTGGATCTTGCCGCACATGCAGTCGATTGTCCGAAAGGTTCGGCGACCCAATACGCCGGTCATCGTTTACGTTAACGGATCGTCGCATCTGATTGAAGTTCTTAGAGATATCCCATGCGATGTTTTGAGTGTCGACTGGCGTACCCAATTGCCGATGGCTGCGGCAAAATGCCCGACCCAAACGGCCTTGCAGGGCAATCTCGATCCGATCGCGCTCATGGCGCCTGTCGATGAGATCGAGAAACGCGCTCGAACCGTAATGTCCCAGATGGATGCTTCCGGCATGGGCCATGTCTTCAATCTCGGCCATGGGATCATGCCCAATACGCCCGAAGCCAACGTGCATGCTCTTGTGAATGTGGTCCACTCACGTCCACCGAAGGCGAATTAAGACGATCAAATCCGTCGCCGTTAGCGCCGTAGAATCCTGATGAGCCAGCCCAGCCGCTATTTCGCCGTTCCGACCGACCTGCTGCGGAAATACGACCGCCCCGGGCCGCGCTACACATCGTATCCGACTGTCCCGGTCTGGACCGAAGAGTTCGGCCCAGTCGACTACGAAAGACACCTGGCGAACTTTGCCGACTCCGACCGTCCCGTCTCGGCCTATGTGCACATCCCATTTTGCGAGGAACGCTGCACATATTGCGGCTGCAATGTCGTCATCGCCCAGCGCCAGGACACGGTGGAGCGCTACCTGGGGTATCTCTTCCGCGAAATCGACAACACCGCCGCCAAGCTGGGCAGCAAACGGCGCCTCCTGCAACTGCACTGGGGTGGCGGCACGCCGACTTTCCTGCGTATCCCGCAGATCGATCAACTGTGGAACAAGCTCCACACGGCTTTCGACTTCGATCCCTCAGCCGAGATCGGCATCGAGGTCGATCCTCGCGTCACCAGTCCCGAACAACTCCGTCACTTGCGCAAGCTCGGCTTCAATCGCCTGTCCATGGGCGTGCAGGATCTAACGCCTGGAGTCCAATCTGCAATCGGGCGTGGCCAGACAGTGGAGCAGACTGAGGCGACTTTCATGCTCGGTCGCGAACTGGGCTTCGCCGGCATCAACATGGACCTGGTCTTCGGCCTGCCCCGCCAGACCCTCACCGATTTCCGCCGTTCAATCGCTCAGGTTGTCAAGTGGCGCCCCGACCGCCTCGCCGTCTATTCGTACGCGCATGTGCCGTGGGTGAAACCACACCAGATGCAAATCAACGAAGCCGACCTGCCAGCCGGTCCTGACAAGTTCGCCCTCTTCGCCACCGCCATTGAACAACTCATCGATGCCGGTTATATGCCCATCGGTATGGATCACTTCGCACTTCCGGAAGATGAATTGGCTCAGGGGCTTGATAACGGCCACCTCCACCGCAACTTTATGGGGTATACGGTTTCACTGTCACGTGATATGGTTGGCCTCGGTGTCTCCTCGATCGGCGATATCGGAGGCGGGTTTATCCAAAATGACTCACGTCTGGGCGGCTACTACCGCCGTCTCGATGAGTCTGGCTGGGCTGTCTACCGGGGCTGGAGCCTGACCCGTGACGACGAAATCCGCCGCGAAGCCATCATCGCAATCATGTGCCGCATGCGTCTGGATTTCGCCGAGCTCGACCGGCAGTTCGGAATCGACAGCGAGTCGTACTTCAAAGACGATCTGAGCCACTTGGGCGAATTCTACGATGACGGTCTTCTGACGCGTGCCGATCACGCACTGGTCGTGACCCCGCTTGGCCGCCATTTCGTGCGCAACATCGCCATGGTGTTCGACGCCTACCTCCCGCGCCTCACCGAAAACGCCACGGTCAAAAAACCGATCTTCTCACGTACCGTATGACCGCCATGGAGTCTCGCCCTCCCGTTCCCTGCGACTCCCAAAACCGAATTATCCATCGGTGGGCCGGACACTCCTGTCCGGCCATCACGCACAGGCCAGGAGCGTAGCCTTATGCCCAGCACCCACGACGGCCTGATCATCGGCGGCGGTATCTCCGGCCTCGCCCTGGCGCACTGGCTCGGCTTGGACGCGAATCCCGGCTCGTGGGAATTGTGGGAGGCGTCGGATCGTCTCGGCGGCACGATCGGGACCGACCGGACGGACGGATATTCCGTCGATTGGGGTCCCAATGGCTTTCTGGATCGTGAGCCGCTGACTCTGCAACTCGTCGATGAAATCGGCCTGCGCGGAATGCTCGAACCGGCCAATGATCAAAGCGAAGCGCGTTTCATCGTCAAGAACGGCCGTCTGCATCCCGTCCCGTTTTCGCCTCCGGCGATCCTGACGACCGGCCTTTTGAGTCCCTCCGAAAAACTGCGCATCTTCGCCGAGCCCTTCATCCGCGCCCGGCGCGATGACTCCGACGAGTCGGTCTTCGATTTCGCCGCGCGCCGTATCGGTCGTGGCGCCGCCGAGACCTTCGTCGATCCGATGGTTTCCGGTGTCTATGGCGGTGTCGCCAAAGAACTCTCGCTGCCGTCGTGCTTCCCGATCATGCGCGAAATGGAAGTCGAATACGGCGGCCTCGTTCGCGCGATGATCGCCAAGATGCGCCAGAAGAAACGGGAGCAACGCGCGTCGGGAGTGCCGAAGAAGAAATCCGGCAGCGCCGCAGGCCCCGGTGGACGGCTGACCTCATTCCGTTCCGGTCTCGATGTCCTGGTTACCAGAATGGGGGAGAGATTCAGGCCAATCATCCATCTGTCACGTCCCGTGCAACGAATCACTCGCGTCGGCGATTCGTGGCAGGTCACCGCCGCCGGTTGCGAACCACGGCACTTCAGCCGCGTGATTCTCGCCTGTCCGACATTTGCCGCCGCGCGCATGCTGCACGAATTCGACCGCGAACTGGCGGTTGCCCTGGATGCGATTCCCTATGCCCCGATTGTTGTCGTCGCCACTGGCCACAAACGCGAGGACATCACGCATGACCTCAATGGTTTCGGCTTCCTGATCCCGCGTACACAGCGAATGCGCTGCCTCGGTTCGATCTGGACTTCGTCGATCTTCGCCGAGCGTGCCCCATCCGGCCACAGGCAGTTCCGCACCATGCTCGGCGGTGCCGGTGATCCCTCAGTACTCGATCTCACCGACGATCAACTCTGGCAAACGATCCGCCGCGAACTCGACCCGCTCCTTGGTATCAAGGCTAATCCGGTTTTCACACGCATCTACCGCTGGCAGCAGGGCATCCCGCAATACACCCTCGGCCACCGCGAACGCCGCGCCAAGATCGAACAACTCGCCGCCCGCCACCCCGGCCTGTCGGTCGTCGGCAATGCCTTCTATGGCGTCGGCCTCAACGACTGCGTTAAGATGGCCCACCGCCTGGCCCAAGTGATCCAGAAGACCAACGCCGTTCCAGCCTAATCCCAATCATCTACACTCGGGTGCCCCACGGCTTGGGGCCTGTTGAAAAACTCATCCCCGAGATCGCGGCAGTTGTGTAAGGGGGAGGTTGCTTCGTCGCTCCCTCCGCCTTCGGCGGAGACGCTCCTCGCAACGACAACTGTGCCTTTGCATTGCCAACGACCAGTGTGATGTCGTTGCGAGGCGCGGCTCTTTGCGCCGAAGCAACCTCCCCCTTACACAACTGCCGCCATCTTTCGGAGGGCTTCTTCAACACGCCGCTTGCCGTGGGAGGCTCCGAACACTCTGACAGAGTGGTGGCAGGAGAGAACAGTCCGGCGTCACCCCGTTGTCGAATCCTTCAGGCATGCCCTCCCATTACGTCCGAAATCCCATTTCCCCGGGAACCTCCGCCCCGATTCCGTGGTATTGAAGGGGCACTCTGACGCAAGCGAGAGGGGACAAGAATGATAACAATTCGCAAATCCGACGACCGGGGCCATTTCAATCATGGTTGGCTTGACACCTATCACACCTTCTCGTTTGACCGCTACTACGATCCCGAGCACATGGGCTTCCGTTCCCTGCGCGTCATCAACGAGGACCGTGTCGCCCCCGGCGAGGGTTTCCCGACCCACCCGCATCGCGACATGGAGATCATCACGATCATCCTCGAAGGCGCCCTCGAGCACAAGGACGACATGGGCAACGGCTCGGTCATCCGTCCCGGCGAGGTCCAGCGCATGACCGCCGGAAGCGGCGTCACCCACAGCGAGTTCAATGCCTCGCGCGATGAAGGCGTCCATCTCCTGCAAATCTGGATTCTGCCGAATGGGCGCAACCTGACGCCGAGCTACGAGCAGAAGAATTTCCCGATCGAACAGCGCAATGGCCGTCTCTTTCTGATCGCGTCCCCCACCGCCAACGACGGCGCGGTGACGATCAATCAGGACACGAGCCTCTACACCGCACGCCTCCGCCCCGGCAAGACCGTCACCCACAAACTCGCCCCCAACCGCCACGCCTGGGTCCAGGTCGCCAGCGGCTCCGTAACCGTCAACGGGCAGCCCCTCGCGCAAGGCGACGGCGCCGCCATCAGTGGTGAAGATCAGTTAGCAATTACGGGCGGGGAGCAGTCTGATATTCTGCTCTTTGATTTGGCGTAGCGTGGGCTGCGCCCACCGATTCCTGCCGCGACGAACGCGCTCTCGTGAAACCGAGGTGGGCCGAGCCCACCCTGCTATTGGCGCACCGCTCGATTCCTGCAGGCGGGCATACTTCCCATTCTTCCCATTATTCCCAGGCCACCCTACTCCTGTACCGCCCCGCGATTGTGGAAGTAGATCGCATCGTTGATGTGCGGGATCCTCTGCGAGTATTCTTCGGAAGTAATCGACGTCTGCCAGTGCCCGGTCAATTGAGCAATCCCGATTCCGGCCACGAAGATTCCCGTCACCGCGACCAGCGCCCCCAGTCGTGACACACGCGCGCGATTTTTCGGCAGCGACAGGTTGAGTGCTTCCGAACTCGGACACACATCGACACACGCCATGCAACTGTTGCACTCGTCCGACCGTACCCGTGCCAGTTGCATCACCGGAATATGTGCGGGACAAGCGACGTTGCATTTGTTGCAGTCGATACACGCACTCGCCACGCGCGTGATCTTGAACGGGGAGAGGAAGCTGACAAGCCCCGCCAACGCCCCGTACGGACAGAGAAACCGGCACCAGAACCCGCTCACGGCAAACCCCAGTACAAACAGCCCGCCAAGAATCCAAAGCGACTCTGAGTCCATCTCTGTAAAGAACTTCAACATCTTAATGTCGGCGACCTTGTTGTACGGCGACTGGATGAACGCCGCCAGGGCCGACGGCGACATCTGCAGGATGATCGCCCACACAAAGAACGCCAGCAGCAGGTACTTGACCGACCGCAATGGCCAGTCGAGCGCCTTCGGCAGACGTCCCTTCCAGCGATGGATCTTCTGACCGGTAGTCCCGACCGCCTCCGAAACAAACCCGATCGGGCACACCCATCCACAAAACGACTTCTTTAACACCACCGATGACACCAGCGCCAGCCCCAGAATGATGGTCGCTGCCGGATGGATGTGGTTAAGCACACCGTTGACAATCCAGTCCTTGATCCCCAATAGCCCTGAAATAGGGAGGAATGCCTCCGCTCCGGCCGGCCGTCCAGGCGGTGTCCCCACCGCACCTGTCTCATAGAATTTGACAAAACGCCAGAACTCCCACCCGATCCAAAGACAGATTCCGGTCCAAAACACCTGCGACCAGAACCGCCAATCGGTCTGCCCGTTGGTTTTCCGGCGGATGATCCTGATCCGCTCTTTCACCGGCGCCGCTGAATCTGGCATGGCGACAGGTTGCGTTGTCATCGTGCCCTCAGTCGACTCTCCAGTCTCCATTTCGACACCTCCCACCCCGCAATCGACCCCAAATTCGGATAATAATTGTCCTGCGTGTCATGCCAATGTCATGCTCCACACAGTATTGACAATTGTGTACCGCCTTGGTGGCCCACCAGGAGTGGCATCGCCGAAGGCGATGACGCGGATGGTGGAGCGCGGCAGGGCAAATGTGGCGAGGCCGAGGGGAAGTAACCGCCGCGCGGCAGCGCCCTCACCCCCGCGCCCCCCCTAATCCCCCAAAAAATTCCCGGAAACCTGGGAATAACCAAACTCGTAGTTTGTATTGAGGTTGGGTGAAGGAACGCAGCGTGCGGATCAAACCCACCATGATGCCGAGCAGGAGCACCAAACAGGCTGCCAGGCTTGTGTGCAGGATGCCAGCACCGTGAATGACCCGGGTGACCCGGCCATGGAAGGACGGGAAGCCCCGGCACCATTGGGGGACGACGGCCCCGCGGGATACGCGGGGCCGTTCTAATTTGGGGACTGCATGGGCTTCCAGGGCTCTTGAATTGGCCTGACGACCACTCTCAGCGCGCATTGTGGTTGCGGGAGGGCGAGGCTCCTGCCGAGCCATGTTTCCGCGCGGGAAGGAGGCTCGGCAGGAGCCTCGCCCTCCCCACCATTGATTCGATAGTGATATCGATTGAACGAGTTTTTCAACACGCCCTTCCATCCCAAGTCGCCGCCCACCTTTCCAGGTGCCATTTCTGTCAATTTGCGTTATCTTTTGGGGTACGTAAGTCCCGGACGACCTGACCCAATGAGACCTCTACCGCCCGCACGCCTGCTGCCTGTGACTGTCCTGGCCCTGCTGGGTCTGGCGGCGACCGCTTGGGCGATCAACTGGCCTCTCGAACCGCTTACGACATCGCACAATCTCGGCAACTCCTACGGCGAGTACCAGTGGTACGGTGGCGCGCCCTACCTGCACCCGGGGATCGATGTCATGGGGATACCGGGTCAGCCGGTTTATGCCGTGAAATCGGGTTATGTCAAAGCGGTCCTCACCACCTCCGCCAGTCTGCATTGGCGCGTCGCCATTGGCGATCTGCCCGGAACCGCCGAATGCGACGGCTGGCTGTATGCGCATCTCGATCAGCCCACGATCCAGGTATTGCCAGGCGATTTTGTCCCGGAGGGCACCTACCTGGGCGATCTGGTCACCTGGCCAATTGCCAATTTCCACCACTGCCACTTTGTGAAAATCCGCAATTCCGGGTATCCCTGGGCATCCAATTGGGCGTTTATCGCCAACCCGCTCGATGAACTCGTGGCCATCGCCGACACCGCGCCGCCGGTCTTCCGCACCGTCGCCACCGGCGACCAGTTCGCCTTCTTCCCGAACAACACGCATACGTACTACCCCTCCGGCAGCACGTTGTCCGGAGCGGTCGATATCATCGCCCGCGTCGACGACAAGATTCAAGATCCCTTCTGGCGGCTCGCGCCGTATCGGATCACCTACGAGATCCGCAACGACACCTTCTCGACCGGACCGATCACCTCCTTCATCTTCACCGGCCAGTTGTTCTGGGATCAGAACGTGAATGTGATCTATCAGGATGACGCCACCTACAACACCTATGGCGATTACGACATTCGCGATTACTATTTCATCGTGACGAACACCGACGCTGACTCGGTGGTTGAGGCCAGCGACGCCACTCAGGCGTGGCACACGGAGAGCTTCAACAATGGTCCCTGGTGGGTGAAGGTGACCGCGTACGATCGCAGTGGCAACGCGACCGCCGACAGCATGCAGGTGGCCACCGCGAACTATTTCACGATGTCCGGCTCCGCGATCCCCTGTGACGGTGATCCCGATTCCTCGGGGACTGTCGTCCGCGCCCCCGATCTCCCCGGAGCGCCGCAGACGACCGTGAATCTACATGGCGATTTTACGTTTCCGGGCGGAACGCTCGGCAAGACGCGGCTGCAGTTTCAGCGCAGCGGGTACCTGACGCTCGATACCAACATCGTCAACCCCGGCGCCCCCGTTGCTCTGTCGCTCATTCCGGATTACCTCGTGGGTGACTGCAACCACGATGGCCTGCGTGATGTGTTCGACGTGTTACAGATGATCGACTTCGTCTTCGCTGGATCACCCAATGCACCGTTTCCGTACTGGTCCGGTGATCTCGACTTCAACCGGCTCTTTGATGTGTTCGATATCCTGAACTCAATTGACGTTGTCTTCGCCGGCGCCCCCGCCCCGCACGCCCCCACCTGCTACCCTTAGCTCTGTGCAGGTCCACTTCGTCCTCTTTGTCCACGTCGCCCTTCTAAAATCCCGTCCATCTCCCCAGCGCCATCGCGCCCATGTCCTGCCAGATGTGCGCCCAAACCCCCGGCCACAGACTTCCCCGCCACAAACGCAGCACACAGAACATCACACCGTACAGCATGATGAGCACGCCCCCCGCGACCCCCTGATACAGATGCCCCGCCCCAAAGGCAACGGACGTGACCAGAACCAGCACCGTCGGCCATGGGATCAGCCGCTTCCCCTGCGTCAGGAGAAATCCGCGAAAGCAGCTCTCCTCGCACACACCGGCCGAAATCGACAGCAGCACCCAGTAGAATCGCTCCGTGTTCGTCACCGGCAGCAGCGCCTTCACCGCCAGATCCGGCACCTCCAGTCCGGCCGCCTTGAAGAGCCACGCCAGACCGTTCAGTACGACATTCGCCCCAACCAGGAACCCCAATGCGATGAGCGGATCGGACGTTCTGGGTGATGCGAATCCAATCTCACGCAAAGGCCGCCCGGCGGCGCGCTGCGCCGACCACACCAGAAAGAACATCAGCCACGACATCAGCCCCGTGTTGAAATACACCGTGCTTCGCGCGGCCATAATGTAGACCGCCTGATCATTCAAGCCGGACGGTGCGGTGAAAATCGCCGCCAAAGGCCACGCCAAAAGGAGAATCCCGAAAACCACCCAGACATAAGTGTCGCGTCCCGGTGATTTCTTAGGTGGTGCGGCCGAGGCGTCCTCGGGTGGCGGACTCGACAGTATCGGATCCTGCGGCTTGGAGCCCGGCGGCTCACCGCCCACAGGTTGATGATAGGGATTGTCCAAATTGTGTTTGGGATTAAGGAGAAGACCGCGGTGGAATTACGACGAGGACGATCCCGTTTCCGATCCGCCCCGCCCACGCATCGCTCCCACCAGCAAGGCGAAACCGACCACTACCAGAAACAAAGGCCACATCCGGCCGATGCGCGGAATCACATTCAGATTCGAAAGCAGGAAAACCATGCCGATACCGCCCACAATGATCCCGCCGACCAGCCGGCTGCGATCGTCCTTGTTATGTCCGCCTTGTGAATCGCTCATTTGTTTTACCTCATTCAGAAATCAGCACTTGCGCCCGTCGGACGGTGGTCCAATGTCGCTGCCATGGTTATAATATAAAGACGGAGATACCGCCATAAAGATTCGAAAATGATTCCAGGGGGAGCGATGCGAACTAATTACCTGACAAAGCCTTAAACCTCGGCGACTATATAACCGCCGCACGGACCCGGACGCGTTTTCTCTTGACACGCGTGACCCGTTGTCTTACTACGGGTTCCGTTGTTGGAATTTACGGGGCTGTTACCCGCCAATGGTACTGAGGGGAGCGAGAAAATAATGGAATCGATCTTACTGGGTTTGATACCGCTGGTCACGGGCATTGCTCTTTTGCTTACGGCATTTCGTGCGCATGAACGGTACTGGGCATTGGGCTTCATGGGCTGGCGACGGGTCTACGCGGGATTGGTACTCTTCTTATTCTCCGCCGTTCTCACCGGCATCTGGCCGTGGCTTTCCGGAGCGGGTGTCGAATCGGCGACACGGCTGACTTGGTGGCAGGTCACGTCTGCTCTCTCCGCCGCCGCCGGCATCGGGCTGGTTCTCGCCGGCGCCATCGAGCGGCTGCGTGAGTTGTCCGAGGAGCGCGAGCGTCTCAATGATGTGCGCGCCGGATTCGATTTGTTCGATAGTCTGCGCGACATCAGCGCGCAGCCATACGCCTTTCTCGAAATCCTCGATTTCTCGCTGAAAGAAATCGTGCGCGCTGCCGGCGCGGAATGCGGTGGCGTGTGGCTCTTCAATCCCGGCCGTTCTGAATGGGTTCTCACTGGCTGGGGCGGCATGTCGGAGAAACTGAGGCAGCAAACAGAATCCGTTCGCGGCAGCGGGACCGGTTTTGACCGGCTGGCGGTAACCCACAAAGCCCGTCTCTTCCGCAACACAGATGAAATCCGCGCCTTCTTCCCCGAGTGGGAGCCGGAGGGATACCAGTCGGTTCTCGGACTGCCGTTGGCCACCGGCACCATCGGAACCCCCGGCCGCCAGATTCTCGGCGTGATCATCCTCGCCGACCGTTCTCCGTCCCATTTCGACGATGACCGCGCCCGCCGCCTCTACGCTGCCTCCGACTATATCGCAGCCGTCATCGCCGAGGCGCGCATCACGCGCCAGCTCGACGCCGCCCGCCAGCAACTGGATAGCACGCACGCCGAATGGGAACGCGACCGCCAGGATGCGCAGCGGCAGCGCGAAGCCCACGAGAAACGCGTCCAGGAGTTGAGAGTCTCTTGGGAAGAGGAGAAGCAGTCGATCCATCAGGATCACGAAGCGCGCATGGCCGCGCTGCAGACGAAAGCCGAGGCGGAACTGGCCGCGCTCCGGGCGAACGCCCAGTCAGAATTGGCCGCCGCGCAGGAAAAAGCTGCCGCGGAACTGGCAACGGCGCGCGAGGAATGGGAGGCCCAGCGCCAGGAACTCCAAAAGCGTCACAAAGCCGATGTGCAGACACATAACCAGGCCAAACGCGAGTGGCTCGAAGAGCGCCACGCGTTGGAAATCAATTTCGCCGCCCAGGCACAGACGATCCAGACACAAGCGCGCGATGCGATTGATCAGACAAAAGCCGGCTACGAGCTCAAGGCCACCGCGGCCGCCGCGGCCGAGCAGGAACGCACCGCCCAGATGCAGCAGCGCTGGGAGGATGCCCGCCGCGATCACGAAGCGACGCTTGCGCGTTTCGAGACCGAACGCGCAGAATGGGGACGGCGGCTCGATCAAATCAATCAGGACCGGCAGGCCGAACGCGCCATTGCCCGCAAACGCGAAGAACAGCTCACCGCCGCCAATCAGGAAACCCAGGCGGTTCTCATGCAGCGGATTGACGACCTGCAATCGATGCTTCTGGCCGAACAGCAGAAAGTCGCCAAGGAACGAGACGCCCTCCAGGTGGCCAGCAACAGTGTGGCGGAGCTCGAATCGGCCCTCACTGCCGAACGGATCGAGCGCGAAACCGAACTCGCCGCCGCGCACCTTCTCCACGAACGGGAACTCGACAGCGAACGGACCGCGCGCCAGACCGAATTGGACGCCATCAAAGGCCAACTTGAAGGCGAGCGGCGCAATGCGGTGCAAGAACGCCTCGCCGTCGAACAGGAATTGACCTCCACGCGGCAATTGCTCGAGGAGCGCGAAAAGCAACTGTCGGCTCATCTGGTCGCCGCCCGCCAGGCCGCCACCGAAGCACAAACGCATTATCAGGAATCGCTGGAATCACAACAGCAGGCGGCTACGAAGGCGATCGGCGAATTGAACGCGCAACTGGCCGCTGTCCGTGAATTAAAGCTCACACTCGAACAGGAACTCCATTCAACCCGTCTGATGTTCGATGAACGTGAGCGCGAATTCCTCCAGCGAATCCAGACAGAACGCCGGGCGTTGCAGGAACTCGACGCCCATCACACCAGCATTCAGTCTGCACAGCAGGAGAGCGCGGACGAAAAGCTCCAGCAATTGGAGCAGGAGCTCCACCGGACCAGCGAACGCATCGAGTTGCTTCAGTCCGAATTGCAGAACACGATCATCGAAGCCGCCGAACATGATGAACGCGCGCGGCAGGAACTGGTGGAGCACCATTTGAATGCCCGCCGTCAGATCAACGGCGTCAAGACACGCCGTGACCACCTCTTAAGCCAGCTTCAGGCGGTTCTCGGTGCGCCCGCCGATGACAAGCGCCTCGCATTGCTTTTTGGGGCCATGGCCGATGAACTCCCGGGTCCCGTGGAACTCTATCTCTGGCAGCGCAACGCCGAGGGGCTCGCCCGAATTGTCGCCTGGTTGGGACGCGATCACAAGATTCACCAGGACCTGGGCGTCGAGCCATGGTCCTTTGAATTCCGGACCATCCCTGCCGAGGGTGTCACCCGGCTCGATCTCCAGCAGCAATGGGAGAACATCCGCCGCAATCACGAGGAAGAGCACTACGCCAACTGGCGTGCGCACTGGGGCGAAGCCGGAGAACCATCCTGGGCCGTCTGTTGGCCCTGGCAGCTGGCGCATGATGGTTCAGGCGCCAACGGCGCGCGTGCCACCGGATGGCTGACGGCCTTTGGATTCGGCGCGACTCAACTCGAAGACGAGCACACTGCTCTCGCCGGCCAATGGGTCGCGTTTCTGGCGGCAGCCGGTTCCGGCATGAGCCTGGTGCCGATTCCGTTCACCGAGGAATCGACCGACCTTGTTGCACCGGATAATCAAACTCAAGCCGATGGCCCACCCGAATCACCGGAAGACCTCAACAGCGTGATTCTGGGCTGGGCGGCGGCGCAGACAGAGGACGCTTTGCACTTGGATCTTTCGGCACGGTCGAAAATCGAAGTGGAGCCGTCCTGGCTCAAGACGCTGCTCGACCGGGGACGGCGTCTGTGCCGTGACAATGAGATGGAAGGAAGCGAGTTCAGCGTGCTGACCCTCGGCGACAACGGCCGTACCACGCTCCGCCTGATTCGCTCGTCATTGATCGGAGCCGCGCTCCCCGCCGATGTGACTGCCGTTGATGACTCGGACCTGACCGGCATGCAGGTTAGCGATCGTAACGCCAGCGCCTCGGCCCCGCACACCGCCCCTGAGATGCACGTGGGCGGCCGATGGCTGATTCGCGATGGCGACCGCCTGGGGCTCGAGTTGCTCTTTGACAGCACACCGCATGAAGCACCGATACCTGCCGCCCCGGATGCGGAGATCATGGAACACCCGCCAATCCACGAAATCGTTCTGGTAAATTTCCAAAGTGCCATGAACGATTTGATCGTGAGCATGCTCGAGTCGCTCGGACATCACGTCCAGTCGGCCGACGTGCCCAACTCGATGGAGATGATCACCCCGCAGGTGACCGACCTGGCGATTGTTGCCGCCACACCCGACGCCAATGGCTGGGAGTTCGCCGGTGCCTTGAAGGAATTTATGCCGACTCTGCCCGTAATTGTCGTAACCGGCGACGAAGCCCCACCGGAATCGGCCGACGCCGCCAGCGATCTGATTCTGCGCATTCCATTCCAGATCGAGGAATTGCAGCGCGCCATCGAACGGCTGGCAGGGCAAGAATCGATCCCGCACGCGCATCAGTGAGCCACGCGATTGCTCCATTACGCCAGAGAGGGCAGACCGGTTAGTCTGCCTTCGCTATTTGATGTCTCTTGGAAATCGGTGGTCAACTCGCGGGTGCCTGTCGTCACCGAGGGGATTGCTTCTTCGGCTCCGTGATTCTGGCATTATCCCGGAATTCGCGCATATAGCGGCCCGCCTCGATGTGAGCGCGGCGCAATGGCTCCGGGAAACGAAACTTGGTCGACAGCCGCAATGTCTCCGAGATCGCGCCCATCAGGTCGATCTTGTGTCCCGGCGAAACGAACAGCGGATTGATCCCCGGCTGCGTGCGCAGGACCGCCCCCGGTGCCTGCGGTGAAAACCGAACGACCGTATGATCGCCTCGCTTCGGCCCGGGAAGATCATAATGCCCGACCAGACGCTCGGAGGAGCATCCGATTGATGCCCGATCCATTCGCAATCCCAGATGCGCGGCCAGACCCAAAAATCGCGGATGGCAGACACCATGGCCGGCGAAGAAGAACAGCTCGGGAGTGTGATCAAGCTGATGGATGGCTTTCAGAATAATCGGTCCGTGCCGGAATGCGAGATATCCGGCAATCGCACTAAACCTCGCAAAGGCATGGCTGCGGCTGATCTCGATCACCTTGCCGCTGGAACTGTCCATAACGACGACTGCGGCGAATACCTGGCCGGCCGATTCGGCAATGTCCGCCCCGGCGACGATCACTGACGGTTCCTTCAACGGCGTCAGCCGCACATGCGACGCCAACTCACTCTGCAACGCGGCCGCGCGCGGGAGCGTGAGGTTCCAAGGATGATTGATCAGTTCGCGCTTCAATGTCTCTCTCGTCCGGCCTTTCGCCTTCGAATCACGCGAGAATATCACTTTATCATCTCGAAACGCAAGCCACGATTAGCCGCTGTCAAACCGACAGGGCTTGAGATTCACGCGAATGACAACAACCTGACAAATTCGGTCGCTCAAGACCGGCGGCCTGGCTGCCGGACTCGTATTAACCATCGAAAGGCCTTGGGTTTCGGCGATTCGATCCGTATCTTCTCGTGCTGGAGATGCGACTGCGATGATCAACGGACTGAACGATCTGGCTCTCTTTGCCCCGCTGTGCAACCCACGGCGGCGTCGCGGCGTTCTGCACCGCATCTACCTGCGCGGCGCAACCTAGTCTCACCTTTGGCGCCTTGCCACACCCGTTCGTTGACAATACCCAATAGGATTCTTCGCCTCAGGAGGATGAGATGAACCAGCATCCTGTCATCAAGACCCGCCTGCCGGGTCCGAAAAGTGATAAACTCATCAAGTTCGATGAGCAATTCGTGTCCCCGTCGTACACCCGTGCCTATCCCGTGGTGCTCGACCACGCCGATGGCGCCTGGATTTGGGACGTGGACGGCAACCAGTTTCTCGATTTCCACTCGGGAATCGGCGTTTGCTCGACCGGCAATTGCCACCCCAAGGTCGTCGATGCGATCGTGCATCAGGCGCAGAAGGCGGTGCACTTCTCCAGCGCCGACTTCTACCACGAGCAAATCGGCAGCCTCGCGCAGCGCCTCGGCGCCGTCGCGCCGGGCAAAAGCCCCAAACGGGTGTTTTTTACCAACTCGGGAACTGAGTCGGTGGAGTGCGCGCTGAAATTGGCGCGATACAAAACCCGCAAGCCGCGCATGATCGCCTTCATCGGCGCCTTCCACGGACGCACCATGGGCGCCCTCTCGCTGACCTGCTCCAAGAAGACCCAGCGCGAGCGCTACGCCCCGATGCTGCCCGAAGTGACGCATGTGCCGTACGCCTACTGCTACCGCTGCCCGTTCAACCTGAAGCACCCGTCCTGCGAACTGCAATGCGTCAAATTCATCGAGGAACAGATCTTCACCCGCGTCGCTCCGGCGGAGGATGTCGCGGCCATCATCGTGGAACCGGTGCAGGGAGAAGGCGGATACATCGTACCGCCACCCGATTATTTCCCCGCTCTCGCGGCGCTGGCCAAAAAGTACGGCATCTACCTGATTATGGACGAAGTCCAGTCGGGAATGGGGAAGACCGGCAAGTGGTTTGCCATCCAGCACTGGGGGGTTGAACCCGACATCATCACGACCGCCAAGGCCATCGCCTCCGGCATACCGCTGGGTGCGTGCATCGCCTCCGCCGAAATCATGGACTGGCCTCCGGGTGCGCATTCGACCACCTTCGGTGGCACTCCCATCGGCTGCGCGGCCGCGCATGCCACCATGGATCTGCTCGAAGGCGGTCTCATGGACAACGCGGCCAAGCAGGGCAAATTCCTCATGGCCGAACTGAAGAAGATGCAGAAACGCCACCCGTCCATGGGCGATGTCCGCGGACTCGGCCTGATGATCGGCATCGAGTTTGTCCTCGACAAGAAGACCAAGGCCCCGGCGCCGAAGATCTCCCACGATGTGGAGATGGAGACCTTCCGTAAAGGGCTGATGCTTCTGACCTGCGGTCCCAACGGCATCCGTCTGGTTCCGCCATTGGTCATCACTCGCCATCAGTGCCAGGTCGCCCTCGATATTCTCGATCAGGTGATCGGCCAGGTTGAAAAGAAGTACAAACTCTAATCCACTTCGGTTGGAGCGATGAACAAAACGCATGGGGGCGTATCTCTTACGCCCCCATCTCTATGTGGGATACCACCATGATTTGATTTGGATGACGATACTGGGAGGGCGAGGCTCCTGCCGAGCCTTCTTCCCGCGCGGGAGTATTTGTTTAGGTTCGCTATCGTGTCCGCGCGGGAACGTGGCTCGGCAGGAGCCTTGCCCTCCCTCCCCAAAAACCTTGAATCTTATGTGAACTCTGCTTATGGGTTCCTGAATGAAATACCCCTCAACCCTCACCGCCCTCTGCTCCTTCAGCCGCTCCCCCGAATTCGCGAGCTGGCTGCAAGGATTGCTGAAGTCCGATCTCTTCCTTTCGCGCCGCGCGGAACTCCTCATCCCATCGAATCACGAGGAGCACGAACAGTTCCTCGCCCGCGCAGAGGTCTACGCCACCTTCCGTTTCAGCGAAGACGAATTGCGCAAAGCGCCAAACCTGCGCTGGCTCCACATGGGTGTCGCCGGTGTCGATTCCGCGATCTTTCCCGCGATGCAGCAAAGCAAGATTGTCCTGACCTCATCCGTGGGACTGCACGACGAAACCGTCCCCGTGGCGGCTTGGGCCTTCGTTCTCGCCTTCGAGACCGGCCTGCATCAGGGATACTGCCAGAAGTTCGCCGGGATCTGGGATCGCAAACCGATCACTTCCCAGCGCTCGCTTCCCTCGCGCCGGCGTATCCTGATTGTCGGCACTGGACGTATCGGCGGCCGGATCGCCCGGTTCGCGAAACAAGCCGGGATGGAGGTGTGGGGGATCAGGCGTTCGAAAGCCAAGACGAAACTGCCGAATTTCGACCGCGTCGGCAGTACGAGCCACTTCCACCAGTTTCTCGCCGAAGCAGACTATGTGGTCCTAAGCCTGCCGGGAGGCGCTGAGACGCATCACATCATCGGCGCGAAGGAGCTTGCCTGCATGAAGAAATCGGCGTACCTGATCAACATGGCGCGCGGCACCGTCGTCGACGAACCCGCCCTGCTCGCCGCTCTCCAGAATGGCACGATCGCCGGCGCCGGCCTCGATGTTTACGCCCAGGAACCGTTGCCCGCGGAGCATCCATTCTACAAGATGGCCAATGTCGCCATGACGCCGCACATCTCCGGCGAGACCGCCGATTACGCGATCCGCGCCGCCGAGTTCTTCCTGAAAAACCTCCGCCGCTATCTTCGCGGCCAACCCCTCCTCAACATCGTAGACAAGAAACGCGGATATTGATGGTCTCTTCCGATCATTCCCATTCCTCCCATAATTCCCATCACTCCCCCTGCGAAACCGCCTGCCGTCATGACCCACGACCTCGTCATCATCGGCGGTGGACCAGCCGGAAGTGCCGCGGCCCATCGGGCGGCGCAGCTCGGCGCCAGGGTGCTGGTCTTGGAGAAGAAACCCATGCCCCGTCCAAAACTCTGCGGTGGCTGGGTGTCGCGGTACGCGCTGGGATTACTTCCTTTCGCGATTCCGCTGCAGATCATTGAGGTGCCATTTCGCCGTATGACGATCACCGACGGCGATTCGACACTCGTTCATTCCCCTAAGGAACCGCTCGGCATCTTCGTCGACCGCGCGAGATTCGATCAGTTCCTGCTAAAGCAGGCCCAGGAGGCCGGCGCCGAAGTTCGCTGGGAGAAGGCGCTGGCAATTCGAGCACATGGAGCCGAACTACGAGTGACAACCGGTGAAGCCGAATACAATGCTTCTGGTGTAATCATCGCGACCGGTGCCACCGGCGATCTGATCAAAACGGTGCGCCCCCTCGATACCGCGCGCGAATCCGCGGCCTGTCTCGAACAGCGTGTCCCTGTCGAATACGCCGAGCAACTCAGCGTCAATGAGGGAGAGGGGCGCTTCTTCGTCGGAACCGCTCCCCACGGTTTCGGCTGGGTTCTCCATCACGGCTCGTATATACTGGTCGGAATCGGCCAGCGCCGCAGTGGTGAGGCCACGCTCCTGCCGAACTTCAGGCGTCTTTGGGAGCGCCTCACTCTGCCGACCACCCTTATAGGTCCGATAGGTCCTTTCCGTCCCATAGGCCACATCATCCCCCTCGGTGGCCACCCCCGGCAATCGGGCCGTGGCCGCTGTCTTCTGGCGGGCGATGCCGCCGGCATGGTCGACGCCCAAAGCGGTGAGGGGATCGCCGGCGCCATTGAGTCGGGCCAACTCGCCGCCGTGGCACTCACCCGTGATTCCTCCTCCGGTGCCGCACGCACCTACAGCGAACTCTGCGAACTGTCACTGCTGCCGCATCTGCGCTGGTCACGCCGTTTTGCCTGGGGATTCTACCGCAATCCGCGCAGGGTTCTGTCCGTGCTCGCGTCACTTCCGGATGCACTCGGGCGCTACACCGCCGTTGTCGATCATCGCGAGTCGTATCCCCGCTATATGCTCTGGCTTTTGGGACAGCGCCTGCTCAAGTCAATTTCCGGCGGTCGATCCGCGAGCCGTCGGGACTGATCGCTCTGTCATAATCCTGTCAATAAGAGAGCCGGCACTGGGATTTTCTCGACTGTCATAGGAAACAGCGATAAATTGATATGATTGGGGCAGACGGTTTGTGAGGCTCAAGACATGAATGAAACTTTTGTTCCAGCAGCGGAAATCTTCCGTGGCAATCACGTCGAAAGTGTCCATTTCGCCGCCGCCGCTGTCGTCGATCGTGAGGGCGAACTCATTGCCTCGCTCGGCTCACCCGAACTGGTGACCTTCTCGCGCTCGTCGCTCAAGCCGTTTCAGGCGCTCCCGACCGTGATGCGCGGATTCCCCGATCGCTTCGGTCTCGCCGAGCACCACTTGGCCTTAATTTGCGCCTCTCATTCGGGTGAGGAACGTCACATTCGTGCTGCCCGAGAGATTCTGGCCGCCATCGATGCGAAGGAATCTCACCTGCAATGCGGCGTCCACGTGCCACTGATTTTCCGTGACAATGAACTCCCCATCCCGGCGCGGAGTACCTTCACAGCGATCTTCAATAACTGTTCGGGCAAGCACAGCGGCATGCTGGCACTCTCGCGCATCCTGGGCCAGCCGTTCGAAAACTATCTCGAGATCCAATCGCCGCTTCAGCGCCTGATCCGCGCTCAGGTCGCGCAGACACTCGGGATTGAACCCAACGACATGATCCATGGCATCGACGGCTGTTCAGTTCCCAACTACGCGGTACCACTGAAGTCGCTGGCGCTCGGGTATGCGCGATTGGCGTCATCCGTCGGGCCCAAACCCCGCACCGATGATGAATGCCATGAGGCGTGCCGGAGAATCGCCGGTGCGATGCGCGCCCATCCCGAAATGGTCTCCGGCGAAGGCCGCTTCGATCTCGCCTTAGCCCAGGCCACCGGTGGCCGTGCGATCAGCAAGGCCGGCGGTGAAGCGGTCGAGTGTGTGGGCATACCCGAACGCGGCTGGGGAATTGCCGTCAAGATCGCCGACGGCACCGCCCGCGCGATCGCCCCGGTGATCATCGGTATCCTGCGCCAGCTCGACTTACTCAGCAAAGACGAATACGTCGCACTCGCGAAGCTCGCCGAGCCAGTTCTCACCAATCACCGCGGCATCGAAATCGGCAAGATCCGCATGGTCGGCGAACTGAAGAAACTGAAATAGCCTCATACCTCCCATGCCTCCCATGACTCCTATCTCCACTCGCGACTGCGAATCGCCTTGTCACATCACGAACGCACGGGTACCTTATTAGCCACTAGGGGGCACCATGACCAGACATCCCGTTGAACCATTCCGCATAAAAGCAATCGAACCGATTGCCTTGCTGCCGCGCCGCGACCGCGAACACAAACTCGCCGATGCCGGCTGCAATCTCTTTAACATCCGTGCGGAAGATGTTTTCATCGACCTCCTCACTGATTCCGGCACCTCAGCCATGTCAGAGCGCCAATGGGGCGGGCTCATGCGTGGCGATGAATCGTACGCCGGTTGCCGCAACTTCTTCCATTTAGAAGAAGTTGTCCGCAATCTCACTGGCTACCAGCATGTCATTCCCACTCACCAGGGACGCGCCGCCGAACATCTGGTCTTCTCTCTGCTCCTCGAAAAGGGCGACTTTGTCGTCTCCAACACCCATTTCGATACGACGCGCGCCAACGTCCTCTATCGCGGGGCCACGCCTGTCGATCTTCCCGATCCGTCCTGCGACGACGTGGCCGGCGAATACCCGTTCAAAGGCGACATTGACTGCGCCCGCCTCGAGACATTTCTGGATGAACACCCTGGACGCGTGAAAGTGTGTGTTCTCACCATCACCAACAACTCGGTCGGCGGCCAGCCGTTATCCGTGGCCAATGCCCGGACGGCATCCGCGATCTGCCGCAAGCATCATGTGCCGCTGTTGTTCGATGCGGCCCGATTCGCGGAGAACGCCTGGTTCGTCTCCCAGCGCGAGGAATCGCAGCGCGGCCGTCCCGTTAAGGAAATCGCCCGCACAATTTTCGACTTCGGCGATGGCTGTCTCATGTCGGCCAAGAAAGACGGACTGGTCAACATCGGCGGATTCATTGCCGTGAAGGACCCGGAGTTCGCCGCCCGTATCAAAGAGGCGCTGGTGATCTTCGAGGGGTTTCACACCTATGGCGGTCTCGCCGGACGCGATCTTGAAGCGGTCGCATGCGGCCTCGAAGAAGTGACGAATCCCGATTATCTCGCCTATCGTGCCGGGCAGGTGGAGTGGCTGGGCAATCGTCTCGCGGAAGCCGGAGCCACGATCGTGCGCCCGGTCGGCGGTCACGCCGTGTTTATCGATGCCGGTGCGCTCTATCCCCAGATCCCGCCCGGTGAGTTTCCCGGTCAGACTCTGGCCGTGGCCCTCTACCGCGAAGGCGGCATCCGTACGGTCGAGATCGGTTCCCTGATGTTTGGCGAGATCGATCCGGAGACCCACGAGCCGATCTACCCGCCCCATGAACTCGTGCGGCTGGCGATTCCCCGCCGCGTCTACACCGAATCGCATCTCGAATATGTTGCCCGGACCTTTGCCGCCATCTTCGCCAAACGCGAAAGTGCCGGCGGATTCGCCATCGAATATCAATCACCCTTCCTGCGCCACTTCACCGCGCGCTTGCGCGAATTGCCGGCCAACACCCATGCGAGAGTGGCCCGAACCTGAGCTGCCATGGATCGTAACCTCACCGCGCTGTATCCTCCGATGTTCTCCCCACGAGAGAGCGTGAAGAACCTGCTAGTCCGCGATCCAAGGAAGAGTAAGGTGGGCAAAGCCCACCCTACTTGCTTGCCTCGCAGGGACCCTGTAGGGTGGGCTCCGCCCACCGGCACTTGCGGGAGCGATCCCACGGCCGTTTTTCGACACGCCCAAGAGCCGGAACTCAGCCGTCGGCGTGTTCGCTGGATTCCCGCTTTCGAGGGAATGACAGCGGTCCACATCATCCCGCTGCTCGCCATCGCCCTGCTCCTCTCCGCCTGCCAATCCGCCGACAAATACCGCCGCCCCCCGGTTGCCGACACAACGTCCACGCCGGGATATGGCACGCTGGCCGTCCAAGGATCACCGGACCAGATTCAACTCATGCGGGCGTACGCAGGGAGTATGGACGCCGCGGACAGCATCTGGACGACAGGACAGCAGGACCGCGCCCTTAAGCTTGCCGATTCACTGCGGCACTCGGCGGAGGCGACGCTCGACACCATCGCCATTGGTGACCCGGTGTCCAAGTTCCTGCTGATCTATGTCGCTCAAACTTACGATCGCATGGCGGCTTGGGAAAAGGATCGGGGCAACGAGGACGCGGCCAAGGCGCTAGCCACCGACTTCGAATCGCTCGCCGCCCGTCTCCAAAAACGCCGCGATTCCGCTGCGGTGATAAAGACTCAATGATAGGCACCCTCGTCAACACGGGGACTGTCATCGCCGGTTCCCTCGTCGGCCTGGCCATCGGTGACCGCCTTCCCGAAAAAATCAAATCCTCGGTCCTGACCGCCCTCGGCCTGATCACAATGTGGATCGGTGTGACCATGGTGATCCGGGGTACGCGTCCATTGCTCATCGTGTCATCGCTGATTTGCGGCGGTGTGATCGGTGAATTGCTGGCTCTGGAACGTAGGTTGGAACGGGTGGGTGACTGGCTCAAGGCGCGCAGCGGTTCCCAAAGCGGCGGGTTTGTCCGCGGCTTCGTCAGTGCATCGCTGTTGTTCTGTGTTGGTCCAATGACCATCGTCGGCTCGATCCAGGACGGCACGACCGGCGACGCCACGCTGCTTCTGACCAAATCCGTGATGGATGGCTTCGCCGCGATCGCCCTCGCCGCGACCACCGGCATCGGCGTGATCTTCTCGGCGTTGACTGTTCTGGGCATCCAGGGCGGCTTGACGCTCCTCGGCCGCTGGCTTGCGGCCCTAACCGTCCCCGCCGCACTCGATCAATTGTCCTGCGTCGGCGGCCTCATCATCCTTGGCCTGAGCCTGCGCTTACTCGGACTGAAAGATGTCCCTGTCGCCAACTACCTCCCAGCCCTCGTAATCATCGCCTTGGCGGTCGTCCTTATCTGACAATTCGATCCACTCGCGATCCGTAGGGGCCGCCCTATGTGGCGGCCCCCGGATTCCGCGCGCTACGCCTTTGTATTGCCCGCCGCCCCCGCGGGCGCCCACACAGGGGCGCCCCCACGGAAGATGTCCAATGATAATCCGTAGGGGCCGCCCTATGTGGCGGCCCGGATTCGGCGCGCGCGATCGACTCCGTATTGCCCACCGCCGCGGGCGCCCACTCAGGGGCGCCGCTACCAGGGCCCTCCAATCAGCATTTGCCGGAAACCAATTGCCGCCCTTTGCGGTATAGACACCTTCAGGAGGTAATACCAAACATGAAAACCATTTTCACGATCCTCATCCTGGTTCTGACATGGGGAGCCAACTCCATGGCCGCGATGCACACCGAGACTATCGAGTACAAACACGGCGCCACAGTCTGCGAGGGGTACCTTGTTTACGACGACGCCATCAAGGTCCGCCGCCCGGGGGTTCTGGTCATTCACGCCTGGACCGGGTTGGGCGATTACGTCAAATCACGATGCGAGCAACTCGCCAAGCTCGGCTACATCGCCTTCGGTGCGGATATCTACGGCAAGGGCGTCCGTCCCCAAACGCCCGACCTCGCTGGTAAAGAAGCCGGCAAGTATCGCAGTGACCGCGCACTTCTGCGGGCGCGTGCCGCCGCCGCTCTGGGTGTTCTCCGGAGTAATCCCTTCACCGACACCACGCGCCTTGCCGCCATGGGTTACTGCTTCGGCGGCGGCACCGTGCTGGAACTCGCGCGAAGCGGCGCCAGTCTGAACGGTGTCGTTTCCTTCCACGGTTTCCTGAACACGCCAAACCCCGCCGACGCCAGGAACATCAAATGCAAAGTCCTCGTCTGTCACGGCGGCGATGATCCGTACGAGTCGCCCGAAGAGGTGGCCGCGTTCCAGGATGAAATGCGCAAAGCGAATGTCGATTGGCAATTCGACGTCTACGGCGGCGCCGTCCATTCTTTCACCGACCCCGATGCCGGCAATGACAACTCCAAAGGCGCCGCCTACAACGAGCGCGCCGACAAGCGCTCCTGGGAAGCAATGAAGACTTTCTTTGCTGAGATATTTAAGTAGGCAGAAGCAGGGTGCCACGGACAATCAGATTCTCCGGCTCTTTGGAGAATTTGATTGTCCGTGTCTTTTTCTCTGAAACACAGAAAAGACACGGACAAGGAAGGCCGAGCAGAAAAGCCGCTCGGTCTTCCTTGTCCGTGGCACCCAATATCCACGGTCGACTTGATCGATGGCGGTCTTTCAATATGCCCTCGGGTGAGGGCTTGCCTGTGGGCTGGTTCCCCTCACACCCGATCGGCGATCTTAACCAGCAGCAAAATCCCCAGCACGATCAGGATTGGCCCGGCCATGTGACCGACCAGTTTGAGCAGTCCGACCGTCACGCCGATGACCGCCCCGCCCAAGCCGACACCAAGGCCCACCACGGCCCCGGTGAACGCGCCGGCCAGTCCGATCATGCAGGCAAACAGAACGACGCCTATGATTACCGCGGCAAAGGCGAAGGGTAGAAGCAAGATTTTCAACGCACACCTCCCCGGTCCCGCAGGGACCAAAACCTCAATTTCTGAATACGAAGTTGCCGCGCCGAAGTTCTCTGCGAAATGCGGTATGAACCGTCCAAGCCACCGCAGTTTTTCAGTCGGCTGCCGATAATCTCTACAAAGACTCTGAAGGAGGGTAATGCCCATGAAAAGCTTCCGACGCCTCTTCGGCGCGACCGGTGCCGCGCTCCTCATCTCGTTCGGTTGTGCCGGCACGGTCTATGTTTCCGACGAGCCGCCGCCGCTCCAGGTCGAGATTAAGCCCGCTTCGCCCGGCGCCCATGCCGTCTGGATCGATGGACACTGGGCGGCCAAACATGGCAAGTACCACTGGGTTCCGGGCCGCTGGGAAATGGAACCGAAGGGCACATGGGTCCCCGGTCACTGGGACAGGCGCCCCCGTGGTCACGTCTGGGTTCCAGGCCATTGGCGCCGGTAGCGTCACCACCCCCGCGCGGCACGCAGGTCCGTGATCTGCCGGACATGATTCTCACCATGCCGGGCATAGAGCGCCAGAAGATCCTCAAGCGTCATCTCGCCCCGCCGGAAGTGGAGCCCCTTGCGTGCCCACGCTGGTTCGGGCAGGCTCTCGAGTAGCGTCGCCCAACGCGCGTGAACGCCCCGCAGAATCTCGAGCGACGGACCGACCGGGCTGGGGGCGTGAGCATCCGCCGTCATAGCCCAGTCATTCTGATCGTACACGAACAACTTGGGGTTATCCTCCAGCAAAACCTGCTTGGTCCGAGCGAACGCCATCACATGTGAATCGGCGAGGTGGTGCACAACCTGCCGCACTGTCCACTTGCCTTCACCATAAGGCGTGTCCAATTGTGCGTCCGTAAGACCCCTGACCGCCGTCTCCGCCGCCGACGGCAACGCCCGAACTTTACCAATCAATACCCGTCTTTCCTCGCTGGTCATATCACTGCCTCCTCGTAAAACTATGGCTCAATCACGTTCCGCCGCCCACCGCTGTCAAGCGGCTGTGGCACCATCACCCATCCTTCCCATACCTCCCATCCTTCCCATTTGCCGCCACCATTCCCCACGCCTACATTGTCCGGCGGGCTCTGCCCGCCGGCGAAACGCAATGCCCACGCCCGACCCCATTCCTCCAAATACCCCCATTTCCCAGGCTAACCTCCCAGCCCCATCCGCGTCTAATGAACAGATGGATGGATGCGATGCCGCCATCGTGGAGCAAGTACGCGCCGGGAATGTGGACGCTTTTCGGGATTTGGTGGGCAGGCATGGCCGAACGGTCTATAACATGGCGTACCGTATGACAGGAAACGATCATGATGCCCAGGACATCGTCCAGGAGACCTTTATGAAAGCGTACCAGCAGCTTGAGCGCTTCGAGTCGCGTTCCAGCTTTGGCACCTGGCTCCACCGCATCGGTATCAACTGCGCGCTCGATGCCCTGAGACTCCGAAAACACCATCAGAAATCCTCCTATTCCCCCGACGTGGATTCATCGCTCACACTGGAAGCAGTGCCGTCAAGCGATCCGGCTCCGGACCTGCTGGCCCACAACGCGGAAATCCGAAAGCGCGTCGCCACTGCCATGGATTGTCTGACCCCCAATGAGCGCGCCGCATTCGTGCTTCGGCATTTTCAGGATGTGCCGATTCGCGAAATCGGATCCGCTCTCGGCTTGAAGGACAGCGCCACCAAGGTTACCATATTCAGGGCAGTCCAAAAACTCCGGCGCTTGCTGGATCCGGTTAGAGGTGAATTGTAATGAATCATGTCCGCGAAGACGATCTGGTTCTCCTCTACTACGGAGAACTGGCAGACCACGGGAGTGCCGTCGCTCACATTGAAGAGTGCGAACAATGCCGGACTGAGTATGACCGGTTGAAGGCAACGCTCGCCCTGCTCGACTCATCCGCACTCACCGGCTGGACGGCGGATGAAGCGGATGCTGCTTGGACGCGCTTGCGCCCACGTCTCGAGTCACTCCCCAAGGCGATTCAAATCGGTCTGTCCCCGCGCCGACGCTGGGCGATCGCCGCGGCAATCGCCGCGTGCCTGATGGCGGCATTCATGCTGGGACGACATTGGCCCCAACCGAAGTTGGAAACCGTCTCTGCGACCGACGGGAAAGTTCGCGAACGCATTCTGTTGGTGGCCATCGGTGATCACCTCGAACGCTCGCAAGTCATGCTCGTCGATCTGGTCAACAGTTCCGGCAATGGCACCGTGGACTTGAGCGCCGACCAGGCTCGAGCGGAGGATCTCATCGCCGGGAACCGGCTTTATCGCCAGACGGCCGAGCGCGAAGGCGACCTGGCCGTGGCCGAGGTACTTGATGAACTGGAACGCATACTCGTCGAAATCGCTAACGGCCCGTCACAGATGACCGCACGGCAATTCGAGCAACTCCGCAAGACCATCGAATCGCAGGGCATCATCCTCAAAGTGCGAGTGGTTGGCGCCAAGGCCCGCCAATTCGAACTCGCACCGGGGCGGCAATCGACCGAGTCGGCGATATAAATGGGAGGCAGCATATGATTCGAATCGCACTTGTCATTCTCGGCTTGACCCTCACCGCAATCACTGCCCGTGCCGCGGAGGACGAGGCCTGGCTGAATGCCTCCCCCAGTCGCTTGTATTGGGCATTCGCCGATGAGGACATGCAAGCCGACTCGGAACGGGTCCAGGACCTCTATGAGGAGGCGACAGATGCGCTTCACGAGGACCAGTGGGAAGCTGCCATCGAGAAGTTCAACGCGGTCGTCGCCGCCAAGTCTCACCTCTCCGAAGGCGCCCTGTACTGGAAAGCCTACTCGCTTGCCAAGCTCGGCCAGCGTCTGAAGGCACTCGAGTCATTGTCCGCATTCCGCAAATCATCCCCACCCAGTCGCTGGGCCAAAGAAGCCAAAGCGCTCGAGTTGGAAATCCGTCAGGCGTCCGGCCAGACACCCGCACCGGAAGCAGAGAGCGATGACGAACTCAAGCTTGTGGCTATTAGCGGACTGATGAACACAAATCCCGAACGCGCAGTGCCACTCCTGGAGAAGGTGCTGGATGGAACCGCGTCGCTCAAAATCAAGGAGCATGCCCTGTTTGTCCTTAGTCAGAGCGGATCACCGAGATCACGGCAGATACTCGGACGAGTCGCCACCGGGAATGGCAATCCCGATCTTCAGATGCGCGCGATCGAGTACTTAGGACTGTACGGAGGGGATGAAAACGCCGATCTGCTCGCGGAGATCCTCAGCAAGTCCACCGAGTTCGAGGTGAAACGGAGGATCCTGAGCAGTTTTATGCTATCTGGCAACCGAGACCAGCTCTATCAGGTTGCCAAGACCGAAAAAGATCCCCGCCTGCGACGCGAGGCGATTCAACACCTTGGACTCATGGGTGATGGCGAACATCTGTGGGATCTGTACCAAACCGAGCCGTCCGTCGATCTGCGCAAAAATGTCATCGAGGCCTTGTTTCTCGGACATGAGGCCGAGTTGCTCATCAATGTCGCCCGCACGGAAGAAGATCCTGAGCTTCGTCTGGCCGCCATCCAGCAGCTTGGCCTGGTGGGTCAGGACAAATGCGGCGAAGCACTCGTTTCGCTCTACAAAGCGTCAAAGGAGACTGAGGAACGCGAGGCGATCATCAGCGCCCTGTGGTTGCAGGGAAATGTCGACGCGCTCGTCTCGCTGGCGCGTGCCGAGAAGGACCCCGATGCCAAGCGCGCGATTGTGGGAAAGCTTTCGTTGATGGGGTCGGACAAAGCCACCGAATACATGATCGAACTGCTGGAGAAGTAGGGGAGAGGATATCATGACACACGCACGAATCGCTGGATCGGCCCTCGCGGCGTTTCTGATTGCCACCGTTGCGGTGGCCTCAGAACACCCCGCGATTAGGAACGCCACCCTGACAACGCAGTCAGCGGCGACGGGGCTTGATGGGGTGCTTAGCACGCTGATCGAACGCCAGGACGATGAAGCCTGGGTGGGGTACGAAGTCCCATTGCTTGCGGGACATCGAATGTACTGTGGCGCGAGTTCCCACGAGTGTCTCTGCCGGTTGGAGTCACGCCATCAAAGCTACTCGCAGACCTCCGATGACGATTCCGAAGAATCCGAACCCAGCGCGATGACCATCCTGTTTCGCATTGCCGACAATCGGATCGATAAGATTCGGGCCTACTCCTCATACTGTGAACTCGATGCCGGCAATCTTCCTTTCATCTGGCTCGATGATGTGCGTCCCTCCGAAAGTGTTGCCCTGCTGGAGTCGATGACCGATCCATCGAATCGCTCCGTCAGCCACGACAAGGACGTCGTCGATGAGGCCATCACCGCGCTCGCTTTCCATGCCGATCCCGCCGCCCAACTCGCGCTGGAGCGCTTAGTCGAGCCCTCCCGGCCGAGGGAGGTGCGCAAACAGGCGGTCTTCTGGGTCGGGCAAAATAGCGGAGATCGGGGAGTGGAAACTCTACGGAAAGTACTCCACGACGATCCCGATGACAAAGTCCGCGAAGGCGCTGTCTTCGCGCTGTCCTGCTGCAAGAATCCTGCCGCACTCGATCTTCTTGTCGACGTGGCGCGCAAAGACGAAGATCCCGGTATTCGCTCCAACGCGCTATTCTGGCTGGCCAATAAGGCTGGGGAGAAGTCTGCGGAGGCGATAGCCGATGCCGCCAAGGATGATCCCGACTCAGACGTCAAGGAGCGGGCAGTCTTCGCGCTCAGCCAGCTTCCCAGAGAAAAGGGCGTTCCGCTATTGATCGATGTCGCGAAGAGCAATCCGAGCGCCAAAGTCCGCAAGCAGGCAATCTTCTGGCTTGGGCAATCCAACGACCCGCGCGCCCTGGCGTTCTTCGAAGACCTGCTGACCCATTAAAAAAACCGGACGGCACGGACCTCGTGGACCTGTTTGTCCACTTCGTCCATGCCGTCCATTTGGTCAACTTAGTCCACTCTACTTCGCCCGCGTCATCACCATCTCGACCATCTTGAGTTCTTTGCCCTGCGGACTGCTATACATGTCTAGATGCAGTTCATCGTCGCTGACGATCTTGAGCACCAGGCGCATCGTGGCGTTCTTCTGGCCCGTCATCGGATCGTCGAACGTGCTCACGATCGTGATCACCTTGCCCGTCGAATCGGCGGAGCCGCTCCCGGTCATCGTCATCGTGCCAAAGTTGTCGGCCCAGAAGTTGGTGTATTTCTGTTGGGCGTTATCGTAACCGGTGATGCCGATGCCCTCGAACGGCATCCCGCTGAACTCCCCCTTGTTCTTCTCGAACAGAAAGCGTCCGCCCAGGATCATCTCCCGCTCGGAGGTCCCCACGGATTTCGTGGGTGGCGCCGCGGGGTCCATCCCGTACATAGTGGAGGTAAAGGTCCACTTGCCGGCCGTCTTCGCCAGCATCGCGTGCTGCGGCCCCGGCGTGGCCAGCTTCATCATCTTTTCCATCATCGCCTGTTCTTCCGGGCTCATCTTCGGTGCCTCTCCCGGCTTCCCTTTGTCCTGGGCCTGCCCGATCCCGGTGGCCAGAAGCAGCAGACCGGCTGTCACCAGGGCAATTCCTGTAACTCTCGTTCTCATCACACTCTCCCTTCATAAAGAAAACGATGTTCATGATTAATTCGCCGGCTCGGCCGATGCAATCACTTTCGGAACTCCCGCCCCCACAAACACAAAGCCCCGTCCACATCGGACGGGGCTTTGCCACCCCCTCTATTGCGCCCCTCTCCTAAATGTCCCGCTTATCCATGGCGTGGGCGGCATCGATCAACGTCTCGACTCGGTTCACCAGTGCCGGCTGGTTATCCTGTCGGTGCTGGCGCACCGAAACCTCATCATCGGCATCCGAAACCTGGATTCGCACCGGACGCGAATCCGCGGCCCCCGAAGCCACAAACTCGGTCACACTCGTCCGATGAGGGAAACCAAAGCGAATCGGACTGAGCACAACCGCCGACACCATTGTCACGGTCAATAATCGCCGCTTGCGCTGTCCCCGATCAACTATATTTCTCATCGTCCGCATCACTTCCTCAATACCTGCCAGGGTTCCTCCATATGGAACGCAACCCGCTTGCCAGCAACCAACAGACGTCGGCGCCATTCGCTGCCGGTGATCTTGCCTTCTGTGTCGTAATGGGCTGGGAGCCGTCGTTAAAGAACTACTTTATGTAGCGAACGGGGGAAACGGGCCACAGCGGTAGGAGTGACACAATCGATTGCCGGAGAGTCCCCACACATCGGGGCGTGTTGAAAAACCGGGCAGACAAAAGTGTCTGCCCCACTCTTGGTCATAGAAGTTCCTGTCTCTCAGTGGCGCCCACTCCAGTCCGCGCTCTCGTCTCCTCGAGATGCTGGCGTTTTTCAACACGCCCATCGGGGGGGAAGGGCCGCGTCCGGCGCGCCAGTGCGGGAAAGGATTTCATTGCTTCGTCGCTCCCTCCGCCTTTGGCGGGGACGTTCCTCGCAACGACTGCTGTAGACTCAGTTCCAAACAATCGTGAAGACTGTCATTGCGAGCGAAGCGAAGCAATCTCCACTTCTCGATTGCGACACATCTCCGGATGGACGTGGGTGGGCTCTGCCCACCCTCTCGTTGTCCGAAAGAAGAGACTAACGGTTACTCGAACGTCACCTTCGAGAACTCATCCCAGTCGACTTCTTCCGTCTCGTCCTTGGACGTCTCGATGAAAATGCCCTTGTTGTCGTCGTCGACATCATTCGAACCGCGCAGCCGCAGAGTCGTGCCGTTGCGCAACGTGATCCGCGCAGCGCGTCCGGAGTGGCGCTCGATCTTGGCGATATTGCCCAGTTCAACATCGTAGTTGATGCCGTTTAGCTCGCCATTGATATGCTCCCACGCGAACTTCTCGTCGTTGTCCCAGGCAATCGCGCCCGATATCGGCTTCCCGTCCGATGTGGTCACCGTTCCCGTGAGCCGTTTGCCGCCATCGAACTGGTCGTACGTCCGCTGCAGCCCTTCGGGGATCGGCATGAACGTCACCGATTCGAACTCATCCCAATCCACCCGCACCCGTCCCAGACCCGGAATCGTGACCGCGACGCCGCGATTGCCCGAGTCGACGTCATTGGTGCCGGTCATCCGGAACTCCGGGCCGGTCTTGCGCTTCACGACACAGGCGTCGTGTGAGGCTTTCGTGATCGACTCAATCGCTCCGAACTCGAGCTTGCGGGTCCGGTCGTTGACCTCTCCGTCCAGAATGTCGGTGGAATAGATTTCATCAACGTCCCAGGCGATAAAACCGACAATGTCATCCCCGCCTTCGGTCTTTACCCGGCCATAAAGCCGTTCCGTCTGCGGATGTGTGGCTTGATAATCGTCCGGCTCGGCTTTGAACTCGATTTGCTCGATGTCTTCCCATTCCAGTTCGACAATGTCCTCGACGCCGGTATCCACCTCGATACCCCGGCTGCCCGAACCGATATCGGTCCCCGAATCCTCGAATCGCACTTTCTCGCCATTCCGCAAGCGCAAGATCACCCTTCCAGACGAGCGCGGCTCGATGCTCTTGACATGTCCGAAACACATCTCTGACGAGGATGTTTCACTGTCCCAGTCGCCGGTATTGATTCTCAGGCCCAGAATGGAGATTCGCCCGCCATGCCGGTGCTGCGACTCATAACGGTCGTCATCGGTCTTGGTGGCATCGATCAGGTCATCCCAGAAGCCTTCGTTACGGTCCCAACGGATCCGTCCCGTGTGCTGGTCGCCCGATTTCGTGGTGATCGTCCCGAATATGAACCCATGATCCGTCGCCTCGGCCACCGGCGACAACACGACTACTGCCGCAACCGCAAGTAAGAAGATTCCGATTCGCATCCCACCTCCCATCGTGAGCGCTGGCGGCCTATCGCCAACATTCTCCCTTACGGCCATCGCTCATCGAAGTTTCATTTCAAGGTAGCATGGGCGTCCCGCCCATGCTCCAACACTGATTCAGCCCCACTTCACAATCATGGACCATTAAGGCGATGAGGGAGGGCGAGGCTCCTGCCGAGCCATGTTTCCGCGCGGAAGCAGGCTCGGCAGGAGCCTCGCCCTCCCTCGCGCACACTCTTCACATTCAAGCGTATCGACCCTACCATCACCCTTGGCAACTTCGCTCCCATTTCGTTTATTCGGCTCCATGAACCCGAAGGGAGACCAATGACCGCCAATCACATCATCCTCTCCGGTATGCAACCGACCGGACGTCTGCATCTGGGCAACTATGAGGGCGCTCTGAAAAACTGGGTGGCCCTCCAGAACGATTTCGAGATGTATTGCTGTATCGTCGACTGGCACGCCCTGACCGCCGAATTTGAGAAGACCGCCGACCTGCCGGAAAAAATCCACCAAATGGCGATCGACTACCTCGCCGCCGGCCTCAATCCCGAAAAAACCGCGATCTTCGTGCAGTCCCAAGTGAAGGAGCACGCCGAACTGCACCTGCTCCTCTCGATGATCATTCCGATTCCGTGGCTGGAACGCGTCCCCAGCTATAAAGAAAAGTCCGAGGAACTGGGGCTCGACTCCTACGGCTTCATGGGCTACCCGCTCCTGCAGGCCGCCGATATCTTGATTTACCGCGCCGGTTGGGTGCCGGTGGGCAAGGACCAGCTTCCCCACATCGAGCTGACCCGCGAAGTCGCCCGCCGCTTCAACACACTCTATGGCGAAGTCTTTCCGGAGCCGCAAGCGAAGCTCACGACCTTTGCCGCCGTGCCCGGCATGGACGGCCGCAAGATGAGCAAATCGTACGGCAACGAAATCTCGCTCTCGATGACCGAAGACGAAACCCGCGCCCGGCTAAAGAAGATGTTCACCGATCCGCAAAAACTCCGTAAGGGAGACCCGGGCCGTCCGGAAATCTGCCCGGTTTATGACTTGCACAAGATCTACTCGCCCACGCACGAATCCGAAATAGCACCGCCTTGCCGTACCGGCGCGCTCGGCTGCGTCGATTGCAAAATGAAACTCGCCGATAATCTCAATGCCGCATTGCGCCCCGTCCGCGTCCGCCGTGTCGCACTGGAGAAGGATCCGGACACAGTCACCAGCGCCCTCAAGTCCGGCGCCGACCGGGCGCGCGCCAAAGCGGCCGCCACTATGGTCGAGGTCCGCAAGGCGATGCACCTGCAATGAGATACATCAAAGCCCCGAAGGGGCGAAAGATAGTAGCCCCGGGCGTAAGCCCGGGGGGATAAGACCAACAAGAATTTCCTTTCAGCCCCGAAGGGGCTGAAAGGATGATTGTGTGGCACGCTCACCCACGGCTGGCGGGCCTGTTGAAAAACTTGTCCTCGAGATCGCGGCAGTTGTGTAAGGGGCAGGTTGCTTCGTCGCTCCTCCGCCTTCGGCGGAGACGCTCCTCGCAACGACAACTGTGCCTTTGCGTTGCCAACAACCAGTGTGATGTCGTTGCGAGGCGCGGCTTTTTGCGCCGAAGCAATCTCCCCCTTACACAACTCCCGCTGCTCTTCAGAGGACTTCTTCAACACGCCCGGGCGCCGTGGGCTACTATCTTTCGCCCCTCCGGGGCTGACGAATTTGTTCTTCGAGCACCGACCTACAACAACTGCAACGACCTCGATACCCGGCTCGATGCGCTCACATTCTTCTCGACTTCCGGAATGCCGAGCCCCTGCTCCAATTCCAGGAGCCATTTCTTCCGCCACAATCCACCGCCGTACCCATGCAGATTCCCATTCGAATCGATCACCCGATGGCAGGGGATCACGATTGAAACATAGTTGGCGCCATTGGCCCGCCCGACGGCGCGCTGCGCCCCAGTCTTGCCAAGCGCCAGGGCCATCCCGCCATAACTGAGCGTCTCGCCATAGGGGATCGTACGAAGCTGCTCCCAAACCGTGAGCTCGAAGGGTGTCCCGGTCACATCGATCGACGTCTTGAACTTCTTCAGCTTTCCGGTGAAGTACCCGTCCAATTCGCGCTGCAATAGTTCCAAATGCGCGTTGGAGCCCGGCACAACGGCGCGCCGGTACCGTTTTTCCACGCGCTCCCGGATTCGCTCCGTTCCGCCACGGTCGTGCCACTCCAGGAAGCACACCCCCTTGGTCGTGGCCCCCGCGATCATCGGCCCCAAGGGGCTATCGAACTCACAGTACACAATTCTGTCGTCTGACATGGTATCTCCCTGGTGGACGTCCAAATTCCCGGGCGAAAGCATCGCGGAACCCGCTCGACGATTCGTAGCCGCACTCGTAGGCCGCCGCCAAGTAACTCGTGCCCGATTCGATCAACTCCCGTGCATATCCCAAACGCACCCGCCGGTGAAACGCCAGCGGCGTCGTCTTAAGCTGTGTCTTGAAATACCGCCGGATGGTGGAGATGTCGACGTGCGTCATCTCTTCGAGCCGTCCTTCGTCCAGCCGCTCATCGCGATGCTCCTTCATGTAGCGCAGCACGGCGCCCAGCCATGTCGGCAGCACATCGGGGAACTGCGCCGACTTGCACCGTTTGCAACCGCGCAACCCCGCCGCAATCGCCTCCTCACGAGTCGCAAAGAAGCGCACGTTCTTGAGCATCGGGAGCCGCGCCCGGCAGGAGGGAAGGCAATAAATCCGTGTCGACAGCACGCCGACATAGAACCGCCCGTCATACGACGAGTCGTTTCCCGTCATCGCCGCCACCATCCGCTGATAACTCAGCCCGCGCATGCCGCCAAGAAACCCGCGAATTCAATTCCGGTCTACCGATTTTCGAGCAGGGATGTTGTGATCAAACGGGAAGTGATACGAATTCTGGGGCACTCTCTCACCGCGGGAATCCAGTGCTGCCGGGAATCGCTGGTTTCCCGCTTTGGCGGGAATGACGGTGGGGGGCTATCGGTCCACTTCGTCCACTGAGTCCACCTCACCCCCCGCACGTCTCACACGGTCCCATCCCGCCGCTGAACACAAAATCGATCAGCCGGATCACGTCGAATACGTCGGCGATTCCGTTGCAGTCCATGTCGCCGTTTGAGATGTAGATGCACGACGGATCGACCGGTGGCACGGCCGCCCCGGAGAACACAAAGTCAATCAATCCCACGACGTCAAAGACGTCGACTCGAGTTTGGCCTTTAACTAGACATTGGTGATAGGTGGTGCTGTGGGGTGTTGATTTGCCTTGACATTGGCGGGGGGTTGTGTCTAGTTATATGACTAGATCATACCAGGAGGTGATTGATGGGAT
>JAKAKI010000081.1 GCA_021813505.1 bacterium | reverse complement strand
CGTGCCATCGAAGAATACTTGGAGGCCTACAACAAGAACCCGCGACCGTTTGTCTGGACAGCATCGGTCGACGCTATCCTCCGCAAGATCGGTCCTTGTAAAGCCGTTTTGGAGACACTACACTAGCACAGAAGCGAAGACCGAATCCTAACGTAGCCCTCACGTGCGGGCCGGTGGGCAGAGCCCACCAGAACCAAGGGTGGGCTCTGCCCACCTCTTTTGTCTCCCCGCGAGCAAACATGTCTCATCGGAGCGGACAAGGGGCTGTCAGCCCCCAGGACCCTGCGCGAGTTTCCGTATCCTTGGGTCAACACCCTTCATTGCTTGCGCTCCCCGACCCCGGTATATTCCCCGTCCAGCGTCGGCGCCCGGACTTGGGCAGCCGCGCCATGAGGAACGCTTGAGCGAACCAGAAGCCCGAACCGACACAGGTGATCCGCTCGCCCACCGCCGTGATAAACTCGATCGCTGGCGCCAGGCGGGAGTGGATCCATTCCCGCATGCCTACCAGCGCACTCACCTGTCCAGGCAGATCATCGACGGCTACGACGCACTCGAAGGGAAAGCCGTCCGCGTGGCCGGACGCGTCGTGTCGTTACGTCCGCATGGCAAGAGCACATTCTTCCACTTGCTTGATGGCGACGGACAGATTCAGTGCTACGCCAAGATCGATGCGGTCGGGGAGGAGCAGTATCGCCGGCTCGACTGGCTCGATCTCGGCGATTTCGTGGGCGTCTCCGGCGAGGTCTTCAAGACCCGCACTGGCGAAGTCAGCGTGAAGGCGACGGAATTCGTCCTTCTGGCCAAGTCGATGCGCCCGCTTCCCGAGAAGTGGCATGGCCTGACTGACAAGGAACTCCGCTATCGCCGCCGGTACCTCGATTTGATCTCCGATCCGGCCGTTCGCGAGCTCTTCGTGACACGCGCCAAAATCATCTCGCGCATCCGGTCATTTCTCGATGCCCGTGGGTTTCTCGAAGTGGAAACACCGGTGCTGCAGCCGATCTACGGCGGCGCAGCCGCCCGGCCGTTCACCACGCATCACAATGCCCTCGACGCCGAGTTCTATCTGCGCATTGCCGATGAACTCTACCTGAAGCGTTTGATCGTTGGCGGATATGAGAAAGTCTACGAGGTCTGCCGCGATTTCCGCAACGAGGGAATCGACCGCGACCACAATCCCGAGTTCACCATGATCGAGTTGTACGTCGCCTACGCCGACTACCGCGACATCATGGCGCTCTTCCGCGAACTCCTGATCGATGCGGCGATCGTGGCCAACGGCGAGCCGAGTTTTCCGCACGGCGACCAGAAGATCGATTTGACCCTGCCGTGGACGGAGATTCCCCTCCTCGAAGCGATTCAGAAGAAGACCGGTCTCGATCTGTCAAAGCCGGATGATGGCGCCGCCAGGGCCGCTGCCAAGTCGATTGGCGTGGACATTCCGCCAGATGCATCGTATGGGAAAGTCGTCGACGAAGTCTTTTCCCAGCGGGTTCAGCCGGAGCTCATCGCCCCGACCTTCCTCACCGACTACCCGGTGGAGATTTCACCACTGGCCAAACGGCATCGCGCCAAACCGGGATTGGTGGAACGGTTCGAGTTGTTCATGGGCGGCCGTGAGGTCGGCAATGCGTTCTCCGAATTGAATGATCCCGATGACCAGCGCAGCCGGTTCGAAGCCATGGCCGAAGGTGCACGCAAGGGCGATGTTGAGGCCCACCAGATTGATGACGACTTCCTTTTGGCTCTCGAGCATGGCATGCCACCCACCGGCGGCCTGGGATTTGGTATCGACCGGCTGGTGATGACCCTGACTGGCGCTCCCACGATACGGGAAGTGATCTTATTCCCAACCCTGCGCCCCCCCAAGGCGGGGCAATCTCCGGATTTGGCCACCGACGGCTGACAACCACATGGGATACGTGACCTTTATCGCGAAGCGGTATCTGCGTTCGAAGCAGAGGCACGGCTTCCTGTCGATGATTACCCTGATCTCGGTCCTCGGCGTCATCGTCGGCACCGCAGCGCTGATCATCGCGCTGGCGATGATGCGTGGCTTTGAGGTCGAGGTGAAGTCGCGCATCGTCGGCACAACCAGCCACGTCACCGTCTTCAGCCGCAAGACCAACGGCATCAACGGATGGGAGTCATTGCAGGACCGGCTGGCGGCATACCCCCGTGTCACTGCCGTGGCACCGTTTATCTACTACAAGGCCGCCATCTCCTCGTCTGAGAACAACGATGGTGTCATCGTGCGCGGCATTCTCCCCGAACGTGAGGCCGCTGTCTCCCGGTTGGCGGAGTGCACTGTGCGCGGCGAATGGCAGATGGCCGAGGACTCGGCGTACGGGCGTCCCATTCTGTTGGGAACCACACTTGCCAGCAGGCTCAACACCCGGCTTGGGGACGAAGTCGTCTTGTACAGTCTGCGCGGCGAAACACTTTCCGAGGGACAGCCTCCGAAGATCATGAAATTCGTCGTGGCGGGGCTTTTCGAAACCGGGATGTACGAATACGATGCGTCGCTCTGCTACATTCGCCTCGCCGACGCCCAGAGGCTCTTTTTGCTCCCAGGCCTGGTCACCGGATTTCAGATCAAAGTCGACGACTGGAATCTGGCCGATCAGGTCGCGGCTTCGATCGAAAAGGACCTCGATCCCGGACTCATGGCCACAGACTGGAAGCAGATGCACAAGAATCTCTTTGGCTGGATGGAGATCGAGCGCCGCTGGGCCATTATCGCCTTGTCGCTAATCGTGGCTGTCGCGGCTTTCAACATCGTCTCCACCCTGATCATGGTCGTCATCGACAAACGGCGTGAAATCGCGGTCCTCAAGACACTGGGTGTACCGTCTCGGGGCATAGGCGCGATCTTTCGCTGGCAGGGAGTGGCGATCGGCACGGTCGGCACCGGCGTGGGAATCTCGTTGGGATTGGCTTTGTGTTGGGTCCAGAAGACGTTTTCCTTGGTGTCGCTGCCACCCGAAATCTACTTCATCGACTTCCTGCCGGTCATTGTCGACCCGCAGGATGTGATCATTGTGGCCGTCCTGGCCGTGCTGATTTCCTTCATCGCAACAATCTACCCGGCACGCCGAGCGTCCAAACTCTACCCCGTAGAAATCCTGAGGTACGAATGAGCCTTTATCGGTCCCATAAGTCCCATAGGTCCTATTCTTCACCTTCCCCCAGTAAATGCGGACACCAAAATGGGCGACATAGATAACAGGGGGGACCGCCAGACAGCACCAGTGGCTCGTGCCGAGTCTGTCCATCGGTACTTCCAAACCCCGGACGGGACGCTCGAGATCCTGAAGGGGATAGAACTGACCGTCGATTCGGGCAGGATGATCGCCATTGTCGGTGCATCGGGCGTCGGCAAGAGCACTCTCCTGCATGTCTTGGGCGGTCTGGATCCGCCAACCCAGGGACGCGTATTCTGGGGGGGGATTTCACCGTACGAGCAGGACGATGAGACGCGCGCACGCAACCGTAATCGCATGGTGGGATTCGTCTTCCAATTTCACCACCTCCTGCCGGAGTTCACGGCGTTGGAGAATGTTGCCCTGCCGCTCATCATTGGCGGTCATGATATGAAGACGGCCTTGGAGCGTGCGAAGGTCGCTTTGGGTGAAGTTGGGTTGGCCGGCCGTGGCAGTCACAGGCCGGGGGAGATGTCCGGTGGAGAACAACAGCGCGCGGCGGTGGCACGGGCGCTGGTTACCAATGCTCCACTAGTCATTGCTGATGAACCATCCGGGAATTTGGACCGGCGTACGGCGGAACAGTTGCACGAATTGCTCGGTTATGTGGTACGAATGAAAGGACGGGCGCTCGTCGTTGCGACGCACAACCCCGATCTCGCCGGACGGGCCGATACGGTTCTGGCGATTCGTGATGGCCAGATACATGCCGCAACGATGGAAGTTTGGGAACCGGGTTGGACGGGAAAAAGCGCCGATCTCGGTTGATGCGCGTATCAGATTTTGGAACTCAGGATTATCGACATGAGCAGGGCTTCGGGTGGGGAGCAGGTCTAACGAGAGAGGTGCGCCGTGAAGTGTGAAAACTGCGGAGAACGTGAAGCGAGTGTGCATTTCACGCAGATTCGCAACAATCGCAAAAACGAAATGCACCTTTGCAAAGAGTGCGCCAAGAGCAAGGGATTCCACAACCCCCTCGATGATGTGCCGTTTCCGCTGGCCGAGTTTCTGACCTCGATGGTCAAGCATGGGACCGCGCCGTCGGATCCCATCGCGCGTCTAGTCTGCTCCGAATGCGGCATGAGATTCATCGACTTTTCCCGCATCGGCCGCTTCGGCTGCGGCCAATGCTATACCGCGTTTCGCGCCCCGCTCGAGGATCTTTTCCGCAAGATTCACGGCGCCACGCGCCACTGCGGACGCACCATCCACCGGCCGCCACAATCCGGACCGGGGCTCATCGAAGAGGAAGTCCGGCTCAAAGACGAATTGAAGAAAGCCATCGAACGGGAAGATTTCGAACTGGCGGCCGACCTCCGGGATCGGCTCAAATCACTCACCATCGACACCAGCGCGCCGAGCACCGGCGAAACGGCCTGATCAGAGGGATACTCGGGGAGGAATATCGATGATTCGCTCATTTGATGAACTCGTCCAGCGTCCCGTGACCTGGCTGTCGGGCGAGGGTGAGCACGCCGAAGTCGTGCTCTCCAGCCGTATCCGTCTCGCACGAAATCTTTCGCGCCATCGCTATCCCGCCCGCGCCGAAGTCGACGAAGCCAGGGCGGTGGTCGATCTGGTCAAGACCGCCGTAGAGAAATCACCCCTCGTACAGGGGGGCGCGTTTTTTGAATCCACCGAGTTGGGTGAAATCGAGCGCGACCTATTGGTGGAACGGCATCTCATTTCGCCCGAATTCATGCGCGATGAAACACCGCGCGGTTTGTATGTCGATGACGACGAAGCCGCCAGCCTGATGATCAACGAAGAAGATCATCTACGCATTCAGGCCGTCCGTTCCGGCCTCGACATCAAACAGGCGCTGGATCGCGCCCGCGGCCTCGAAACCCAATTGGCCGAGGGGCTCAGCTTTGATTTCGATTCCCGCCTCGGGTTTCTGACCGCCTGCCCGACCAACGTCGGAACCGGACTGCGTGTATCGGTCCTGATCCATCTGCCGGGTTTGGTCCTGATCAAGGAGATGGACACTGTCCTGTCTCAAGTCAACAAGATCGGCCTGGCCGTGCGCGGTTTCTATGGCGAGGGCTCTGATGTGCTCGGAAATCTCTTCCAAGTGTCGAATCAGACAACACTGGGACGATCCGAGGAAGACCTGGTTGACTCCCTCGAGAAGGTGACCCGCCAACTTCTGGCATACGAATCCAATGCCCGTCGCCGGCTCTTCACCGATGCTCCCGACCACATCCGCGACAAGATCTGGCGGGCCTTCGGGATACTTGCGAATGCCCGGGTGCTGTCGTCACAGGAAGTGATGAACCTGTTGTCCGCCGTTCGGTTGGGCGTGGCGATGGGCGAGAGCATGGGGCTGGATCTGGGGCAGATCAACCAGCTCATGTTATCCACACAGCCTGCGCATTTGCAGCATCATTTTGGCAAGACTATGACCCCCGAAGAGCGGGACGTGGCGCGTGCGGAGCTCGTTCGCAAACAACTGACCAAACGCCGGCCGATCCGCCGTGCCGGGCCGCGGAAAAGTGACCATTCTGAACCTGATTCTGAATAACGACAAACGAATTGCCCAGGGGAACCGATATACGTTAATGAATGTAGAGCCCGCTGAGACACAGAGGGCAATAGGCGAGCGAAAAGGAGTCAAGGACACGATATGAACGAAACATTCTCCGAGCTGGCGCGAAAAGCGATCGAGTATGCCAGGGATGAGGCGGCGCGCCTCCGGCACGATTACATCGGCACCGAGCACCTGCTTCTGGGCCTGATTCGTCTGGGCGAGGGGATGGCGATCGACATCATCTCCAACATCGGGCTCGACCTCAATGAGCTCAAAGCCTCGGTCGAAGAGGTCGTCCAGCCCTCGGGCGGCACGATGACCATGGGGCAGCTCCCGCTGACCGCGCGCGCCAAGAAGACGCTCGAAGTGGCCGGCCAGGAAGCCCGTGCCCTCAAGTCGAAGGAAATCGACACCGAGCATCTCCTGCTCGCGCTCCTCAAGGACGAAGAGGGTGTGGCGGCGCAGGTGTTGTCGATGTACGACGTCGACTACAAGGACGCCTACGAGGAACTTAAGAACATCCGCGGCGGCAAGCCGTCATCCTTTGGCAAGAAGCGCAAAAAATCCAAAACCCCGGCCCTCGATCATTTCGGCCGTGATCTCACCGAACTGGCGCGCAAAGGCAAGCTCGATCCCATCATCGGCCGCGACGATGAAATCGAACGCGTCAGCCAGATTCTCTCGCGCCGCAAGAAGAACAATCCCGTTTTGATCGGCGAACCAGGCGTGGGCAAGACCGCGATCGTCGAAGGACTCGCCGAACGCATCGTGACCGGCCAGGTCCCGGAGATTCTCCAGAACCGCCGCCTCGTCACGCTCGACATGGCGTCGCTGGTTGCCGGCACCAAGTACCGCGGCCAGTTCGAAGAACGGCTGAAAGCCGTCATGAACGAGATTGTGAATTCGAAAGACGTTATCATTTTCATCGATGAGCTGCACACCATCGTCGGCGCCGGCGGCGCCGAGGGGTCGCTCGATGCGTCGAATATCTTCAAGCCGTCGCTCTCGCGCGGCGAACTGCAGTGCATCGGCGCCACCACGCTCAATGAGTACCGCAAGTATATCGAGAAGGACGGTGCCCTCGACCGCCGCTTCCAGACCGTCATGGTCGATCAGCCCGGCTACGCTTCGACTCTCGAAATCCTGCGCGGCCTGCGTCCGAAATACGAGGAGCACCACCGCATCAAGATCTCCGACGAAGCACTGATTGCCGCGGTGAAGTTGTCGGACCGCTACATCTCCGGAAAGTACCAGCCGGACAAGGCGATCGACGTGATCGATGAGGCCGGCTCGCGCGCCCATCTGATCAGTTGCACCAAGCCCAGCGAATTCGCCAGCCTGGAGCAGCGCATCCTCGACGTGCAAACATCCAAAGAAAACGCCGTCAAGGATCAGGAATTCGAAACCGCCGCCCGGCTGCGCGATGAACTGAAGATGGCGCGCGAAGCGCTGGAGCAGAAGAAACGCGAATGGCAGGAAGAGCGCGAGAAATCGCTGTATGTTCTCACCGCCGAAGACGTAGCCGCAGTCGTTTCCAAGATGACCGGCATCCCCGTCTTCCGCCTCGAGGAAAAAGAATCCAAGAAACTCCTGCGCATGCAGGAAGATCTGACCAAGCGCATCATCGGCCAGGAAGAAGCCATCCACGCGCTGACGCAGGCGATTCGCCGTGCCCGCGCCGGACTCGGCGATCCGCGCCGTCCCATCGGCTCGTTCATTTTCCTGGGCCCGACCGGCGTCGGCAAAACCGAACTCGCCCGCGCTCTGGCGCAATTCCTCTTCGAAGATCCCGATGCGCTCGTGCGCATCGACATGTCGGAGTACATGGAGAAATTCTCCGTGTCACGCCTGATCGGCGCTCCTCCCGGATACGTCGGTTACGAGGAGGGTGGCCAGCTTACCGAAAAAGTACGTCGCAAACCGTATTCGGTGGTTCTCCTCGACGAGATTGAGAAGGCCCATCCTGAGGTGTTCAACATCCTGCTGCAGTTGCTCGATGATGGACAGCTCACCGACTCGTTTGGCCGCAAGGTCGACTTCCGCAATACCGTCGTGATCATGACCTCCAATGTCGGCACGCGGCAAATCAAAGAAGAGAAGGTGATGGGATTCCAGAAGGATCAGGTTGAGGATTCCTACCAGCACATGAAGGGCAAGGTCACCGCCGAATTGAAGAAGATCTTCAATCCGGAATTGCTGAACCGTATCGACGAAACGATCATCTTCCACGCCCTGAACATTGATCACATCAAAGAGATCGTGGATATTCTCCTTCAGGACGTGGCCAAACGCCTGGCCGAACGCGGTATCTCGTTCCACTTAAACGACAGTGGCCGCAACTTCTTGGCAGAGAAGGGCTACGACCCAAGTTTGGGCGCGCGTCCGTTGCGCCGTGCAATCCAGCGCTATCTTGAAGATCCGCTGGCCGAGGAGATTCTGATGGGCCAGTTCGCGGGTGACTGCCAGGTGGTCATCGACGCCGATCCGGATGGGGACAAGCTCAAGTTCACCATGCAAGCTCCCACCCCGCACGTCAAGCCTCCCGCCCATAAGGAAGCTCTGACCTGATCACAAGTGAGGTAAACGTTAAGGACCCCCGGGCGAACTTCGACTTGTGCTCCGGGGGTCTTTGTATTATAATGACCGTCTCGATGCGGCCAATGTCCGGCCCCGAGTGATTGCAGGAGACTGAAATGGCTCATAAAAAAGGTGTTGGATCTTCTCGTAACGGCCGCGACTCGAACGGCCAGAGGATGGGTGCCAAGGCGTACGGCGGCGAGTTCGTGACCGCCGGCTCGATTCTCATGCGCCAGCGCGGCACGCAAATCCACGCCGGCCGCAATGTCGGCATCGGCAAAGACTGGACCCTGTTCGCGCTCGTCGATGGGATCGTCAAGTACGTCCGCCTCGGCAGGCACCGCACGATCGCCAGCGTCGAGAACTAAGCCAATCGCACCAACCGATTTCGAATCCCGCCCCCAAACCGGAGGCGGGATTTTCGTTTTCCTCCCGTGAATCCGCCAAGGGGCTGAAAGCCCCTTGTCCGCAAGGATGGTGGGCGATCAGGCAGGGGGGCTTTCAGCTTTCTGTCCGGTGAGACAACATGGTTGAGGGCAAGGGGCTTTTAGCCCCTTGCTCTTGGCACGAGGAGAAGATCCAAAGTGTATCGCTTGATCAACCCTCCCGCGAAGAACCCCACCATCCGCGAATCCGCCTTCGGCTGATTCGCTCCTGGTGGGCCACCAAGATTCCCAATACTGAGCATGGGTGGCCCACCAGGAGTCCGGTCCGCGTCAGCGGACAGGACGGATGGTGGGGTTCTTCACGGGGGGCTAACGAAACGTGGGGCTTCGCGGTAGGGACTGAATGGGCGTGAACTTTTCAGGGCGAGCTTCCCTATCGAACGTCCGTTCGAACGCCTGTCACTTTATTCCGAGCCTCCCCATACCCGTTTGACTTACTCCTGATGGCTTACATTCTATTTCACGATTAGCCAAGGAGGTGTGCGATGGAATACCGGATTGAAAGCGATACCATGGGCCAGATTCAGGTGCCCACTGACCGTTATTGGGGCGCTCAGACCGAACGCTCCCGCCAGAACTTCAAGATCGGAGGCGACCGTTTCCCGCGCGAATTGATCCGCGCCCTCGGTATACTCAAGAAGGCGGCCGCGCAAACCAACCGCGACCTCGGCACACTTCCCGCCGACAAGGCCGACCTGATTGTCCGTGCCTCCGACGAGGTGATCTCAGGCAAACTCGACGATCATTTCCCGCTGGTGGTCTGGCAGACTGGCTCCGGCACGCAGACCAACATGAACGCCAACGAAGTAATCTCGAACCGCGCCATCGAACTGGCCGGCGGGGTCATGGGATCGAAAAAGCCGATTCATCCCAATGACGACGTCAACAAGGCGCAGTCCTCCAACGACACCTTCCCGACCGCGATGCACATCGCCGCCGCCGAGGAGATCAATCGCCGTCTGATTCCGATGGTCACGCGCCTGCGCGACACCTTGCAGAAGAAATCAGACTCGTTCAATGACGTCATTAAGATCGGCCGCACGCATCTGATGGACGCCGTGCCGCTGACCTTGGGCCAGGAATTCTCCGGCTACTCCCAGCAATTGACCAACGGTCTCCGGCGTATCCAAAACTGCCTGCCGCATTTGTATGAACTGGCGCTGGGCGGAACCGCCGTCGGCACGGGCTTGAATACACATCCCGAATTCGCCGTTCGTTCTGCCGCCAAGATCGCCGAGATGACCAAACTACCGTTCGTGACTGCGCCCAACAAGTACGAATCGCTGGCTGCGCACGACGCCATGGTCGAAGCCTCCGGCGTGATGAAGACATTGGCCTGCTCGCTGATGAAGATCGCCAACGACATCCGCTGGCTGGCATCCGGTCCGCGTTGCGGCATCGGCGAACTCCGGATTCCCGAAAACGAACCCGGCAGCTCGATCATGCCCGGCAAGGTCAATCCGACTCAGCCCGAAGCGATGACGATGGTCTGCTGCCAGGTGCTCGGCAACGACGTCGCCGTCAACTGCGGCGGCGCGATGGGCAATTTCGAACTCAACGTCTTCAAACCGGTGATCATCCACAATCTGCTGCATTCGATCCGCCTGCTCGCCGACGCCTGCGAATCATTCGACGAACACTGCGCGGTCGGCATCGAACCCAACAAAGAGAAGATCGACTTCTTCCTGAAAAACAGCCTGATGCTGGTCACCGCCCTCAACCCGCACGTCGGCTACGACAACGCCGCCAAAATCGCCAAGAAGGCCCACGCCGAAAACACCACGCTCCGCGAAGCAGCAATATCGCTAGGCCTGATGACCGGCGAAGACTTCGACCAAAAAGTCCGCCCGGAAAGAATGATCGGACCAAAGTAGGGTGCGTGCTCTGCACGCACCGCCTCGGCGGGAGAGCAGCGCGATCACAAAAGCCCCTGTCTCCAAAAGGGGCTTTTGCTTTGGAGTCACGCGTCGGGCGACACGCGTTACGAGACGACAAACTCCTAACATCTGTTCTCCTGGCCTTCGTAACGTGCACTCCATCGGCGAATCGGCGTCAAAATGGTTGCGTTGCGGGCACGCGAATCTATATGTTCTCAAGGATATGGCGAGGGGGCCTGCCCGCATGTGGTGGGGTGGTCGCAACGATGAACCACGCGGCGTTTTCAGCCTTGCTAAACTCGTAATCGCGCCGCCACTCGATAAAGAAATATCCTCTGAGAACACAATGAATGATCTCCTAATGATTGCGGACCTCCGGGCACCCACCGGGGAAGCAATGCCACGGGTTAGGTAAGATGATAGAATCCACTACGGTGGTTCACGACCCTCTGAGTGCTGCGCACGAGCTCCGTGAGCAACTCGCATCCCAAAAGCGCCCGCTGGGATTTCTCCTCGGGGCTGGTACCTCTATGGCGGTGGGGCTTCCCGGAATCTCTCAGCTAACCACAATTGTAGCCGACAGCCTAAAGAACCCGCAGAGCGCCTTCTACACCCAAGTGAGTTCGGAACTGCCCCAAGGTGCAAACGTAGAGCAAGTATTGGATCGGGTTAGAGCTTACCGTGAACTTATCGGAGCGAGCGAGGATAGGGTTTATGCGGGGATCAAAGGTCGTGATGCAGCGAAATTGCTAGACGTCGAAATATGCCGGAGCATCAGCAAGGCTGTACAGGGGGAACCCCCGAAGGGGATGGCGCCGCACCATCAGTTCGCAGGGTGGTTGAGGGTGCTGCACGCGATGAGAGAGACCCCAGTAGAGTTATTCACAACGAATTACGACCTGCTCTTGGAATGCGCCATGGAGCGGATGAGACTTCCCTTCTTTGACGGATTTGTCGGATCAGTTCGGCCGTACTTCATGCCAGAAGCTGTAGAGTCTGAGACCCAAGCTGGGGAGGCCACGATGTGCCCGCCGCGGTCGTGGACCCGCCTTTGGAAGCTTCACGGCTCAGTGAATTGGATCGCCGACTCGAGCCTAAACGTTGAGGATCGTCAGATTGTACGCGGATCCGCGGCGAAGATCGAAGCAGGCACGGAGATAGCTATCTTCCCGTCACGAGACAAATACTCCGAATCGCGCAAGCTGCCTTTCATGACCTACCAAGATAGACTGCTTCGATTTGTGTCTCGTGGGGAGTGCCATCTGGTGATTGTCGGGTATAGTTTTTCAGATCAACACATCAATTACACGATTTTCCGAGCCCTACGATCAAATCCCCGCTTTTCGGCAACTGCCTTGATGTTTGGGGACAAGTCCGTCTCGGGCGATGATTGCCGCGTCGTTTCGGAAGCGCATCTTGGTTACGGGAGGGAATACAAGAATCTATCAGTTCTCGGCCCGGACCGAGCGAGCATCGGTGGTGTCTGTGGACCATGGGGGAATCCTCGACCCCATGGTGATCCGGGGAGCAGCCAAGTATATTGGGACGGGGACGAGTTGCAGTTCAAACTCGGGGACTTCGTTTGTTTCTCGCAGTACCTAGAAGCCTCTTACCCACTTCCACAGCCCCCGTTGATGGGGCTCTTGCCTAAGAGTTCAGGCGTTCAGAGTCAAGACGCAGCAAATACGCCCGAGGTCGCTTGAGGTCGGAGGTCACATTCCTGGGAACCGTCCGCAGGGTGGTTGGGGCGCGGGTCCTCGTGGAGCTTTCCCCGGCGTTGCCATCGTCGATTCCTATAATCGAAGGGCGATCATACAGGGTTGGACAAATTGGTTCATTTGTCCGCATCCCTTTGGGATTCCTCAATCTGTACGGCATTGTCTCGATGGTAGGCGCCTCGGAGGTGCCGCAGTCCGAAGTCCACGGACAGTTGCCTCCTGCTGGGCAGCGTTGGTTGGAGGTCCAGCTCGTTGGAGAATCCTATGGTAGACGCGACTTTCAGCGAGGTGTGAGCCTTTTCCCGACTCTTGAAGACGAAGTCCATATCGTTACTGAGCACGACCTCACCGTGATCTACGGCGAGCGCGGTCCCGGCCAAATCCAACTCGGCTCACACGCGACATCCGCGAATCTGCCCGCGACTGTTAGTCTGGATAAGCTGGTAACCAGACATGCTGCGGTTATTGGTTCGACGGGCAGCGGTAAGTCGAATGCAATCGCCTGTTTGCTTAAAGCACTCACGGAGGGGAACTATCCTAGTGCCCGGGTGGTGGTTGTTGACCCGCATGGCGAGTATCGCGCGGCGTTCCAAGATCGTGCTCGCGTCTTCTCAATTGGAGGGTCGGTTGATCGCCTTGTCGTCCCGTACTGGGCTCTTTCATTCGATGAATTGGCGTGGTTTCTAATCGACCGCCGACAAGCCTCTGAGTCACTCCAGGAATCTGCAATAAGGGCGTACATGTCTTCGGAAAAGCAGCGGCGCTGCAGTGACCTGAAAGCCGGGCTCGTCGACCCCAACTCGATAACCGCTGATGCGCCCATCCCGTTCGGTCTACGCGAACTTTGGTATCATTTTGACCGCCAGGAGAGGGTGACATACAAAGACATGGGGAGGACCGACGAAGCCTTACTCGAGGAAGGTAACGCGGCTACGCTTTCTCCCGCAAGATTTGAGCCTCCCGGCGTAGGCAGCACGCCGCCATATAAGCCAAATCCAGGCACGACTCTCAACATGGGCTCAAATCTGAACAAGATCCTAGCGCGACTTAAGGATAAGAGGTTTGAATTCCTCCTAGATCCCGGGAGGTACAACGGCTCAGATTTGGATCTTGACGATCTGCTCCGGAGCTGGATAGATCACGGGACCGCAATCACTGTTCTCGACCTTGGGGGGGTCCCATCAGATGTAATGGACCTTATTGTAGGCGTGATCACCAGGATCCTCTTCGAAAGTATGTTTTGGGGCCGAAGCCTTGAAGGAACGGGGAGGCAGCGGCCACTGTTGCTCGTCTATGAGGAAGCGCACTCTTACCTTCCAAGGAAATCCGGGGAGCAATTCGTTGCTGGTTATGCTGCCAGGGCGGTGAGGCGTGTTTTCAAGGAGGGGCGCAAATACGGGGTCGGGGCGGTCGTTGTTAGTCAACGACCTTCCGAGTTGGACGAGACGGTTCTGTCGCAATGCGGCACCTTTTTTACACTTCGCCTTTCTAACAGCGATGATCAGTCGCGTGTCAGATCCGTCATGCCGGATTCTCTCGCTGGTATGGTCGAACTCCTGCCCGCGCTCCGCACGGGAGAAGCGCTAGTGATCGGCGAGGCCGTAGTGCTACCCACCCGAATCCGCCTTCCACTAACCGAGCCAAGACCCAAGAGTTCTGACCCGGAAGTCCACGTGGCGTGGTCCAAGGAGCGGAAAGAGGATGTGCAATATAGCGCGGCATTGACGGACTGGCGGCGCCAAGGCTTGAAACATGAAAACTGAGGAGGAGGCACAAGTGGAGCGAGTTCCAGTGCAATCCAGCAGTCTTGCGTCAGTGGGGTATGATCCGGACTCCGGCACCCTCGAGGTCGAGTTTCATACCGCGAGCGTATATCAGTACTTTGGCGTCCCAGCGGAGGTCCACCAAGCCTTGCTCGACGCTCCCTCAAAGGGAAGATTCCTTGATCAGGTAATCAAGCGGACTGGATATCCCTATGCAAAAGTGCAACGAACACTGTTGGCACATGGGGGTTGGCACTGATCGCGATCTCGGTCACGAGGGCTAGCCGGGCCAGCAATTGTTGATTGCGGCAATGCGAATCCATCGCCCGGATTGTCCGGCGTCAGTCCCCCCCTCTCACCCCTCCAACTCCTCCACCGTCTTCGGCCAATCCGATTTCAAGAGCCGCGACAGCGCCCGATCCGCGAGAAGCTTCCCGCCAGTCTGGCACCGTGCGCAGTAGTTGGTCTCGTTGTCGGCGTAACGGATTCGCTGGACGGTGGTGCCACAGACCGGGCAGGGGAGACCGAATCGTCCGTGCACGGCCATGCCCTCGCGGAATGCGGTGACCTCCTCGGGAAACTCACTGCCACAAATCGCACGCAGTCGCTCGGTCCAATCGGTGAGTGTGTCACGTGTGGCGTCGAACAACCGTTCAATTTCATCATCCGCGATTCGGCTGGTCAGCATGAGCGGGGAGAGGCGCGCGCGATGGAGAATCTCATCTGAGTACGAATTGCCGATTCCGCTGAATAGTGTGGGATCGGTGAGGGCGCGTTTGAGCGTGTGATTCTCCGCCCGAACTCGCGCCGCGAAATCTGCAAGGGTCGCGTCCAATACCTCCAACCCGCCACGGTCGAATTGCCTCAGACCGTCTTCACCCTCGACCAGATGAATCGACGCCCGATGTTTGGACCCCGCTTCGGTGAGGAAGAGAACACCGATCGGAAAGTGAAACCCCGCCTGCGTCAGTTTCCCGCCAACCGGCTTGGCTCCCGGCGGACGCCAGCGCAATCGCCCGGCAATCATCAGATGAATGACGATGAACAGCCCGCCATCAAGACCGAGAACGATGCGCTTGCCAAGCCGCCTCAGCTCGATAACCCGCCGCCCGTGCGCCGTTCCAATTGGTGGACTGAAGGTGCGCAGAATGAACGGATTGCGAATTTCGATCTTCTCAATCGGCTGATCGATAACGCGACTCTTGAGCGCTTCAATATAGACGACGATATCGGGAAGTTCGGGCATGCGTCATCCCCCGACTCCCAATCTAAACCGCCCCCTCCCCAAATCAAAGACCGTCGAAGGTGTGCCACTGGCTTAAGTCAGTGACACGCACGCCTTCCGTGAGTGACGAATCGGTGCCCAACTCGTCACTGACCGCACTGGCCTGGGATTAAACCCGGCTTTCGCGGGTATTGTTTACGGATACGGCCGGACCGCCCATAACGAACGATCAGTTGAATTGGCGACAAAGCTTGCCCGCCGCAATGCTATCGGCGGGGGGAGGCAATCATGAACGGACGAGCGATGTGGATCGCGCTGGCGCTTCTCATGGTCGCGCCGGAAGCCCGAAGTGAAGTGGAAATCACGGTGTACAACCAGGATCTGGCATTGGTGAAAGACACGCGCAAACTCATCTTCGAGCAGGGAGTCACGGAAATTCCGTTTACCGACGTGGCGTCGGCCATCGATCCCACGACAGTAACACTCACGGTTCCCGACAGCACCATGGGGGTGCGTCTGCTCGAGCAAAATTACCGGTACGACTTGGTCTCAGCAGACAAGATTCTCGCCAACTATCTCGGTCGGACGATTCGGGCACTATCCAAACAGGGACGGGTCAGTGAAGGGAAACTGCTGTCGGCGGATGCCACGTCGCTGACAATTGAGTACGGCGACAGCGGACTGACGACGCTGACCCGTGCCGAACTCGCCAATGTGGAGTATCCGTCACTGCCGGCTGGCATGCTCATCCGGCCCACCTTGGTCTGGAAGCTGCAGTCTGAACTCAGCCGTGCCGCTTTCGCCGAGGTCAGCTACCTGACCGGGCGTATTGGTTGGCATGCGGAATACGTCGCCGTGCTCGATAGTTCGGACTCCTCGTTGCGCCTGTCCGGATGGGCGTCGATCGACAATCAGTCCGGCGCCACCTATGTTGAGGCACGAATCAACCTGGTTGCCGGTGAGGTCAATCGGATCCGTGAGGAACTGCGCCCCGCATTCATGATCGCCGATCCCTTGGGGGTAAGGGCAGGAATAACAGCTCGCATGGAGGAGCGGCCTCTGTTCGAGTACCACTTGTACACGCTCTCCGATCCCTCAACGTTGCATAACAACGAAACCAAGCAACTGGCTCTCTTTCAGCCGGCCACCGTACGGACCGACCGGACGTATACCTACGAGGATGGCAAAGTGCGGGTCTCGTTGGAATTCCTCAATTCCCCGGAAGCCGGACTCGGAATCCCTCTGCCGAGAGGCAAGTTTCGTGTGATGAAAGCCGATTCAGATGGCGCGCTCCAATTCATCGGTGAGGACAGAATCGCCCATACCGCGATGAACGAGAAGGTTCGTGCCAGACTCGGTAATGCATTCGATGTCGTGGGTGAACGAAAGCATCTCTCCCTGCGCAAGATATCCGGACCAGGGGTCGAGGAGGAATTCGAGATCCGTCTCCGCAATCACAAGTCAACTGATGTGACCGTTGCCGTGATCGAGCATTTAATCGGCGATTGGACAATTACGGAGACGACCGTGCCGTACGAAAAGTCAGACTACCGGACTGCGGAATGGCGTGTAACAGTTCCGGCCAATGGCGAATCGACAATCGGCTATACTGTTCGCCAGAAGAATATCGATTAGAGGTGAAGCGCTGACTGAATGGCCTGATGATGAAGGCCGGACAGGAGTGTCCGCAACACCGGATCGTAGCGACATCGGTGAGCCGGGCACTCTTGTCAGGTGTCGCGATCTCACAGGGGGATAGTCCCTCAACTTACCTTGAAGTCGGTGGCACACCACACTGCCGGGAATGGGATACGACACCAGCCCCGGAGGGGCGAAAGACAGTGTTCCATGGCGTCAAGGCCTGTTGAAAAACTTGTCCCCGAGATCGCGGCAGTTGTGTAAGGGGGAGGTTGCTTCGTCGCTCCCTCCGCCTTCGGCGGAGACGCTCCTCGCAACGACAACTGTGCCGTTTCATTGCCAACGACCAGTGTGATGTCGTTGCGAGGCGCGGCTCTATGCGCCGAAGCAACCTCCCCCTTACACAGCTGCCACCACTTTTCGGATGGCTTCTTCACCACGCCCGTCAGCCATGGGTTTCAATTGCCGAGAAACCGAAGCCCGGAGGGGCGACAGATATTCGATTCAGATTAAGCCCTACTCCCGCTCCACCCGCACAAATATCTCTCTGGCAATCTCTGTCTCGAGCGCCACGTCCGTCTGATCGATGCGGATGACATACGATGGGTACCGCTGATTCAGCTTCACTTCGGATCCGGGGACGACTCCGTATGACACCAGCCGGCTCAGCCGGCGGGTCGTGCGCGGAGTGATGTACGCGATCCGTCCGCTCTGCCCTACCTTCAGCTCGGTCAATGAGACAACGACTGGTTCGATCGGTTTGTGACTATCAATGCAGCATGCGCCCGGCGGGATCGGTTTCCCGTGCGGGCACACGGTGGGATGGCCCAGAAACGCGCAGACCGATTGCGTCACCGTCTCATCCAGGATATGCTCAAACGTGCACGCCGACGCTTCCCAGCTCTGCTCCTCAAGGCCAAACAGATCGCAAAACATGCGCTCCGCCAGCCGGTGCCGGCGGATAATCTGCGCGGCGCGCGGGCGGCTCTTTTCCGTCAGCGCCAGTTTGTCGCCCTCGCGCACAACATCGCCTTCGGCGATCAATTCATTGAGGATCGTATCCAACCGCGTCGACTCCACCCGTGCGGCCAAGTCGGCGCTCGTCTGCAACTGATCCTCGGCCATCGTCCAAAGGGCCTCGAGAATCTCGTCGCGCTTATGGCCGTGATTGGGATGCATCAGGGAAGATCGATTGTCGAACGCCCAGGTGGGTTTACTCTGCCGGCCGTTTGCCGAAAAGCCTCTTGGCGAAACTCACCAGCGATGATTCTGCCACCATCTCATACCCACACCGCGGGCAGCAGATGCGTTCGCAGTTCTTGTTCAGCACACACCCCGAGCACTTGGTGTTCGCGGTCACTTCGAAATTGAGACCGCACAATGGGCAGGTCATCCGGTCCATCCGACCCCCCGCAGCACAAAGTTGACCGCGCCCCCCATCAGAAGCGCGAAGGGAATAATAAACAAGCCCATGAGTATCGCCGCTTTCATGCCATGCTCCTTGATCACCACAAAGAAGTTCGCGATGCAGGGCATAAACAGAGTAATCGTGATCAAGGATGTCACAACCTGAATCGGGTCCAGAGAGCCATTGCGCGCCAGCATGAACAGCCCCGCCGCTCCGTAGTCGCGGCGGAGGAAACCGACGATGAACGCCTGCGTCGCTTCACGCGGCAATCCCAGGAGACCCTTGATCACCGGCGCCGAGGCGCGCTCAACCCAGGGCAGGACATGAAGCTTGTCCATCAGGAAAAGCAGAATCGTGCCATAGACAAAGAGTGGCGCCGCCTCTTTCAAATACCACTCCATGCGCGCCAGCGTCTTCGACATGATGTTGCCGATCTTCGGCAACCGTAACGGCGAAATCTCCAGAATGAAATCAGAGCGCTCGCCTTTCAGCAACTTCGACGACAACAGACCGACACCGAAAATCACGCCCAGCACAATGCCGATCCAGATGAACGTGGCAGAGAACGCCAGGCCGGAAAGCATGCCGAGGATCACACCCATCTGCGCCGAGCAGGGGACACCCAGCGCCAGAAGCAACGTGACGATCACGCGCTCCTTCTTGGTGTCCAGCACGCGGGTCGTGAGCGTGGCCATCGTGTCGCACCCCAGCCCCAGAACCATCGGCAGCACCGCGCGTCCATTGAGCCCCATCGCGCGGAAGAGCCGGTCGACCATGACCGCCAGGCGGGGGAGATACCCCGAATCCTCCAGCGCGCCGAACGCAAGGAAGAATGTGCCGACCACCGGCAGCACGATCGCAAATGCGTACGTCAGCGCCATCGTGATTACGCCGTACTCACCTACCATCAAATCGCGGAAGAACGCCCACGGCACATAGCCAACCAGCGTCGTCGCCCACGGATTCAGGAACTTGCCGAAGATCGTATTTTCGAGAAAGTCGACCGCCGTCCCGGCGCCAAACACCCCGACAAACCAGAACACCCCCAGGAGAACCAAGATCAGGATCGGGAGCCCCCAAATCGGGTGCATCGACCAGCGCCCCAGTCTGTCCGTGAAGGATTCCGCACCCTTCGCGGCCGTGTGCGAAACCCGCTCGGCCATCTGCTCCACCCACGTACGCCGGGCGCCGGCGATGACCGCGGCCGCCGACCGTCCGCAAGCGCGGCGGATTTCCTGCTGGTGATGCTCGACCGTGGGCCAGAACTCCTTCGGGACTGATTCGCGCAGAAACGCCGCGATATCCGCGTCACGCGCCAGCACGCCCAGCGCCAACGCGCGTGGTTTCACTCCCGTTTGCGGGAGCATCGGGCTCAAGGCACCGATCGCCTCTTCGACTCGGGGATGATACTGCACCGGTTCGGCGCAACGCCGCGCGTGCAGAAGTGATTTCTCGATCTTGTCCAATCCGCGGTTCTCAACCGCCACAGTTGGAATCGCTGCGATTCCCGTCGCTGCCGACAGGATATCCGCGTCGATCGTCACACCCCGCAACTTGGCCTCATCGGACATATTGAGAGCGATGACGGCCGGATTGCCCATCTCGAGAACAGGCACCAGCAGAGTCAGCGTTCGCCGCGCGTTCTTGCTGTCGGCCACCAACAGCACCGTCGTGTTGTGATTCGACAGCAAAACGTCGCGCGTGACCCGCTCGTCGTCCGACTCGGGGGACAGCGATTGGACGCCGGGGGTGTCGATGACATCGATCCCTGCGCCCAGCTTGCGTGCCTTGCCGCGGGTGATTTCGACTGTTGTGCCGGGGTAGTTCGAGACGGTGACGTACTTGCCCGTCAGGTAGGAGAAGATAACGCTCTTGCCGACGTTGGGATTGCCCACCAGGACAATGGAGGTCTCCTGGGACTCCACTCGTCCCGGCAGAGCCGGCTTGTTCGCGACAGTCGCCATCAAAGCCCTTACGGACAATTTAAGTCCGCATTGAAGGGAAAATGGCGGTGTCCGTCAAAAACACGGCGGTCGCCGGCAAGCGCATTGCTCACGCGTTGCGGCACGCGCGGCACATGCCGTAGATCTCCAGCTTATGGTGCTGGGGACTGAACCCGAACTTCTTGGCAACGTCCTTCTGATTCTTCTCGATCGCCTTGCTGGTGAATTCCACCGTGTCGCCACACGTGGTGCAGACAAGGTGATAATGATTCTGAAAGTTGAAATTGTAGTTGTGATCGAACCGCGTCACGCCGTCGCCGAAGTTGACTTCGCGCGCCAGATTGGCCGCCGACAGCAGTTTCAGCGTCCGATACACCGTGGAGTACCCGATCTTCAGGCCGCGCTTGCGTACGATGCTGTAGAGATCTTCGCACGACACGTGATCGGTGTTATGCAAAAACAGGTCCACGACCGCGCCGCGCTGCGACGAGCGCTTCAGACCACGGCGGCGCACGAACAGCTCGAACATCTTCCGCTGTTCGGTGATCGTGTCCGCTGATGCCTCTTTGGATGCCATTGTGTTCTCCTTGTCGTTTATGCCAGCTGTGCCATTTCGAAATTGATAATCAACTTCAACCATTGGTACATACGTGATTTCCGGGCGCCCTGTCAACTGTTTCCAATTTCAAGATCGCCTTCTCCCAGTCTATCGCATATACCCCCACACCCTTGTCACGGACGTGTAAAACCCGATCAATTTAGCACTGTTCCAGATTCATGCCATATTGATTTGCTTTTTTTAACCACAATTTCAATATCGGCCGCCGCCTCACTCCCGTTTCCATGGCACCATGTCCAGTTCTAAGCAATCGGCGGACTTCCCGACTCACAAGTCATGCGATTATGCGTATATCCACATGTATGCTCACTGAGACCATTGAGCTCCTTCGCGGACTGGGTGACCCCACCCGGCTAAGATTGCTTAACCTGTTGATACACAAGGGAGAATTGTGTGTTTGTGATCTGGAGCGGGCTCTGGATGCCGATCAACCCTTCATTTCTCGCCATCTGGCCAATCTCAAGCACGCCGGCTGGGTTCGTTCCCGGCGTGAGCGGACTTGGGTGATTTACTCACTGGCTCCAAACCTGCCCGAGGCCGCCCGGAAGATCCTTGATGCGGTGACATTCGAAGGCGAACATGACGAAGTCCTGATGGCGGACCGCAGGAGGCTCGACGGTCTCATCAGTTCCGGCACCTGCCGTTCCGCTTCTGATCTGGTGCCGCTGGGTCCAATCAACGGGGGAATCCGTGAATAGATCGCGTCTCTCCTTTCTCGACCGTTTCTTGACCTTGTGGATATTCCTGGCCATGGCCGCCGGCGTCGCGGCGGGATTCCTGTTCCCCGGAATTGTTCCGACGCTCAATCGATTCAATGTCGGAACAACCTCCATTCCGATTGCGATCGGCCTCATCTTGATGATGTACCCGCCGTTGGCGAAAGTCCGTTACGAGGAAATGGGCCCGGTCTTCCGCAATTTTAGAGTCCTCGGACTGTCACTGGTCCAAAATTGGGTGGTTGGACCCGTCCTGATGTTCGGCTTGGCCGTCCTGTTCCTTCGCGACCGGCCTGAGTATATGGTCGGTCTGATCATGATTGGTCTGGCCAGATGTATTGCGATGGTCATCGTCTGGAATGAACTTGCCAAAGGCGACACCGAGTACTGCGCCGGTCTGGTCGCGTTCAATTCGATCTTTCAGGTCTTTTTCTACTCGGTCTACGCCTATGTTTTCATCACCGTATTGCCAACCTGGTTCGGGCTCAAGGGCGTCGCGGTTGACATCACGATCGGCGAGATCGCCAAGAGCGTCTTCATCTACCTCGGCATTCCGTTCCTGGCCGGGGTGATCACGCGATTCACACTCATCAAGCTGAAGGACAAGCGCTGGTACCACGAGAAGTTCATCCCCAAGATCAGTCCGATCACCCTGATCGCCCTGCTTTTCACCATTATTGTGATGTTCTCATTGAAGGGCGAGTTCATTGTGCAACTCCCGATGGATGTTGTCAGAATCGCGATCCCGCTTTTGGTCTACTTCGTCATAATGTTCCTCGTCTCATTCCTGATGAGCCGGAAGGCCAGGGCGAGCTATGGACAGTCGGCGACTCTCAGCTTTACGGCGGCGTCGAACAATTTCGAACTGGCCATCGCCGTGGCAATCGCCACCTTCGGCATCAACCATGGCGCCGCCTTCGCGGCGGTCATCGGACCGCTCGTGGAAGTTCCGGTCTTAATCGGGCTCGTGAATGTCGCCCTGTGGATTGGGCGCAAATACTATCCGGCGAGTGAAACCGTATGAAGCGGGGAATCCTGTTCCTGTGCGTCGCAAACTCCGCACGAAGCCAGATGGCCGAGGGCATCGCGCGAGCTCTGGCACCTGCCGGCACTCCGATCTGGTCAGCGGGATCGAATCCAACCACCGTTCGCCCCGAAGCGATCACTGTCATGGGTGAGATCGGCATCGATATCTCGGAACACCTCTCCAAATCGGTGGCCGAGATTCCGCTACAGAGCGTCGACACCGTTGTCACCCTATGTGCCGAGGAAGTCTGCCCGGTCATTGCGGGCGACGTCCGCCGCCTCCACTGGGGCCTTCCCGATCCGGCGGCGACTGAAGGTTCACTGGCGGACCGGCTGGCGGCATTCCGGCAGACACGGGAAGAGCTGCACCGGCGCATCGGGGAGTTTCTCGCCAGTCAGGAAGTCTCCGGGGGGGCTCAGGCTAAAACCGCTCCTTTGGTTGACAGATCGCCGGATGATGATATATTGAAACGACCCTGATGATTAGCCTCTCGATCAGAATCCTCAGTCGAGGCCTGGCAACAAGCCTTGCGATCTCGTTGGTCCTGCCCGCAATCAGTCAGATTCTCTGCTCGCAAGGATGCACTGGCGGAGAGTGTGCGCTACAGCCCGTTGATGTTCAATGCGACTCAAATGCCGGCTCCTCCTGCTGCGATCAATCATCCGCCTGTGACGAAATCCCCTCGGTGAATCCTGGCGTTGCTCATCTCTCAGGCGATTGCCTGCCCTGCGCCTGTTTCGATCAGGAACAGATCGGGCTCTTTTCTATCCCCCGGAATGAACTCACGATTGATGCTCCCTTGGCCACCCTGTCACCTTCGGGGATTCATTCGACTGACGGCGGCCAATTCGCCCATCACCTTTTTGCGCCTCTCTTCGACCAGCGTACCCACGCACCACCGGACCCCATCTACCGCCTGACCGGCGCACTTCTGATCTGATCCGTCCCGCTTGGCGCCGTGGATCGTAACGGCCGGGTGTTGGTGTCTGCCCGGCGCATGTCGTGAAACGTTCAACGCGGAGATGGAATCATGTACTTCGGAATCGCAGGTGTCGTTGTCCTCATTGCCCTGGTTCTGGCGTTAAACACGTCTTCCTATGGTAAGAGCAAACAAAAGTCCGCCTACTCAGCGGCCTTCCGGCATGTGGCCGCGCAGGTGGATTCAGTACCGGCCCCTGCCGTTGCGCAGGAGGCGTTCAAGGTCCTCGTGTTCCATCCCGCCGAACGCACCGACCTCAAGGAAGTCGAAAAACAGATGAAGTCGCTGGCGCGCACCGCCGATGCCAAGACCGAATTCGAGCGCCACGCTTGGGGAGAGCCGGCCACCACCGTGCTCGCACGGAGTCTGCGGCTGCAGATTTCCCCGCAGCAAACGATCGTTGTGGTGGTCTCGCCCAACCAGGCATTCACCTGGGGCGGCCCCGAGGAAATCATTGTCACGGCCGATCCCAACATCGCATTCCCCTCGCCCCAGATGTGCGAAATCATCAAGTCCGCACAACAGGGGCGGGATGTCCTATTAGTCTTCAGCGGTGCCGGGGCACCGAGTGGTCCCCAGCTTGTTTCCACCGCCACCGAGTACGTGCAAAATCCGGCGAACGCCGCCGAGATGTTCGTCATCGATCCGAGCGATCCCGCCAATGAGCAGGTCGTGGCACGCACCCAATTGCCCCCCGATTCACTGAAGGACGCGCGGATGCTCTTCATGGTCGCGGGCCAGGTGCGCGGCCAGCTCAGCGGCGCCATCAAAGCCACCGACATTCAAGCGCTCAAGAAGACGTGCAGCGGGAAAGCGGGCTGCTGCTAAAATGTGGATCAATGTTCGCATCGTGCTCGGAGTGTCGGCCGGTATGGCGATCAATTTCCTGCCGGACCTTATTGCGGCATTGCGGGAACAATCCGCCCTGATCGATGCGGTCATGACCCCGCACGCCTGCAAGATGGTCTCACCGATGTACGTATCGGGCCTGACCGGCCGGCGTACATACTGGGACGAAATGACAGCCGACGCCGGATGGGAAATACCGCACATCAATCTGGTGCGAGACGCGTCGCTGTTCCTCGCTGCGCCCGCCACGGCGAATCTCATCGGCAAATTCGCCAATGGCATCGCCGATGATCTGGTCACAACCACATTTCTGGCCTGCCGCGCACCTCGGATCGTCTGCCCGGCCATGCACCCTGACATGTGGCGCGATCCCTTTCTGCAAGCCAACGTCGAGCGCCTTCGCCAAACCGGCGTCGTGATTGTCGACCCCGTCTTTGGCCAGTGCGCCACCGGTGATGCGGGCGTCGGGGCCATGGCTCCGGCGGAGGCCATCGTCAATGCGGTCTCCCGCACACTGGGCTTCGAGTAACTCATGGAGACAAACTGATGAATGTGATAAAAGTCGTACTCAAAGAACTGACGGAACGGAAGAATCAACTCATGACCAGCCTTCTGGCAATCGTCATGGGAATCGCCGTTATCGTCGCGATCCGCTCGATCACCTACTACAGTGAGAAGGCGATCGCGCTGGAAATGGACGCCCTCGGCGCCAATGTCCTGATCCTCCCCAAAGGCGTGACCGTCGACGATTACTACCGCGCCGATCTGACCGACGAGACCATGCCGGAAACCTACGTTGACGACATCCTCACTTCGGGACTTCAAGGTGTCGACAACATGTCTCCCAAGCTGTCCATGACGGCGTTGGTCAGCGGTAAGGAGACCATTGTCACCGGCATCAGACCGAAGCAGGAGTTTCTCGCCAAACCTGTCTGGGAGACTGCCGGCAACATCTTCGAGACCCCGGTTGGGTGTGCGGCTCCGGCCGGAACAACAGCACCGAAGGATCCGAATGCCGTCGACCGGCGCACTCCGATTGATGTCCTGCCGGAAGACGGGGTTCTCTTGGGAAACGATCTGGCCACACGGTTGGGAGTTACGCAGGGCGCGACTCTGGCAGTGAACGGCGAGACGTTTCAGGTCGCTGGTATCTTGCCGATGAGTGGCACTGTTGATGACGGTCGCGTATTTGCCCATCTGACAGTGGTCCAAAGAATGAGCGATCGTCCCGGGCGTATCAACGCTATCGAAATGATGGGCTGCTGCCAGGAAATTTCCAAGGATCTGATTGGTGGTCTCAATCGTCGTCTGCCCGATGCGAAGGTCGTCACCATCAAGCAAGTCGTGTCGGCACAGCAGAGGACCAACAACATGATGCGCAACTTCAGCCTCGTGTTTCTGGTGATCATCTTACTGGTTGGAGGCGCCTCCATCGCAAACTACATGTTCGCCAATGTGTATGAGCGCCGCCGCGAGGTCGGCATCCTAGTCGCGCTCGGCGCCGGCCGTGGGCTGATTCAGAGGATATTCCTGCTCAAGGCACTCATCTTGGGGGTCGTGGGGGGGATTTTCGGCTATTTGGCTGGAACCATTCTCGCGGTCGTCTTAGGCCCCCGCCTGGCTGGGATCGCAGTAAGCCCAAGGGTAGACTGGCTGCTATATAGCGTCCTTCTCTCCGTGGGATTGTCACTGGTGGCTGCGATTGTCCCGGTTTATCGGGCCACGAAACTCGACCCCTCCGTCACTCTTCAGGAGGTCTAACCTATGATACGAATTGAGAATCTGACAAGGGCGTTTGCAGTTGGCCGGGAGACAATCAAGGCCTTGGATGGCGTGTCGTTCGAAGTACAGAAAGGTGAGTACCTCACAGTGACAGGACCCTCTGGAAGCGGGAAATCCACTCTGCTCATGACGCTGGGCGGGTTGTCGCATCCCACGTCGGGGCGCGTGATGTTCGATGGTGTGGACATCTATCGCCAGACTCCTCCGGCACTCGCGCAGTTCCGCACCAAAACTATTGGGTTTGTTTTTCAGCAGTTCCATCTGGTTCCCTACCTGACCGCCTGGGAAAATGTGGCGCTGCCCTTGATGCTCAACGGTAGCGGTCGGGGTAAGCACAAAGATATCGCGGTGGGTCTCCTGAGACGGGTAGATCTGAGTTCCCGGCTTAACCACAAGCCGTCGCAACTCTCAGTCGGCCAGCAGCAGCGGGTGGCGATGGCGCGCACCCTCGCGAACAACCCATCAGTCATTCTCGCCGATGAACCGACGGGAAGCCTGGATCCCAGTCTGACGGCGGATCTCTTGTCTCTGCTGGCTGACCTCAACCACGAGGGGAAGACCATCATACTGGTCACCCATTCGAACGAGGTCGCGACCGCCGGTGACCGGCACATCTCACTTCGTGATGGCCGGATTCAAGAAGTACCCGGATCCGGAACCACGTCGAATTTGGAGCGGGTCGGAGTTCGGTCATCGTGATAATGAACGGTCGCCTGGGCCATTACTATATGCACAGTTCTGGAAGATGGTGCGTGTCAAGACGCACCATCTACAGAATGCCGAGGATGTACACCAGCGTCAGATAGATTCCTACGCCGATGAACACCGCGCCGGTGGCGTAGCGCGCCCACCGTTCGATCTGCGTGAGGCGATGCAGACCCACCGCCACCCAGCGTGCGCCCACGCCCAAGGCAATGCCAAAGACCAGTACCGGCAGAGCAGTGCCCAGGCCATAGAGGATTGGGTACGCCACGGATGAGTTTTGCTTTACAGAGAGAGGAATCAAACTGCCAAAGAACAAAGCCGCGGACACCGGGCAAAAAGTCAGCGCAAACACAAGTCCCAACAGGCCTGCGCCCCAGATCCCGCCCGCGGCCCGCTCTTGCCATGTGCGTGCACCGAGACCGGGGAGTCGCAGGTTGATCAAATTCAACAGCACCATGCCCACAAGGATGAGCAATGGTCCCAGGGCCTTGCTTGCATACGATTGGAGAAGGTCCGATACGCGCGATGCCGAGGCGATGCTGGCCACGAGGATCGCACCCAGCACGGCGTAGGTCAACATTCGTCCCGCCGAATAGGCGATCCCCGAACTGACGACTCGCCACGGGGACCCGACCTGCCGCCCGATGTAAGAAACGGCGGCGATATTAGTGGCCAATGGGCAGGGGCTGATCGAGGTCAAAATGCCCAGCCAAATCGCTGATGCTCCTCCCAGCCAGTACGATTCGATCATGTGCTCCCCACAAATGCCCGTACTTCATCCCGAACATAGCGAGCGAAGTCCTCTTCGGCATGCACCAAGTCCCAAACCGCATCGAGGTTCTTCCATTGACCTTGGGCACCATTGCGGTAATCGACCAGCACGAGGGACTGTGAGACCAGGCTGTAATCCTTCACAAAGTGTTCGTTGCCCGCCTCTTCGACATTGAGGCTCTGAAACCTCACGTCGCCCCGTTTCAACTCCGCGGCGAAGCTCGATTCAACTTCTTGTTTCGCGAGGGACTCGATTTTCAGACAGGTCACGCAGCGCGCAGTACGATGGAAGTAGTAGACCATCACCTGGCGGCCTTCATGCGCGATCGCCGCGTCCGTTTCAGCACGCTTCGGAGATACTTCACGCACGATCAGCCAGATGAGGCTGACGACGACGAAGGCCAAAAGCGTCATCGTGATCATTCTCTTCACATTCACGAATGGATCCTCCTCAAAACAGGGCATTGAATAGATAACCGATGAAGAGTATTCCGAGCGCCACAATTCCGACGAAAGCGCCGATCAGAGGGAGTTTTAGAACTTTTCTGAGAATGATCGTTTCGGGGAGTGAGAGACCGATGACGGCCATCATGAACGCCAGCACCGTCCCCAACGCCGCACCCTTCTCGAGCAGAGCCTGCACCACCGGAACGATTCCGGCCGCGTTAGAGTACATCGGAACGCCGATCAAAACTGCCGCGGGTACCGACCACCAGGCGGATTTTCCCATAATCCCCGCCATGAAGCCCTCGGGAACATAGCCATGGATGCCTGCCCCCACGGCTATCCCCGCAACCACGTATGGCCAGACTTTTCCGACAATTTCGCGAACGGCCTGGATCGCTCGCTGGAGCCGGTCATTCCAGGTGAGGCTTTCTTTTTCTGCAACCATCCCGATTCGCACATCATACACCCACGATTCAACGAAGCGCTCGAGATGCAGACGTCCTAATGTCCACCCTGCGACGATTGCGAGAGCGAGGCCTGTGCCGAGGTAGATCGCCGCGACACGCCATCCGAAAAGACCGAACAACAGAACCAACGCAACTTCGTTCACCATCGGGGCCGAAATCAGAAAGGATAGAGTAACGCCTAGCGGCACGCCCGCTTCCACAAATCCCAAAAAGAGGGGCACCGCCGAACAGGAGCAAAACGGTGTTACGACGCCAAGCCCGCCCGCCAGCACATTTCCCAGTGACTCTCGGGTGCCCGCCAAGGCTCGACGCGTCCGCTCAGGAGTGAAGAATGAACGTACAATTCCGACGCCGAAGACCACAACAATCAGTAGCATCAGCACTTTCGGCGACTCATAGAGAAAGAACTGAACCGCTCGTGCGAGATGTGTTGAATCGTCAAGCCCGATGGCACGATACGTGACCCAGCGACTCACTGATTCCAAGAGCCCGTATAGCAGGATCCACGCGAGGGCCGCGGGTACGATCCACACCCACAACCTGCCCCGAGCGCGCGTCGGTGAAATCAGAATCGGCTCGCGTCTCGGCGTCGGCGGTTCGGCGCTGACTTTCGACAATTGCTGTGGGTTTGCCGGGGTACGCACTGCGTCACCTATCCATCGCCGCCGTTGCCAGCCAACTGGTCAATTCCGCCTGCGATGGAATACGCCCCGCCGCCTTGACCTTACCGTTGATGACTAGCGCCGGAGTCATCAGCGCCCCGTGCGCCACAATCTCATCGATCCTCTCGACCTTGGTCACCGGCACCTCGAGACCCAGTTGGTGAAGCGCTTTCTCGGTCTCCGCATGAAGCTTCTTGCAGTTATTGCAGCCAGGTCCCAGCACTTCGATTTCCATCGTGATCCGCCTCAATGTTTGCTTATTGTGCCAATTGGCCAATTAATGTGACTGCGAATCCACCTCATCCGACGACGCTCAAGCTGTCCTTTGCGGCTTGTTTCAGGACGCTCTCCACGCAACCGAAGAAATTCAGAATGCACGGCACCCTCAGCCGGTAGTAAACCATCACACCCCGCTTCTCATCGGTGACGATACCGGCGTTCTTCAGGACGGAAAGGTGCTTGGAGACCGTGGAGATGTCGGTCCCGACAATTTCTGTGAGCTCGTGAACGCAACGCTCGCGACGGTTTAGTTCGTCGATGATGAGCAGACGGCTCGGGTGCGCCATGGCCTTGATCACTCGCGCCCGCGCCTCGTATTGTGTTCTCGTCTTGTTGCCAGTCATGGTTGCCTCGTGCCATATACGCCCAGGGTGATATGGGCCGTTTGGCAAATTGGCCAAGGAATGACACGAATTTCCTCAATGGACGCCAATTGGCAAACTGCCGACCGATAGGGCATCGGCGAGCCATTAGTAAACGCTTTGATCAGCGAACGCAGGGGGCGCGGTCACAATCGACCATGGATTCCCTCAACATTGCGCTTGCTCCATCACTGCAATCCCGTTTTTATGACACTTCGTCCCGGAGGGAGGAAACCCGGCCGTGAGTGTCCTGCTGATTACAATTTCTTTCCTGATCTTGATGGTCCTGGCCTATCGCCTCTACGGCGGTTGGGTGGCGCGGCAGTTTGCCCTCGATGACAAACGCATCACCCCAGCGCACACGGTCAACGATGGCATCGACTACGTTCCGACACGCCCCTTCTATCTATTCGCCCAGCATTTTTCCGCCATCGCCGCCGCCGGACCAATCGCCGGTCCGATTCTCGCCTGCCAGACATTCGGCTGGCTGCCGTGCCTTCTGTGGATCGGCCTCGGCGTTGTCCTGATTGGCGCGGTGCATGATTTCTCGACGTTGACCGCATCGGTTCGCCACGGCGCCCGCTCAATCGCCGAAATCACGCGCGATCATCTCGGCCCGCGCGCCGGAATGGCGATGATGGCCTTCATTTGGATCGCGCTCATCTATGTGATCGTCGCCTTCGCCGATATCACCGCCGCCAGTTTTGTCGGTGTCACGGAGGAATTGGAGGCGGTCAAGGTCAGCTTCAATCCCGGCGGTGCGGTCGCTGCGGCCAGTGTGATGTACCTCCTGCTGGCGGTCATCATGGGCATCGTGCAACGTTACCTGAAGCCGCCGCTCTGGCTGGTGACGATCATTTTCGTTCCGCTGACCTTGGGGCTGGCGTACTTCGGCACCAAGATCTCGACCCTGTTGATTATGGATGCGCGCATGTGGGGCATCCTGATTCTGGCGTACTGTTGTGTCGCATCGGTTGTTCCCGTGTGGGCGCTCTTGCAGCCCCGCGGTTACCTCGGCGGCTTTGTGTTGTATCTCGCGTTGGCGCTCGGAATCGTGGGCGTCTTCTTCGGCGGTTACGAAATCAAGCAGGAGGCATTTCACTCGTGGGACGTCGGCGGCATGACCGGCGCGATGTTCCCATTTTTGTTCGTCACCATTGCCTGTGGGGCCTGTTCAGGCTTCCACGGACTGGTCTGCTCTGGAACTACGTCCAAACAGGTTGACCGCGAGTCGCACATGAAGCCGGTCGGTTACGGGGCCATGCTCGCCGAGGGATTCGTCGCGCTGATCGCGCTGGTGACGATCATGATCGTCACACAAGACGACATCAAGGGTCTCAAGCCGGGGACAATCTACGGTAACGGCATCGGCAATTTCCTCTGCCTATTGATCGGCAAGGCCAATCTCAAATTCGCCGTCACCTTCGGCGCGATGGCGTTCTCGACATTTGTGTTCGACACGCTCGACGTCTGCACCCGCCTGGGGCGCATGATCGTGCAAGAGTTGTTTGGCTGGAAGGGGAGAATGGGCGCGGTTTGGGGAACGCTGATTACGATCGCCCTGCCCGTCTATTTTCTCGCCGGCGCCCCCGAGGGATCGTGGGTCAAGTTCTGGACACTCTTCGGTTCCTCCAATCAACTGCTCGCCGCGCTCTCGCTATTATCAATCACCGTCTGGCTCTATCAGGCGCGCAAGCGAATCGCCTTCACCCTTCTACCAATGATCTTCGTCCTGACCATCACCCTCTGGTCACTGGGTCGACTCGCAATCTCCAACATCGCCGTGGCTCAAGGCCTAGACATCGCGCTGATCAACAGCATCTCGGCAATTGCTCTGATCTTGTTGGCGCTCTACTTGGCAGTCGCCGCAATTGTCAAACTCAGGAATGAGAGGAAGGGAAGCGTAATCCCAGAATCTGCCTAGTGCCCAGAGTGCGGTGCCACGGCCAAAGGGTACGATGAAAAGAGGGTGCGACGAAGAGAGGGTGACACGAAAAGAGGGTGCCACGGACAAAGAATGACGGCACGTTAGTGCCGTCATTCTTTGTCCGTGTCTTTTTGCCCGACTGAGGGCCTGCCGCTCTCAGTCTCCGCGCAGGCAGTCTCTTGAGGGAAGATTCCATCTATCGGATCGACGATCAATCTCCTGATCCTTCCAGATTCCATGGTACCAGCGCTCGACCACAGCCAAGCCCCGGGCACATCGACAAGTCCTCGACGCACAGGATTGTAGTGGATGTATTCAATCTGCCTACGGAGCGTTTCCATCGAAGTGATGTTCGAATCGAATCCCGGACCCTGCTGCCAAAATCGGAAGACCTTTCCCTCCGGTGTTCTCACGCTGAGTCTTTGGAGCCATTCCGGTGCTTCAATGGCAAGAAAGTGCTTCGCCTTGCGTGCAACAGCCTGTTTCACTGCCTTCAAGAATGCCGAGACATCATATTGTTCTTCACGTGGATACACAAGCAGGTGGACATGCTCCGGCATGATAACATAGGCCAGGATGGCGAATCTGTATTTCAGGCGGGCTGCTTCGAGGGCATTGATTAGCCAAACCCGCGTCCGATCGCGGGACAAAAGCGGGAGGCGCCCGTTACATGAGAACGTCAGCGCGTGCGCATGTCCCGGGTCGTTGAATCGATTGAAGTGCTTTCGGGGGAGATCCATCTGGGTCATGAAGAGCTGGCTGCGGGTCCTGGACAAGGGGATTCGGCGTTGGATGCCCTGTGCGTTTGCCCGCCTTCTATTGCCCGCAGCACGTCCAAAAAAGACACGGACAAACAAGTTTGTCCGTGGCACCTCTCGCCACGCGAAAGGAACACAATGTGGCCTTCCTTGCAAGAGGCATACAGCTGGGTGGTCGGTGAACGGTCCCACCTTCCCCTGTTGTTGACGTATTCATCGTTAGCTTCGATCTGAGCCACTCGCTTCAAGGGGCTCCATTGTCACAGTTATCACTTCCCCCCATGCCGCCTCTTCCGCACCTCCGCGATTTCATCTCGCAGATGTGCCGCCCGTTCAAAGTCGAGTTTCTTGGATGCTTCCTTCATCGCTTTGGTGAGAAACAGGATCTGATCCTCGAGCTCCATTTGCTCGAATCCGGTAGGACGGTCAGGCTTCTCGGACGGCGGCAAATCGGTTTTGGAATCGGCGAACACCGTGGCGCGCCGGATTTCCTCTTCGCTCTTCACAATCGTCTGCGGCACGATCCCATGCTCTTCGTTATAGCGCAACTGAATTGTGCGGCGCCGTGCAGTCTCGTCGATCGCTTTGCGCATTGAGTCGGTGATCTTGTCCGCATACATGACGACGGTGCCGTTGACATGCCGCGCCGCGCGACCCGAGACTTGGATCAGCGACCGCTCGGAGCGCAAGAATCCTTCTTTATCGGCATCGAGAATTGCGACCAGCGATACCTCCGGCAGATCGAGTCCCTCGCGCAACAGGTTGATCCCCACCAAGACGTCGAATTCCGCCAGTCGCAAGTCGCGCAGAATCTCGGTTCGCTCAATCGCATCGATCTCCGAGTGGAGATACCGCACCCGGATTTTCATCTGCGCCAGGTAGTCCGCCAGGTCCTCCGCCATGCGCTTCGTGAGCGTCGTGACCAGCACCCGCTGGTGGAGTTCCACGCGCTTGCGGATTTCCTCCAGCAAATCGTCGACCTGCTTGGCCAGCGGACGGACAATGATCTCCGGATCGATCAGCCCGGTCGGCCGGATAATCTGCTCGACGACGACTCCCGCCGACCGCTCCAACTCCAGGTCAGCCGGCGTGGCCGACGCGAACACCACCCGGTCGAGCGAGGCCCAGAATTCGTCGAAGAACATCGGACGGTTGTCCAGCGCCGACGGCAGCCGGAAGCCGTATTCGACCAGCACCTCCTTGCGTGACCGGTCACCCGCGTACATGCCGCGAATCTGCGGCAGCGATTGATGCGACTCATCGAGGATCGTCAGGAAATCTCCCTGGGGAAAGAAATCCAGAAGCGTGAACGGCCGCTCACCCGGCTTGCGTCCCGACAGATGGCGTGAATAATTCTCGACCCCGGTGCAGTACCCGACTTCCTTGAGCATCTCCAGATCAAACTTCGTCCGCGATTCCAGCCGTTGCGCTTCGAGCAGCTTGTCTTGCGCGCGGAACTGCTCCAGCCGCTCGGCCAGCTCGATTTCGATTCCCTTGATGGCCCGTTGCAGACTTGGCACCGTGGTGACGAAGTGTTTCGCCGGATAGATGGCTTTCCGATTCTGCTGCCGTTTGACTTCACCCGTCAGCGAATCGACCAGGGTGATCTTATCGATTTCATCACCAAACAGCTCGACGCGCACCGCGGTCTGCTCGTACGCCGGCATGATCTCAATCGTGTCCCCGCGCACCCGAAACGTTCCCCGCGCCAGTTCGAAGTCATTGCGGTTGTAATGAATGTCGATCAGCTTCCGTAGCAATTCATCGCGCGGAATCGTCTGGCCGACCTCCAGAAAGATCATCATGTTCTTGTAATCTTCCGGCGAGCCTAATCCGTAAATGCACGACACCGACGCCACGATGATCACGTCGCGCCGCTCCAATAGCGACGCTGTCGCACGCAGACGCATGCGGTCGATATCGTCATTGATCGATGTGTCCTTCTCGATATACGTGTCCGTCTGCGGCACGTAAGCTTCCGGCTGGTAGTAGTCGTAGTAGCTGATAAAGAACTCGACCGCGTTGTCCGGAAAGAACGATTTCAACTCGCCGTACAACTGGGCGGCCAATGTCTTGTTGTGCGAGATGACCAATGTCGGCCGCTCCCACTGGGCGATCACATTCGCCATCGTAAACGTCTTGCCCGAACCGGTGACCCCCAGCAAGGTCTGGTATTGCAGTCCACGGTTCAGCCCATCCACCAGCGCCGTAATCGCCTCCGGCTGATCCCCGGTCGGTGTGTACGGACTTTTCAGATTGAAGACACTCATATGGATTCACACCCTCGCCTAATTCGGATCAATCTCTGCCAACCCCCCATGATACTCCCTAAGAATTGGCGTTGCCAATCATCTTAGCCGAAAAAGTCCAAGGGCCAAGGGGCTGAAAGCCCCTTGTCCTCCCATCCGATTCTATTCCCCCTTTGCGATGGCCGCCCGGGCGCAGCAGCACGCTTTCACCCGTAGGGGCGGCCCTGTGTGGCCGCCCGGTCCGCGCGCCGATGCAATGGGACGCCCACACAGGGGCGCCGCTACTAATCGGCGGACCGCGAATTGCGGACAAGGGGCTTTCAGCCCCTTGGCCTCCCATCCGATTCCATTCTTCCTTGCGCCGCCGCCTCTGCCCCGTAGAGGCGGCCCTGTGTGGCCGCCCGGTCCGCCGCCGCGCGCCGAGACAATGGGGCGCCCACACAGGGGCGCCGCTACCGATTGACGGGCCGCGAATAGCGGCTGAGGGGCTTTCAGCCCTTTGGACTCACCCCCGTCACAATCCCGGAACCATCTGGGAAACAACCCCTTGCCCCGGTGTATACAGTTCTGCAGCAGAGATACAATGCGCAATTGAACGCGCCATGGAGGCGAATTCTGTTGACAATTGGGCAGAAATTGGCAAAAATGGAAGATTCGTCGGCCAATGGAAGCCGGCTGTCGCAGAATGGAGAGTATGATGAGTTTGGCTGCAATCTTTGAATCCGGAGCAAGACAGTACGCCGTCGGCGTGGGTGACGTCGTCCGGGTCGAGCGACTCGGTGGTGCCGCTGGCGACCGCATCGAATTCGAAAAAGTGCTCCTGGTTCGCAAGGGCGACGAAACCGCCACCGGCCGGCCGTATGTCAATGGCGCCCGGATCGTTGGGGAAATCGTCGAACAGGGACGTGACGGCAGACTGATCGTCTTCAAACATAAGAAGCGTGCGGTTTACCGGCGCAAAAACGGCCACCGGCAGATGCATACGCTCGTTCGCATTACCGACGTCGTCTCCTGAACAGGCCGTCCAGCCGTTGGCGGGGATTAGTCTCCGTCGTGAAGATGAACCATCCGCATCTCCGCAAACCCGCGAGGCGCCCTGTGGGCTGGGGCGTCGCCGTGTTCGCGTTGTTCCTCCTCCTCACGAGCGCCTCTCACACGTTCGCGCAGGACCAGGTTATCTCCGAAGTCACCGTCGAAGGGAACCGGGTGACCGATGCCCAGTTGATCATCGGCAACAGCGGCTTCGTTCCCGGACAGAAGGTCAACAGCGAGAACATCCAACAGGCGATCCACCAGGTCTATGGCCTCAAACTCTTCGATGACGTCAAGATCCTGGGCGAACAAGAGCCGGGCGGCATTCACCTCATCATCAAGGTGGTCGAGGCGCCCCGACTGGACAAGCTGGTCTTCAAGGGCAACGAGGATATCAAGGAAGAGGACTTCAAGCTCGGCTTGAAACGTGGTCAAACCATCACGCCGGAGCGGCTCAAGGATGCCGAGTCTGCGATCCGCAAAGCCTACCGGGAAAAGGGCTTCTTCCTCGTCAACGTCAAACCGCAGTTGCAGCCGACCACGGTCGTCGGTGAGGCCGACGCTGTCTTCGAAATCGAAGAGAATAAACCGGTCACCGTCGAAGCGATCATCTTTGACAGCGCCAGGCAGCTGTCCCACTCGACGCTGCAAAAGAAGATGCAGAACAAGCCCCGCAGCTTTCTGAAATCGATCTTCGGCGGCGGCAAATTCAATCGTGAGAAATACGCCGAAGACAAGACGGCGATAATCGATACCTACAAGAAGAACGGATTCCTCGACGCAATCCTGGTCTCCGACACGATCATCCTCAACGAGTCCAAGACCAAAGTGACGCTGAAGTTCGAAGTGAACGAAGGGCCGAAGTACTACTTCGGTACGACAAGTTTCTCCGGGCAACAGGTCTTCACGGAAGACAAACTGCGCCGTACCCTTGAATATAAGCAGGGGGATGTCTTCGATCAGGAAAGCTTTGAGAAGTCCATCGGCAACATTTACCAGGCATATCAGGAAGACGGCTATCTCTACGCGCGGGTCGTCGAGGACACCAAGACCGTCGATTCCGTGGTCAATGTCAGTTGTGAGGTCTCCGAGGGTGTTCCGGCTCACGTGCACCGGATCAACATCGAAGGCAACGTCAAGACCAAGGATAAGGTGATTCGGCGTGAGTTGGCGATCTACCCCGGCGAGGTGTTCCACCGCTCGAGCCTCATGCGTTCTCTGCGAAACGTGATGGCCTTGAATTACTTCGCGAACGTCAATCCCGATTACAAAGTGCTGCCCGATGGCCAGGTCGATCTGATGGTGAAAGTGGAAGAGAAACCCACCGGCCAGGTCCAGGTCGGCGCCGGCTATTCTGGCACCGACAAGCTGGTTGGAACCATATCGCTCGGCATTCCCAATCTTGGCGGCAACGGCCAGGACGCGAATCTTTCGGTCGACTTCGGCGCGCGCCGCCAGTCGTATTCGATTGGGCTGACCGAACCCTGGTTCCTCGATACGCCGACCACCGTTGGATTTGATCTGTACAACACGACACGTGACGTCGATCTCACCTACATCGCAGGAACCACCGATTACACCGAAAAGCGCAAGGGATTCGATCTCCGCTTTGGACGGAGGTTGCGCTGGCCCGACGATTACTTCCGCGTTTACGCCGACTATCGGCTGGAAAGCACGATCGCCAAGGATTTCTCGACCGGTTTCAAAGATTACTTCAGCGGCCAGGTGTCGTCGCTCGATAAGCAGCCGTGGCCGCAGACAACTTCGGCGACGTCGTTCACGGTCCAGCGGGACTCCCGCGATCTACCGGAATTTGCCGAGCATGGCTCGCGGTTTTCATATCAGATCGAATTCGCCGGCGGCGCACTCGGAGGCCTGTGGTCGTATGTCAAACACACGGTGAGCTATGCCCATTACTCTCCGATCTTCAAGGGTCTGACGTTTGCCCCGTCGTGGAAACTCACGGCGATTCAGGGTGATGCCGGGGTCAATGCCGTGCCATATCTCGAATTGCTAAGCGCCGGTGGGATTCGTTCCGATGGCACAATCCGTGGCTACGACGACGGTGTCATCCAGGCCCAATTACTCAGTGATACGACCGGCAAGACACGGATTCCCGGACTCATCCGCGGCGGTTTCATTGGCGGGCAGATCCCCGGCGGATATGTCGGGAGTTACAGCCGTTACATCTCTTACCCCGGCCGCGCCCTCGCTGTCATGAACGCGGAATTGACCTTCCCGGTGGTCAAAGAGCAGATTCACGGCCTCTTGTTCTTCGATGCTGGAAATGTCTGGACCAATCTTTCCCTCATGAAGCCCTTCTCGAATCTCTACACTTCGTACGGATTTGGCTTTAGATTAACGGTGCCGGGTATGGGGACGCTGGGCTTCGATTTTGGCATCCCGCTGCGCGGTTCTGGAAAGGGAAAGCTCAAGCCGCATTTTCAGTTCGGAGGGAATTTCTAGTATTGGGGGAATTGAACTCGTTCGATGGAGAGACCATGACCACACATTCGACGTTTACACGATTCTTCATTTGTCTGTTGGGGGTTCTGATGCTGATGGCATTTGCCGCCGTCCCCGGTGCAAGAGCCCAGTCCGGCAAGATTGGCTGGGTGGATCTGGACAAAATCCTCAGCGAATACAAGGAATTCAAGGAAGCCGAGAACCTCTTCCAAAAAGATGCGCAGGTTTGGGAAGCCAACTTCGACAGCCTGCAGACCGAGTATTTGAACAAACTGGATGATTATCGCAAACAGCGTCTGATCCTCACCGACGACACACGCAAGGCGCGGGAGACCGAACTGGCCCAGATGGAGCAGAATCTCATGCAAACCAAGGCCAAGTACGAAGGCGAAGCCGAGAAACGCCGTGCCGAGCTGACCTCGCCGATCCTGAAGAAGATTCAGGACGTGGTTCAGCGCATCGCCGTCGGCGAGGATTTTGACTACGTCTTGAACGGTTCACAGAATTACCTGACATCGGCGGGAATCCAGTTCAGCCCGATCATGTACGCCAAAGACAAGCTCGACTTGACCGACCGGGTGTTCGAAGAACTCGCCAAACTCAAATGACCGTCTCTCTGCGGGAGTTGGCCGGGCAACTTCAAGCCCGGCTGGTCGGTGATGGCGATACGGTCCTGACCGGTGTCGCGGGGATTGAAGACGCCGGATCGGGACACCTGACGTTTCTGGCCAATCCCAAGTACGGCCAGCATCTGAAATCGACGCGCGCTTCCGCCATCCTGCTTCCGCCGGAATCCGCCGCCTTTCGCGTCAACAGCGAGGACATCCCGCCGGGCCTCGCCCTGCTTTTTCATCCGAATCCATACTACGCCTTTTTGCAGGCGCTACGTGTCTTCCATCCAGGGCCGCCCGCACCCGAACCCGGGGTCGACCGCTCGGCACGGATCGGCAAGCGGGTTCATCTTGCCGATGGCGTGCATGTTGGTCCAAACTGCGTCATCGAGGACGATGTGACGCTGGGAGCGGGGAGTGTGATACTCGCCGGCTCCTTTGTCGGAACGCGATCGGTTATCGGTGAAAGCTGCTGCATCGGTCCGACTACGACCATCCTGCCCGGATGCACGCTCGGGAATCGCGTGCGCATTCACCCCGGAACAGTCGTCGGGTCCGATGGTTTCGGCTACGCTCCCTACCAGGGCCGCCACCATAAGATTCCCCAGGTCGGCGGTGTGACTGTTGGCGACGATGTCGAGATCGGCGCCTGCTGTGCAATCGACCGCGCCACCATGGGACAGACCACGATCGGACGCGGCACGAAAATCGACAACCTCGTGCAAATCGCGCACAATGTGCAGATCGGCGAGGACTGCATCATCATCTCGCAGGTCGGCATTTCCGGCTCGACCAAGCTGGGTGATCGCGTTACACTCGCCGGCCAAGTGGGCGTGATCGGGCACATCGAAATCGGCAACGGCGCCGTCGTCGCCGCCCAATCCGGCGTGGCCAAATCCATCCCGGAAGGCGGGCAGCAGTTCGGCTCGCCCGCGGTCGACTTCTCCCGCCAAAAACGTATCATCGCCTCAATGTACTCGCTCCCCGAGCACGTGAAGACCATCCGCAGCCTCGAAAAGCGCATCGCCGAACTCGAAGCCCGCTTGAAACAGCTCACCCCGTTCACCGATAGACTAACATGATAGAGGCCCGTTGGTAGGCGCAGCGCAACTGACTTAGCGAAGGTGGCGCGGGGCGCCCTCGCCCGCGTTCGAGGCGAAGCCTCGAATCATTTTGCGGCAGGCGAACTGAAATTTATACCGCTACCGCGCCGAACCCCGCCATCCGCTCCATCGCCTTCGGCGATTCCGCTCTTGGTGGGCCACCACTCCGAGCTCACGGTGGCCCACCAGGAGTCCAGTCTGCGCCGCAGACAGGACGGATGGTGGGGTTCTTCGCGGGAGGCCAGCCCAGTCGGATGCGACCGCTCCATACGTTTGCGAAATCAGGGCAAAATCGCCTTGACTTCGGGCCTTTTCCGCACAAATACTTGTGTTTCGCTTCGGCGGCGACCTTGCGAAATAAGTCACAAGGGGCGTTCAGAAGGCCGAAGCGAGGACCAGCCGGTCGGCAATGACACGACCGAAGAGCGGTGACATAGGCCGACGGATGCGACCGGTGGCGATTCTAACCGCCATTCCGTTTGTCCTGATGTTCGGGCCGCTCATCGGGTACGTCATCGGTCACTGGCTGGATGGTCGTTTCGGTACTGATCCCTGGTTGATGGTCTTGTTCATCATACTGGGATTCATCGCAGCAGGCAAAGAAGTCTGGGGATTGATCCAGAAAGCTTCGCGCGACGACGAGCGATCCGAAAAGAAGTAGAGTCGCGAGGGTCAAATTGGGATTGGAGTTCCTTCATCGGGTGATGCGAGCCACCGCCGTCGTGGGTGTGCTCGCCTTCGCCTTTGTGGCACTGTACTACAACATTGAATTCGCGTGGGGAATTCTGGTCGGTTGTGCCTGGGGCATCGGCAATTTCTGGGCACTGACGCGCGTGATCACCGCGCTGGTGACACCGCATGGCATCGATCGCCGCCGCGCCCTTACTATGGCGGCCATCAAATTCCCGGTTCTGTATGTCGGCGGCTATTTCATTCTCACTTCAGGCTGGTTCCCGCCGCTGGCACTTCTCGCGGGATTTACGATCCTGTTCGTGGTTGTCGCGCTGAAAGCCGCCGGACGCATCTTCCTTCATCTTGACGACCGGGCCAAGCGCCCCGCGTCGACACCTGAGACTCTGGGGACCCGCACCTGATGCTGACGGCTCTGCTCGCCATGTTCTATCCACTTCTTGACGTCACTGAGCACGTCGCCGAGGGCGGGGCCGCCAAACCGGCGGGCGCTCCCGAACTGCCCAATGTCATCACGCTCCTGTCGCACTACTTTCACGACTCGCCGTTCATTCAGTTTCTCCACCACTGGGAGAATGTGGTCTTCGCCTTCACCGTGGCGATCATTATCTCGATCGTCGCCTGGTCCGCCACACGCAAACACGGCCTTCTGCCGGGAAAACTGCAGAACTTCCTCGAGATGGTGGTTGAGGGACTCGATGATTTCTTCGCCGGTATTCTTGGTCCGGAGGGTCGGAAGTACACGCCGTTCCTGGGCACCCTGTTCATCTACATCTGGTGCATGAACATGTTCGGGCTCATCCCCGGCATGATGTCGCCGACCGGTGGCCCGAACGGAATCAACACCACGATCGCCCTCGCGGTCTGTGTCTTCCTCTACGTCCAGTACGCCGGACTCAGGAAGCAGGGGATCAAAGGATACGTCGATCACCTCATGGGCAGCCCGCGCGACACCGTGCAGTGGATACTCGTTCCGCTCAATTTGCCGATCCACATCATCGGCGAACTCGCCAAGCCACTCTCACTTTCGTTACGTCTATTCGGCAATATCACGGGAGAGGACGTGCTCCTGGCCGCATTTGTCGGTCTCGGTGTCATGGCCGTCTCCTTTATGCACTCACCAGTCGGTATTCCGTTGGAGCTGCCTTTCATTTTTCTGGCGCTCCTGACCGGCACGATCCAGGCACTCGTGTTCACATTACTGTCAACTGTGTACTTCTCGATGATGCTTGCCACCCACGAGGAGCACGCCGAGCACCACTAGAAGAATAGGTTCAATAGGTCCTATAGGACCTATGGCAAAGCGCAATCATGTCACCCTCGAACTATTGACCAAAAGGAGAACCATCATGGACTTCAAAACCGCATTATCGTTTGCCCTTCCGCTCGGCCTGGCGATTGCCGCCCTGGGATCGGCGTTCGGACTCGGTCGCGCCGTTGCTGCCGCCATGGACGCCATGGGCCGTCAGCCGGAAGCCGCCGGCAAGATCCAAACCGGCATGATCATCGGCTGCGCGCTGATCGAAGCGCTGACCATCTATGCACTGGTCGCCTTCTTCATCCTGCAGGGCCGGATTGCCTGACCGCGGACGCGGGGAGAATTTCGCAGATCGCTGCCGGATAGGTGTGCCAATGGCGCTCCGGCCGCGTGATGGTGAAAGGGAAAACCAGGCATGAATCCCGAAATATCACAGATTCTGACTCACATCGTCGGCTTCCTGATCGCGCTGTGGATTCTGCGGCGCTTCGCGTGGGGCCCGCTTCTCGGTGTGCTGGAAGAACGGCGCCGCAAGATCAAATCCGATTTCGATGCCGCCGCCGACAAGCGGCGTGAGGCGGAGGATGCGGCGGCCCGTTACGCGTCACAACTCAAAGATATCGAAGCTGAGGCGCGCCAGAAGATCCAGGAAGCGATCACCGACGGACGCCGCATCGCCGGAGAAATCCGCGAAGAGGCCCGTGCCGAAGCCCACAAGATCATCGAGAAAGCCCGTGCCGACCTGCAACGTGATCTCGCCAAGGCCCGGGTGGAACTCAAAGATCAGATCGTCGGCATGACCGTCGTCGCCACCGAGCGCATCATCAAGCAGTCGATCGATCAAGATGCCCAGCGCCGCCTGATCGCCCGGTTTGTCGATGAAATCGAATCCGCTCCCATCTCCGGAGCCAACTGAAGCAGCAGGCTGAGCCCATGACCGGAACTCGCATCGCAGGGAAATACGCCACCGCCATCTTCGGCCTCGCCCGCAAGGCGCAAGCCGAGCCCGCTGTTTGGGCCGACCTCGTGGTGCTGCGCGATGTGCTCGTCAAAGAGCCCCGGTTCCTCGAATTCCTCGCTGCTCCCCAAGTTCCCGACGAAGAGAAGCGCACGCTGGTGCGGACGGTGCTCAAAGACGTCGCTCAGCCAATGGTGCGTGACTTCGTGCTGTTCCTCGTCGACAAAGCGCGGGCCGACCACCTGCCGGAAATCATCCGGTTGTTCGGCCAGATGTGGGATGAAGCGCAAGGCATCGTTGAAGCCACGATCACCAGTGCCGTTCCGCTCAATGATCAGGAACGCGACCGAATTGTGGCCCGGCTCGAACGAATCAGCGGGAAAAAAGTCCGGCATAAGCTCGAAGTGGATCCGGAAATCCTGGGGGGCGTCGTCGTTCTCATCGGTGGCGAAATCATCGACCATTCCGTCCGCCACGACCTGGCCCGTCTGCGCGACCAGTTGCGCGGCATCAAAGTTCACGAGGCAGCCTGACCGATGACCTGTTCATTCCCGATTCCATCAATCACCGGTGCCTCGTCCACTGCGTCCACTAAGTCCACTTCGTCCACTAACAAATCGTGGAGAAATACAAAATGGCTTTGAGACCCGAAGAAGTTTCGTCGATCATCGCACGCGAAATCGACAAATACGAAGGCCGCCTCGACATGGAGTCGGTCGGCACTGTCCTCCAGGTCGGCGACGGAATCGCCCGCGTCTGGGGGCTTGAGGACGCCATGATGTCCGAGCTGGTGCTCTTCCCCGGCGATATCATGGGGATGATCCTCAACCTCGAAGAGGACAACGTCGGTTGCGCAATTTTCGGTTCGGACCGCGATATCAAAGAGGGTGATACCGTGCGCCGTACCGGACGTGTCGCATCCGTGCCTGTCGGCGATGCCCTGATCGGACGCGTGGTCAGCCCCATTGGCCTGCCGCTTGATGGCGCCGGACCGATTGTCACTGACAAGTTCCGGCCACTGGAAGGCCGCGCCCCTTCGGTCGTGGAACGCCAGCCGGTGAAAGAACCGGTGCAGACCGGACTCAAGGCCATCGATTCGATGATTCCGATTGGACGCGGCCAGCGCGAACTCATCATCGGCGACCGCCAGACCGGCAAGACGGCCATCGCCATCGACACAATCATCAACCAAAAGGGCAACGATCTTTACTGCATATATGTCGCGATCGGCCAGAAATCATCCACCGTGGCCAAAGTCGTGGAAATCCTGCGCAAGCACGGCGCCATGGACTACACCACCGTGGTTGTGGCCTCCGCCACCGATCCGGCGCCGCTGCAATTCATCGCGCCGTACGCCGGTGTCGCGATCGGCGAAGAATTCCTCTACACCAAACGTCACGTCGTCTGCATCTATGATGACCTCTCCAAGCACGCGACCGCGTACCGCCAGTTGGCGCTTTTGTTGCGCCGCCCGCCGGGACGCGAGGCGTTCCCCGGCGACGTTTTCTACCTCCACTCGCGTTTGTTGGAGCGTGCGGCCAAGCTAAACGACCAGCTCGGTGGTGGTTCGCTGACGGCACTTCCCATTATCGAAACGCAGGCCGGCGACGTCACCGCGTATATTCCGACCAACGTGATCTCGATCACCGATGGTCAGATATTCCTCGAAGGCGACCTTTTCTATTCAGGCGTTCGTCCTGCGATCAATGTCGGTATTTCGGTGTCGCGCGTTGGCGGAAATGCCCAGACCAAGGCGATGAAGAAAATCGCCGGACGTTTGCGCCTCGATCTGGCCCAATACCGCGAACTGGCGGCATTCGCCCAGTTCGGTTCCGATCTTGACGAAGCCACGCGCCGCCAGTTGACACGCGGTGAACGCATGGTCGAGCTGCTCAAACAGGATCAGTATGTTCCGATGCCCGTCGAGGATCAGGTCATGGTGATCTGGGCGGGCGCCAATGGCCACCTCGATGATCTGCCGGTCGGTGCGGTGCGCAAGTTCGAGCGCGAATTCCTCGCCTTTATGCACAAGGACTACCCCGATGTAGGCCATACACTGAAGACGAAAGGCCAATTGACCGACGATCTCGACGCGAAACTGAAAGAAGCGGTCGTCAAATTCAAAGGGGTCTTCAAGCCGTAACGTGGGCTTTGCCCGCCGGATAACGCATGCCATCGTTGCGTGACATCAAACGCCGGATCCGCTCGGTCCGCTCGACCCAGCAGATCACAAAGGCCATGGAGATGGTCTCCGCCGCCAAACTGCGCAAGGCGCAGATGCGCGCGGAACGGTCGCGTCCCTATGCCACCAAGATGGAACTGATCCTCTCCAATCTGTCGAGCGCGATTGCCCAGGCCGGCGGTTCGGTGCCGCATCCATACTTCGAACAGCGTCCCGTGCGCAAGACGACGCTCGTGCTGGTCACATCCGATCGTGGCCTGTGCGGATCGTTCAACGCCAATCTGATTCGTCGCGCGACGCTGTTTCTGAAGGACTACACTCCCGCGAATGCCGAACTCGTCTGCATCGGCAAGCGCGGCGTCGACTGGTTCAAGAAACGCCCGATTCCTGTCGTCGGCAGGCACCAGGATTTCGGCGGCAACATGGACTTCACTCGCGTCCGCCGCATCGCGGCCGAACTCGCCGTACGATTCGTCTCAGGCGAGACCGATGCGATTCATATCCTGTACGCAAAATTCATCACAACATCCCGGTACGAGATCACCCTCAGCCGCTTCCTGCCGATCGAGTCGGTTCAGGAAAGCAGCAGCCACCGCGCCGACTATATCTTTGAGCCGGATCCGGCCGCGATCTTCGCCGATCTGATGCCGCGCTATGTGACCACCCGGATGCAAACCGCCATTGCCGAATCGTTCGCGGCCGAACACGCTGCCCGGATGATCGCCATGGGTGGTGCCACCAAATCGGCAGGGGAGATGATCGACGTGCTCACCCTGCAATTCAACAAGGCACGCCAATCCGCGATCACCAAGGAACTCCTCGATATCGTCGGCGGTGCCGAGGCGTTGAAGTAGAACCGATCTATGAAACGTGTATTGATCATAGCACAGGATTGCCCGAGGGAGGGCGAGGCTCCCGCCGAGCCAGGTTTCCGCGCGGGACGCAGGCTCGGCAGGAGCCTCGCCCTCCCTCAACCGCTCAACTCTGAATCGGCGGACAAGGGGCTTCCAGCCCCTTGCGCGCGAACAACTGAGATTTCTGTCTGACTGTTGAATACCTGAGAGGAATAACATGGCGCAAGAGAATTGGGGAAAAGTTGTTCAGGTGATCGGCCCGACCGTCGATTGTGAATTCCATTCGGACCATCTCCCGAACTTGCTGAATGCGATCAAGATTCAGGACAAGGAGAAGGGCATCGATCTGACCGTCGAAGCCGCCTTGCACATCGGCGACAACGCCGTCCGTTGCATCGCGCTGGCGTCGACCGACGGACTGGTGCGCGGCATGCCCGCGCTCGATACCGGTGCTCCGATTGCGGTTCCGGTCGGCGAGCATTGTCTCGGACGGGTCTTCAATCTCCTTGGCGATACGATTGACGGGCAAGGCCCGCTCAAGAACGCGGGCCGGCGGGATCCGATCCATCGCTCGTCCCCTACATTCGCCGATCAGGACACGCAGACCGAAATCCTCGAGACCGGAATCAAGGTCATCGACCTTCTGGAACCGTACCCCAAGGGCGGCAAGGTCGGATTGTTCGGCGGCGCCGGTGTCGGCAAGACTGTCGTCATTCAGGAATTGATCCGTAGTATCGCCACCGAACACGGCGGCTACTCTGTCTTCTGCGGCGTGGGCGAACGTACCCGCGAAGGCAACGACCTTTATCTCGAAATGACCGCTTCCGGCGTTATCAAGAAGACCGTGATGGTGTTTGGCCAGATGAACGAACCGCCGGGCGCACGCCTTCGGATCGGTCTGACCGGCCTGACCATGGCCGAGTACTTCCGTGACGAAGAACATCAGGATGTGCTCATCTTTATTGACAACATCTTCCGTTTCGTGCAGGCCGGTTCCGAAGTCTCCGCGCTTCTCGGACGTATGCCCTCCGCCGTGGGGTACCAGCCCACGCTTGGTACCGAAATGGGCGCCTTGCAGGAGAGAATCACCTCCACCAAGGCCGGCTCGATCACCTCAGTCCAAGCCATCTATGTTCCCGCCGACGACTTGACCGATCCGGCGCCAGCGACCACATTCTCGCATCTGGATGCCACGACCGTGCTCTCGCGCCAGATCGCCGAGTTGGGGCTCTATCCCGCCGTCGATCCGCTCGACTCGACCTCACGCATTCTCGATCCGAATATCGTTGGTGCCGAGCACTATCGCGTGGCGCGCGGTGTGCAGGGCATCCTGCAACGCTACAAAGACCTCCAGGACATTATCGCCATTCTGGGTATTGATGAACTGTCCGAAGAGGACCGGCTGATTGTCTCGCGGGCGCGCCGGATTCAGAAGTTTCTCTCGCAGCCGTTCTTCGTCGCCGAGACATTCACCAACATGCCCGGGCGATATGTAAAGCTGGCCGACACTATCAAGGGCTTTGGTGATCTCATCGACGGCAAGTACGACGATGTCCCCGAGCAGGCCTTCTTCATGACCGGTACGATTGAGGAAGTTCTGCAGCAGGCCGAACGCATGAAATCGGGAGGCGCGTAAACGGCACAGCCTAGCGTGTCGATGGCCCTTTAGCATTTTATGGCAACCTACCAGCTCTCCATCGCGACCCCCGAGGAGACCATCCTTGAAGAGATGGTCGAGTCGATCATTGTCCCCGGCGCCCAGGGATATCTCGGGGTCATGGCCAATCATGCTGCGCTGATCACCCCATTGCAACCGGGTAAGATCACGATCCACCTTCCCGGCGGCACGGAACTGTTGCTGGCGGTGTCGGGTGGTTTCCTCGAAGTCGCTCACAATCGCGCCACCATCCTCGCCGATGCTGCCGAGCACGCCACCAAGATCGACAGGGCCCGCGCCGTTACCGCCCTCGATCGTGCCGACAAGCGGCTGCGTGATCGTCCCGAAGGCCTCGACGTCGACCGCGCCACCGCCGCGTTCCGTCGTGCCCAAAATCGCATCCGCATCGCTGACGAAATCTTGGTCTCAGGGCATTAGGCCCACAGCGAACAGCAAGTGATTGCCCTACAAGATATTAGCTTGGCCGAATTGTCTTGCCTTGAGGATTATTCAGGAACTTATTGTGCCGCTTGAAACTAAAATGGTTTTCCAAGGAGGAAGTTCAATGCGAAAACTAACCGTACGGGCAGCCTTACTGACACTCACCATCACCGGTGCGTTCAGTCTTGCGGTTGCCACCAGTGCTGTCGCACAAGATTCGACCAAGGCTCCCGCGACCGCAGCGCAGGATACTGCCAAGAAAGTGACTCCGCCTGCGCCGGACACGACCAAGCCCAAAGCCGTGGTTCCCGCAGCGACACACGCGGACACCGGCAAGCATGTGACACCGCCGTCGACGCCGGACACCACGAAAGCCAAGGCCACTCAGACTGCACCCGCTGACACCGGCAAGAAAGCTCAGCCAAAGCCCAAGGCCACAACTCAGGAAACCGAGGCCAAGGCCGCCACGAAAGCCAAGGAAGGGAGTAAGGCAGTGACCGAGGCCGTCGATCCCAAAGCTCCGTATAAGAGCGTCACGTTTGCCAAAGGCGAAAAGCCGAAGGTCGTCATGGAAACGACCATGGGGAAGATCGTGCTCGAACTGTGGCCCGACGTTGCTCCCAAGCATTGCCAGAGCTTTGTGTATCTGACCAACAAGGGATTCTATGATTCCCTTCAGTTCCACCGCATTGTCCCCGGATTTGTGATCCAGGGCGGCGATCCGCTCGGCAACGGCACCGGTGGCCCTGGATACAATGTCCCCGCTGAGTTCAACAACAAGCTGCATGAAGACGGCGTGCTGTCGATGGCGCGGTCGGCCGATCCCAATTCGGCCGGTTCGCAGTTCTTTATCTGCCTTGGACGCCTGGCCTCGCTGGACAACAAGTACACGGTCTTCGGCAAAGTCATTGAGGGCCTGGACGTCGTCCACAAGATCGAAAAGGTCAAGTGCAACGGCGAGCGTCCTGCGGAGCCGGTCAAGATGACCAAGGTTACCGTCGAGAAAACTGAGAAGACGAACTAATTGATCGTACGGGTATTCTCCAGGGGGCGTTCTGGCCACAGGCCGGAACGCCCTCCGTCTGTGCAATAGGTCCCATCGGTCCCATGATTCCAGTTCCGCTTAACATCGGCATTCTTGGAAGCACTGGCTCCATTGGCCAGAACACCCTCCGTGTGGTCGACCGCTTCCCCGGCCGGTTCCGTGTCACCGCTCTCGCGGCTTCCCGCAATGTCGATCTACTCGCGGCCCAAGTCCGCAAGTACCGTCCCGAAGTCGTCGCCCTGATTGATTCCTCTCAGGGGGATGCTCTGCGGGCCCAGCTTGGAGATTACTACGGGCGAATCTTCGTCGACCCCGACAGCCTCTGCGAAATGGCCGCCTGGCCCTCAATCCAGACCCTCGTTGTCGCCGTAGTCGGCTTTGCCGGTGCCGCGCCCACTTTGGCGGCCATCGACGCCGGCAAGAACATCGCCCTCGCCAACAAAGAGACGCTCGTTGCCGCCGGCGCCGTTGTCATGCCCCGTGCCCGGCAGCGGGGGGTTACCATCGCCCCAATTGATTCGGAACACTCGGCCGTCTGGCAGTGTTTACGGGCAGGAGCGCATGAGGAAGTACGGAAGATCATCCTGACCGCCTCAGGAGGACCATTTCGCAATCGGCCGCTGGAGACGTTCGCAGCCATCACGCCGGCCGAAGCGCTCAATCACCCAACATGGCGGATGGGCCCACGGATCACGATCGACTCGGCGACAATGATGAATAAGGCATTCGAAATCATCGAAGCCACCTGGCTGTTCGACCTGACTCCGGACCAAATCGACGTCGTCATCCATCCTCAGTCTGTGGTGCACTCGATGGTGGAATACCAGGACGGCTCCGTGATCGCCCAGCTCGGCTCTCCCGACATGACTTTGCCGATCGCCTATGCGCTGCTGGCCCCCGAACGCCCGGAGGGTGTGACAGGTCCGCAAACGCTGGATATGACCAAAGCAAACACCCTGGAGTTCACCCCTCCCGATCTGGCCCGCTATCCTGCCTTAGACCTGGCCCGGCGTGCGCTGGCTATGGGGCCAACGGCCTGCGCCGTCCTCAATGCCGCCGATGAAATCGCCGTGGCCGCTTTTCTGGATGGCCACCTGCCGTTCACCGGAATCGTGGATCAGATAGGGGAGACCCTCACGGCCCACAAGCCCGTCTCCGATCCGTGTTTCGACGATATCGTGGCCGCCGACCGATGGGCACGCGATTACGTAACCGGCCACCTGCCGGGAACCCCTGCAAAGGCTGTTGCATCAACCCGATAGGTTGGCGATATAGAGAGCAGATGAAAGCGAGTCGGATGTGACAACCACGATCTGGGCAACAGTCTTCGTTTTAGGTGTTCTGATCTTCATTCACGAGCTGGGTCACTTTGTTGTGGCCAAGTGGGCGGGGATCAAGGTCGAACGGTTTTCGCTGGGTTTCCCTCCCAAGATGATCGGTAAACAGATCGGCGAAACCGACTACTGCATCTCCTGGGTACCCCTCGGCGGTTACGTCAAGATGGTCGGGGAGAACCCGGACGAGCCCTCGACCGGTGACCCGCGCGAGTTCATGTCCAAATCGGTGGGCACCCGTACTCTGGTAATCCTGGCCGGTCCCCTCATGAATTTCGTAGCCGCGGCATTAATCTTCATCGCGGTGCTCTGGCTGCATGGCCGTGACACGATTGAAAAGACACAAGTCGTCGTCGGCCCCGTCGTCGCCGACGGACCTGCCGACAAGATCGGAATCAAGACAGGTGATATCATCCAGGCCGTCGACCATAACCGGGTTTCCGATTTCGACTCCATGGCCAAGCTGATCCACTCCCGTCCAGGCGACACCGTCGAGGTTCTCTGGAAACACGACGGCGATCTCTACTCCGCCCGTGTCCGCACCCGCATCGACACAGCCAAGAAGACCGACGGCGGCGACACGGTGGTCGGTGTGATCGGCATCGGCATGGGCTATGTGACCGAAAACGTGGGCTTCACCGCTGCGGTCAGTGGCGGGATCAGCCAAACCTTCGAGTTCTGCGGCGAGATGCTCAAATTCCTGTGGGGGCTGGTCAGCGGGAGCGTTTCGATCAAAAACGTCTCAGGTCCGGTCGGGATCGCGCAAATCGCCGGCAAGGTCGCCCGCGAAGGCTGGGCAGTGCTCATGAACTTCATGGCCGTTCTCTCGCTCAACCTGGCCCTCCTGAACATCCTGCCGGTCCCCATTCTGGATGGCGGCCACCTGGTCTTTCTGTTGATCGAGAAGTTGCGGGGGAGACCCCTGTCGATGAAGCAGCGCGCCGTTGCCCAACAGGTCGGGATGCTCCTTTTGGTGCTCCTGATCGTCACGGTCACCTACCATGACATTGCTCGCTTCATTTCGGGATAATGCATGCGCGCTGATCAACACCCCAGACGAGAATGTCCGGATTGTCCGGGAGGGGCGTATTGCATACGCCCGCCCGCAAATTCGCTGAATCGTTTGGCGACCGGCCCACGTATACGGACTTGAGGTGACCATGGCTGACCAGTCAGGAAGGATGATACCAGTGAGCAGACGGCAATCAACATCGGACGTCACGGGCGCTCGGTCCGCCCAGAAGACGCCAGTTACCCAGGTCCTCTGGGAGTACACCAAATCGCTCGGTATCGCTTTAATCCTGGCGATCATCATCAAGACGTCAATTGTCGAGGCCTACAAGATTCCGTCCGGCTCGATGGAGGACACCCTGTTGGTCGGCGATTTCCTTCTCGCCAACAAGTTTGTCTACGGTTCCAAGCTGCCGCTCATCGACTATCGCCTGCCGAAGGTCCGTGACCCCCGTCCCGGCGATGTTGTAATCTTCAAATTCCCCGGCAATCCCTCGGTGAATTACATCAAGCGATGCGTGGCCGTTGGCGGCCAGGTGGTCGAGGTCAAGAACAAGCAGCTCTTTGTCGATGGCAATCCCATGCCGCTACCACCCACCGGCAAATACACCGCCGCCGACCAAATTGAACCGGCCTCACGCAGCCAGCGCGACAACTACGGGCCGTACAAGGTGCCTTCGAATTGCTTCTTCATGATGGGCGACAACCGGGACAACTCCTACGATTCCCGATTCTGGGGTCCCGTTCCCTATGACCTCATCCAGGGCAAAGCCATGGTCATTCATTGGTCATGGGGCACCGACGAACATGCCCCCCCGTGGACCTGGTCTGACCCCGTCGGCATGGCGCAAGCCGTCGCCTACAACGTCGCCCACTTCGTCGACCGCGTCCGCTGGAAGCGCCTGGCAACCGTAATCCACTAACGAGAGTCGAACAGAGGAACTCACGAGGCCCTGTTGACACAGGGCCTCCTTCTTTTGTGTCCACCTCGTCCACCAAGTCCACTCCGTCCACCCCGTCCACAAAAAAAGGCCCCGAATCTCGGGGCCAGGGATGTCTTGCTATGGGCGGCGGTCCTACAACTCCGACTTCGACAGCCCGTATTCTTTGATCTTGTAGAGCAGCGATCGATAACTGATCTCCAGCACATCCGCAGCCTTGCGGCGATTCCAATTGGTCTTGCGCAGGACGTCGGCAATCAGATTGCGCTCTTCGCGTGCCACCGCTGCGCCAACCCGATCTTTCAGCGAGTAGCCGTTTCCCTCGGTGGTGCCTGCCACTGGCTCCGGTACATTCACGGGGACTCCAGCCGTGCGAACGGCCGGTTGCGGACGCCGCAGGATCTCGTCGATGACCGCTTCGTCCTGCCGGACGACAATCTGCTTCACCAGATTTTCCAACTGCCGCACATTTCCCGGCCACGGATACGAGACCAGTTTTTGCATCGTCTCCGCGCTCAGACCGGCGAATGACTTCGAGTAGGCGGCATTATATTTCTGGATGAAGTGGGAGACCAGCAGCGGGATATCCTCCGTCCGCTCTCGCAGGGAGGGCAGCGTAACAGTAATCTCATTCAGTCGGTAGTAAAGATCGTCGCGCATCTGCCGCTCGGCAATCGCCACTTCGAGATCGCGGTTGGTGGCACAAACGATCCGCACGTCGACTTTGATCGTCTGCAACCCGCCGACACGGACGAATTCCTGCTGCTCCAAGACCTGAAGGAGCTTCGACTGCAATTCCAGCGGCATCTCGCCGATTTCGTCGAGGAAGATCGTACCCTTGGTTGCCGCCTCGAACCGTCCCGGCTTCATCTTGTTCGCGCCGGTAAACGCCCCTCGTTCGTAGCCGAACAACTCGGCTTCGAGCAATTCCCGTGGAATGGCGGCGCAATTCACCTTGGTGAATGCCTCTTTCGCCCGCGCCGATCCGGCGTGGAGCAGGCGCGCCACGACTTCCTTGCCGGTGCCGCTCTCGCCCCGGATCAAGACGGTCAAGTCGCTGTCGGCGATCTCCTCCAAAATCCCCTTGACCCGTTGCATCGCCACGGAGTCGCCAATCAATGTCTCAAATCGCGATTTCAACGATTCGCGCAACTGCGCGTTCTCGTCTCGCAGTGCGCGCGATTCGAGAACCTTGCGCAAGTGGATTTCCACTTCGGCCGGATCAAACGGCTTGCTGATAAACTCGGCCGCGCCGAGCTGGATTGACTTCACCACGTTTTCGGTGTCGCCGTGGCCCGACAGCATGATGATGTCGCTCGATGTCTGCGCATGCCGGAGCCGTTCCAGCACTTCAAGCCCGGACATGCCGGGCATCATGATATCCAGCAGAATGAGCGGAGGCTGCTCGGTGGACGCGAGTTGAATTCCCTCATAACCATCCGAAGCCGAAATCACCTCGTATTGGTTCGGCAACCGCTCGGAAAGGATCCACGGAACCTTGGGGTCATCATCGATGACCAGCAGCTTCACGGCCTGCTCACCTGAAACGTTTCTTCCAGACATGATCGAAAAGTCTCCCTAATTGCGCTATCGGTCATCCTGTGAAAGACTTAAGCCAAAACCTGCAAATTGCGGCATACTTGTGGATCGGTGCAGGTCATCGTACCGGCAGTTCCAGGTAGAACGTCGTGCCCTTCCCCGGCGTGCTGTCCGCCCGAACTTCTCCGGCGTGCGCCCGGACAATCCGTTGGACAATGGCCAGGCCCAGCCCGGTGCCCGATGCCTTCGTGGTGTAGTAGCGTTCGAATATCCGGTTCAGTTCACTCTTTTGCATGCCCTGCCCGGTGTCACGGATCGAGATGACCAGCTTTTGCCCGCCATCGGCGCCGGCCGAATCGACCGAGGCCCCGACCGTGAGGCTACCACCCTTGCCCATCGCATCGATCGCGTTGGACAGGACATTGAGCATCGCCTCGATAATTTGATTCTCATCGCAAAAGATCGACGGCAGCCGTTCGGGGAAATCGACCGTCACTGTCACCCCATGTTTGGTGGCCGCGCGGTTGATCAGACTCACTGCCCGGCGCAAGATCGGCCCCAGGTCGCGCCGCTCTGTTCGGTACCGCTTCGGATTGGCGAAATCCACCAGCTCGGTCACGAGCGTTGCCAGTCGGACAATCTCGTGATCGGCCGACTCGAGAATCCCGCCGGTCTCCGCGCTCAATCCCGATTTGCCGCGCAATACCTGCAGGCTCCCCCGGATATTCGTCAGCGGTTTGCGCAAGTCGTGCGAAATCTCCGAGATCATCTTCCCCATCGTCACCAGTCGCGTCGCGTTGAGCAGTGCACGCTGCCGTTCGAATATCCGCTCGGCCTGTGAACAGGCTAAACCGACCAGATGGCGCTCATGGTCGGAGAACGTAGACTTCCGGCAACGGCCCACAACAAACACGCCCAACGGGTGCTCTGAGGACCGAACCGGAACTGTTAGCACGGTCTCCACAGAGCAACGCGGCTCCGACGTGCGCAACTGGTTCAGCACGGTCTGCCCACAGCAGGCGTCATCCATCAACTCCGCCTGCGTAATGGCCGCAAACAACGGCTGTACCTGTGTCTTCCCCTCTGTTCCCGCGCGACAGGCGGCGAGGGCAATCCCCTCCCGGTCAGTCTGCCACTCCCACCATTGGACTTTGTCGCCACTGGTCAAACGTGCCAGCGTGTCGAACACCGCATCGACCATCTGATCGGTGCGTTCGACCTCCGCCAGGCGGTTGGCGAGCTCGTGCAACGCCGTCACTTCGTCCAGTTGCCGGCGTACCTGCTGGAAATGACGCGCGTCTTCAATCGCCATCGCGGCCTGCGCCGCCAGCGTCACCAGCAGGCGCAAATCCTCACGCGTGAAAGGAAGATGATCGCATTTGTCCGAAAGGTTGATCACTCCCAGAATCGAATTCGGGGTCCGCAGTGGTGCGCAGATCAGTGATTTCGTCTCGAATTGCGGCCGGTTGCGGCGCCGGAAACGGGGATCGCTTTCCACGTCTTCGATCATCATCGGATCGCCGGTGGATGTCACATGGCCGGCGATCGAATCGCCAACAGCCACCTCGACGTGGTCAAACCGGTCGACGTCGGACTCGCTCGACGCCACCACCGAGAGCGTCTCCCGCTCCGGATTGAGCAGCATGATTGAACCATAATTGGTCCCGATCACACCCATCGCCTGATTCAGAATCGACTTCAACAGACGGTCCAGCTCGCCGGTCGTCGACAGTGCCGCGCCGACCTCGTGAAGCGCATTGAGTTCCACCACGCGCCGCGACAATGTCCGGTTCTTCTCCTGCAGTTCCTCGGTCAGCGAGGTCCGCGCCAGATTGAGACGGTGCTTCTCGACCGCCCGCCGTACCGTCAGCCTCATCTCGGTCAGATCGATCGGTTTGACGAGATAGTCGTAGGCACCCTCGTTGATCGCGCTCACGGCCGATTCCAGCGACGCGTACGCCGTCATCATGATCACCGGCCGGTCGGGATTCTGCGCCCGCGCCGCGCGCAGCACATCCATCCCGTCCACACCCGGCATGCGCACATCAACCACCAGCACGTCGTAGGCGGTCCTCTGCATCCGCTTGATCGCCTCTTCGCCGGACAGCGCGCCTTCTGTCTGGTGCCCTTCTTCGGACAACAGCGCGCGCAGCGATGCGGTCATCCGTGGCTCATCGTCCACAATAAGAATCCGGCCCGTCGAACGCTCGGTGCGCCTGGACCGTTCAGTCAGTGGTTGTCCGGTGGCCGCAGCGTTCATGAGGTGGCGCTCTCCACAGCAACTTCGGTTTGATCTATCTTAAGTTCCGGCGCCGCGTCGACCCGGCGGAAACGTACCCGGAAGCAGGCGCCGTGACCCGGGGCGCTCGATGCCTCGATGGATCCGCCGAATCCTTCCAGGATTCCCCGGCAGATCGAAAGTCCCAGTCCCGATCCATGCCCCGAAGGCTTCGTCGAAAAGAAGGGATCGAACAGCCTCGGCATGTTCTCCGACGCGATGCCCTTGCCCTCGTCGGCGATCTCGATTTCGACGAATCGCTCGTCGACTTGGGTGCGAATGTACAGCCCGCCGCCGCCCGGCATGGCATCGCGGGCGTTCAATGTCAGATTGAGGAATACCTGGCGCAGCGCATCGGTGCTGCCGATCACCAGCGGAAGATTCTCAAGCCTCGCGGGATGGATTGCGATCCGGCGTTGGTGCAATTCCGGCGACAGGAACTGGACGACTTCGAGGACGACTTCCCCGACGTCCACCGCCGCCGGACGCGATGTCTCCGGACGGTAGGCGTCGAGCAACTGGCGCACAATGCGTGCAATCCGGTCGACTTCCGAGGACACCTGGTCAAGTTCGCGCACCGCCTGCTGGTTGTCCGGCACATGCCCACGGATCAATTGCAGATAGTTTCGGATGATTCCGAGCGGGTTGTTGATTTCATGGGCAATCGCCGCCGACAGCCGGCCCAGCGCCGCCATTCGCTCGCTCTCGGCCAGTTGCTCGCGCGTGCTGATCAGGTCCTGCGCGTAACGCCGCTCCGATTCGAACAACACCGCGTTTTCAATCGAAACGGTGAGCTGCTCGACCAACAGTCCCAGAAACTTGCGGTCGGTCTCGCTGAATGGCTGTCCATTCAGCCGCCCGGAGACGTAGAGAACCCCGCGCAACCGTTCGCGGCGATGCATTGGTGCGATCAACGCGCAACCCAGCCGCTCCAGAAGCCGTGTCTGCGGCCAGGCCGAGTCGAGACGGCGCCGCAAATCTTCGAATAGCACCGGCTGCGCGTGTTCCACCAGCCGGCGTGCGAACCCGGAATTCAAGTCGAGTTCCCAGAGCGATGAATCTGTGTCTGGCCAGCCCTTTGACTTGCTGATGCCCAGAAAGTTGTTCCGGCCCGGCGTCTCGATGACAATTGCCGCTGCGCCGACGCCCAACTGGCTGATCGTGGTCAGCAGGATTCCGTCCAACAGGGCAGAGGTATCCAGCACCGCGCTGAATCCCCGCAGAATCTCAAAGAGCGTATGGAGATCAAAAATCTCCCGTTTGAGATCCATGCGTAGTTGCACAGCGCCGGGCCCAGTCTCGCCGGAAACAGGAAGGTGTCTTGCCCGTCCGGGTGACGGTGTGATTTGCGCGTTCCTTCGCATTCCTCTGCCTTGACAATCCTGTCGCGCCCGCACGGGGGCAGCTCATTGGGATTATCGGCAGGTTTGCTCTATGGCTTCTGTCCCACACCGCGAGAAAATGACGGCTGTGTTTGGAGAGGGTGGAGAGGAGGATCCGGCCGGCTGTTTGACGCATCCTGACAGGCTAGTCAGTCTGGTTCGAACAGGTTCCGACACTCAGCCCGGCATGGAGCCCAACAAAAAAGGCGCCCTGGGGGCGCCTTTCGCTAAGATTCAACCGGCTCTGGCTCAAACTCCGCCGGTCGCCGGGCTGGTTTCGTGGGGATTCTCCTCGCCTTCCTGCTCGAGTCCCTGGTACTTGGACGGGCATTTGACGAGCAACCGGTCGGCCTGAAATGTCCCGTCAACCACTCGGCCATTGCAGACCACCGATTTCGCCTGGTCGAAATTCCCCGGCTTGACCCCGCGATAGGACACCGGCAGGACGTGCCCCTGCTCATCGACGATGGTGAACTTGAGCTCGCCGGCCGTCAAATCGTAGCGCACTTTGTCCTTCTCGATGACGCCCATCACCTGGCAAGCGCGGGTCAACTGTTGCGCCTCGGCGAATCCGACGTACGGCGTCAGCGACCCGCGAAAGGCCGTGAATCCGACGATCCCGCACACCACGATCAGCGCAATCCCGATTACATACCGTTTGTTCATTCCGCTTTGCTCCCTCGGGTCACCCTACGGTCCACCCGCCAAAGGTAGAAGGCGATTCCCGCCCATGTGATCAATACCGCCACCATCGCTATGTAGTTTGCATCCATAGGTTCAGCCCTGCTCCTCCTGCATACGCGCCGCCGCCACCCCCAGTTTGAGCAGCCAAACATAGAGGCAAAGGAAGCCGGCAATCGAGGTGATGAACACGGTCGCCACCGGCCCCGACATGTTGAATTTCCCCTGAGTTGCGACCACAACCTGGTTCGCGTCCTCGTGCAACGACTGATACATGCGTGGCAGCACGAAAAACAACAAGGGAGAGATCGCACCGCCAAAAATCAAGTAGACCGCCGACAGACGACGGCGCGCATCGGCCTGGACAATCGCCTGCCGCAGAGCAAAGAAGGCGCCGTAAAACAGCACAAGCACAAACAGGAATAACTGGCGGGGATCCCAGTTCCAGTACGCCCCCCACGCCTGCTTGGCCCAGATCGATCCGGTGATCATCGCGACAATGGAGAACACCAGCCCGAGCTCCGCCGACACCGATGAGATCAGATCATGATCGGTCTTGCGGGTGCGCAAATAGACGATCGCGTAGACCGCGGCCACCACAAACGATAGAAACGACACCTGCGCCATAGGCACATGGAAGAAGAATATCCGCGAGGCCTCGCCGCTCGTTCCCATTGCTGCCAGAGGAGGAGCAATGGTAAACGCAGCGATGATGACAATCGTTATCAAGACCACAGCGGCAATTCTGACGATACCCATAGGCGCCCTACCCTTAGTCGGTCGAACCGAACCCCAATATTAAACACATCACCGTTCCCCCAAAGCCAATTCAAGTCCGAATAAGTCGTTTTTGACACGGTCGAGACCATAAGCGCTTGGGGTACATAAACTAAAGCGTCGCGCGGGATCTCCCCAGACCCCTGCTCAATTAACACCTCGCTTTAGCGAGGTGCTGCGACCGCTCCATTTTCATTGACTTGGGGCTTTGGCAGCCGGGGCACCTAGGCGAGTGTGTTCAACAGTGAACGGGGGGAAATCTACTCTCTCCGCACCCCCGCGCTAAAGGGCCTGTTGAAAAACTTGTCCCCGAGATCGCAGCAGTTGTGTAAGGGGGAGATTGCTTCGTCGCTCCCTCCGCCTTCGGCGGAGGCGCTCCTCGCAACGACAACTGTGCCTCTGCGTTGCCAACGACCAGTGTGATGTCGTTGCGAGGCGCGGCTCTTTGCGCCGAAGCAACCTCACCCTTACGCAACTGTCGCCACCTTTCGGAGGGCTTCTTCAACACGCGCTAAAGCGCGGGGTTATCCGAATTCGACTTGGATTGAATCGCCCTCACTCCCGCCACACGAACGGAAACAACATCCACCCCGCCGTCGTCGCGACCACCGCGTACGCCCCCAACACGAGGAATCCGTCCCGCAGCCCCGCCTCCAGCCCGCCACCGAATGCCACTTCGGTCGTCCGGATCAGCACCACCAGCAGCGGCAGCAGCACCGGGAACGACAGCACGGAGAACAACGCCCCACGCACACCCGCCACGGCGATCAGCGCGCCGATCAGCGTCGTTGTCGATACAAGCCCTAAAGCTCCCAGGATCAACGTCGCGATCCAAACCGTCCAGTTGACGACCGGCATATTCAGCATCACGATGAACAACGGTGTCAGCACCACCTCAAGGAGAAGGAGCAGAAGCAAATTGAATCCCCATTTGCCAAAGAACACGGCGTCATCGGGAGCGGTCAGCCGCAGAAACGTCGCCGTCTTGGTCTCGACTTCCTTGACAAATGTTTGCGCCAGCGAAGAGAGAGCGGAGAAGAAGACAATCACCCAGAAGAACACTGAGGCCAAGAGCGGGGTCAGTCCCGCCCCCCCGGTCGCAAACGACAGCGCCGTCAAGGTCACCAGCGCGAACAGAAACAGGGCATTGACCGCGAACCGCGTCCGGTACTCCGAACGCGCATCCTTGGCGAAGACCGCCCAGATTCTATCGGCCGACGACGAAGCGGCTTTGGGCACGCTCGGCCTCCGAGGGTTCATTGGTCGCGATAATGAGCGCCAGTGTCCGCCGCGCCAGAGACGACCACACGCGCGCCACACCATCCTCATCCAGATTGGCGGTGGGCTCATCGAGAACCAGCAGCGCCGGATCCTTGAGAAAGGCCGCGGCATACTTCAACCGTTGCTTCATTCCCGATGAATAGGTCGAAACCAGATCGTTGCCGCGCCCTCCGAGACCGACTTCATCGAGAGCGGCCGCGTAATCCGCCGCCATCTTACCCCAGCCGCCAACCCGATTCCCAAAGTCCAAATTCTCGGTGCCGCTTAACTCCTCATAGAGCGCGAGCTCGGGGGAGACCAGCCCGATGTGCCGGTGCCATACCTCCCGCTTAATCTCGCTCGAACCGAATGAATGGGTAATCGTGCCCGCGTCCGGCCGCATCAGCCCGGCGACGATCTTGACCAGTGTGCTCTTCCCAGAGCCATTGGGCCCCACCACGGCCAGTGATTCCCCGGTGGCCAACCGCAGGGCCGCCCCCCGGCAGATCACACGCTTGCCAAAGGACTTGGACAACCCCTCGATTTGCAGGGCAAAAGAGGTATGCGGCTGCTCCCCCACCATAGAGCCCCCAATTACGGCCACGTCCGCTCAACGCAGAAGCACAAAATTCGTCCAATGTCGCTGCCATTCTTCCCATTCTTCCCATCAATCCCATCCCGCTCGTCCCCCAAAAAAATAGCCGGGAGACGCGTGGCAGCGTCCCCCGGCCTCCCGCACCGCTGATGCCTGGCAGCAAGCGGCAGTGCGGTCGAGTAATGGATTACTTCAGAATCACCATCTTCTTCGTAGCGATCATCGTCCCCGACTGCAGACGGTACAGATAGACACCGGATGCGGCCGTCTGGCCACGTTCGTCCCGTCCATCCCAGCGGATGCTGTAACGTCCGGCCTCAGTGTAGGAGTCGAATGGTTTCGCCACCAACTGGCCCATGATGTTGTAGATCTCCAGTGTGGTTTGACCCGGCGCCGCGAGATCGAAATTGATCACGGTCGAGGCATTGAACGGATTCGGGTAGTTCTGCAGAAGCTCAAAGCGCTCGGGCACGTTGGACAGCTTCATCAGGTTTTCCGATGGTTGTGAGATCGCGCAGGCGGTGGAGCCGCCGGGTCCAAGGAAGATGCTGCCGCCCACTCCGGTTGTTGTCACGGGCCCGATGGCACAAGCCCCTTGCGCCGAATCGTTGCTGATGGTCCAGCCCCCGGATTGATTGGTGCCATAGTTGTTGTCCACTCTGATTGTTGCGAACTTCTGGTATAGGGCCGAAGTCTTCAGACTGTCGACGCGGATATAAGCTGTCCCGTTTCCGGTTACGATGTGCGCAAACCGTGAAACCTCCGAAAATCTGACACAGAATCTGCTGGCATCCCAACTTAACGTGAACCAGACACTGTCGAGGTCAGCATTGCTCTTTGCGTAGACGCCGGAGTACGCGAAGCCCTCATAGTAACCGGGCCGCCCGCCGGTCTTTCGCCACCGGGCCTGAGCCGATGGTACGCTCACCTGCGCGAGCGGGTTATCTTCGGTAATGACCCCACTGTCTCCGTCGACCTGCGGATCGGCCAGGCGATAACGAGTCGTAAGCCGAACGACATCGCGCGTTTCGACCCATGTGCTGTCCCCGTAGTCGGCACAGTCGGACAATTGCAGTGCGTGTGTCAACGGCACCGGTACGTCCCAGCGATTCTGAAAGACCATCCATCCAACAGTCCGCAGTGCGCTCGATGTATCGATCGATGCGGAACTGGTGGTTTGAATCCAGGCATACTGGTCCGTGCCGCAACTCCGATCCATGCCGCTGAGGGGAATCAGCGGGTCTGACGATTCGACGCGCACGAACTCCAGTGGCGCCAGGAAGTTGTCGCTGTAATTGACGACGAGTGAGAAATTGTTCAGTGGATAGTTGTTGCGCAAGCGAATCGGCACCCGAACCTCGCACAGCGACTGGTTGTTCCACGCCGTGTCGCCGAAATCGAAGAGCGCCCGGTACGGTGGCACGGTTACTGACCCGTCGGCGTGGTGAACGGGCGGCGGAATCAGAGAATCCAGGTTCTGATGGCAATCCATTCCGTAAGTGAAAAGGTAGTACGGATGCCAGAAAACAAGCCCCGTGTCGTTATCGACCGGAGAGATTACCTGGAACCGCAACTTGTAGAAGGCCGGTCCATCGGCCGCCGAAGTTCCATATCCCCCGGCCTTGCTTCCAGAGACCTTTATCCAGGGACCAAAGAGGAGAGGCTGATCCAGTCCGCCCGTTGTGCGTCCGGTCTCGATCACATAGGGATACACAGGAGACAGTATATTGGGGTCGTACTGGACCCAGGCGTGCAAGAACTCATCGAACGAGTAGCTGTTAGTACAATTCACGGTAACGTCGATGATGTCGCCGACCAGCGCCGTCTCCTCCGAGATGTCGAAGGTGATGCTGATGGGGTCAATCACAATTGCGCCATCCGTGAGTGATAGTATATTATCAGCTACACAGTCTTTCGTGCTGAGCCAGGCGTCCGGTCCCCAAGTGAGGGGCAGCGTGACGCCGTGTTGGCTCATGCAATGAGTGCTCAGATGTAGTTCCAGAAACACATCGTTCATTCCCGGTGGGGGGAATAAGGGGCCTGCTGTGAGGTGGCTCACGGTAAGCTGGCGCGTTGTCGAGTTGTACGAGATACCACCGGTAATGTCTGGTTCTGGTACTCCCGGACCGGCTATGACCGTGTCAATACCCGGCTCATAACCCAGGTTCTCAGGGAGCGTAAACGACAATTCATAGCCTCGTAAAGAGTCCGTATTCTGAACATGCACGCGCACGATAGCCATGTCTCCAAGGGCAACCGTTGCTGTCTCGATAGTCGCGGTGTCCGCGGGATCTTCGCCGGTGCAAGTTAGCGCGGTCTGATCCTCTGGCGGTGGTTCTCCGATGACCGAACCTGCAAACCCCGTCACGGATCCAAACAAAACCGAGATACTCACAAGCAACAAGCGCCCGACCCATCTTCCTCCAAGTTTCATAACCTCTCCTGATCTCGCACTTCACTGTGCGCAGAATGATTGTCGGTACAGTGACGAGTTGCCGCTTCCCAGCAGGCTGAATCACCTGCAGGCAACCGGCCTGCCGGCCCGGAATGCCATGCGGCTTCTCGGACAGTTTCGGGCACCGGTGGGCGGCGAACGCCCCTGGCCTCCAGGCTGCAAAACTCCACCATCGCGGGACATCGGCACTACCGACCCCGTATCCAGGATAGATTTAGACTACTTTATATACTCTTCTGAACTGTGACACCAAAGGCATGACCAGCACTACGCGCAGAACCACCTTTGGAACGGGCACAGCCCTGACGGCAGAATACACGGCGCCGACGGTTTGTCAAGAGTTACAAACCGAAAAAATTCTCTATTTCACTATTGCTGGCGGCAATCAATAAGCCGAACAGACTGCAGGAGAATGGAATGGGCGGGTACACAATGTTCGCGTACCCGCCGAATCGCCTCAAGCGGCCGGCGCGGCCGCTTGTGAAACCATCGCTTCAATCGGCAGATCCAACCCCTTGCGGCGGATCAGCCAGTTGTGCAATCCAAGCGCTGCGGTCTTGGCCTGGCCCATCGCGAGGATCACCGTGGCACCACCGGTAATCACGTCCCCGGCGGCAAAGACGCCCTCCTTGGATGTCATCCCGGTTCCGTTGTCGACTTGCACCACCCCGCGCCGGTCGGTCTTGATTTCGGGAGTCGCCTCCGTGATGAGCGGATTGACTCCAAATCCCAGCGCCAGCACAACTGTGTCGACATCGAATATCTCTTCCGAACCGGGTACCGGTTCCGGGCGGCGGCGGCCGGAACTGTCCGGCTCGCCCAGCCTCATCTGCTGGATCTCGACTTGCTTCACAAAGTAGTTTTCATTGCCGATGAACCGCGTCGGCGCCGTCAGCCAGCGGAAGTCGATTCCTTCCGCAATCGCGTGGTCGATCTCCTCCGAACGTGCCGGTGCCTCTTCACGAGTCCGGCGATAGAAGAGATAAACCTTCTCCGGTCCCAATCGCAACGACGTACGGGCCGCATCCATTGCCGTGTTGCCGCCGCCGATAACCGCCACCCGCTTGCCGCAGAACACCGGCGTCGCGCGATCGGGGAAGAGGTCCGAACGCATCAGATTCAGCCGCGTCAGAAATTCGTTGGCCGAATACACGCCATTGAGATTCTCACCCGGAAGACCCGTGAACCAGGGCAGCCCCGCCCCAGTCCCCAGAAAGACCGAATCGAATCCTTCTTCCTCAAGCAGTTCATCAACCGTGACCAGCTTTCCGACCAGCGCATTGCAGATGATCTCGACACCCATCTTCTGCAGGTACGCAATCTCCGACTCGATCACTTCTCCCGGCAGCCGGAATCGCGGAATTCCATAGAACAGCACGCCACCGGGGCGATGCAGTGCCTCAAATATCGTGACTTTGTGCCCGCGTTTGGCCAACTCGAACGCCGCGGTCAAACCCGCCGGCCCCGAACCCACTACGGCCACTTTGCATCCTGTGGGCGGCGCCACTTTCGGGTCTTTCACATGTCCCGACGCGCGCTCCCAATCCGCGGCAAACCTTTCCAGCATGCCGACTGCCAAAGGCTTGTTCTTTTTGCCGACCAGGCAGACGGCCTCGCACTGTTCATCCTGCGGACACACCCGGCCGCAAATCGCCGGGAGCACATTCGTTTCTTTGATCTTCTCCGCCGCGTCGGCGAATTTTCCCTCGGCGATCAATTTCACGAATGCCGGAATGTCGATCCGCACCGGGCAGCCATCCACACACGTCGGCTTGCGGCACTCCAGACAGCGCGAAGCCTCCCGCATGGCCGCTTCCGGGTCCAGTCCAAGCGGAACCTCGCTGAAATTGTGGCGGCGTTCTTCCGGTGCCTGCTCCGGCATCAACTGCCGGGGGATTTTCATCCGTTCCTTGAGTGGGAGTTTGTCGGGCTTATCCATCGGGCGTGTCATCCTCAGGTGGTCAGACTTTGGCGTGCAATTGTTCTTCCAGCCGGCAGAACAGGTCCATCGCCTGCGCCTCCTGGGTCTTGTACATTTTTTGGCGGAGCATCAGTTCATCATAATTGACCGTGTGTCCGTCGAAATCCGGACCATCATAGCAGGCAAACTTCGTCTGCCCTCCCACCGTGACCCGGCAGGCGCCGCACATCCCGGTGCCGTCCACCATGATCGCATTCAAGGAAACGAACGTGGGGATCTGCTTCGGTTTGGTCATATCGCTGACAGCCTTCATCATCGGCACCGGCCCAATGGCCAGGATCGCTCCCACCGATTCCTTTTCAAGAATCTTCGTCAGTGCGTGCGTCACGAACCCCTCGATGCCGTACGATCCGTCATTGGTCGTGATATAGACTTCGTCGCAAACTTCGCGCATTTCATCCTCGAGCAATACCAGTTCCTTGGTCCGCGCCCCGATAATCCCGATCGTCCGCCGTCCCTTGGATTTGGCCTCGCGCGCATTCGGCATAACTGCCCCGGCGCCGTAACCGCCGCCGATCACGACCAATGTCCCGTCCTGCGGCAAATGAGTGCGCCGTCCCAGAGGGCCAACCACGTCGCGAATCATGTCTCCTTCGTTGAGCCGGATCAGCGTCTTGGTCGTAAAGCCAATCCCCTGCACGATGATCCGAAGTGTCCCTTCGATCTCATCCCAACCAGAAAGCGACAGGGGAATCCGTTCGCCCTTTTCGTCCAAGCGGACAATCACAAACTGTCCCGGCTGGACTTTGCGGGCCACCCAGGGCGCCTCGATGTGGAACATCACAGTATCAGGAGCCACTACGCGTTTGTGTACGATCCGGTGCATAAGCTCTCTTTGAAAGTTTGCTGTGGCCGCTATCGATCCGGTGACAAGGCGGGTCAAGAACCGTAGATGAGACCACTTCGCCAGGCCCGGCCAAGCCCGGCAACGCAATCCCAACATCCCCAACATAATCGGCAGGATTTCATCCGGTCAACAATACATCCCACTTTCCGTCCGAGATCGCCGGTCTTTTTGACATCCATTTCCCCCTGAAAGAGCGCTCGGCCGCAGTGGTTTCGCCCCATCGCCTGCCCCGGCCTGTCGGGAGATTCATACGATTTCACGGCTTTGGCGCGAACACACAGGCGCCTGGGTTGTTCAAGTGTGTATGTTTGCCGGCTTGAAGCCCGGCGAGGAGGTTCAATGATTGGACGCGTGATCCTTTTGACGGTTTTGCTGGTTGTCGCTCCGATTTCGGTTCGTTCCACAAGCGCTGCCGAATCGTCTGTTCCCGTAGTGGGTGCCGTTGCCCCCGATTTCGCTCTGCGTTTCGCCACCCGAGATTCCGTCAGCTTTTCGAAGCTGACCCTCTCGACCGAAGTCAAGAAGAGCCCGATTCTGCTGGCGTTTTATCCCGCCGACTGGAGCGGGGGATGCACGAAGGAAGTCTGCACATTTCGCGATGGTTTCGCCGATATGGCCAAACTGGGTGTCCGCATTTGGGCGATTTCCGGCGATTATATCTTCTCGCACCACGAATGGGCCATGCACCACAAACTCCCGTTCGAATTGCTCAGTGACCATGACCACGCCGTGGCCAAGCTGTACGGGACCTACAATGCCGACAACGGCTTCAATCGCAGAACCGTCTTCGTGGTCGGGCGTGACGGGAAACTTGCGTTCATCGACAATGAATATAGCGTCGGCAACGACTCGGATTTTGTCGCTCTCAAGGCCGCCCTGAAGGACGTAAAGTAGCCAATCGCGAACATGTTGCGATTGGTCCTGGCTTGTGCATGTGAACCCCGGTGATTCCTGGCGCGTGAAACCTCGCCCGAGCCCCTTGCGTTAACCGGGCATCCCGCAATATATTCGCACCGTCACGGCGCCAGGCTCGCAGTCGCGCCCTGATCCCATGGGGCAGTAGCTCAGCTGGGAGAGCGGTACGTTCGCAACGTACAGGTCGGCGGTTCGATCCCGCTCTGCTCCACCAAATTCGCACTCTGAGGCCCGGTCCAGCCCGGGCCTCAACTGTTGGGGGACTTCACGTCAAGGTACCAACGACCGCGATCGTCCCAAAAACGGCCGCCGAATCTTGCCAAGATTGCATTATTGTGTAGATTGACTGCAGACGATTTCGCGTTTGCGGGGCAAGTTTGCCTGGCGTGCCACGCCGGACAGGGAGATGGCGATGAAGACGGCTGCGAGAATCGGGAGCATGGCAACCGTCATGCTGACTAGGCTCGGCTTATGCGCATCAACGGGCCAGGCCCAGACCTTCTGTTTCGGTCCCCCAGCATTGTATCGCGCCTCGTACAGTCCACGGGCAATCGCCATTGCCGACGTAAACGGCGATGGTGCCAGGGACATGATCATCGCCAATGACGCCAGCGAAACCCTCAGCTCGGTCAGCGTGTTCAAGAACTATGGCGACGGCAGCTTCGCCCCCTCACAGTGGTATTTGACCGGAACTTACAGCTCTGCCCTTTGTGCCGCTGATATTGACGCCGACGGCGATGTTGATCTCGCCATTGCAAACTGGGGCAGCAACGATGTATCGATCCTCAAGAATAACGGCGCTGGAAACTTCAGCGCGGCCGGGACATTTAATACCCAGAACATGCCATCGGCCGTCGCCGGTGCCGACTTCGACGGCGACGGTGACTTGGACCTCGCCGTGGCGGGGGGCACCGGCGTGTCTATTCTGAAAAACAATGGCACCGGCATCTTTTCCGCTCCTGTTGTCGACACCGCCGGATACAGCGCCAGCGGTATGGTTGCCGCCGACTTGAATGGCGACGGCCATCCCGATCTGGCGATCGCGAAGTCATACCGCAATTTCGTCACGATTCTTCCCGGCAATGGGGATGGTACGTTCAGTGCGCAGGTCAATTACCCTGCGGGAACTGGGCCAAGCGCTATCGTCGCCGCCGACTTCAACGCCGACCTTCATCCCGACCTGGCGACCGGGAATTGGACGAGCGACAGTGTCTCCGTAATGCTTAACAATGGCGACGGGACATTCGCCACGCCAGCGCTATACCCCGCTGGAGGCTGGCCGTCCGCTATCACGGCAGCCGATCTGGACGCCGATGGTGCCATCGATATCGCCGCCGCCAATTATCAATCGGCCGACTTCTCGATCTTGACGAACAATGGCGCCGGGAGTTTTGCCCCCGGAATAACTGTCGCCACCGGCTCGCGTCCCTTCGGCATCGCTGCCGCCGATCTCGATGGCGACACCGACCCCGACATCGCGATCGCCGAGAACGGCACCGGATACGGTGCGGTGTATCTCAGTTGCCGTGTCATCGCCTGTATCTGTCCAAACCAGGGGGATCTGAATCATGACGGACTGCTGGATGTTTTTGACGTCAACGGTGTCATCGGCGCCGCATTCAGTGGCGCCCCCGACACAGTCGATGTCAACTGCCCCGTCTCACGGGGAGATGTGAATGCCGACCAGGCGACCGATGTCTTCGACGTCATAGACCTGATTGCCACGGTCTTCAGCAGCGGTCCCGGACCGGCGGATCCCTGCCAGCCGCCGCGCACTTCGCCGGCTCATCACATACCAAATTAGAAGGCCGGGCAGCGTGCGCCCGGCCCTCGACTAACGATCAAGCTGCGACTTAGGACTTGCCCTTACCGGGGCAGCTTGCCCCAGTCATCGCAGTGCACTTCTTGGCGCAGGCCGTGTTGTCTTTGCACTGGTCCTGGCACTGAGACTTGCATTTGTCCTTGCACTCGGCGGTGCATTTGCTCATGTCGCCGGATTTGCACTTCTCTTTGCATTCCGTCGTACACTTGCTCATGTCGCCAGTCTTGCACTTGTCCTTGCACTCGGCCTTGGCGGCCATCTTGCAGTTGGCTGGATCACAATTCCCGGCCGCAAAGGCCGCACCCGATGTCAGAAACGATGCCGCCACGATGGCAGCAATGAGTACACGCAAGGTAAGATTCCTGAAATTCACTGAATACCTCCTGATAAATAATTCGACTCTTGTGCCGGACGAATCGGTCCGGCACTTAACGGACAGCGATGGTCGAACGGCTCATAGGAGGAATGAGCAGATGGAAATACGCCGGTCGGTGCCAGCTATGGAGTGCCGGACACCCGGCGGAGAATGAGCGTGAGTCGATTGGCGGATCAAATCCGCCGATGCCAGAGCTGCCGTGGCGACAATTGCCAGCGCATTCGCATGGTCGGCATCGCGAGTGGCATACAGCGGGGGCGGTTCCCAGACAAATCGCGCCGGAATGCAATAGAAACAGGAGAGTACCCGTTTGGGGCAGCGGGCGCGCCCTTCGCTCGGCTTGCCGTCGAGGCAACAGTTCATGTCGGAGGCACGACCACCCGCCAGGCATGGCATGGCGTCAATGTCCCCGGCAGGCATTCCGAAACAACTTGTCTCTTCGGAATCCGTCTCTTCTTGGCTACACGGCGAGTCACATGGTCGTTTATCCCGGCACCCTGATGCCATACGGCAATTGGGTGCGCTATCGTCCTCGGTGGCGCACGCCGGCATCAGACCGGCTTGAGCCCCGTCCATCTTACAGACGCGTACGACGCAAAGCAGATAGGGGCGACAGATGGCCTGCAACGCTAGAAACGAAGATATCGCCACCAGGAGCGCGCCAACTGTGGCAAGCCGTCGCATACTTTTATTATACGCGATTTCGGGATTTCAGAATTCATCGTTTTAGAGGGGTCCGCGGCGCGAGGGGAAATCTGGCGCGGCCACCCCCGGCCGCGGTGCTCGGGCAAAGCCCGAGCACCATGTCACTCAAAGTGATAGCCGGAAACGCCCCGCGCCGACCATTGCTCTTGTTCCAATCTCCGTTAAAACGTATAATCCACCGGGTTCGTGCTAGGCGGGGAGTTAGCGGTGCCCTGTACCCGGAACCCGCTATACCGGGGCTGAAGACCGCCCGAGGCCTGTCAGAACGGTGGACCGCAGGTCGGACCAGTCGATGTTGAGGGCCGGGTCTTGCGCAACGGAAAGATGCTTAACCCCGTCAGGACCGGAAGGTAGCAGCGGTCGGCGTTATTTTTCGTGTGCCGCAGGGTCGCTCGGCCGGAGTCGGTGATCAGAACTGCCCCATCGGTCGGGGTCGAAGGCGGGTGCACGAACCCTTTTTGTTGATCTATTCGTCCATTGGGTCCACTTAGTCCATTTCGTCTACCTAGCGCGCACCCCATGACCTACGAAGCCCTAGCCCGAAAATGGCGCCCGCAGACCTTCGAGGATGTCGTCGAGCAGCCACAGGTCACCCAGACCCTGCAAAACGCCATCGCTGCCGGCCGTATCCATCATGCCTACCTCCTCTGTGGGCCACGCGGTACCGGAAAGACCACCACAGCGCGGATTCTGGCCAAAGCGCTCAATTGCGATAAAGGCCCGGCGGTTACGCCCTGCAACACGTGTCCGACCTGTATGGGGATCACCAACGGCTCCTGCCTGGATGTGCTGGAAATCGACGCCGCCTCCAATACGGGGGTTGACAACATTCGGGACCTGCGCGAGTCGGCGCGCTATGTCCCGGTGGCGGCGCGCTACAAGATATACATCATCGATGAAGTGCATCGCCTCTCCGGTAGTGCCTTCGACGCCCTGTTAAAGACACTGGAAGAGCCGCCGCCGTCGGTCATCTTCATGATGGCCACGACCGAACCCAACGATGTCCCCGCGACAGTTCGTTCGCGCACGCTGCGTTTCGACTTCCATCTCGTTTCGCATCAAGGGCTCCGGCAAACGCTGGAACGGATAGCTGGTGCCGAATCGATCAACATCGACAGCGGCGCCCTCGACGTTGTCGCCACCGAGGCTGCCGGATCGCTTCGCGATGCCCAGTCGCTGCTCGACCAGCTCGTGGGCTATGCCGGTGGCAGGCTCACCGCCGATCTGGCGCGTGAAGCGCTTGGCTTGGTCGATATTTCCGTCCTTTTCGATATCACCGATGCATTCGCGGCACACGATCCTGCCAGAGCACTCGATGTTCTCGCCGAGGTCTCAAGAGCCGGACGCGATTTCCATCAATTGCTCAAGCAATTGGCCGAGCACCTCAAACGGATGCTCTTCGCCCGTTCCCTGGGATCGAAGTTCACCGACGAGTCGCTGAACACCGATACGATCGCCCGCTATACCGCTTCGGCCCCCGCGCTCGAGGAAAATGACTTGCTCCGCCTGCTGCGGATGACCATCGACCAGGAAAATCGCTACAAGAAAGCGGCCCAGCCCCGGCTGGAAGTCGAACTGCTGATGATGCGTTGTGCACGCATGGACCGCTCGATCGATATTCGCACCGTCATTGATAGCCTCGAGCGCCGTGGCGGGGGAGGGGGCGCCCAGGCGCCACGTCCCGATGCCACGCCCAGACCAGCCAGTTCCGACACGCTTTTTGAGCGCCCTCAAGTTGCGCCACCAAGGCCGGCCGGCCCGCGAGGTGAACCCGCCTATCCGCCGCCGGTGAGCCGCGCCAACCCCGATAGTCAAGTCGAGTCAAGTACGACTCCCGATTCTCAGCCCACTGTCGCAACGCTTGAACCGCTAGCGCCAGTTGTCGCCCCCGGCACGGCTTTGGACTTCGAACCAATCCTGGAGGCCATCTGCCGGACGCGGCCCACGATGCGCGCCATATTGGGACAGGCGCAGTTGATTCGTACCGGCCCCGGCGCGGCCGATCTCAATGTCTACAATGGGTCACCGTTTCATCAGCAACAATTGAAGCAGAAACCCATCCGCGACCTGATCAATGCCGAGATGACACGCGTACTCGGGGCCGGAATCCGCGTAGCAATTCATGTGAAAGATGCGAAAACCGCCCGCCCCAATCTGCCGGTCGCTGGCACGCGTGCACCCGCACCGGCCAGCTCCGACGATTCGGTGCGGTCGGATCATAGTCTGCAGGAGATCTTGCGCCGTTTCGACGGTGAAATCGTTGGCTGAGCACTCAGCATACAAGGACAGGCGACCATGAAAAACATCGACCAGTTGTTCAAACAGGTGCAGAAGATGCAGGCCGAGATGGAGAAGTTGCAGGCCAATCTCGAAAACGAACGCGTCGAAGGAACCTCGGGCGGCGGTATGGTCCGCGCCGTGCTCAACGGCAAACGCGAGATTCTGGAACTCAAAATCGATCCCGAAGTCGTCAAGCCGGACGACGTCGAAATGCTCGAAGAACTGATCTGCGCCGCCATCAATCAAGCGCAACAACACGCCATGGAACTGCAGTCACAGGGCATGGCCAAGCTCACCGGCGGGCTCCCCATGCCCGGCATGGGATTCTGAACGGCCGGGATGAGGTAACGCGATACCATGGCCAACACATCAGCAACTTTGGAACGCCTCATCGATCAGTTTGCCCGCCTCCCCGGAGTCGGCAAGAAGACCGCGTACCGTCTGGCCTACCACGTCATGCAGGCACCGGCGGACAACGCCCGCGCCCTGGTGGATGCCATCATTGCCGTCAAAGAGAAGATCCAGTTCTGTTCGTGCTGCTTCAATGTCACCGATGACGATCCGTGCCCGATCTGCAAGGCATCCGACCGCGACCATTCGCTGATTTGTGTCGTCGAGGAACCGCACGATGTTATTGCCTTCGAACGCGCCGGGTCATTCCGTGGCATATATCACGTGCTCGGCGGTGTCTTCTCTCCACTGGACGGAATCGGCCCAGACGAATTGAAGATCGCCGATCTGGTCGCGCGCGTGAAGAACGATGGCGTCACGGAAATCATCGTCGCCACCAATCCGACGCCCGAGGGAGAGACCACGGCGCTTTATCTCGCCAAGGTCTTGAAGCCGCTGGGAGTCACTGTCTCGCGTATCGCCCGCGGCCTGCCCATGGGCGGCGACGTCGAATACGCCGACGCCAACACCGTCATCCGCGCCCTGGAAGGCCGAACGGAGTTCTGATGTAGGGTGGGCTCAGCCCACCAAGCAGGGTGGGCTGTGCCCACCAAGTTGGTAGGGTGGGCTTTGCCCACCAGCTTTGCCCACCACTCTCTGAGAGCGAAACCCCATGTCATTCATTGAATCCGTCCTGACCAAGATCTTCGGCTCCAAACACGACCGCGATGTGAAGCGGATTCAGCCTCTCGTCGAGTTGGTCAATCAATTCTATGAGGAGTATCAGGGGCTGACCGACGAACAGTTGCGTGCCAAGACCGAGGAATTCAAGCGCCGCCTGGCCGAAGGCGAAACGGTCGATGATCTCCTGCCCGAAGCGTTCGCCGCCGTCAAGGACGCCTGCCGCCGGCTGAAGGACCGGACATTCGATATCGTGGGCATCAAGTACACATGGGACATGATCCCCTATGATGTTCAGGTCGTGGGTGGTGTTGTCCTGCACGAAGGCAAGATCGCCGAGATGGCCACCGGTGAAGGCAAGACCCTTGTGGCCACGATGCCGGTTTACTTGAACGCCCTCGAGGGCAAAGGCGTTCACCTGGTCACGGTCAACGACTACCTCGCGCGCCGCGATTCCGAGTGGATGGGCCAGATCTACCAGTTTCTCGGATTGACGGTCGGCTGCATCCAGCACGACATGGACCCGCCCACGCGCCGCGATATGTACAATCGCGACATTACCTATGGAACCAACAACGAATTCGGCTTCGATTACCTGCGCGACAACATGGCGGTCCGTGTTGAAGACCGCGTCCAGCGCGGCTTCCATTTCGCCATCGTCGACGAAGTTGACTCTGTCCTGATCGATGAGGCCCGTACCCCGCTCATCATCGCCGGCCCCACCGGCCGAACCGATATGTCGCGTTTCTCCGACATGCGGGAGATGGTCGAACGGCTCAATCGCAAGCAGGCCGAAATCACCGGCCGCCTCGTCGAAGAAGGCGAGAAGCTCTTTGAAGCAGGGGAGGAGTACGAAGCCGCCGTCAAGCTTCTCGCGGTCAAACGCGGCGCTCCCAAGAACAACCGCTTCATGAAATTCATGAAGGAAGCCGGTGTTAAACGCGCCATCCAGCGCGTCGAGGCCGACTTCATGCGCGACAAGCGCCTGCCGGAAATCGACGAGCATCTGCTCTTTGCCATCGATGAGCGCGACAATACAATCGACCTGACCGACAATGGACTCAATTCCCTTCGTCCCGACGAGCAGGCATTGTTTGAGATTCCTGATATCGGCACCGGTGTCGCCGAAATCGATGAGCGCGAGGACCTCGACGACATCCAAAAGGCCAAAGCCAAAAACGATCTCTTCAACGTCCACGCTGAGCGATCCGAGAAAGTCCACATCGTCTCGCAATTACTCAAGGCGTACTCGCTCTATGAGAAGGACGTCGAGTATGTCGTGCAGGACGGCAAAGTCGTCATCGTCGATGAGTTCACCGGCCGCCTGATGCCTGGACGGCGCTACTCCGAGGGCCTGCATCAAGCCATCGAAGCCAAAGAGAAAGTCACAATAGAAGCCGAAACCCAGACGCTTGCCACGATCACCCTGCAAAACTACTTCCGGCTCTATAAGAAACTCGCAGGCATGACCGGCACCGCGGTCACCGAAGCCGGCGAGTTTTACGAAATCTACAAGCTCGACGTCACCGCGATTCCGACCAATGAACCGGTGCGCCGCATCGACTATGAGGACGTCATCTACCGCACCCGCCGTGAGAAGTACAACGCCATCATCGAGGAGATCGCCGCGCAGCACAACGCCGGCCGTCCGGTGCTGGTGGGAACCGTCTCAGTCGAAGCGTCCGAAACACTCTCGCGCATGCTGAAACGCGTCGGCATCCCCCACGCCGTCCTCAATGCCAAGTATCACCAGCAGGAGGCCGAGATTGTAGCGCGCGCCGGCGAACCCGGACACGTGACGATCGCGACCAACATGGCGGGACGCGGCACCGACATCAAGCTGGGCGGCAGTGTGGTCAAACATCACAACTGCGCCCTCGTCCTCAAGACGGAGAAGGTCGATGAAGCCTGCCCGCTGATTGACGATTTGAAGTGCCCCGACGCCGTCCCCTGTGGGCTGCACATCATCGGCACCGAGCGCCACGAAGCGCGGCGCATCGACCGCCAGTTGCGTGGCCGCGCCGGCCGCCAGGGCGACCCAGGTTCCTCACGGTTCTACCTGTCACTCGAAGACGATCTCATGCGCCTCTTCGGCTCCGAACGCATCGCCGGGATCATGGACCGCCTCGGTCTGCAGGAAGGCGAAGTCATCGAGCACTCGATGGTCACCAGCGCCATCGAGCGTGCGCAAAAACGCGTCGAGGGTCAGAACTTCGGCATTCGCAAACACCTGCTGGAATACGACAACGTCATGAACCAGCAACGCGAGGTGATCTATAATCGCCGCGCCATGTGCCTGGAACAGGATGATCTGCGTGAAGAAGCCATCGGACTGATTGAAGCAGTCGCCGAGCGGCTGGTCAATCAATACTGTCCAGCCGACTCAGCGCCCGACGCCTGGGACACAACCGCATTGCGTCTTGAGCTGATCAAGAACATGATGGTCGATATCCCATTTGACTCACCGGAAGTCAAAGAACTCAATCAGGCAGGTCTGATTGAGAAGGTCAAATCCCGGGCCCTGGCGGTTCATGCGAATAAAGAACTCGCCTTGACCCCCGAATTGATGCGCCAGCTCGAACGGTTTGCCATGCTGCGCGTTATCGACGAGCGCTGGAAAGAGCATCTCTACGAAATGGACCAGCTCAAGACCGGCATCGGCCTGCGGGCCTATGGCCAGCGCGATCCCTTGATCGAATACAAGAAGGAAGCGTATGCGATGTTCTCGCAATTGATGGACACCATCGATACCGAGACTGTCGAGATGATCTACCGCCTCCAGATTTCCCAGCCCCCCCCGATGCCGGAGGCCGTCCCCATCCGCCGCATGGAGGCGATCCACGCCGAAGCGTCATCAATGGGCTACAGCGGCAACGACGAGGAAGCGCGCACCGCGGGCAAGAAACAACCCGTCCGCCGCGTCGACACCAAAGTCGGCCGCAACGATCCCTGTCCGTGCGGCTCCGGCAAGAAATACAAGAAATGCCACGGCGCGGTAACGGGCTGATTTCCGCAGTCCAATGCTGGTAGCATGGGCATCCTGCCCATGCCTCTTGCGCTCAGCAGGTGAGTTTTTGCCAGAGATGTGGCGCCCTCGCCCTCGCCTGGGTTCGACGCGAACCATCGAATCTCTTAGCGGGAGGCAAGACTGGGCTCACCCCACATCTGCACTGGAGGAAATCGCCCAAGCCGCGTAGGGGTGTATTGCATACGCCCTCTCCCACTCGGGAGGAATCCCAAACAAGGGCACATGCAATACGCCTACAGATTCGTTGAGGAGAATGAGGACATTGACACCATTCGATGCCCCCGCCCTACGCCTGCGTCCGGTATTTGTACGCAGTGATCATGAACGCGCCCAAGGCGAGCGAAAAGACCATCACATGAGCCAGCGTCCCAAAATAGGGAATCTTCGTTACAAAAGTGAGAATCACCATTCCCACGAACATGGCGACTCCCGCCGGAACTCCGCGACCGCCCCTCATCCGGCTCAGTAGCCAGTCTCCCATGGCGAGGCCGACAAAGACCTTCGAGAGAATCAACAGGATCGCCCACCCCAACATCGTCAGACCCGCCAGCCAGAATCCCACCAGCGTGATGGCGACAATGAAAGCCGCAACCGGCACGCAGACCAAGAAGAGGAATCCCAGCCCCAAACTTCTCCAGGATGCCAGGAGAATCGACTGCTTGACGCCCGTGAAGAACGGCTTGAACAGCGCATACAAAACCAGTCCGGCGACGAACGCCGCCAGGAACCACCAAGTATCCCAGAAGAAGCTTCCCAGTCCGTACGAGGAGCTCTTGGAAGCGCGTGGCGCCATCTTCTCCACGCCACCCAGCAATTGGGCGCCCTCCTCGATCTTGGCCTCATGCCCGGAACGGTATTTCAGCTTTCCGCCAATGATCGCCGACTGCATCACCGTCACCTGATCGGCATCGATCGTCACATTGCCGTCGATCTGCCCCGCAATTACGACCTTGCCGCAACCCCCTCCGACGTCGCCGCCGATGCGGCCCCGGATCATGGCCTCCGCCGAGCCCAGGTAGAGATCCTTCTCGATCCAGCCACGGTCATCGATTGTGACCGACTGGCCGAACGCCATCACGTTTCGCTCCACATGGCCGCGGATGAAAATATCCTGCCCGCACACACGCACCGAGTTGAGAACATGCCCACCGACATCGACCCGGCGCGCCGCCGCCATCACAGAATTCTCGATGAGGGCTGAATCGCCCACCGTAACGGCCGCTCCGCCGGCAAACAGATCGCCCACCAGATGGGCATCAAAGTCCACATCGCTCGCCGCTGCAAAGAAATCGTCGAGGATCTCACCCTCCCGGACATGGACCGCTTCGCCCCCCTTAAACTGGGTGCCCCATGCCGTCCCGAACGCCAACAGCAGCAGGGCCAAACCCGCTAATACGGCCCAACCCCCAGGGGTTCTGATTTGTCGGATTGAAGCGAGCCAGTCGGATTTCCTCATGGATCGAGCTCCTTCCCATGTCAGACCGCCGAACTTGAACACAGTCCGGGGTACGTGGGTCATAGGGGGATTGTTCCCCCTTTGGCAGGTTAGGGTGTCGCAAGGTAAATGCAACTAAATTCCCGACGTCGCCTGCATCACCTCGGTCCCGGTCGCCAGATCGGCTCGTTCCCGATTCTTGTCCTCTTCCCGCAATCCCGCTGGAGAGTTGCATATCCCCAGCCGATACAAGGATTTAGGACAACTGCACCATGATGGTGCGGATGCCCTGCTGTAAGCATGCGCTGGAAGCTGTCGTCGCATAAGTCTCTGGCGCCCGGGGTGGATTCCATCTTCTGGGCAGTGCACGGCCTTATTCTGTCCGGATTCGCCCTCTGGGTGGCTACGTCGTGGTCGGAAATCAGAGCGGTACGCGGGGGGATTACTATCGCCCTCGTCTGCCTGCTCCTGATGGCGGTGGCGTTTTCGCTGGTACGGCGCCTCAAGATTCACTTCGAATCGTCATTCTGGCTGATCGCCAGCCTTGACCTGATTACCATCGCGTTTTCCATCCACCTCGATGGCGGAGCGTCAAGCAATCATTATCTGCTCTACTTCGCGCTCATCCCCTTCGTCGGGTACTACCGGGGCCTGCGAGTGGGCATGTTTCTCGCCACCGTGGTGACCACGGGTTATCTGTTCCTTTGTCTCCCCGAAGCCGGTGTCAGTGCTGTCCCGTCACTTCTGTTCCGTGCGGTCATGCTGGCATTGTTCACCGCGGCAATGGGGTACTCCGCGGCCCATATCCGGCGTTCCGAGGACCGCCTGCTCAACGCCCTTGACAAACTGAACGAACGCACCTCGGAACTCGAGAGCACCCACAATCTCCTCGAGACGATCTACAAGGCATCACACTCGCTGGCCGAACTGCTGGCCGAAGACGACGTCATCGATCGCGTGCTCCTGATCGCGCGATCAGTGCTGAATTACCCGGTCTGTGAAGTCTACACCTGGGATCCGGTTCCCAAAGCCCTCTGGCTCAAGGGGCGCGTCGATCTCGAGCGCACCGTGCGCTTCGAACGTCCCCAGCTTGCCCCGCTGCTCGATCCCATGCGGGAGGTCATCGAAACCGGTGAGCCCCGCCGGATTGTCGACCGCCATCTGGAACACTGGGGCACCGACCACCACGTTTATCAATCCTGCCTGATGGTGCCGATGGTTTCCCAGGGACAGGTTGTCGGCGTGCTCAGCGCCGAGTCACCCAAGGTCAATGCCTTCAGCGAGCGTGACGAACGCGTCATGTCGGTGCTGGCGACATCCGCCGCCATGGCCCTGGTCAATGCCGATTTGCATCAGCGGATGGAAAAGCTGACCATCATCGACGAACTCACTGGCGTGTACAACTACCGCTATTTCCGGGGACGTCTTGAGGACGAAAAACGGCGTGCTATGCGCTACACGCAGTCCCTCGCGCTGATCATGGTCGATATCGATTGGTTCAAACATCTCAATGACCAATGCGGCCACGAAACCGGCAACGTCGCCTTGCGGGGACTGGCCCAGGTGGTCGCTTCATGCATTCGCGACGTTGACATCCTCGCCCGCTATGGCGGCGAGGAATTCATCGTCATCCTGCCGCAGACCAGTTACGCGGAAGCCATTACCATCGGCGAACGCATCCGCCGCCGCGTCGAGCAGACCGATTTCGGCCCCGACCAGCGGGGGCGTCCCCTCAAAATGACCGTGTCAATCGGCATCACCAGCTTCCCGGAAAACGGCCGCTCCTACGAGGATTTGGTCGAAACGGTCGACAAAGCCCTCTACCTTGCAAAGGGCGAGGGCCGCAACACCGTCTGCACTGTGTGAACTTCGCGAGTTGCCGGGGCCACGCAAAAACCACCATTGCGCCACCCGCAGATTCACTCTAACATGTGCCGCCGACCTTCGATTGCGAAGGCCGCGGCCCGTATCATGACATCGCCACTCGTCCTCTCATATGACGGCCTTGGGCCCGATGCCGAACTTCTCGAATGGCTGAAAGAGGGCCTGGTCGGAGGTGTTGTCCTGTTCCAGAAGAATGCCCGCTCCGATCAGCAGCTTCGCGAAGCAGTGGGTCAACTCCGTTCGGCATCACCCGCCCCCATCAGAATCATGATCGACGAAGAGGGTGGGCGGGTTCGCCGGCTGCCTGATGGTCCCGCGTCGATGCCCGCTCTCCGGTCGTATCAAGCGGGCCCCCCGCAAGCCGTAGCGGCCGCCTATGCGCGCGTGGCTCGGCGGCTGGTGGACCTTGGTATTGATACTTTGCTCGCGCCGGTTGTGGACGTCGGTGCCACAGATTCCGAGTGGCTGCACGACAGGACATTCTCCGACGACCCTACTCAAGTGGTCGCAATGGCCCGTACAGTTATCCCTGCCGTCCAGTCGGCCGGAGTTGCCGCTTGCGCCAAGCATTTCCCCGGCACACGGGCCGTCAAAGCCGACCCTCACCACGGTGTCGCCGTCGATCCGACGCCGCTGTCCGAGTGGGACCGGATTGACGCGCCGCCATTCCGGGCAGCCATCCTCGCCGGTGTTCAGATGGTCATGGTCGGCCACCAGCGCATGCTCGGCTTCGATGCCACCCGCCCGGCCTGCACGTCGCCTCTGATCACAACTGTTTTGCTGCGCGAGCGCCTGGGATTCGGCGGCCTAATCCTCACAGATGATCTTGCAATGGGGGCAATCTCGAAACAGTATCCCATCGAAGACGCCGTTCGCGCCTCGATCGAAGCCGGGTGCAATCTGGTCCTGGTATGTCAGGATCGATTGCTCCAACGTCGCGCCCTGTCGTACTGGCGCAATCGTGCCTTCACTGATCAAGAATCTCCGTCCAAATGATTGCGATCAAGAGCCATCCAATCGTTCGCTTGCTGCAGAAGCCACGGTGCATTGTTCTCGGCATCAATACCGGTACCTCAATGGATGGCCTTGATCTCGCCTTGGTCGAGATCAAAGGCGGTGATCGGATCGAGTCGATCCGCCTTCTCCAGACCGCCTCGTATCGATTCCCGAAGTTGGTTCGACTAACTCTCGCTCACCTGGCCGACGCCGACTCCGTTTCCAAAGAGGAGGTCGCGCGCGCCCACTTTGCGCTGGGGGATTGGATCGGTGGAAGAGTTTTGGAGTTCGTACGCCGGCGTAACGGTGGCCGGCTTCCCGACTTGATCGCCTCTCACGGTCAGACCATTGGTCATTTTCCCGATGCCGGCCGCTCCGCCGGTTCGCGCTCACGCGCCACCTGGCAGATTGGATCCACCGCGGCCATTGCCCACCGTACCGGCGTCGTCACGATTGGCGACTTCCGCTCCTCCGACATCGCCGCCGGGGGAATGGGGGCGCCGCTCTCGGGGTATTACCACCACTTGCTCTTTGGTGACAAGCATGCCGTCCTGAATCTCGGCGGGATCGCCAACATCTCGGCGACTCGGCGAAAGCGAAATCGTCTGGAGATACTCGCATTCGACATCGGCCCCGCCAACATGATGCTCGATGCCATCGCGCGCACAGTCCTCGGCAGACCCTATGATGCCAATGGGCGCATCGCCTCGCAGGGCAAACCAGATCAATTGCTCATCCGCCGGATTCTTGCAGCCGCGTATTTCCATAAAAGACCGCCCAAGACCTGTGGGCGGGAGCAATTCGGGCCGCATGCCGTCAACAGGTCGTTCTTCGGTGATGACAGGGGAGACCGCCGCGGCCGCGCGCATGCCGCTGATCTTCTGGCTACGGCAACCGAAGTAACGGCACTGGCTATCTCTCGTGCGGTCGCGAAATGGGTCGAACCCTTCACGCCTGCCCGTTCGCTCATCCTGGTCGGCGGCGGCTCCCGTAATCGCTTCCTCGTGAGCCGCCTTTCTGATTGCCTGGCTGGTTGGATCGTTCAATTGTCTGATGACATCGGAATCCCCGCGCAATATGTCGAGCCGGCGGGGTTTGCTGTCCTCGCCTACGAGACCCTGCACAGTCGGCCCGGCAATCTTGGCGGCGCCACCGGCGCAAGCCCAGCCGTCCTTGGGTCGATATCACTCCCATGATCATCTCACGCGTTGTCAGAACATCTCGCGCCGGTCGCCTGATTCTGGCGGCGGCAGTTTCTCTTCTGGCAGCGAGTGGCTGCATTCCCTCCCGCCTCCACGATGTCGGGGCTTTTGATGATGATCACATCGCCCCCCCACTCGTTCGGGTCCGCCTTGGCGCAGAGGGACAGAAATTCACTGTGCAAAGCGACCGGCGCTATATCGTCCGCACCTTCGCCCCCGGGAAATCTACCGACACCTTTTCGACGGAAGGACCGATCAATCTCACTCTGTCGAAAAACCGCATCCGTGTCCGTGGGGAAAAGAATGTCACCCTCGCCAGCGATCTAACCGGTGTCTCAATCACGGCCACCGACTCCACGCAACGCCTTAGGCTCGGCAAGGCATCCTACTACGGTGCCCTGTTCATTGGTTTTGGCCCCGACCGCAAAGCCATCGTGACCAATCGCCTGAGTCTCGATGCCTACTTGCGCGGCGTAATCGCCCCAGAGATGGGGGAGAGAGCCCCCGAGGAGATCGAGGCGGTCAAGGCCCAGGCCGTCGCCGCGCGTACTTACGCCCTGGCGCATCTCGGCCAGTACGAACAGACGCCCTATGACTTAGAAGCCGACGTCAGCGATCAGGTTTACGAAGGCGCCTCCCAGCCGCGTGCCTGGGTGGATCAGGCCGTCGCCGCGACGGCTGGTGAAGTGCTCAGCTACGGTACCCAATTGATCGACGCTTACTATCACTCGACTTGCGGCGGCCGTACGGACAACATCGAGGACGTTTGGCCCAAGGCTGCTCGCCCCTTTCTCGTCTCGGTGGACGACGACACCTTTTGCCAATGGTCCAAGTACTCGACCTGGTCCGAGACTTTCGACAAGAAAGCCTTGCTCCGGAATCTTCGCGCCTATCGCCATCAACTCAAACCGCCTCCGATCGCCGATTTCAAAGCGGTGACCGACATCACTCTTGAAGGCGAAACTCCCGGTGGCCGCATCCGGACAATGGTTGTCACCACGCCCAAGGGAAAATGGACGATCAATTCAGACCAAATCCGCTGGGCGCTGGGGCGTCCCTCTCGGCCTGGCAGCATCCTGCCTTCGGACCGTTTCACAGTGGAACTGAAACGTGACCGCCACAAGAATATCACCGGTGCCCTCATTACCGGCTCAGGCTACGGCCACGGAGTCGGCATGTGCCAGTGCGGCATGATCGGCCGGGCTCGCGCCGGCCAGCCCTACCGCGACATCCTCACGCATTACTACACGGGCGTCCAAATCCAACGGGTGTATTGATTCAAGGACTCGCGGGAATACTCTCGTATTCTACGTCCCGGTGAGCGATGTTGCTCCCTGACATCCTGTCCACTGGCCCTGAGGACGCCATCTAACTCAGCCCAGGCCGTCACGGTGTGTTGAAGTCGTTGGAGCTAATTCAGGGTGCCACGGACAAGCTGGTTCTCCGGTTCTTTGGAGAACCAGCTTGTCCGTGTCTTTTTCGGTACATCCAAGAAAGACACGGACAAGGAAGCCCGAGCGATAAAGCCGCTCGGTCTTCCTTGTCTGTGGCACCCGCTGCAATTCGGCTGTCGTTAGGGGTGATGGTCCTTTTTCAACGCGTCCGCCAGGCCTGGGAAGTGGAGACGAGACAATAATGCCCTGAAAGGGCGTGCGGATTCTCCAACTCCGCAAAACTTCTTGCCCCCCACCTCCGCCGCCGTACATTCGCGCGTAATGAAGACCACGATTAGCGCATGCTGGGTGCTGTTGTTGATGCTGGGCGTGCCTGCGGCCTTCTCCCAGACTCCCCTAGCCGTGCCGGATTCGTCACGGCCAATCCCATCTCCGCTCAAGATTCCCGATGAATCGCCCGGCGGTACTGAGAACCTGCCGGTAAGCACCGATGCGATGAAAACGCAGCCCGACACGGTCACCGCCATCCGCGACTCTGTCCCGAGCGAGCCGCATCCGTCTCCAGCTCAACCCGAACCGCATGCCAACACCGGCGACTCCGATGGCGACGGCATCCGCGATTCGACCGACCACTGTCCCAACACGCCCCATGGTCTCAAAGTCGACAGAACCGGTTGCCTGGTAATGACCGAGCTCCAACGCCGCCTGGTCTTGCACGTTACCTACTTCCCTGGCACGACCCGGCCTGATCCCTACACGCTGTCAATCCTCGATGATCTGAGCATCAGGCTAATGGACTCACAGAAAGTCACCGCCATCATCGAGGGCTTCACCGACAACATCGGCGAAGACAGCGCCAATCTCATCGTGTCGCAAAAACGCGCTGACAAGATCAAAGCCTATCTCGTGACCCGTGGTATCTCCTCCGCGCGTCTGCAAGCCATCGGCCGCGGCGAATCCAAATTCGTCGCAGACAACAACACCGCCTCCGGCCGCCGCAAAAACCGACGCATCGAAATCACATTCCACCAGCCCGAATAAGGTTCTCCGGCGGAGTTGTGGGAGCCTCCACCGTCCATCCCCTCCCATTCTTCCCATAATTCCCATACCTTCCACCTTCCAGTGACCACAGGAAAGCGCATTGAAAAAAGCAGGGGATCCCGATTCCCCGGGATCCCCTCAAACACTTCGTGATCATTAAGCGGTAGGTTTGCTAATCGTCACTCTTGGCCCCGTGACACCTTCCACAGAACCCCTGGCCCGGATGTCGTCCTCCCGGATCATGACACACGAAACAAACAGCGTTGTTATCATCGTGCCACGGGCCATTCACATCTTTCATGAATCCGTTCGGGTGGGGCGACACGGCTGAACGGTGGCAGCTCATACAAACCGGATCGGCGCCATCGCGATCATGGCACGCTGCGCACACTTCGATATCCTTGCGCGCCATCTCGGCATGCTTGCCGGCCGCGCCAAACCCCGCCACTTCATGCCACACCGGCTTTAAACGGCCCAGGTCGTTCTCGGGATTATGGCAGGCCGCGCAGAATGTGGCGGTCGCATGGCATGTGCCGCAATCCATCGTCTTCGATTTGACATCGGCGCCGTGTGTGTACCGGAAGTTGAGATCATGGATGCGCTGGATGATCAGGAGGCTCTTCCCATCATGTGCGGGGGCCAGCGGGCCGAGACGGTCAGCCGGGGCGTCCTTCTTGTTGCGAATCGACATACCCAGTGCCGCGCCCTGGTGGCATTCCTCGCAGTACGACGGACGATGGCAGGTCTCGCACTTCCTGGCGTCGCCACGGGCCTCAAACTCGTGATTCAACACCCAGTCCGGCCCATGGTCCGCCGGCATGCGCAACCCGACTTGTGTGTGGCAGGCGCTGCAATCATCCGTAATGCCCTTCTGCCGATGGCAGTCAACGCACACTGCCATCTCGGGAATCCCCTTGGAGGGAACTTTCGACGATTTTTCAATCGCGGCATGGCAGGTCTGACAATCGAGTTTCTGTGTCCCGACATGTGACGCGTGAGAGAACTTCAGCTCGCGTGCCGGCGCCACGTAGGACGAGTATTTCCCATCCTGGACATTGCTCTCCGTGTGGCAGACGTTGCACTCGGTCCCCTGCTGATCATGGCACTTGTAACAGCTCTCCATCTTCGGGAGCAGGTTCGCCGAGGATTCCGTCGCGCCGGCGGCATCCGCATGGCAATCCTCGCACTTCGCCCCCACCTCGGTGAGATGGTAGCTGTGTGAGAACATGATCACCGCCTCCTTGGATTTGGAACTGGCGACAGCCGCTGTCAACGCGACGGCCACCCCGATCATCAGCAATATCGTTCTGTGTCTCATGTCTGCCTTCCCTGTCGTTGGTTTATCCGATAAACCTCTGCAATCTGCTCACCCGTGATTCATCCGACTTTCGATCCCAGCCGGTTGAAGAACCACCACGACAGCCGCAGCATGAAACGCAGGTCGTTACTGCCGTCACCATAATTGCTTGGTACTTTGATCTTCTGCGTGACGTACTGAAGATCCGCATCGATTGTCGATTGCGGCATCCAATGCCAGGTGCCGCCGGCGACGACAGACGCCTCAGAGTTCTTCTCGGGCGAATCCTCCATCACCTCGTAGCTCGAAACATGCAGTCCGCCGCGCACCGTCCAACTGTCGTTGACCGGGTAATAGGCATCACCGCTGACGCCGATCGTCTTGCCCGACCACCCCGTCTTGGCATTCAGCATCACACTGAAGTACTTGTGGCCCACGCCCAACTCGAAGCGATCCGATTTCGTGTCCCCCAAGTCCACGTGCACTCCGCCCGCATTCACCGACCACAACGGATTGATGCGATAGCTGAGATTGAGCCGTCCTTCGCTGTAGTGGGACTCTGTAAATACCCAGAAGATCGAGTTGTAGGCCAGATTGGGACGGCGATAGCGGAACTGTGCCTCGGCGGACCACGCATCACTGGCCCGCCACAGCACCGACAGGTTCACGCGGTCAATGCGCTCTGTCGGTATCTGGTAAATCGCGTTCGCGTATACCCGGCCGAATCCCCGCACCGGGTGGCGCCAATCGAGTCCCAATGTCTGCGATGCCAGACTGCTGAGTGTTGGTGTCCCGGACTCGTACACGCGGGCGGCATTCTTCTGCGCGAAACTCACCGCCAGATCGCCGGTGAAGTTCGAGTGATAAGCGAACTGCGCGCCGAAGGCGTGCCCCTTGTCGTAGGTGGTCAGCCGGAACCGGCCATCCTCCGGCGCCAAGACGCCGATATAGCCGCTCAACTCCGCGCCGCACCGCGGATGGAGCTTCACCGACCCGCCGTCGATGGACACCGCGCCATTGGGCCAGAAGATCTGATGGCGGCCACCGGTCAAGTCTGCAAACTTGGCGATGTTCTTCCACCGCACCTGCAGGTCGTAAACATGGTAATCGCTCAGGTTGTCGCCAGAGTTGCGCAGGTCGATCCGCCCGCGCAGGGCTGTCAGAATCTCCAGGTCCTGACCGCCAATCTGGCCCAATCTCAGACTGAGACTGCCAGTGTTCTGGATATGGCGGGTCTTGCTGGAGTCCACCTCCTGATACTGCCATACATAGGCCGACAGGCCGACCCGTCCGGACAACGTCGTTGCCTGGGTCAGGGACGCACATCCCAAGACTAGCAATGTGGCCAGAACCGCATGCCGCTTTCTCATCCAATGCCCCCTTTGCGTCGCCGGTTCCCCGGCCATTGCACTGAAGCCACCTGCCACCAGTAGATGGCTCAGGCAATACGGTAGACCGGCTCCGCTCCGTCCGCAACAGAATTCTTGACTGTAAAGACTATATCTCGTGAGGACAGGATCCCAGGCGGCTGTCCTTGCCTCGGGACATGCCGAACGCGAGCATAAGAAAAGGATGTTCACGCATTCGCACGAACATCCTCATCTACCGCTTCCCGGAAGGCCTTCGGCCCTTACTCACGAGACTCGACTGGTCAGGGGCCTTGTGCCCGTCGCCGAAGTCCTCAGAGATCCTACTCCAGTACTTTCAGAATGTGTTTCGTAGAGGCCTTGTGCTCGTCACCTCCAGCGTTGTCCATCGTAGCCACGCCAAAAATGTATTCCTGCCCCACGGCGAGCTGAATGTCATGCTCCACGTCGGTAGTGGTCAGAGTCCGCTGCATCTCAACCGTCCACCTGCCACTGGCCCAGACCCCTCCCTGGATAATATCCGCACGGCTTCCACCGGGGTTCTTGAGGATTCTCTCCGGAACGATCGCTTTCAATGCCGCGTAAGCTGGCCAGTATAGCGCGGCGTCCGCATCGCTGACCCCGGTCGTTGCGTCACCCGCCGTCTGCCCCGCGTCGATCTCCGACTGCGTCAGGATCATGGCATCCATGAAATCCGTCGGGGCCTTTTCCATATACTTCGGACGGGACTTGTCCGTGATCCGGTTGCGGGACTCAGCGCCGCCTCCCGCATCGGCATAACGGCCGCCATCCGGTGCATTGGCTTCGCTCCATTGCGCGTTATATTTGTCGTCGATCCAGCCGGCCATGCGGACAGTTCCGCCGGTCACCTGATGTGTGGTCGCATCAATAGTCAATCCCGAGCCGCTCGCTGAAGTGGCCGGAAGAAAGCGTGCAGCTTTCATGTGCCAGCTGTCAGCCGTGCCCGTTGCCAGGTACGCTTCATCTTCCAAGTCATTTCCCGGATGGACATCAGTTGTATGGCACTTTGTCATGCAGCCGCCGGTTGACTGCCCTGCTACATCACTGGTGATTGCTCCGATCGGCCAAAAGAATGCAATCCGGTCCTCGGATTGATCGCCATTCGGCTTCGCCCAGGCGCCGTTGGTCCACGACCAGGATTCCGACCGCGTGAAACTGGCATCGTCATCCGGCCAGCTCGCCAATATTGTCAGCTTCGTCGCGCTGTGGACGGCCTTCAAGGTCACCGTCGTGGCGCTGCTGCGGGAATGGCACGAAGTGCAATTCGGCGGGGTTTCATCCATCCCGTCCCCGAGGCTCACGGTCAGGGCGGGCGCGTCGGCCCACATGGCATCCGAGCTGGCGCCGTCCACAACCGGGTCCGTCGTGACTTTGATCGCGTTGAGCTTGGTGAGATCATAGCTCGGCGGTTTCACTCCATTGTCCTTATCACTGCACCCCACAATTGCGAGCGCTATGATCGCCATTGGCACCAGTCTTTTGATCACATTATCCTCCTTGTGAAAAGGTGACAAATCCTGCATTCTTTTCAATCCTGCTTTCTTTTCAAAGGAAGGGGACTTGCTCCCATCGGGGCAAGAAGAATTCAATGCCGTTGCGGTATAATTCTGGAAACCTGCTATGGTGAATTTACTGATGCCTGGTCTGACTAGAACGGTTTCTCGCGTTCCATCCGCCGGATCCGCAGATAAAGTGCCAGTGCCACCCAAAGGATGATCGGCACCGAGACGCCAAGTCCAATCTGCCGAATTCGCAGATCGTGGAGCGCCTCTTCACCCTGCGTGATCACCTGCCGCGCCTCAGTCACTCCCGCTCCGGACACCTCATGGAACTTGTCGAAGTCGAAATAGTGGATTGCCGTGCGCGCTTTGATCAACGCATCATCTGCGGTATGCAGGTCGTACTTGCCAAGCCGGACGTTGATGCCACCCTGCTCCGCACGCGTCAGAAGTTCATGCGCCAGATTCAGCGTCAGTTTGAGAGTATCCAACTCGACGGCCATCTTCGCAGCCGTCTCGAATCCTTTGTCGCCCTGGCTGTGACAGCGCACACACAAGGCGCGCTCCCCCACTCCCAGCATGGCGTCGGTCGGCTTGGCGATGTCGTGATGGTTATGGCAGGTGGTGCATTCGCCCAGGCCCATCTTCGTGTAGGCTTCTTTATGCGGGCTTTGGTTAAAGAAGTCGCGATTGTTGGCGTGGCATTCGCCGCAAGCGAACGCAATCGATGTCAGCCCCGGTGGCGTTGCGCCGTGGTTGCCATGGCAGTTGTTGCAGGCCGGCGCTGCGAGATCGCCCTTTTCCAGAAGCTGCATGCCATGCACAGAAGACTTGTACAGGTCGAACTGGTTGGTCGGAATGCCGTACGGCTTCATGTATCCGGCGTTGGCATGGCACTTGGCGCACGTCCCGGGGGCATTGGCACGGAAGACCGGCGAACGCGTGTCAGAGACCGCGAGAATGCCGTGAACGCCGTGGCATGACACGCAGGTGGCGACCTTCCCGTCACCCGTTTCCAGAAGCTTCCCGTGCTTGCTGGAACGGTATTCCAGCAATTGGTCGACCCGTAGCTTGGGGTTGTACCGCTTCATGAACTCGACATCGGAGTGGCACTTGGCGCAGAAATCCGGAATTTCCTTTGAGGTCGGCGCGCCAACGAACCCTTTCGCGGGATTGTGAGCCAGTTCCGGATCCCCCTCGGCCATCCCCTTGGTCGGATCGCCGCCATGGCAATCCTGGCAACCGAGTCCCTTGGCATGGTGGATATCGCTCTCGACACCCTTTACAGGGTCACTGAGCTGCTTGTCGGGTATTTCCGAGTGGCAGTCGACGCAGGAATTGCCGGTTGCCTTCGCACGCGTATCCTGCGGTGCCAGCACGAACGTCGCCAAAACCGCGATCGAAACCGCGATCAGGAATCGGAGGATGAAATCGGTTCGCAACATCTTCATACGACGTATGCCAGCACAGTGAACACGATGATGTAGAGGATCACCAACCAGCCGATCACGGGCAGCCACTTATGCCTCTCCTCACGCGCAGCACGGCGATCCAAGAACGGCACCAAAACCAGCGCCGCTCCGCCCAGTCCGAAGGCGATGATGCCCAGAAGTTCGCCATTGATGAACCAGACTTTGCCGGGAATGTACTTGAGCGTCTGGAACATAAAGCAGAAGAACCATTCCGGCCGGATCCCCGCCGGAGCCGAGGCCAAGGGATCAGCCTTCTCACCCAATTCCCACGGGAATAACGAAGCCAGCAACACCAGGATTCCGAGCGCCAAGGTCCAGCCCACCAAATCCCGCAGCGCGAAATTGGGGATGAACGGCATCTGCCGCGTCTTCTTGTACTCCTCGCCGATCGGGACACTCATGCCCTGCTTCTGCACGAGCGCCAGATGGCCCAAAAGGAAGAAGGTTGAAATCATCGGCAGCACCGCGACATGCACGCCAAAGAAGCGTGTCAAGGTGGCGCCGGTGACATCTTCCCCGCCGCGCGCGACCGTCAGCAGCCATTCGCCGATCAAAGGAATCTGGCCGAGTATATCGGTCCCGACTTTCGTGGCGAAATACGCAAGCTGGTTCCACGGCAGCAAATATCCCGAGAAACCGAATCCCAGAGAAAGGAACAGGAGAAACGCGCCAGACACCCAGGTCAGTTCCCTCGGACGCCGGTAAGCCCGCAAGAAGAACACCGAGAACATGTGCACGAAGGCAAAGAAAATCATCAGATTCGCCGACCACGAATGGATCGAGCGGATCAGCCAGCCGAATTTCACATCGGTCATGATGAACTCGACCGACTCGAACGCTGCCTCGGCAGTGGGACGGTAGTACAACAGCAGGAAAATCCCCGTGACGATCTGGACCAGAAAACAAAACAGCGTCATGCCGCCGAGGTAATACCAGATCGAATGCTTGTGCATCGGCACGCGCTTGTGCAGCGCGAGCTCTTTGATGGCGTGCCAGCCAAGCCGCTCATCGAGCCACTGGGAAATCCCCGAATGCGTGGCGGGTTCGCTCATGCCTTGCTCACAAGAATCTGATCGCCGCGCACGGAGACACTGTAGGCTGCCAGCGGCGCCGGAGGCGGGCCGGAGATGTTGTTGCCATTAAGATCGTAATGCCCGTTGTGACAGGCACACCAGATTTGCTGCATCTCCGAACTGTACTGGACGGTGCAGTCCAAGTGGGTGCAGATGGCGGTAAACGCCCGGTACTGTCCGTTCGGTGTCATTACCAGAATCGCCGGGTCCTTGCCAAATCGGAATATCTTCCCCGAATTCGGGGCCAGTTCGCCCACTTTCGCAGCCACCACCTGTGAGACGGTTGCTTCCGGCTGTTCCGGAGGAATCACGAAACGGACAAGCGGGTAGAGGACCGCGGCGCCGAGAGCGGCGATTCCACCCCCCAGGAAGATATCGAAAAATCCCCGGCGGTTCATGGGCGAACCGCCGGGGGTTATGTCCTGCCTTTGACTCATCTTAGCCCTTGGTGGCCTTGGGACTATGCTTGTGGACTCCGCCCGCTGCCGGATCCTTGGCTTTGGTGAGGTCGAATTCCTTGAAGTTCGGGCTCTTCTTGTTATGGCAACGTGTGCAAGTCGCCTCGGTGATCGGCATCAATCCTGCCTCGGCGGCCAGCTTCGCGTTCTTCATCGTGTTCATCGCCTTGTAATCGGAGCCCGGTCCGTGGCAGGATTCACATCCAACATTGACCAAAATCGAGTCGGATGCGGTCTTGCCGGTCATATGGCACTCGTTGCACTCGGCCTTCTTCTGCTCTTCCGGCTTCAACGAGGCCCAGGCCTTCGCGTGCTTCGTGGTCATCCACGATTCGTACTCGGCCTTGTGGCACATCTTGCACTTCGTCTCGCCGACATACTGATGCTTCGCCGCCGCTTTGGCAGGCGCGGCCTTTGCCGAATCCTGTCCCCATGCCGGTCCGGTGACCAGCGCCACACAGGCCGCGATTGCCAGCACAATTCCGATCCGCTTCATCCGAACTCTCCTTTCCGAACCTTAGTTTTCTGAGCCAGTGTTTTCGTTTTCTTTCCAACCGATCGGTGTCCAGGCTCCCGATCGGTATACACGTAACGCGTGAAAAAAATCACCATTCCTGGCCATCATTTGACAGCCAAGTCGCGCCATTAAACATCCCCGCACCATCCTCGTCAAGCCCTTTTTCGGCATGGGAATATAACCATTTTGGTGTCAATTGCTCCCAGCGCTTGCTGCCTGTTGAACGCCAACGACCTCAGGGTCCGATTATCTACATTGGGGATGATTGTTGTGGCGTTCCGGAAGACCATATCAACTTTGTGAATACGGATTCACAAAGTTCCGAGAGGGCCACAACACTCACCACGACCGCGTCTCATCCCACAACTTTCTTGGCCTTCTCCCAGAGAACATCCATCTCCGCCAGGCTCGCCTCGCCGAGATGTTTGCCGGTCTTGGGCAGATGCTCCTCGATGTACTGGAACCGTTGGATGAACCGCCGATTGGTTCGCGACAACGCTGTCTCGGGATCGATTCCCAGATGGCGGCTCAAATTCACCAGGGCGAAAAAGACGTCACCCAGCTCATGCGCAATCTCGTCTTTGCGCCGCCTTCGCATGGAGCGCCGCAGTTCACCAACTTCCTCGTCGATCTTGTCGAGCACCCCGCGCACGTCATCCCAGTCGAATCCGAACCGCGCCGTCTTTTCCTGGACACGATAAGCCCGCAGCAGGGCGGGAAGTGATCGAGGGACTCCATCCAAAACACCCCGCTTCTTCGCCTTCCCGTTTGGTTCAGCCAGTTTGATGCGCTCCCAGTTCCCCAGCACCTGCCCGGCAGATAGGCGCCGTTTCTTGGAGAACACATGCGGATGCCGCGCCACCAGTTTGCGGCAAATCCGGTCAATTACGTCATCGATCGTGAATCGCTCCCGTTCCGCCGCCAACTGGGCGTGAAAGATCACCTGGAGCAGCAAATCGCCCAACTCTTCGCGCAACGCCTTCATGTCCCGGCGATCCACCGAGTCGATCACTTCGTAGCTCTCTTCAAGCAAATAGGGGAGAAGCGACCGGTGATTCTGTTTCCGGTCCCAGGGACAACCGCCCGGTCCGCGCAATTTCCGCATGATCCCAACCAGGTCGGCAAATGTGTACTGGGCTTCCGAACTCTTCTTCGCTCTCATCCGTGTCTCCATTTCCTGGTCGCGGAATATGCCGCCTGTCGGCCCCCAGCGCCATACCTCCCATGCCTCCCATTCCGCCCGCCCAGCTCTCAACCCGCGATGACTCCTTGACTTGCCGAAAAGAAGTATGGTAAAATCAGGTTTCTGTATTCCTAAAGCAAAGGCGCAGACGATGACCGACTTTCAACTCGCGAAGAACTACGATCCCCATGATGCTGAGGCCCGCTGGTGGAGCGTGTGGCAGGACAAGGCGTACTTCCACGCCGACCCTGTGGCCAATCGTCCCAAGTACTCGATTGTCATCCCTCCGCCCAATGTCACCGGCGTCTTGCATCTGGGGCATGCCCTCAATAACACGATGCAGGATATCATGCTGCGCTACAAGCGCATGACCGGCCACGAAGTCGAGTGGCTTCCCGGTATCGATCACGCGGGCATCGCAACCCAAGTCGTGGTCGAAAAGCAACTCATTGCCAAAGGCGAGACGCGCGAAGGTGTCGGCCGCGAGGAATTCCTCAAGCGTGTCTGGGAATGGAAGCAGAAGAACGGCGACATCATTCTCAACCAGCTCAAGAAGATGGGCTGCTCCTGCGATTGGGATCGCACCCGCTTTACGATGGACCCCGGCCTCTCCGAGGCGGTCAAGGAAGTCTTTGTCCGTCTCTACGAGAAGGGATTCATCTACAAAGGTGTCTACATCGTCAATTGGTGCCCGCGCTGCCATACGACTCTGTCCGATGACGAACTCGAACGCGAAGAGAAGGACGGATCACTCTGGTATGTCCGCTATCCGCTCGCGGACGGCGGCGGCCATCTCGTCGTCGCGACCACCCGGCCCGAAACGATGCTGGGCGATACCGCACTCGCAGTGAATCCCAAGGACAATCGCTTCAAATCCTTCGTGGGCAAGAATGTCATTTTGCCGCTGGTTGGCCGCACCCTGCCGGTCATCGCCGATTCCTACATCGATGCTGAATTCGGCACCGGCGTGTTGAAAGTCACACCCGCGCATGATGCCAACGATTTTGAAATCGGCCGGCGCCACAACCTCGAGTCGATCATTGCCATCGACGACCGCGGCCTCATCACCAAAGCCGGCGGCCCCTATGCCGGTTTAGACCGTGACGAGGCCCGTGCCCGAATCGTTGCCGATCTGAAAGAGCAAGGCTTGCTCGAGAAGATCGAACCGTATCGACTCGGTGCTGCCGTCTGTTACCGCTGCAACACCGTGATCGAGCCGTTCTTATCGGAACAGTGGTTCGTCAAGATGTCGGAGCTCGCACCCCCGGCGATCCAGGCAGTCAGGAGCGGACGGATTCGCTTCCATCCGCCCCACTGGTCCAAGGTGTACCTCCACTGGATGGAAAACATTCACGACTGGTGTATTTCGCGGCAGCTCTGGTGGGGGCATCGTATCCCGGTTTACAAGAGTGAAACAACCGGCGAACTCATCGTGTCGAAAACACCTCCCGGCAACGGATACCGGCAGGACGAAGATGTCCTCGACACCTGGTTCTCCTCGTGGCTTTGGCCATTCTCCACTTTCGGCTGGCCGGAGAAGACGCCCGAGCTCGAAGCGTTCTATCCGACCGCCTCGCTCTTCACCGCCTCCGAAATCATCTTCCTCTGGGTGGCGCGCATGGTCATGGCCGGATGCGAGTTCATGGGAGAAATTCCGTTCTCCGATGTCTACATCCATGGTACGGTGCGCGATGCGATCGGCCGGCGGATGTCCAAGTCGCTCGGCAACGGAATCGATCCACTCGAAGTCATCGCCCAACATGGCGCCGACTCCCTGCGGCTTTCACTCGTTCTCGCGGCACCCGAAGGGCAGGACCCGCTCATTTCGGAGAATACGTTTGAACAAGGCCGAAACTTCGCCAACAAACTCTGGAATGCCGCCCGGCTGGTCCTGGCCAATCAATCGGAGACTCCGCCGGAGACGCCGATCGACCTGCTCAAATCCAAAGCCCAACTCGAACTCGCCGACCGCTGGATCGAAAGCCGGATGCATCACACGATCCAAAATGTCACCGACCAGCTCGACTCTTTCCGATTCAACACCGCCGCGAAGAGTCTGTATGACTTCATCTGGAGCGATTTCTGCGATTGGTATCTGGAACTGGCCAAACCACGTTTCTATTTGAAAGACGACTCGTTCCAGCGCCGCGCTGCGCAGCAGGTGGCATTGGAAGTTCTGGGGACCATCGTCCGACTGCTCCATCCGCTGGCACCGTTCGTGACCGAGGAACTCTGGTCGCACTTCTCGGACCGCCTGCCGGGCGTCCCCAAGAGCCACGTGACCCTCGCCCCGTGGCCGGTGGCCACCAAAGAGTGGATGGACGAGGACCTTGAAGCGGCCATGCAGCAGGTCTTCGACGTGATCGCCGCAATTCGCACCGTGCGCTCGGAAATGAAGGTCCCGCCCGCCAAGGCGATCAACTGCCTGATCCGCGTCGACCGCCCCCGCCTGTTGCGCAATCTCCAGGCATACACGGATAACATCCGCATTCTCGGGAAAATTGACAGTCTGACTATTGCCGCCGATGTCAAGAAACCGGTCCCGTCGGCCTCAGCGGTCATTCGCGATGCCGAGATTTTCATCCCGCTGGAAGGTGTCATCGACCTCGATGCGGAACGCAAGCGGCTGCAGAAGGAACTGGAGCATAACACCCTGCAGCTTGAGAAGATCAGCCGCAAGCTCGACAATCCCGACTTCCTGGAAAACGCCCCGCCGGATGTTGTCGCAAAAGAACGCGCCAAGCGCGAGAACTTTCAAATGATCGTCGCGCGTATCAACGCGAACCTGGAACAGCTCGTTGGCTGGTGATTGGTGTCATCGCTTCGATGACTGAAGTGTACAATCAATTGGATGGAGTGCTGCCACACTCCATGCTCATCAACGCCGGAGAAAGCAGGAAAGGGGTGGCTTCCATGCGAAGACTCTTAACCCTCCTGGTAGTGGCCGTCGCGGCCTCGTGGAACGTGGCGCAGGCCGGAGTGCAGATCAGCATCTACAATACTGATCTGGCTCTCGTCAAAGATAACCGGGCCTTGGAGTTCAAGAAGGGCAAATTCGAATTGTCCTTCACCGATGTGGCCTCAGCCATCGATCCAACGTCGGTCGCGTTCACCGTCCCTGGCCAGGCCAAATCGGTAACGCTCCTTGAGCAGAACTACCGGTACGATCTTGTCTCGTCAGAGAAGGTTCTGCAGAAGTACCTCGACCGCTCCATCCAGGTGCTCACGAGGCAGGACAAGATGCTCGAGGGCGCACTTCTGGCCTTCGATCCCAACACGCTTACATTAAAGACGCCGTCCAGCGGTCTCCGGATCATCAATCGTGATCAGATTGCCGACCTCTCGTTGGGCGATCTGCCCGAGGGACTAATCACCCGGCCAACTCTGGTTTGGAAACTCATCTCCGATATCTCAGGCTCGGTACCTGCGGAAGTCCGATATCTGACCGGGCAGATCGGCTGGCACGCCGAATACGTTGCCACTGTTTCGCCCAGCGATGATTACCTCGATTTGGGTGGCTGGGTCTCCATCGACAATCGCTCCGGTGCCGCTTACAACGACGCCACCGTCAAGCTGATCGCCGGCGACGTTCATCGCGTCGATCAACCCCGTCCGCCAATGATGATGGCCAAGGGCATGGCCGCGGACCTTGAGGCCGGTTTTAGTGAGAAGCAATTCTTCGAGTACCATCTGTACACTCTGGAACGCCCTGCGACCTTGCGTGACAATGAAATCAAGCAGATTGCCCTCTTTGAGCCGGCTCGCGTGACCGCGAAGAAATCGCTCACCTATGATGGCGGCGCTTACGGCGCCAAGGTGCGGGTCCTGATGGAGTTTCAGAATTCCGCAGCGGCGGGACTGGGCATCCCGCTTCCTGCCGGCAAGATCCGTGTAATGAAAGCCGACACCGACGGATCGCTGGAGTTCATCGGCGAGGATGTCATCGACCATACGCCCAAGGACGAAAAAGTCCGGGTGACTCTGGGCAACGCCTTCGACGTTGTCGGCGAACGCAACTCCAAAGAGCATCGCCAGATCAGCCGCAATACGTCCGAGGACGATGTGGAGATCACGCTTCGCAACCACAAGGAAACCCCGGTAACAGTTCTGGTGGTTGAACACTTCTGGGGCGACTGGACAATCACCCAGACCTCCTCGGATTATGTCAAGAAAGACGCGCGGACGGCGGAATGGACGGTTTCAGTACCCAAAGACGGGGAATTGAAACTCCTATACACGGTTCGGCAGGTCCAGTAGCCGGAGTCGCTGTGAACACGGTAGCGGAACGGCAAAATGTCCAGATTGCACTTGAAGTTTGTGGAATGATGAGTATAATGGCTGACCTTATGAGTACGATCCGCAGCCGGGTAAGTCGAACGGGAGGGAATTCCTGATGAAGAAGTCGATGTTCTTGCTGGCGGCGCTGCTGCTTCTGACGGCGTCACAGCTTGCGGCGCAGGTGAAGACGGGGGCCGATGTCGTGCAGCCGCTGGATGTCTATATTCGCTCGGCCAAGATTGCCCTGGCAACCAATCCCCCGGAATACGACCGGGCGCTCCGCAATCTGCACACCGCCCGTGATCACTATCCCGAGAACTCCCAGGTTCATTTTCTCCTGGGTTCCGTGTGGGCCGACAAAGACGAAATCGACAGCATGATCGTGGAATATGATCTCGCCAGGAAGTACGCGCCGGCCAAAGAATGGGAAAAAGAAGAGAAGAGTATCGACAAGATCAAGGACAGCAAGTGGGTCGAACGGTTCAATCGCGCGGTCAGCCTTGTGAATCAATCCGATTCCACCGAGGAACAGGCTTCAAGATCCGATGCCCACGTGAATGCCGATAGCCTGAAGTCAGTGGCGACTCAGATTCGCGGTATGGCCAAAGAAGCGCTGCGCCAATGCACCCTGCTAAAGCCCTCCGATTTCCGCGCCTTCTCCACCCGCGGCCTGATTTACCAGCGTCAGGGCATGGTCGACAGCAGCCTTGCCGACCTCGTCAAAGCCGAGGACCTGTTCCATCGCGGCGAACTTGGAGATTCGACGACCAATTGGTACGACACGACCGCATTCTTCTCCGGTCCCGAAGGCAAACCCACACCGGCCTTCGAGGAGTACGACAAGAAGTACAAGAAGCTCTCCGAGGAGAAGCGCAACCGCTACCGCAATTTGATGCTGTCTCTGGCCGCATGCTACTACGACAAGCAGATGTGGGAAAAGACGATCAGCTTGAATCGCCGTATGCATGGCATCGACCCCAACGACATCAACGCCATCGTCACACTTGCCGATATCTTCTCGCGCATCGGCAACGAACCCGAAGCATTCAAGTGGCAGGAAGCTGTCGTCAGCCGTGACCCCGGCTCCAAAGACACCTGGTACAACATGGGCATCTTCTACTACAATGCGGCGGTTAGGCTTCAGGATTCCGTGGAGAAATACGATCGCGAAGTCAGGAAATCACCCGACGATACCGCCGCCAGCTCCATGGAGAAATCGTACACCGCCAAACGGCATGACAGCTTCGAAAAAGCGATTCCGCGCTTCGCCAAGGTCGTCGAAATCGATCCCAAAGATCAGGATAGCTGGCGCCTTCTGGCCATCTGCCAATATTCGATGGAAAAATGGAGCGAAGCCTACCCGACACTGGAAAAGGTGACGGCGTATTTTCCCAACGACAAGAACCTCTGCCAGATGATGAAGGTGACGCTGGCCCAATTGGGCAGAACCGAAGACCTGAAAGCCTGGTCGGCCAAGTGTCCTTGATGCGGAGCGATCCAAACTGACCATCGGGCGGTTCCGCACCAATGCGGAACCGCCTTTCTTATCGAGCGTTGCTCATCATCAATCGCAGAAAGCGATGCCACTCCCACCCGCTTTCACGCTAGGTTGGTACGTGATGCGAACGGCTGCCGACAAACCACTGAACAAGACCTCCAAGGATGCCGAACGGCTGGCTGAGGTCGCGTTTCCGCTTCCCCTGCGACGCCAGTTTGTTTACCGCGTGCCTACAGAGTGGGCAGGTATCGTTCAGCCCGGCACCCGCGTGGAAGCCGTCCTCGGTGGACGCAAGCAATCCGGCGTCGTCGTCGCCTGCCCCGTCAGCACCGCACTACCACCCGGCAAGCTTCTGTCCCTGAGTGCGGTCTCCGATCCCGACTGGCCGATCCCGGGGGAGATCCTGTCTTTGACCCGTTGGGTTGCCGAGTACTATCTCTGCGGATGGGGAGAAGCTCTTGGAGTTGTCACCGGATCACAAGCCCCGGTCGCACGCCTCTATTACCGTCTCTGCTCGCTCGAAGATCGCTCGTCGTCGGATTCTTTGAAGACAACACCCACCGAACGGCTCATTCTGCAGCACTTGTCCGCGGCAAAGCCGACTTCCCTGACAACTCTCTCACGCCTGGGGACCCGGCGTTCGGCACTAAATGAGGCGCTCGCCAGACTAACCGCACGCAAACTCATCAGCGCCGAATGGAAGACCGTTCCCGCTCCACTGCCCAAGGAAGCTGTGCTCTCGGGACTGAATCCCACTCGCGACGCCGGGATGCCCGTGGAGATTCGGGATTTCCTCGCCTCACTGGGGAGTGATTCGAATCAGAGATGTTGGACCAACGCGGCCAAGAAATTCCCGGGTGGCCAAGCCGCGCTACGCGCCCTGATGCTCGATGGTACGATTCTCTGGGAGCCGGTACCTTCATCCCTGACTCAGTTGAGTTTCAATCCGCCACCGGAACCCGACCCCGAGCGCTTCGACGAGGAACAACGCTCCGCGCTCGGAAAGATCAAGTCTCTGCTCGATGCGAAACGGTTTGGCACCGCGCTGCTCTGGGGCCCGACCGGTTCCGGCAAGACGGCTGTCTACTGCGCGGCGATCCGGCATGCCTGGTCGCTCGGGCGAAGCGTGCTCTTCCTCGTTCCTGAAATTGGCCTGGCCGGCCAGATGATCAATCGGCTGGAGTCCACACTGCAGGAAAGCGTCGGCATCTGGCACAGCGGCCTCACGCCCGCTCAGCGATACTGGATGTCCCGGCTCGTTGCGCGGGGAAGGTATCGCCTGGTAGTTGGGGCGCGCTCCGCCGTCTTCGCCCCGATTCCCAACCTAGGCCTGATCATCGTTGACGAGGAACACGGTGACTCGTACAAGCAATCCGATCCCGCGCCCCGATACCACGCACGCGACGTGGCCGTGGTTCGAGCCCGCACGAATCACGCCGTGTGCCTTTTGGGTTCCGCCACACCCTCATGTGAATCGTTCGAGAACGCCCAGACCGGCAAGTACGAATTGCTGCGCCTCACGCGGCGGGTGCAGGGGCGAAGCATGCCCCTCGTCCGGCTCGTCGACCTGTCGAAACGCCAGCTCAACGGTCCCGATGGCTGGATTACCACCGAGATGCGGCAAGCGCTCCAGGAGACGCTTCGCGCCGGACGCAAGGCCATCGTCTTTCTCAATCGCCGTGGCCACTCAACGGTCGTGGCCTGCAAGTCCTGCGGCCACTTCCAGCTTTGTCCCCAGTGCGAGTTGACGATGACTTACCATGCGGCGACCCGCCAGTTCCGCTGCCACTTGTGCGAGCACGCCATTCCCGCGTACGACACCTGCCCGAAATGTCACGCATCGGAATTCTCTTTCCGAGGCGTCGGCACCCAGAAAGTCGAGGAGACACTGGCCACCATCGAAGGATCAGTTCAGATGGCCAGGCTCGATGCCGACGTCGCCGCCCGCCGTGGCGCTGCCGCCCAGATTCTCGCGGGATTCGCCGGGAGTGAATACAACCTTCTGGTCGGCACGCAGATGGTCGCCAAGGGTCTGGATATCGCCGATGTCGGCCTGGTCGGTGTCGTTTGGGCGGATCAGCAAATGGCGTTTCCCGACTTCCGCGCCGAAGAAAAGACGTTTCAATTACTCACACAGGTGGCCGGCCGCGCCGGCAGGGGAGAGGCCCGCTTGGGAGCGGGGGAAGTTCTGGTCCAAACTTTTCGTCCCGATCACGAGCTGATCGAACTCGCGGCTGCCCAGGATGCTGCATCATTCTTCGCCAGGGAGCTCCCACGGCGCCGTGCTCTGGATTACCCGCCTTTTTGCCACCTGGTTCTGCTGGCTTTTTCTTCACCAGCGTTGTCGTCGGCACGTACCGCTGCCGCGAAGTTTTCTGAGCACTGGCGTTTGAACGCTGGGACCGCGGGCCGGCTCCTCGGCCCAGCCCCGGCAGCCGTACCGCGCCGGGCCGGAAGCCATATTGTTAATGTCTTACTTAAGGTGCGCGCACTGAAACCGGCGCGCGCCGCCATCAACGAGTTTCAAGAGCAAAATGAAGCGGCACATCAACGTGCCAAGGTTGTACTGACAATCGACGTTGATCCTGTTGACTTCTGGTAGGCGGGAATCATAATTCGCACCGTCCCGCAACGTTCCGGCAAGGAATGATTGCGAAAAACGAACGCGAGCGGGATATTTGAGACGGACACAGGTCGCAACTGTACCTGCCATGACGAAGGACATCAGAATGCCGGGCAAAACTGACTATCGCACTGCAGGAGTGGATTTACAGGCTGCCGATGACGCCGTCTCGCGCATTGGCCAGCTTGCCAAAACGACCTATACCGATGCCGTCCTGGCGGGAGTGGGGCCATTCTCCGGGCTCTACCGGCTCGACCTCGCCGGCTATCGGGAACCGGTCCTGGTGTCGAGCTGCGATGGTGTCGGGACCAAGCTGAAGCTCGCCATCCGCTGGGGCCATCATCAAACCATCGGTGCCGACCTGGTCAATCACTGCGTCAACGACATTCTCACCTGCGGTGCCAAGCCCATGGCGTTCCTCGACTACCTCGCCGTTGCCCGGTTGGAGCCGGTCGTTGTCGAAGAAGTCATTACCGGCGTTGCCTCAGCGTGCCGTGAAAATGGCATTTCACTGATCGGCGGCGAAACCGCGGAAATGCCCGGCATCTACAAAATCGGCGATTACGATCTCGCCGGATTCATTGTCGGCATGGTCGAACGTTCCGCCATCCTTGATGGCAGCAAGATCGCCCCAGGCCAGATGCTGGTCGGCCTGGAGTCCAGCGGTCCGCACACCAACGGATATTCCCTGATTCGCAAGATTCTCTTCGACCAGAACCAGTTCGAACTCGATGACGCTCCGGATGAGCTCGAGGGGCGGACCATCGGTGAGGCGATTCTGGCCGTCCATCGTTCCTACCGTGCCGCGTTCGAGCAACTGATGGGTGAAGTGTCCATCACCGCGATGGCCCATATTACCGGCGGCGGCATCGAAGGCAATCTGATCCGCGTGCTGCCCGAGGATTGCCAGGCCGTCATCGACACCACGCGCTGGCCCCAACCGCCGATCTTCACCTTTCTCCAGCGGGTTGGCGGTGTCGATCCCGAGGAGATGTTCCGCGTCTTCAACATGGGAATCGGTTACATCATGGTCGTCGATCACGATCAGGCCATGCGCGCCGTGGAACTGCTCGAGCGAATCGACATTCGAGCCCATACCATCGGCCACATCATAACCGGGCCAAGAAGCGTGCGCCTGGTGACTCCTGATTGACGGCGGCGTCCCTCGCCGGTAAGTTCCGGGCATGATGCCACACCCTGATGGTGAAGTTGGATCGCATAACTCGGCGGCACGAATTCTACCACAGACACCAGATCTGATTGGCGCCGCTCTTGCCGGCGGACTTCTGGCGCTGGCGTTTCCGCCATTCCCCTTGGGATTCCTGGCGTATCTGGCAATCGCATGGATGCTGCTAATCGTGCATGATCGCACGCCACGCGAAGCGGCGGCTCGCGGCTACATATTCGGATTTGTCTTTCACTTCGCCACCCTCTATTGGACGGCGTGGGTCAGTGGCCCCGGTATGGTGGTCATGGTCGCCATCCTTGGCCTGTACGTCTCCATTGTCTTCTGGCTGTGGGCCTGGATACGAAGAGTTCTCGGCGATGTCGCCATCTGGCTGTTCCCATTCGTCTGGATTGCCCATGAGCACCTCCGCGGCATCGGGGATCTCGCATTCCCGTGGACGAATCTCTCGCTGTCCCAAGTGCAGTACACTCCACTGATTCAGTTCGCGGACACCACAGGCGATTTGGGCATCGGCCTCTGGGTCGGCTTCATCGGAGTGCTCGTCTGCCAGATCATCCTGGCATGGCGAGATCGTCGCCGTGTCGTCGTCGGCCTTCTCTGGGCTGGCTTGGCGCTCGCATTTGCCGTCCCGTATGTCTATGGCCGCATGGCAATCGAAACTTTGGACTCCAGCCGGTCTGTCCGAGTGGCCGTGCTTCAAGGGGACATCGACTCTTACCGCAAATGGGATTCGGCGTACGTGGATCAGTCGTTCGCCATATACGAAGCACAGTCACGTGCTGCCGCCGCCCGCGGTGCGAAGCTCATCATTTGGCCCGAGACTGCCGCACCGGTCTACATCCGTTCCGAGCCGCGTTACCATCGCGAGCTTCGTGAACTTTCCTCCGATCTGAAGGTGCCGTTGCTCATCGGGACGCTGGAGTACGAAAGTGTCAAGGGCGGCGGATATCTTTCATACAACGCGGCCATCATGCTCGATACCGGCGTCTATCATTCGGAATACCACGCCAAGCTCCACCTCGTCCCGTTGGGCGAATGGATCCCATTCTCCGATCGCATTAAAGTGCTCGACCGACTTGAGGTCGGCGGGGCTCACTTTACGCGTGGCACCAAGTACGTGCTCTTTCCGCACTCCGCCGGCGAGTTTGCGGCGGCCATCTGTTACGAGTCGGTCTTTCCCGAAATCATTCGGGGCTTTGCGCTGGCCGGCGCCCATTTCTTTGTGAATATCACGAATGATGGATGGTATGGCTTCTCATCAGGACCGCTCCAGCATGCCCTCATCGCAACGTTCCGGGCGATCGAGACCCGCCGCCCCATTGCCCGTTCGGCGAACACCGGGATCTCCACTTTGATCGATTGCGCCGGACGTTTCCACAACCCGACGGCCCAGTATGTTCCTGACGTTGTGCTCGCCGACCTCCCGCTGGGATACCCCAATGGCGAGACTTTCTTTGTCCGACATGGAATGTTTGTTGGCAACTGGTCGCTGATTCTCACTATCCTGTTTGCCGGATTGTGCGGAATTGTCCATTTACGCCGGCGCAAACATCTTCCCAAATGACGGATCCCCACACCATGCGAGCGCGCACCCTGATCCTAATAGGTCTTATCTGTCTCATGGGTCTTGTTCCCCCGGTCAACTCCCAATCCTTGCCGTTTTCTCGTTCCGCCTGGACCAACTACACCTTCGTCAACGACGCGATGGGTCTGGCGGCCTCGGGGGACACACTTTGGGTTGCTACGACTGGTGGGTTGGTCAGATTCGCTGCGAACGCCCCCGATTCCCAGTCCCGATTCACCAATGTCGATGGCCTTGGCGACATTGATCTCCGTTTTGTGGCATTGGATTCCGGCGGCCAGGTTTGGACAGGTGGCTCGCGTGGCCGGCTGTCGCGGCGAGCCGCGGATCACTCATGGAACGTCTACAACTTCGATATCGAGGACGCGCGAATTCCGCTGCATGCCGCCTCGCCGGGCCCCAATGGATTTCTCTGGGTCGCATCGGATATCGGCGTGCACAAGTTCGACATGAACCGCAACGGCGGTGAGATCAAAGAAAGCTACATGCGTCTCGGTGACTGGCCGGCCTCCAATCCGGTTCACGATGTGCTCGTAACCGGCGGCGACGTGTGGGTGGCCGGACCGTCGGGTGCGGCGCGCGGCGATGTCTTCGATCAATTTCTGCTTGTCCCCGAACACTGGAAAACATGGATGGGCCTCCCATCCCTCAAAACCCTCGCCGCCTTCCAAGGCCGCATTTTTGCTGGTGGGGATGATGGCCTATACGCCTTCATCGATACGCTGACTGCCCCCGGCGACACAGCGTGGGCCAAAGTGGGTTTCAATCAGTTCCAGATCCGCGATCTACTCACTGTCAACGACACTCTCTGGGTTGCGACTTCCACCGGTCTCGCCTGCTACACTGATGGACATGCCATCACCCCGGCGGCACTTGGTTCCCCGAATGTTGCGCTCACCTCGATAGCGCGAACTTCGGATGGCACTATCTGGACAGGTCAACTCGGCAACGGCCTTCTCGCATTTCGAAACAACACCTGGACGCCATTGCGGTTCGATGGCCCGTTGGGAGCGGAATTCGGCGACCTCGCCATCGGCACCAATGGCCGCGTCTGGTGCGTGCACCCGACTCGCGGAGCCGACTTCCTGGATAATGGCCGATGGACCACTCTCCCATTTGTGAACGCGGGACCGGGCAATCCGGCAACGTCCGTGGCCATCGGACCGAACGGCGCCGTTTGGTTCGGCTCGTGGGGGAGCGGAGCGTACAGAGTGAATGCCGCAAACCCGCTCAGCGACTGGCTGCGTTACGACACCGCGAACAGTTCCCTGATGTGGGTGCGGGATCCCGTGGGGGTCAATGACTACATCGTAGTTCGCGACATCGCGATCGACTCGGTGGGCCGCGTGTGGTTCGCCAACGCCGCCGCCGACTCAGGCCAGGTGCTCGCCTACTTCGACACCGACGGAGCGTGTTGGGGCGCCCTCGGGATTTCCGATGGATTCACTTCGGACAATCCCGCGGTCCTCCTGGCGCTCGATCAGGAAGTCGTCGTCGGCTTCGGTGGCAATGGACTCGTCGACATGACCTATTCCGGCGCGCTCTGCTCCAATTCCCAGCCGGTTACGCCGCCGATTCACCTATCATTCAAGACGACCGACAACGGTCTTCCCTCGAATGAAATCCACGCTTTGCTGGTCGACCGCGCCGACTCGCTCTGGGTCGGCACCAATGTTGGGCTGGTCCGTTGGGCGGCGGATATCCGGCTCTTCCTGAGAGTGCCGCTCCCCGCCGAAGCGGGCCTTTCCGTCAACACGCTGGCCGCCGACGCACTCAACAACGTTTGGGTGGGAACAGACCGGGGGCTGGTGATGATTCCGTCCAGTCGGGACACGGCATTCTATTTTTCGCCGGAGAATTCCGGACTTGCCGGAAGTGACGTTCGTCAGATTGCCGTCAATGAGCGAACCGGCGAATTGTGGATTGCCACTGCCGGCGGCCTGTCACGTCTCGCAGCGGGCGTCCCGATGGCCGAATCTCTCGACAATGTTCTGGCATATCCCAACCCCCTCGACCTCGAAACCGGTATCCACAATCTCGTCCGGTTCAATGCGCCATTCGGCAGCCGGATCTATATTTTTACCGTTGCTGGAGAGCCCGTTGTCGAATTTGATGCTGCTGCCGGATGGGATGGACGCAATCAGGGTGGAATCACCGTCGCCTCCGGCGTGTACCTTTTCGTCGTTCACGGCCCTGACGGCAATACAGGACGGGGCAAGATCGCCGTCCTGCGCCGCCAGTAGGTTTTCAAAGTCCTCGCACTTACGCCGATGAACTGGCAACGCCGCCATCCATCCAAGATTGATCGCACGTTGTGGATGTACTGGCTGGATCAGATGTCCGATCCCTCGCCGTACTTGCTGCCAGAGTGGTCGCTGTTTTGGGAGCAGGTCTGGCCGGGGAGTCGAGCCGAAATCTGGCTGGCCGGTGACCTCGAACGCGCCGACGGCGGCGTACCGCTGGTGCGCCGCCACCGGCTGGGGATGGAGTGGCTCTTCTCGCAGCCTTGGGGATCAACCGGTGGGCTGGTAGGTGCCAGTCCCGGAGTCGATTCCGATGGCCGGCCGATCCTTATGGAAACGACATGGGAGCAGTTCCTTCCCACGGTGACCACCGCTCGTACCGTAGAGATGACACTTCCGGCACCGGGTGTCGTCGCGCCGAAGACGGAATGGGTTTCGCAACAGTTGGACTACTCAACCTGGATTCTCGACTTGCGCGGCGGACGGGCGGACGTACTCGCCGATCTTGACGATTCCCACCGCCGCAACATCCGCGACGGAATCGAGCGCAATCCCCACTTTGAGCGTCTTCACGATGCCGACTCTGTCAAGAAACTGCAACGGGAGTGGGTTACACGGCCAAAGCCGCCTTCAAGGATGGTCCTCAATCATTCTCTGGGCCCATTGCTCGCTCATGCGTTTTCGAAAGCCGGTGCCCTATGGTGGCTCGTTGCTCGCATCAATCATCGTCCCGTTGCAACCACGGCATGGCTAGTCCTGAAAGACCACGCCGTGAACGTCGACAATGCCATCGACCGTCAGGCCGATGCGCCAGGTGTCAACCACGCGCTCTTCGCCCATTTGCTGCGATTGCTTCACAATGAAGGTGTACGTTACTTCGATTTCGGCGGCGGCCCGGCCGGCGACTCCACGGCTGGCCTCACTCAGTTCAAGCAGGGTTGGGGCGCCAAGCCGGTCCCTCGGGCCGAAATGCGGTATCGCCGTATGGCGTATCATCGCCTGCGTCGCCTGCTTCCATGAATGGACCTTACCAGCTCAGTGGAGCGCGGCCGCATCGGACCTTATTCCTTGCTCCCATCCGTCCCCACACCCATAATCTCCCCTTGTGGCAATCATCGAACGCCCTTTGAAGATCCTGATTCTCGCGGAGGCGTCGGTCGTCCACTCGCGCCGCTGGGCCGACCACTTCCGCTTTCGGGGATGGACCGTACGCTGGTTGTCGTTTCCACCGATACCAACAGATTCTGGCGCGCAGCGGCTCTCCGTATCGCGCCTCCGCCGCGTCGTTGACATCATGCTGAATATCCGCCGCGTGCGGCGCATCGCCAATGAATTCAAGCCCGATATTGTGAGTGCCTTGTTCCTGCCCGACTATGGCTGGCTCGCAACGCTCGTCAACCGCCATCCGCTAGCCGTGTCCGCTTGGGGTTCGGATGTCCTGATTGCACCGCATACATCACGCTGGCACCGCAAACGCATTGAGTCGGTCCTCCGTGATGCCGATTGGTTGTTCGCGGATGCGGAACTGCTCGGCGTTGCCATGCGTGAACTCGGAGCGAACCCAGACCACATCACCATCGCGCCGCTCGGTGTCGAAGACTCCTGGCTGAAGATTGGTGGCAGCCGTATCTTCGCTAGCGACCGTCCGCTCAATATCCTGACCTGCCGCCGTCTCGAACCGCTCTACCGCGTCGACACGTTCCTTCAAGCCGCTGCTCGCTTGGGAAAGGGACATGCAAGCGATTTCGAGTTTGTCGTCGTCGGCGATGGCTCGCAACGTCCCCGGTTGATTCAGTTGGCCCAATCACTTGGAATGGGGAAGATCCAGTTCACAGGATTTCTCGACCAGCGGCAACTTGAATCCAGTATGGCCGCTGCCGACCTCTATGTGTCATGTTCTGAGTCGGATGGCACTTCGGTCTCCATGCTCGAAGCGATGGCTGCCGGTTGCGTGCCGATCGTCACCGACCTGGCGGCCAATCGCGAGTGGATAGATCATGGCATAAACGGGCTCCTGTTCCCTGTAGGCGACGATCGCACACTTGCCGAGATGATCCTGCAAGCCTCGGCCGATGCATCTTGGCGACAGGATGTCGTTCGTCGTAATCTCGAGATTATCTCCCAGCGTGCACGCTGGCGCGACAACATGGCCACTGTCGAGCAGGCTATGCTGAACGTTATCGAAGCCCATGGACCGGGTAGGAAGGGCCAGGGCTGATAGCGATGTCCCGCCGCCCTCACCTTCTGATGATCCCGTATTACTTCCCGCCGCTCGGGATGGGCGGTGTGCAACGCCCGCTCAAGTTTGCCCGTTATCTGCCCGAATTCGGCTGGGACGTGACCGTGCTGACTGCTGAGCCCGGCGCCTACCCTGCCACCGATGAGTCCCTGCTCGCAGAGTTGCCCGGCTCCGTCGCAGTTGAACGGATTCGCGCGTGGGATCCCTCCCGACTGCAGAGTAGGTTCCATAGGTTCCATAGGTCCCATAGGTCCTATTCTGCTTTCCTTCGCAATTGGCTGCGCTTCCCCGACTCCAAGCGTGCCTTTGTCGGCCCAGCCGTACGCCGGGCCTCTGGCTTGGCTGCGGTGCGTCCCTTCGATGCCGTCTGGACATCCTCGCCGCCTCCCTCGGTTCACTTGGTTGGATTGCGCCTCAAGCGGGAACTGGGGATTTCGTGGATCGCAGATTTCCGCGATCCATGGTTTGCACGCTTCAATGATTGGGGGCCGACACGATGGCACGCGCGCTATTCCAAAAGCCTGCATAGCAAGATCATATCGTCTGCCGACCGCGTGATCGCCGCCAGCAAAGCTATCGCCGCGTCGGTGTCCGCATCCAGCATCCCGCCCGCCGTCATCACCAACGGCTACGACGAGTCCGATTTTTCGGCCACAGAGGCACTTCCGTCAGGCCAGTCGCCCTTCACGATTCTTCTCTGTGGGACATTCGGCGAAAACCCTGATCCCGAACCGATCTTCAATCTCCTGGGGCATTGGGCGAGACAAGACCCGAACCGGCAGTTTTCCATACAACACGTGGGCGCGACTGTCGGGATCGAGTTGCCGGAGATCGCCTCGCGTCACGACTTACAGGATCGATTCACTTCCCTTGGCTACCGCTCTCATTGTGAGGCAGTGCGAGCTCTCCAGTCGGCTGATCTGATTGCCCTCCCGCAAAACGGCCAGCCGGAATACGCCGACATTCTCCCCGGGCGGGTCTTCGAGATTCTCCGCTCCTTGCGGCCAATTCTCCTTCTCGCCAATCCCGCATGTGAGACTGCGCGCCTGCTGAAATCGATTGAAGGCTGTTGGATTGTACCGCCGGGTGACATGCAGGCAGGTATCACCGCTCTCGACTCCATCGCTGCGCTTCCGCGATACAAACCAGCTCGATCGGTCTCGGCCATCAGCCAGTTTGACCGCCGCGCGCAGACCGGACAACTGGCGGCAATTCTCGATGGTTTGAGGGCGGCGCCATCCGGTGGAGTAGCACGATGAACACTGGCGAGGCGAAAGTCGGAGTTCTGATCGTGACCTACAACTCCGAAGCCGACATTTCGGCGTGTCTCGACTCCGTTAAGACTGCCTCATCATCTCCGGTACACGTCGTTGTCGTAGACAATGCCTCAGTGGACAAGACAACGGCACTCATCGAGCAGAGCCATCCAACCGTCACATTGATACGGAATTCCGAAAACCGCTTCTACGCCGCGGCCAATAACCAGGGTTTGCCGCACGCGCTCCGCCCGTTCGTTCTGCTTCTCAATCCTGATGTCGTGCTGCCGGTCGGTGGCATCGACGCGATGGTGCAGTTGCTGGACCGCCACCCGGGCCATGCCGCAGTGGCGCCCATGCTGCAAGGCGTCGATGGCCGGCGGCAGGCGTCGCTCCGTGAACTCCCCAGGCTTGACACTCTCTGGTTCGATCTGCTGGGCCTCTCGTTTCTATTCCCCCATTCCCGGACATTCGGACGATGGCGCATGGGGTACTTCGATGGGAGAACCCAACGGGATGTCCTTCAACCGATGGCCAGTTGCCTGCTCGTCCGGCGCGAGGTCCTCACCGCTCTCGGCCTTTTCGACGAGCGATTCCCGATGTTCTTCAACGACGTCGACTGGTGCCACCGCGTGCATCAGGCGGGATGGAAAATCACTTACACCCCGGATATCATCGCCCGCCACAGGGGAGGGGCATCGACTCGTCAGCGCAAATTAAGGATGATCTGGATGTCGCACTTTGCGTACTACCGCTATCTCCGACTCTATGAGTGCTGCAATGTGCCAGGCCGCATTGCCCTCTGGGCCACCATTCCATTCTTGTACTTGGCGGCAATACTGAGAACTCTTAAACGGCTTCTGATCCCATCACGGTAGCAAGGGTGGGCTCTGCCCACCTTTTTTCCGCACCCGATCTGGATCTCTCTACCGCAGCAACACCATTTTCCGCACCACGCTGCGCCCGCCCGTCACAAGCCGCGCGAAGTACACCCCGCTGCTCAACTCGTGTCCCAAACGGTCGGTCCCCGCGAATTCAACCCGATGCGGACCGGCGTCCAGATCCTTATCGAGAAGTGTCGCTACTGGGCGGCCCAGGATATCAAACACTGTGATCAGGACGTGGCCCGGCTTCACGATTCCGAATTCCAGCACCGTCGACGGATTGAATGGATTCGGCGCATTGGTCAGGAATGTAAACTTCTTCGGCATGGCGCTGCCATCGTCCCCGACGTCAGCGATGATTCCCGATGGGATCGTATCGACAATGATTCGATACCCGGATTTCGAGATCGTGAGAATCGCATCCGTCTGCGATGGCAGTGAAAGTTCTGTCTCCACTTCGCCCTCGCCATCGGTCTCGCCAATACTCCACACTGAGTTCCCGACCGCCACCGTGGCGAGTGCGCCGCTCACTGGCCCGTACGCATCGCTCACGCGGAGTTCCCAGTTGAAACTCCCCCGTCCATGCGTCTCAGGAGACGTCACACTCAACTCTTTCGGGACATCCTTCCACACCGGCATCTCCGGATCCCCGTAGAGATTGTTCCCGTAATTCAGGTCCCGATAGCCGGGGTACGCAATCTTCGCCATTTCCTGATACATGCCGACATGATTCGGCACCGATGTATCGACGACGTACTGGTAGAACTTCGATATCAGCTTGTACGAGCTCGACACCCATCCCCAGCGGGATTGCCCGATAAACGCGACCGCCCCGGCCTGAGGCATGAACAACAACTTCTCCGCGACACAGCTTTGCATCGGTGGATTGAATGATGGCGAATCCATATCGAACGCCCCCTGGTCGCAGGCGCTCGACACATGAATCCCCGCGAATCCGGTGGCAGGCAGTTCGTTCAAGTGCCCGTTCCCATCACCGCTCGATCCAAACGTAAAGACATAGGCTCGTGGCGAATTCAGATATCCCGGTGAGCGCACGACGAATCCGTCGGCCCGTCCATGCACATAGTAGTTCACCCACCCGAACCCACCCGCAAGCAGGCCGACCAGATTCGGGGCATCCGGCGTCAGGGGAGAAGGATCGATTCCGGATGGTTGCTCCAGCATCGAGTTCTCGTCGTGTGTCCACTCCTCCGGCATGACGCGGGCGACCAGACTCTGTTGCCCGGTACCCGCGCTGAAATCACGCATCTGGTCGGCAGCCAGGCTCAATTCACGCGTCAGGTAGGCGGGCTCAGCCGGCCCGCTTTCATAAGCGATAATCTTCCCAATAATCGTCTGGGCCTCGGACGCTTGTGAGAATGGCAGCCGTCCGACAAAGAGCTCCGCATACATGTCCGGCCTGTCGCCCCGATACTCTCCCCACACGCCATTCCCGTTGGCATCCCAGTCGCCGTCAAGATCGGCGTAGTACAAATCGCAAATCTGGAACTGGTGCAGGTCCGCCGGTGCCGGCTGGTAACCCGCGAACGCGTAGCGAATCGGGACCACGGTCTGGTCTCCCGCCAACACAACCCACTTCAGCCCGCTGGTATAGCCATCCTTCAGGTATTCCCGGATTGCCTCTGCCGTGTCGACGGCGGAATACCGGGCCGCGATATCCTCAACTGTGGCCAGGCCCGCCGCAATACCACGGCGTGCTTTCCAGAGAACCAATGGCTGCATCGTCTCGGCATACTGACGGCTTGTAATGACGACATAGCTGATGCCCAACGGCGGCGCGGGACTCAACGTCCACGACGGAGCCCCTGAGATCGCCGGTGAGCGCAATCCATCGTCGGGCCCGGATCGCTGGAATGCCGACAGCACGAGCGGTTTAATGTCGTCAAGTGCCGGCACAGTGTCCGCTGCCACAGGAGATGGAGACATTTGGCCGCCGTGCGACGGCGCAATCGCCGCACGACGAATCACGATCAATTCTTGTCGAACCGGATTGTACCGGAAAGGGCACCACACCAGACTCGACGCCGAAGTTCCTACGATACTGCCGCGCTGAACTTCGACCACTCCTGTTGCTGGATACCATGCATCGGTGTTGTAAATGCCCGTGTCGGATGGTGTCGCCGCAACTGGCTGACTGGTATCGCTGCTCACGATGTCCGGTTGAATCGGTGGAATGCTGTCGCGCAATGCGAGCGTATCGGCCAAGATGATTGAAAGTTCCCAGTTGACGGTCCCGCTTCCATTCACGTCCGGAATCACCACGTTGATCCAAGGCAGGTCGGGTTCGCCGGGACGCCCATGTCCCACGGTGGCGCCTGCCGCGAGATCGGCCAGGTCAGCCAGGGGATTTGTCGAGCCGATCGGGCCGTCGAATCGAAGCTCGACGACTTGATGGCTGGCCATCCCCAGTCTGGGGTAACTCATCAATAGAAGGGATAGTCCCCCACAAAACAGTAATCGATTGAACCACATTCCATTACCCCCGCCAACACGGATTCCTTTGGCTCGCATCCAGGTGCGATCAGAGCACCTTCACGCAAACGTCCTGCCAGAACTGCCCACCCACCGGACATGCAGCGTTTCTTTAGATAGGTCGTATAAGTCCTATAGGTCCTGTATCTTAGATGATCCTCGTTTTTCACTTAAGACTCCGCGCCGCGTGTCAACTCTCACCCGAACCGCTATTCCCTTGCCGTGAACACAAATACTCCCAATGACTTCTAAGGGAATAGCGGTCCAAAAAATCTGCGCGAGAAACGCAAAATTTCCTTGACCGGTACTGTGATTGAGCTTACTGTGGTGTCGAGTGGCGACTAGTGGTGGAAAGTGGGATTTTCACCGATTTTCACTCAAGTGATTGAACTGTAAACTATTAGCTCCCATTTGGGAGGGTCAGTCTCCGGCAGTCTGACAACAAGATCCATCTTGGTGGCGGTGGTTAGTGGCATCGCATAGCCCCAAAACGAAAGTGTAACCGACACGATGTCTGGCTTCCTCGGAAATTTCACTGGTACTCTGGATTCCAAGAACCGGGTTCAGATACCCAGCCGGCTTCGTCAGTCCTCCGACGTTAATCTCAATACGTGTTACCTCACCTTGGGGTTGGGCGGCTGCCTTTACCTGTTTCCCCACGAAGAATGGCGCCGAGTCGAAGCCAAGTTCGAGAACTTCAACTTCGCCCACCCGGAAGCCAACTATGTCCTCCGCGTCCTGATGGCCAACACCGTCGAAGTCGCGCCGGATACGCAGGGGCGGATTCTCATCCCCCAAGCGCTCACCGATAAAGTCGGTATCAAAAAGGACGTCCTGATCCTGGGTATGATCCGCCGCATCGAGTTCTGGGGCACCGAAAAATTCGATCAGTACGTTGAGGGATTCGGGAAGTCGTACGAGGAGGTTGCGGCCCAATTACTCCTATAAAGGCCGCCGGTACGGATCGACCGCCGCTGGAGGGCGGCCATTTGCCGGTCATGGCAGATGAAGTACTTCGTGAACTGATCACTGATCTCGATGGAATTTACTTCGATGCGACAATCGGCAACGCCGGTCACGCGGAATTGATCATGAATCGATTGAGTCCCAAAGCGAAGCTCGTGGGCACGGACAGCGATCCCGAAGCCGCGGCGCTCGCGGCGCGCCGTCTCACCGGATTCGGCAGCCGTGCGATTGTCGTTCACGCCGACTACCGTGAACTCGCGAAGATCTTCGAGGATCTCGGCATCGAAAAGATCAACGGTGCCCTTTTTGACCTCGGGCTCTCGTCGATTCAGTTGGACAATCCCCGCAGGGGATTTGCCTATCGTCTCGACGGTCCGCTCGATTTGAGATTCGACACATCCCGCGGAGAACCGACGTCGGACTGGGTGAACTCAGCATCCGAAGAAGAACTCGCAGATGTCTTCAAGAAATTCGGCGAAGAGCCCAGCGCACGCCGCATTGCCCGGCGCATCATCAGGCTTCGCTCCACGCAACCCATCCAGACGACCACCCAACTGCGGGATTTGATAATCGCGGTCGTGGGTCCGAACGGACGAATCTGGGGACGCACCGCCGCCAGAGTCTTCCAGGCCCTGCGTGTGCACAGCAATTCCGAACTCGACGCCATCACCATGGGGCTGACCTCGGCGCTGAACTTGCTCTCCGAAGGTTCGCGGCTGGTTGTGATCGCCTACCACTCGCTCGAAGACCGAATCGTTAAGACGATCATGCGCGAGGCCGCCCGCAAGTGCGACTGCCCCAGGATTTACGGGCAATGCCGCTGTGGTGCCAAACCGCGTGGCCACCTCGTTCATAAGCACGTGCTGCGTCCCACCGAGGCGGAATGCGCCGCCAACCCGCGCGCGCAAGCAGCCCGAATGAGAGTATTCGAAGTGCACGGCTCCGAGTCACCATGGGGGATAAAATGACCGGCCGGTTGCGCGCTGCGCTCGAGGTCTTCGGTCCCCGCTGGTGGCTCACCGCGTTTCTCATTGCCACTTTATGGGTCTGGCAGAGATACACCGTCGTGCAACTGGGACATCGCATCGACCGGCTCCAGACACACATCACCGAGATGGACCGGGTGCGGGTCGCCTTGCTCGCGGAGAACTCCCGCTTGTCATCGCGAACGCGCATCGAGGATATCGCTATCAATCATCTGGGGATGATCCCAACTCCCGAAAGCCAGCGCGTTCGCTTCGCCTGCGCGCCGCGGCCTGGGATTCCGGGGCATCCAGCCGATGAATTGCCATCGTTGCGCAGTGGCCAATCGGGATCGTTGCGGCTGACACAAGCGGGGACAGATCAAAGGAATTACTGAAAAGTAGAGAGGCGCCGGGCCCAAACGCAGGACGCGCACGGACAGCCATTGGACGGCATATGGTTCAGGGACAAAGAACACGCCAACTGGAAGCGACATTCGCCCGCCGCCGGCGACTTCTGCTGGTAGCCGGTTTGTGCGTCTGGGGGGCGATTTGGGCCCGCGCATTCTACTTGCAAGTCATCAACCAAACTCCCCTTGCGGATATGGCGGGGGAGCAGAGCGACCGCACGATCCGGCTCCCCGCGCCACGCGGTGACATTGTCGATCGCCGCGGCCGGCTGCTGGCCGTCAGTGTCGAAAAGGAATCGTTTGCGGCCTATCCGGATCGCGAAACTTCGGCGCAACTGCTGGCCGCCAAATTCTCTCCTATCCTCGGTTCGCCCGCGACCAGCCTCGCGGCCGCTTGGGGGAAGCGCAGCGGCGTCTTCACCCCGCTCGCCCGCCGTTGCGACCAGCCAACTGCCCAACTGATCCGCTCCTGGAAGCTTCCAGGGATTCAGGCAAGTCACGAGTACGACCGCGTCTATCCCTGCGTGCAAACCGACGTCACCGATCCCATCGGATTCGTCAATGATGCCATCGATGGTGCCTCGGGGTTGGAACTCTCATACGATCGCGTGTTGTCCGGCGCCGATGGCGAAGGCGTTTATCTCCGGGATGCGTCTGGCCGCCGTTTCTCCCTCGATCCCGTCCCGGTCAAGCCAGTCCGGCCCGGTGCGCGGTTACACCTGACGTTGGACTGGAGCAGCCAGTCGATTCTTTCCGAGGAACTCGTGGCCGCGGTGCAGAAGTGGCGGGCCAACTCCGGCATGGCACTTCTGATGGATCCGCACACCGGCGCTATCCTGGCAATGGTGGACTACGATCCCGATGGTCTCGGTCGCAAAGCCCGCAAGAATCGCCTCGTCACAGATGTCATGGAGCCCGGCTCGACATTCAAGCTCGTCGCCTACGCTGGCGCCCTCTCTGATGGGCTCGTCGATTTGAACCGGCGGTTCGATGGCGGCAATGGCCAGGGAACTTTTTCAGGGCGTGTGCTTCATGACGACAAGCGCCACGGCATCGTGACGACCGCCGAAGCATTCATCGTTTCTTCGAACGTGGCCACCGCCCGAATCGCGAATCTGATGCCGCCCGGACGGCTCGAGTATTGGATTCGCCGTTTTGGCTTCGGCGACTCCACCGGCGTCGACCTGCCCGGCGAGTCCCGCGGCCATATTGCCCGCCAGAAACACACCGAGATCAACATTGCGACGATGTCCATCGGCCACGGCGTTGCCGTGACACCGCTCCAGCTCGCGACCGCCTATTCCGCGGTGGCGAATGGCGGATATCTGGTGCGCCCGCATCTGCTCGATGCGGTCGGGACCGCTGACGGGCGGTTCATCCCCTCACGCACGTCGGGAAGACGTGTGCTGGATCCCGAGGTCGTCCACCTCATGCAGAAGATCATGACCGGAGTCGTCCGTGAGGGAACCGCCAAGGTCATTTGGGATCCGGCATATCCAATCGCCGGCAAGACAGGCACGGCCGAGAAGCCCGATCTGAAGACACATCGCTACGACAAATCCAAGTACATGGCGACATTCGTCGGCTTCTATCCCGCCGACAAGCCGCGTGTCCTCGGCTTGGTAATTCTCGATGAACCCAAGCCGATCCACTACGGCGGATATACCGCTGCGCCGGTTCTGTTGAACGCCGTCCGCCGTGGGGCCGCCGGTGACGAAAACGATCTGATGCCGGATTACCAGTTTGATCCCGGCCTTCTCCCAACCGACAGTATTCGCGACGCGCGCGATGACTGGGCACGGCAATTGGTGGCGGTGGTCGCTCCTTCCTTCATGGAAGCACGCGCCGAGACCTCTGCCAGCCAGATGGAAGACGAGCTTGACGCCGTCCCGGCTGCCGACCAATCCCAGGGATTCGAGGTTGGATGGAACCGTCTGGTTCCAACCGCCACCGTGAAGTCGAAGACCGCCGTTCCCTTTGTTGAAACCTGGCCCGATCTCACCGGCAAGAGCTTGCGTGACGCATTCGGGCCCTTGCGTGATCTCGGGGCCAAGTGGGAGGTCTCCGGCGCCGGAACCATTGTCGCCCAGGACCCGCCCGCAGGCACCCCGATGACTGAGGACCGTACATGCCGGTTAACGTTGCAATGATCCGCATGGCTGACACCAGGACCCTGGCGGGCGTGCTAGAGATACCCGCCGACGCCACGGGCGCATTGCGTGTGTCGGGCCTCGCGTATGATTCCCGGCAGGTGCATCCCGGCGATTTGTTCTTCGCGCTCCCCGGTGCCAAGGCCGATGGCGCCGAGTTCGCCGCTCAGGCGGCGATCAATGGTGCCGTGGCGGTGGTGGCCGAACGGGCGTTGCCGCTCAACATCCCGGTGATCATCGTTCCGAATGCGCGCCGCGCCATGGCCGAAGCGGCGTTGCGTTTCTACGAGAATCCGGATCAGAGAATGGACCTTTTCGGTGTCATCGGCACCAATGGCAAGTCGACGATTGCGGCCGGCCTTGAAGCGTTGTGGAGTGCCGCCGGCATCCCGGCCGGACTGATTGGCACGATCACGTACCGCTGGGGAAACCAGTCGATCCCCGCACCGCGCACGACGCCCGAATCGCCCGATCTGGTCTCTATGCTGGAGCGGATGCGTGCCGACGGTGTGCGGAATGTCGCCTGTGAAGTTTCCTCCCACGCCATCGCCCTCGACCGTGCCTGGGGAATTCACTTTCGCGCCGGGATCTTCACCAACGTCACCCGCGACCATCTCGACTTCCACAAGACGTTTGAGGAATACCGGCGCGTCAAATCTTTGTTTTTCGAAAATCTGTCCGGCCCGGACACGTTTGCCGTCATCAACGTTGACGATGCGTCGGCGGACGTCTTCGTGCGCGCCTCCCGCTCCACGCGGGTGATTCGCTACTCGGCGCGCCGCAAGGACGTTGACGTCGGGATGGAAATCACCTCTCACAACTTCGACGGCACGCGCGGCCAGCTTTTGCTCGGCGGGGAAGTGCACCCGTTCTTCTCTCCTCTGTGGGGCCGCTTTAATCATGCCAATCTGGCGGCAATGGCCGCGGCCGCGTGGGGAGCGGGACTCCCCGGCGGGAAAGTCGCGGCCGGGCTGGCCGCATTCCCTGGAATCTCGGGACGGCTCGAACGCATTCCCAGTTCGGCGCCATTCGATGTCTTTGTTGATTATGCACACACCCCGGATGCCCTCGATGCCGTGCTCTCGGCGGCGCGTCCGTTGGTGCGGGGCAAACTGCGCGTTCTATTCGGCGCCGGCGGCAATCGTGATCGCGGCAAGCGCCCGGAAATGGCACACGCAGTGGAAGAGTGGGCTGACCAAATCTACCTCACCTCCGACAATCCCAGATCGGAGGATCCGCTGGCAATTATCGAGGAAGTCAAAGCGGGCTTTACAAAGGGGGCGCCGGTTGTCTGCGACCCCGATCGGTACCGTGCCATCGAACGGGCGGTCACCGATGCGAATCCCGGTGATGTGGTTTTTCTGTGCGGGAAAGGCCACGAACAGACTCAAGAAATCGCCGGTGTCTTCCATCGGTTCTCCGACCAGGAAACGGCGGCAGGGATACTTGCGGCGGGCGGGCACCCGCCGCACAACCCGCAAGGGAAGCGGGGCGGGATTACTCCCGGTTCGGCGGTGGGTCCAGGGGGGGACCCGCCGCCATCTTGATCTTAATCGCGGTTTTCGCGTTTCGATATTATTGTGATCACTATGACCGTTGAGAACGCCTGCCAGATTACCAATGGGCAGATCGTCGGAGCCAGGAGCCCCCGGGCCAAACTCCGGGGTGTCTCGATCAACTCGCGCGCCATCCGCCCCGGCAATGCCTTCGTCTGCCTGCGGGGCGCAAACGTCGATGGACATCGCTTCGCCCGCCAGGCCGTCGAAAATGGCGCCGGTGCGGTGATCGCCGACCGGCTTCGTGCCAAACGCTGGCGCAACTGGCCGGTTCCGGTGATCGGGGTCGAAGATCCCCTCACCGCCATGGGGGATCTCGCCGCCGAATATCGCAGGCTGTTCCCGACACGCTATGTCGCCGTCACCGGTTCGGTCGGCAAGACCACAACCAAGGAACTGATCGCCGCCGCCCTCACGGCCCGATTCCGCGTCTTCAAGTCTCCCGGGAATTACAACAATCTGATCGGGATACCGCTCACGCTTCTGGCGCGTAGTCAGCGGGCTCAGAGCGTCGAGAGCATCGGCGTGCTGGAATTCGGCATGTCCTCGCCCGGTGAAATCGCGCGCCTGACGGAAATCGTCCGGCCGGCTTGGGGAGTCCTCACGCGCATCGCCCCCTCGCACCTGTTGCAGATGCGTTCGCTCGCTGCTATCGCCAAGGCCAAGCGCGAACTCTTCGATCACTCGGATCCCTCGACTATTGCGTTCTTAAACAACGACGATCCTTTTCAACGGCGCTGGCGGGATCGTTGGGACCGCCAGACCATCACCTATGCGACCGGCCGCGATGCCGATTTCGTCTGTGGCCCCGTCACCGTCTCTCCCCGCGGCGGCATCGCCTTCACCGTCAATGGCCGCCACCAATTCGAGCTTCCATTGCCGGGAAGCCACAATGCCGCCAATGCGCTCGCCGCAATCGCCGTCGCCCGCCACTTCAAGATTCCCTTCGAGGAGATTGCTGCGGCTCTCCGCAAAGTGAAACCAGTGGGCCAGCGTTCGCTCGTCACACGCATCAAAGCCGTGACTCTTCTGGAGGATTGCTACAACGCCAGTCCGACCGCGACCATCGCCGCGCTCGAGGCCCTCGCCGTGTGGCCCAATGCCGCGCGCCGGATCGCCGTCCTCGGAGCGATGCGCGAACTGGGCCCATCCGAGAAGAAGTGGCATCGCAGTGTCGGACAGAAGGCCGTGCGCCACGCAGACATCGTCATCACAGTCGGCGAGTTGGCGCAGGAGTATACCTCCAGGGTGAAATCGAGCGGGGGAGGGGCGCGGATCGTGACATGTCGGAATCGCGATGCCGCCGCGATCGCGCTCAACAAGCTTGTCCAGCCGGGTGATGTCATCCTGTTCAAGGCGTCACACTCGGAGAAATTCGAAGAAATCGTCGCTCGTGTTCACGAGTATCTGGCGGGGAAAAAGAGACCGTAGAATCTGGCTTGCCAGCCCGATCGGGCCGGCTTGTTGTCGCTGACAGGAGAACTCGACCAATGCTCTACCACCTCCTTTATCCCCTGCACGACACCGTGTCGGTGTTCAATCTCTTCCGCTACATCACATTTCGCGCGGCCTACGCCGTCGTCACCGCCCTTGTCATCTCGATCTGGCTGGGTCCCTATATCATTGCGGCGCTCAAGCGCCACCAAGTCAATCAGTCGATCCGTCGTGAAGGTCCCAAGACGCATTACGCCAAAGAGGGAACCCCGACGATGGGCGGCCTCATCGTGATCCTGTCCATTCTCGTCCCGACCTTGCTCTGGGCAGATCTGACCAACCGCTACATCCAGCTCATCGTTGGCGTCACCGCCGGCATGGGCTTGATCGGCTGGGTCGATGACTACTTCAAGGTCGTTCGCCGCCAATCCAAAGGACTCGTCGCGAAGAAGAAAATGGCAGGCCAGTTGATTCTGGGACTGGCTCTCGGAATAATCCTCTACGCCTGGCCGCCCACCGCACAATTCACCACCGAGACAGACGTTCCTTTCTTCAAGAATCTGGTGCTCCCGCTGGGCATCTTCTTCATCCCCTTCGTGCTCCTGATCGTTGCCGGGACTTCGAATGCAGTCAATTTGACCGACGGTCTCGATGGCCTGGCCATCGGGCTCTCGGCCATCGCCTTCTTAGCCTTCGCCGGAATCGCCTACGTCTCCGGCCGTGTCGACTTTTCGCGCTACCTGTCGATTCCGTTCCTGCCGGGAGTCGGAGAATTGACCATCTACTGCGGCGCCGCGGTCGGGGCCGCCCTGGGTTTCCTGTGGTTCAATACCCATCCGGCCGAGGTCTTCATGGGCGACACCGGCTCCCTGGCGCTCGGTGGCGCCATAGGCGCTCTGGCGGTTCTCACCAAGAAGGAATTGCTGCTGGTCATCCTCGGCGGTGTCTTCGTTGCCGAGGCGCTTTCGGTAATCATTCAGGTTGGCTATTTCAAGTGGACCGGGCAGCGCATCTTCAAGATGGCTCCCATCCACCATCACTTTGAACTGCTGGGGTGGCCTGAACCAAAGGTCGTCGTCAGATTCTGGATCCTGGGGGCGATCTTCGCCCTGATCACGTTGTCGACGCTGAAGATTCGCTGAGGGTATCACTCTGCAGAGGGATCACAAATGATCTTCGCCAGCGCACTGGATGACCGCCGCACCATCACCGACAACCTCCGCCCCTTCGCGGATCGGGTGGCGGGACGGTCCGTGCTGATCATCGGCATGGCGCGTTCCGGGCTGGCTGCCGCCCGTATGCTCAGCGACGCGAAGGCCCGTGTCTTCGTGTCGGAAGCCAAGGACCGGTCCGCCGTGGCCGGTCAGGTCGCCTCCCTCGAGCAGAACCGTATCGCCTTTGAGACAGGCGGACACACGATGCGGGGGCTTGAAAACGCCGATTTTGTAGTTGTCAGTCCCGGAGTCCTGTCTGCCAATCCACTGGTCGCCACCGCCCGTCAGAGAGGCCTTCCGGTCTTCTCCGAACTCGAGGTCGCCTTCTGGCTGACCGCCGGTACGGTACTGTCCGTCACCGGTTCCAATGGTAAGACCACAACCACCGCCTGGCTCGGTGCCATCTACAAAGGCGCGGGCAAATCCTCCGAAGTTGGTGGAAACATAGGCCGGGCATTTTCCGAATTCGCCGCGAACCTCACCGCCGCCGACCGTGCCATCCTCGAGGTCTCGACATTCCAACTCGAGTGCATCCAGGATTTCCGTCCTCACGTGGCGTCGCTTCTAAACCTGTCCCCCGATCATCTTGACCGCCATGGCACCTACGAAGAATACATTCGCCTGAAATTTCGGCTGTTCGAAAATCAGACGTCGGCTGATGCCGCCATTCTCAATGCCGACGATCCGACGCTCGTCCAATGGGACAAGGACCGCCCCACCGGACGGGCGCGCCGCTGGTGGTTTTCCGCCACCGGTCGCGTCTCTCCCGGTGTCTGGCTGGATGGCGCACTTCTCCGCTTCGACACTGGTAAGACATCGGGCGTAATTCCCGGCTCCAATAAATTGATCCCTCCCGGCGAGCACAATCGCATGAACGCGGCCGCCGCCGTCGCGATGGCTCTGGCCGATGGCCTCACGCCCGATGAAATCTCGAGCGGACTTCAATCCTTCCGGGGTGTCGAGCATCGCCTCGAACATGTGGCGGACGTGAACAACATTGCCTTTGTCAATGATTCCAAGGCCACCAATCCCGATGCCGTTGCCAAAGCGATCATCTCGTTTGACCGGCCACTGGTAATCCTCATGGGTGGACTCGATAAGGGAACCGACTTCGGTGTCCTCGCCCCGGAATTGAAAAAGCGGGCACGCGCTTTAGTCTTCACCGGAAAGGCAGCACCCAAGCTCGAAGTCGAACTCGGTACGGAGATCCCGTATCGCACCGTTCCCCGCTTCGATGATGCCTTTGCCGCTGCCACCGAGATCGCCCAGCCCGGCGATGTCGTCCTGCTCTCACCCGGCTGTGCCAGCTTCGATCAGTTTGATAACTACGAGCACCGAGGACGTGTCTTCAAGCAACTCGTACTCGACTTCGCGCGGGAGGCGCAGGAATCCTGATGTCCGCCATTCCCTCAACTTGGACCGCACCGTTTTCCGTCGGCGAGGACGCCGCCGCGTCGACTCCGCGAGTGGCTATGCCCAAAGCCGACCGGTGGATTTGGATGGCCACCATGGCGCTCATGGGGCTGGGGACCGTAATGGTTCTCTCCGCATCGGTGATGCTGGCCGAGAAGCGCTACGGCGCCCCCGGCTTCTTCTGGAAACGCCAGGTAGTCTGGTGGGCACTGGCGGCGCTCCTCATGCTGGCCCTCTCGCGACTCGACTACCGCCGTCTGCGGAAGTCGGCTCCGGCGCTACTGCTCGTCGGCTTGACCGGGCTGATCATTGTTCTGTTCTCCCCCCCGGTCAATGGCGCCCATCGCTGGATTCCACTCGGCTGGTTCAATCTCCAGCCATTCGAAGCCTTCCGCTTGACTTTGATTCTCTACGCCGCCGCCTTCCTCGCGAAACGGGGCGATGAACTCACCAATCTCAAGCGCTGGATCCCGCTCATGGTCGTCCTCGTTATCGCGAGCGGTCTGCTGCTTCTCGAGCCGGAGTTCTCCGGCGTCCTGACCACCTGGGCCACGATCGGGATCATGCTCATCGCGGCAGGCGCACGCTGGCGGCATCTCATGCCCGCAGTCGTTGTTGGCGTTCTGGCAGCAGTGATCCTGGTCTTTGGACTTGGTTACAAGAAGGCCCGCGTCGACGATTGGGAAAACGGACTCAGCAGCACCGGCGGTTCCTATCAGGTGCAGCAAAGCAAAATCGCGATCGGTTCCGGTGGTTTGATTGGCAAAGGGTTGGGAAACGGCCGGGCGAAGATGCTGTATCTCCCCGAGCCACACACCGATTTCATCCTCGCCACGGTGGGGGAGGAGCTTGGCCTGGCCGGCATGACCGGAGTCTTGCTGGCATTCGCAGTTCTGGTCTTCCGGGGCTGGAAAGTGGCCTCGCGCGCTCCTGATCGATTTGGTTACCTCCTGGTCATGGGATTCGGCGGATCACTCCTGGTGAATGCCGGCCTGAATGCGGCGGTTGTAACCGGAATCTCACCGGCGACCGGCCTGCCTCTGCCATTTGTCAGTTATGGCGGGTCCTCGCTCCTATGCACGGCAGTTGCCTGGGGTGTCGTACTGAACGTTTCCCGGTTCCGGGAGGCGTCGTGGTAGGAGTGGCATGCGCGTCCTGATGGCCGCGGGTGGCACCGGCGGGCACTTGATTCCGGCCATCCGCATTGCGGAGGCCATCAGCCGCCAAAAAAATCGTGCAGAGTTCTTGTTCGTCGGTGGTGACAAGGGATTGGAAGCGAAAGTGGTCGCAGGACGCGGATATCGCTACATCGGTCTGCCGGCGCGCGGATTCATGCGCAGCCGCATCTGGCGCAACTTCGGCGCTCTCTGGAGCAATGTCCACGCCAACAGCCAGGCGCGTACGGTTGTAGCCGAGTTCCATCCCGATGTCGCCGTCGGCTGTGGCGGGTATGCATCGTACTTCCCGATCCGCGCTGCCCGCTCACGCCAGATTCCCTACGTTCTCCAGGAGCAAAACCGCCTCCCCGGTCTGGTGACACGCTGGCTCTCCTCCAAGGCACAAACCGTCTTTATTGCGTTCGAGCAAACCCGCCCGAAATTACCCAAGGCGAAGTCAATCGAGCTCGTCGGTAACCCGGTCGATCCCCGGCTTGCGACAATGGCACGCAACCTCGCCCGCAAGAATTGGGGATTGTCGGAAGCGGAGAGGGTCATCCTGGTCACGGGCGGCTCCGGTGGCGCCCGCTCGATCAATCAGAATGTCGCCACAGCCCTTAAGAAAGTCTGTCCGAAGCCGCCGATAACCGTGCTCTGGCAGACAGGCCGCCACAGCATCGACTGGGATCATACCCCGGCCGCTGGATGGGTCGTCCGTGACTTCGAATTCACCGATGCCATGACGGAGGCATTTGTCGCCGCCGATGTGATCATCGCCCGCGCCGGTGCCCTGACCATTTCCGAACTCGCCGCTGTTGGACGCCCGGCCATTCTGGTGCCGTTCCCGTTCGCCACCGCCGACCATCAGACCCACAATGCCCGTGTCTTAGTTGAGGCCGGTGGGGCGATTCTGTATGAAGACCGCCAGCTTCCCACCGTTTCATTGCTTGATCAGGCAGTCGGCCTTCTCAGTGACACTTCGCGTTTGGAAGCCATGAGTAGTGCCAACAGCGCCCTGGGACGTCCCGATGCTGCCGATCGCATCGCAACCCACGTCATTTCTCTTGCCGAAAGGACGATTCTTGGGGACAATTAGCCATATGTGGGCGCGTCGCGTCAAACGGTTGCATTTCGTCGGCATCGGCGGTGCTGGTATGTCCGGCATGGCGGAAGTTCTGCTCGCCATGGGATTTTCGATCACCGGTTCCGATATCGCCGAGTCCGAGACCGTTGACCGCCTCAAGCACCTTGGCATCCCCGTGCACTTGAGCCACGAAGCGTCTCACATAACCGGCGCCGATGTCGTCGTGATTTCCTCCGCGGTGCAATCGGACAATCCCGAAGTGGCGGCGGCTCTACGCACTGGTGTCCCTGTCATTCGCCGCGCCGAAATGCTCGGCGAGCTGATGCGCTTGAAATTCTCCGTCGGCATCGCCGGTACCCATGGCAAGACAACGACGACGTCAATGATCGGCCACATCCTGATGCGCGCCGGTCTCGATCCCACCGTGATTGTTGGCGGACGCGTTATCAGTCTCGATGCCAATGCGCAGGTCGGCCAAAGCCAGTATCTCGTGGCCGAGGCCGACGAATACGATCATTCCTTCCTCTGCCTGCACCCGACTATCGCGCTCGCCACCAATCTCGAGGAGGACCACCTCGACTGTTACTCCGGGCTGGCGGATTTGCAGGATAACTTCGTTCAGTTCTTCCAGCGCGTGCCCTTCTACGGTTCCGTGCTGACCAATATCGACTCTCCCGCACTCGCGGCGATTCAAGCTCGCATCAACCGCCGCCACCGCACTTACGGTTTCTCCGAGGGTGCCGATGTCCGCGCGGTCGGTTTGAATCTCACCTCCCGCTCCGGCCGGTTTGAGTTGCACGCCGATGGCAAGCGGGTGGGTGATGTCGAAGTCATGCTGCCCGGACGGCACAATGCCGAGAACGCACTCGCGGCCGCGGCGGCTGCCCTGGAAATGGAAATCGACTTCGGCGCCATCCACGATGCCTTGCGAAGTTTCACCGGAGTCGGACGCCGTTTCGAACTCATCGGCGCCAAAGCGGGAATCACCGTCGTTGATGACTACGGTCATCATCCTACGGAAGTCAAAGCCGCGCTTGCTGCCGGTCGTCTGTGGCTGGATGGCAAGGGGAAGCTAATCGCGATTTTCCAGCCGCATCTGTTCTCACGCACCCGCGACTTCTATCGCCAGTTCGCCGAGGTTCTGTCTGGTGCCGATGGTGTGATCCTGGCGCCAATCTACCCCGCGCGTGAGCAACCGATGCCCGGGGTCACCTCGGCTCTAATATCGGATCAATTGAAATCCGCCAGACTTTCGCTCGGGAGCCATCTGGCCGGACAATTGGACGATGTCGTGAATCTTGCGCTCGAGATGGCGCACCCCGGTGATTTGATTATGACTATTGGTGCGGGCTCAATCTACCGCATGGCGCCCAGGATCGTCGCAGGTCTGAACACGGTGGGGGTTGCCTCGTGAAGGGCGCCACTCTCACCATCCCCGGTGTCGTCCGTCTGACGCCGACCGTTCGCCGCCGCCGCTGGTGGCGCTCCTGGCGCCTCTGGGTGATAGTCATCGATGCCCTGCTGATGGCGGGAGTCTTCGCTGTGAGGAAATGGCCGCTCGTCAAGATTCGCCAGATTGCGATTGAGGGGCCAAGTGCATGGGAATCGAAGGCCCGTTCTCTGGTCTTCTTGCCATCGGACTCGAACTTATTCTCGCTGGACATGGATGAATTGCAGACCCGCTTGCAGGCCGAATTCGGCAGTCTCGCCGACTGCCACGCGCAGTTGCTCCTTCCCGACAAACTGGTGATTCAGATTTCCCCGACTCCGCTGACTCTCTGGACCGTTGGAGGCCAGGGCGTCGGTGTGGATGGTTCCATTCTCACTGCTCCCGCGATTGAACGGCCCGCCCCGATCTGGCGTGCACCCTTGGGCACATACGGCGATGCGCTCAACCGTCAGAGCCGGCACGCTGCCGGCGCGTGGTCGCAGATACTCGATGCCGACGGACGGTTCACGAATGCCGTCTCGGAATTGGGTTGTGATTCTCTCTCAGGATGGACCATGGTCGGCTCTGATGGCCGGACCCGCATGAACATCGGCTGGAGCGATCTGAGCGAGCACGCGAGCTACGTCTCGGCTTTGCTGGCCCGTCCCGACACGATCCTGGCCGGCCCCTGCGCCATCGACGCGCGCTTCGACGGCCAGTTGATTGTCAGCAGGCTGGCGATGCTCGAAGATTCCGCCGCGGTGAAAGATTCCGGGAAGGCGAACCCAGCGCACCTCAAGGCCACGGTCGCAGCCCGCACAGAAACCGGCGTACCCAAAACCACGCTCGGCAGTCCGGTCAAGCTGGCGATCGGCGACTCCCTGGGTACAGTCCCTGCCTCGGCCAAGCTGCGGACTCCAGTCCGACCCAATTCGCCGAGCAAGAGTTCAATCTCACGTCCATCCGTGTCCACGAAGTCCACTTCGTCCATTAAGTCCACTAAGTCCACCAAGACCAAAAAACCGATAACTCACTCTCGCAAACACGCTCGCAAGGGGGGCGCATGACAGCCGCATTCTCAACCATCACTGGTCTGGACATCGGGACTTCGCAGGTGACCGCGATCACCGCCGAGGTCGACCCCGATGGGACCTATAAGATCGTCGGTGTCGGTCAAGCCCCGTCGCCGGGCTTGCGCCGCGGGGTCATCGTCCACCTGGACCGCACCTCGGAGGCCATCCGCCGCGCCCTGGCGGATGCCGAACTCATGGCCGGCGTGCCTCCCGGATCGATTCACGCCAATATCGCCGGCGACCACATCCGCAGCGTGAATTCACGCGGCGTGGTTGCGGTCTCGAAACGCGGCGGCACTATCGGTGAGGAAGACGTCGATCGCGTCATGCAGGCGGCCCGTGCAGTGCCCGTTCCGCCCGACCGTGAGGTCATCCATGTCCTGCCGCGCGAGTTCATCGTCGATGATCAGGGCGGCATCAAAGACCCGATCGGAATGGTCGGATCGCGTCTCGAAGTCGAGGTCCACATCGTCACCGCAGCGGCGCTCGCCGTCAACAACATCCACCATTGCACTCAGCAGGCCGGGTACACGCTCGATTCACTCACGCTCTCGATTCTCGCGACCGCTGACGCGGTTCTCTCCGAACGCGAACGCGAGATGGGTGTGGCGCTGGTCGATGTTGGCGCCGGCCTGACTGACGTCGCCGTGTTCCTGGATGATGCCGTTCGGCATACCGCCACTATCGCGCTCGGTGGACGCAACGTGACCAACGATCTGGCAATCGGTCTGCGCACCACCATCGACTCGGCGGAGCAAATCAAACTCACTGCCGGTGCCGCTCTCTCGGAGTCGGTCACCGCCCCCGAAACCGTGTCGGTCCCGGGAGTGGGCGATCAGGCGCCACGTGAAGTCTCGCAACGCGTGATCGCCTCCATCATCGGCCCACGCCTCGAGGAACTCTTCTTGCTGGCGAAGGCCGAGATTCAAAAGGCTCCGATCACCGACATGCTCGCATCGGGAGTGGTCCTGGCGGGCGGTGGCGCCGCGATCAGCGGAGCGGCCGAACTGGCCGAACGGATTTTCGACCTGCCGGTTCGCATCGGACGCCCCTCGGACTCGCTGGGCATGATGGGCCTGGCCACCGGCGCCGCCAACGCGACTGCGGTCGGCCTGATCACCCGTGCCAGCGCCGGATCAGCCGCGGCCCCGGTGCCGCAAGGCGTCTTCCGCCGACTGACGGCGCGCATCGGCAATGTTCTCTCAGAGTTTCTATAGGTCCTATCGGTCATATAAGTCCTATGATTGTCTTGAAAAAGGGGAGGCTGACATGACATTTGAATACGCACTGGAGGATGTTCTCGCCGCCAAACTCAAGGTCGTCGGCGTAGGCGGCGCCGGCGGCAACGCCGTCAACCGGATGATCGATGCCGGGCTGACCGGAGTCGAGTTCTTAACCGTCAACACCGATTCCCAGGATCTGGAGCAATCCAAAGCGGCCTGCCGGATTCAAATCGGCACCAAACTGACCCGCGGCCTGGGCGCGGGTGCCGATCCGACTGTCGGCCGTCGCGCCATCGATGAGGATCGCGACCTGGTCAGCGCGGCGCTGGCCGGCGCGGACATGGTCTTCGTCACCGCGGGTATGGGCGGCGGTACCGGAACTGGTGCGGCTCCGGTCATCGCCGAACTCGCCCGCCAGCAGGGCGCTTTGACCGTCGCCATTGTGACCCGGCCGTTTGACTTCGAGGGAAAACGCCGGTCCACGCGCGCCGACGAAGGATTGGAAGAACTGAAGGAGCGTGTGGACACGCTGATCTGCATTCCGAATCAGCGCCTGTTGTCCATCGTCGACAAGACCACCCGCCTGACCGATGCCTTCTGCCTGTGTGATGAGGTCCTTCACCAGGCCACCAAGGGCATTGCCGACCTGATCACGGTTCCCGGCCTCATCAACTGCGACTTCGCCGACGTGCGGACGGTGATGCGCGAAATGGGCGATGCGATCATGGGAACGGGGCGTGCTTCCGGCGACGGCAAGGCCAAGGATGCGGCCTATGCCGCCATCCACTCGCCGCTGCTCGAAGATGTCTCGATCTCCGGTGCGCGCGGTGTCCTTGTCAATGTCACCGGCGGCCCGGACCTGGCGCTCCACGATGTGAACGAAGCCACGTCGATCATCAACGAGGCGGCGGGCGATGACGCCAATATCATATTTGGCGCGGTCATCGATCCCCGACTGGGCGACGAAATATGCGTGACAGTGATCGCGACCGGGTTCGGCAGCCCGCGCCAGTCCAGTTCACGGCCGGCGCGCGAGGAGATCATGCAGCCCATCCGTACCCCAAGGGTCACCGGCGCGTCGATTGACCTGTTCAATCCCGATCGAGTCGTGGCACCCGCCAACCGCATTGCCGGCATCGCCATGGGCGACAGCTCGATCCTGCCCCAGCCGGTCATGTCGGACAATGAACTTGAGAATCTTGAAGTTCCAGCTTTCGTACGTAAGCACCTGAAACGCGCACCTGTGGCCCCGCCCGTCATCCTCGAGCCCTGACACCAATATCACAGGCTGAACACCCAAGGGCGTCCGCACTCGGGACGCCCTTCCTCTTTTTTGCGCTCTGGCTCACGGAAACTCCGTGGATTCCGGCCCCGCGCCTTCATGGAGTTGACAAGTAACACCGGGCAGGGGCCACCCACGATGGTCGGACACTGACGGACCGATTGGCCCAAAGCGGACAGGCGCACAACTCATGCCGTGTGTCCGCCGGGTCCCCGCATGGCGTAGTGGCAGGACGGCCACGCTTCTGAGATTAAGAGAACTCGAACGCGTGCGCGCCCGGCGTGGTAGTGGGGCGAATTAGGGACTTGCCAAATCGACAAATCGGTGTTATAATTGTCAAGATTGTGCATCTCGCAGGGATGCCTTGTCCTGCGTCCTTGGACCCAAAAACAGCTGCCTGTACGGAGGTGGAAAATGAAATCGCGATTAGTTGTGACAGGTGTCTTGGTCTTCACCGCCGTGCTTCTTCCGATCTTCACTGCCAGCGCACAGGACTTCTGTTTCAGGGCTGCCCGTTCATTCGAGGTCGGAGTGGACCCGATGGCGGTCGTTGCTGCTGATCTTGATGGGGATGGTGATCAGGATCTGGCAGTGCCAAATGAGGGAGGCAGCGACATCTCTGTGCTGAGAAACAACGGCGACGGGACCTACGCCGCGGCGGCCGGCTACCAAGTTGGCTCTGAGCCTCGGTCCGTCGTTGCCGCCGACTTGGACGGAGACGGGGATCAGGATCTCGCAGTCGCGTATTCGACCGCCGACATCATCTCGGTGTTGAAGAACTTTGGAGGCGGGACATTCGCGACGAGGGTCAATTACCCAGCCGGCATTGCTGCCCGGCTGGTTTCTGCGGCCGATCTGGATGGGGATGGGGATCAGGATCTGGCTGTGACTACCGCGGGTGGAATCTCGATCCTCAAGAACAATGGGAACGCGACGTTTGCCGCACCGGCCACCTACGCGCTTGCTACCGGTTCAGCCTCGATCTGTGCAGCCGATCTGGATGGGGATGGCGATCAGGATTTGGCGGTGGTCAATTGGCTCGACACCCTCTCAGTCCTGAAGAATGACGGTGACGGAACGTATGCCGCACCGGCCAACTATGCGGCCGGCTCCAGTCCACGATCAATCGCTGCTGCCGACGTGGAAGGAGATGGGGACCTGGATTTGGCAGTGGCCAACTCGGTAGGCTTAGTCACAGTTCTGACCAACAAGGGAAACGGGACATTTCTCCCGCTGGTCAGCTACTCAGCCGGCAACAGTCCCATTTCGGTCTTTCCAGCCGATCTGAATGAAGACAAGTATCCGGATCTGGTTGTGGCCAATTGGCTCAGCAATGCAGTATCAGTACTGAATAACAATGGAAACGGGACATATGCCCCGGCGGTCAGCTACGGGGTCGGTAATGAACCTCGGTCGGTTGTTGCGGTCGATCTCGATGGGGACAAGGACAGAGACGTGGCGGTGGTCGATTACGGCAGCGGCTATGTCACGATTCTGAAGAACGAAGGGGACGGTACGTTTATCGCAGCGCCCAACTACGCGGCTGGTTCCGGTCCTCGTTCGGTCGTTGCGGGCGATCTTGACCGTGACAAAGATCAGGATTTGGCCGTCGCCAACTGGGACAGCGACAACGTCTCGGTTCTGGAGAACAAGGGGAGCGGCACTTATGGCGCGCCGGTCAACTACAAGGTCGGCATCCGTCCGGCGTCGGTATCCGCAGCCGATCTGAACGGCGATAAGGAACTAGAATTGGCGGTGGCCTGCCAGGGGAGTGATATTGTTTCGGTGCTGATGAACAAGGGGAGCGGAGTGTATGCCGGGGCGGTCGACTATGCTGTCGGGTGGCAGCCGGTGTCGGTCTTTGCCGCTGATCTGGATGGGGATGAGGATCAGGATCTGGCAGTTGCCAACTCCACGGGCAACAGTGTTTCGATTCTGGAAAACAAGGAACTCGGTACGTTTGCCCCAGCGGTCCAGCACAGCGTTGGCCCTCGTCCTCAGTCGGTCGTCGCGGCCGATCTGGATGGGAGCAAGGGTCTGGATCTGGCGGTGGCTCTTGAAGACAGCAACTCCGTGGCTGTTCTGACAAACACTGGAGACGGGACATATTCCGAGCCGGTCAACTACGCAGTGGGCTCGCATCCGGCATCGGTCGTCGCGGCCGATCTGGACGGTGACGGCGATCAGGATCTGGCAGTTGCCAATCAATACGGCGTCGGCGGCGTTTCAGTGCTGAAGAACAACGGAGATGGCACTTTTGCCCCGGCAGTCAACCACGAGGCGGTCCGCTATCTCTGGTCAATCTTCGCAACGGATCTGGATGGTGATGGGGACAAAGACCTCGCGGTGGTTCATCGCGGCGGCGTGTTCCTGCTGAAGAACATCGGGGACGGGGATGGGTCATTTACCCCGTTCGGCAGCTACTCTGTTGGCGGTTTTCCCACGTCGGTCTTTGCGGCCGACCTGGACGGGGACGGAGATCAGGATCTGGCCGTGGCCGGCGACAAGATCGCGGTGTTGCTCAATTGCAGCGACATTCCAACGGATGTGCAGTGGCCTGAAGAACTGGGCAACACTGAACCACTCTGGATCTCACAGAACCGTCCAAACCCCTTCAATTCATCGACGCTGATTAGCTTCAATCTACCCAAGTATTCACACGTCCGTGTGCTCATTTACGATATTCTCGGGCGCGAGGTCGCCAGACTCGCCGACCGGGAGATGGAACCGGGCACTACCGGTCTGGCGTGGGACGGACGCGATTCTCACGGCAGAGTCGTCGGCAGTGGCGTCTATCTCTGCCGATTGTCCATAGGCCGTCACTCCGCCACCAGAAAGCTGGTCTTGCTCAAGTAGGCTGGGTACGACCATGTGCCCCGGACGTTCGTCCGGGTTTCAAGTGCTCCGGACGCTCGTCCGAGTTTGAGGACGGGGAGCTTAACAGAGCATTCTCCCATTTCATGGCGGTCTCGAGAAGCCGTGACCAAAGGGTGCCTTGAATAACCGGCTGGTCGTCGCTCCCGCGAAAGCGGGAAACCAGACACATCCGCACACACAACTGGACCCCCGCCTTCGCGGGCGTGACGAGCGGCCGTAGGACGGATGCCTTGTTCCCCCCGGCCAAATGCAGGCAAAAGGAGTAAGCTTGGAGTCGGTCAGAGGATGATCAAAGCAAGGCATCCGCCGTCTTTCCGGTGGAGACGGCGGCTGCCCACAGCACGAGATCCCCGCACTGCGTACCCTCAGGGCAGCCGCCCTACTGTCCGACAGCGAAGCCTCGAATTCACGGGTGCCACGTACAAGGAAGACCGGGCGGCTTAATGCTCGGCCTTCCTTGTCCGTGTCTTTCTTCGGATTGTGAGACGTGTGAGTAGATTTTCCAAAGAGCCGTGGAATCTTCTTGTCAGTGGCACCCAGGCCCATTGACCCGGAGCGTTTCTGCCCGGTAGATTACCTGGGATGGCAAGTCAAGACACATACAAGCGAGTCGGCGGCATACGTACCGGGGTTATCTTTCTCGCGGGGATCATTATCACAATTGTTCTGCAGAAGTATGTGACACAGTTCTTGCCGGACACTCCGACTCCGAGACTGCTTCTGTTGGTTGCTCCGATGCTGGTCGCCGCGGCGGTTGCGTACTGGTGGGATAGCATTTCAAGCAGAGGTCAGTTACCCTCTGATGCAGATCGGGATTTAGAGCACTTTGGCCTGATTGAGTATCTATGCGACGACACAAAGTGGGGTGACAAGACAAGGGCGGGCAAAGGCAAGTGTCTTGTCTCCGACTTTGAGACGCTGATTTATCAGGCTGCGAGGCGGGGCAGGCTCTTCATTTGGGGCCAAAAGGATTCCGACCAGCCATGGGAAATCATTTCGGAAGACGAATTGTCTAAGCCGGAATTCAAATGGAGGTATCCCGGCTCGGATGCCCAGTACGGTCCATACAACAGGGTGATGTACTCTCGTAGAAACGTGCGAAGAGTGTGGCCGCGGAAATTCTCTGTGCGCGTTCGAGAGGTTCGGTCGTTTCTTGCAAGATTGCTTCCCGGCCTGGCAGCGCTGAGGAGGGCTTTCAAGGACACCTGGCCTCACACAAAAGGTCAGGTCTTGCCCAACGCCATCTTTGCGGCACTCATCATGCTGTTTGCCCTCCTTCTACATCCATCCGAGCGCATAATGACCGGCGCTCAAATGTGGTTTGCGTTCAAGTGCGCCGTCGCGGCCGCTGCGTTGTCCTGGATTGGTGCCTTTCTCTTCAAACTACTGCGAGCAGACCTGAAGATCCGTATTGCTGCCCTAGAGGTTGAGCTCGCAAGAGAGCGAGCGAAGAAATCACTTTCGGAATCCGCTTTAGTCGAGCGTGATTGGCCCTGCAAGGAAGCCCTCGACTGGATAAAGACCCAACCTGCATACAGCGACCAATCTGGACACGAAATCTCAATGGAGATGACGCAAAAAGCAGCAGATGGAAAGATCAATGTTTGGGCGAAATGCAAGGCGACGTGGGATGACGTCCACGTACTACTCCCGCCAGAGAAGTTCTACACGCACATTCTGTATCTACAGGGGGACCATGACCTGGTGTGTCGTCCGGATCGCGTTGGCAGTATCCTCGACGATGACTGTTGTCGAGAGCCAATGGTATCGCGAGTTGAGATCGAGCACGAGTTCGGCGGGAGGGGAACATCAGTCTGATCGATGAAGTCGGTGCCACGGCGAAGCGACTCTGTGGCTTGTGCTCTGTAGCCCCCCAGAAAACTGATACCATCCCTCCACCCAACCCTCATATTCCTCCCCCATGGCCCCCAAGTCCAAGTCAGGGAGCATCAAGCCGCGCGCCGACTCCCTCCAGCCCGTCTGGTCCCGTCCGGTCCAGTTCGTGAAGGGCATCGGCCCCAAACGCGCCCAACTTCTGCACGAACTTGGCATCGAAACTGCCGCAGACCTTCTGCTCAATCTGCCGCGACGCTACCTCGATCGTTCCAACATCGCTCAGATTGGCGCACTGCTGGAAGGGCAGACCGTTACTGTCGTGGGCAAAATCGCCATGACCGGCGTCATCAAAGGCGGCAAAACCCGCTTTGAAGCGACCATCGTTGACGGCACCGGGCAGCTTTCTCTCCTGTGGTTCGCGGGCTGGCGGTACCTTCAAGATAGCCTCAAGAAGGGCGTGATTCTCGCCGTCTCAGGAAACGTCACCTACTTTCACGGATTCCAAATCCTGCATCCGGAGCTGGAGATTCTCGAGGATTGGGACGCCGACGATCTCACGCACACCGGCCGTGTCATTCCAGTTTACCCTTCCGGTGAGGCCTGGCGCATCGCGCGTCTGGAGTCCCGCAACCTGCGCCGGGTGATCAAGCCCCTAATCGACAGCGCCGAGACCACGATCAAAGATTACCTCCCGCAGGCCGTTCGTGACACGGTGGCACAGCCATCACTGCCATGGTCGGTGGCTCATGCACATTTCCCCGAGACCGCCGACGATGCCGAGAAAGCCCGCGTCCGCCTCGCCTTTGATGAGTTCTTCTTTCTCGAACTGACTCTGGCCAACCGCCGCAGTGCCATCGACCGGCTCCGCGACGGGCGCGCCTGTCCGCCGACAGCGACCTGGGCGCGCACAATCGTCGATTCGCTCCCCTGGCCACTGACTGGCGCCCAGAAGCGCGTCACCAGCGAAATCACCGCCGATTTGCGCTCGGAGCACCCGATGCGCCGCCTCCTGCAAGGCGACGTCGGCTCCGGCAAGACCGTGGTCGCCGCCCTCGCCATGGCGCAATGGGCGGAAGCCGGTGCGCAGGCGGCCCTGCTCGTGCCCACGGAGATTCTGGCCGAGCAACATCATCACACGCTGACCCGGCTATTCGCGCCCTGCGGAATTACTCCGGTACTCCTCACCGGTTCTGTGTCCGCGGCCGAACGCAAGTCCCGGCAGAAGCTTGTTGCCTCAGGCGAAGCGCGCATCATCGTCGGTACCCACGCGCTCCTTTCCGAAGGTGTTGACTTCCACGACCTGGGCATGGTCGTTATCGATGAACAACACCGCTTCGGCGTGGCCCAGCGCCAGAAACTCGTCGACAAGGGCCGGCGCCCCGATCTGCTGATCATGACCGCCACACCGATCCCGCGCACCCTCGCGATGACCTTGTACGGCGACCTGGATGTCTCGGTCCTCAATGAGAAGCCGCCTCAGCTTGGGCGGGTGCGCACCGTGTGGAGGGGAGAGGATGCCCGCGAGAAGATGTACAACTTCATTCACGATGCCGGTGCGCGCGGCGATCTCACCTACATCGTCTACCCTCTGGTGGAGCAATCCGAGAAGTCAGACCTCAAGGCCGCCACCGAGGGATACGAAGCGTTGTGTGCACGCTTCCCCAATCGGCGCGTCGGCATCGTCCATGGCCGCATCAAAGCCACGGAACGTCTCGCTACGATGGAGCGTTTCTACCACGGCGATCTCGACATTCTCGTCTCCACAACCGTGATCGAAGTCGGCGTTGATGCCCCGGCGGCCCGGCTGATGGTGATCGAAAACGCCGAACGCTTTGGCCTCTCCCAATTGCACCAGCTCCGCGGGCGCATTGGTCGCGGACCCGGCGAATCAATCTGTGTGCTGATGCTCGGCGCCGAACCCAGCGTCATCGCCCGCGAGCGCCTCGAGGTCATGTGCCGCACCAACGATGGATTCGAGATCGCCGAAACCGACCTCCGTCTGCGCGGCCCCGGTGAATTCCTCGGTACCCGCCAGCACGGCCTGCCCGAATTCCAGATTGCCGACTTGCTCCGCGATTCCATTCTGGTCGAACCCGCTCGCAAGGCCGCTTGGGAAATCCTCAAAGCCGACCCCAAACTGTCCGCCCCCGATCATCTGCTCCTTCGCGAGGAATGGCTGCGCCGCTACTCCGCCCGCACCGAGCTCCTGGAAGCCGGCTAAGGCCGGCAATGGTAGCATGGGCATCCTGCCCATGCCTGCGGCTTCAACTGCACGGTTGACACTTTGCCTGCCCCGGCTATCTTTCAAGACGAGGACCATACCAATGCCCCATTCCACTCACGACAATTCCGACCCCATGTTCTTCCAGTTGGTCTCGTCGTTCTACTCCGCGGCGCTCATGCAGATGGGGAAGGTGATGAATCCCGTCACAGGCAAGGTCGACCGCCAGATGGAGCTCGCCAAAAACACCATCGACCTGCTCGCCATGCTGCAAACCAAGACAATTGGGAATCTCAGCGAAACGGAGCGCCAATACCTGAGCCACACGCTCTACGAACTCCGCATGAACTTCGTCGACGAAACCGAACACCCCTCAACTGAGCCAACGTCCACTTCGTCCACTGAGTCCACTGGGTCCACTCCGTCCACCCCGTGACCACAAACTGGCCCCCATGGACGTCCCAGCTCGCGCCAAGCTTGAAGCGCGGGCACATCCTTGCTCCCCTCACGACCCTGAAAATCGGCGGCCCCGCCGAATGGTATTTCGCGGCCCAAACTGCAGATCAACTCGTTCTGGCCATCAAGTCCGCACGCGCCGCAGAAGTTCCGGTGACCCTGCTCGGCGATGGCTCCAACGTCCTCATCTCCGATTTGGGCATCAAAGGGCTAGTCGTTCACAATCGCGCTCGTCGAATCGAACGCCTGGGTGATCATCTCTTTTCTGAGTCCGGCGCACTTCTGTCCGATCTGGTGAATCGTTCCCGGCAAGAAGGGCTGGCGGGATTGGAGTTCGCCTCCGGGATATATGGCACTGTGGGAGGGGCTGTCTTTGGCAACGCCGGTGCCTATGGCCGCGCCATGAGCGATATCCTGTCGGCCGCGGAGGTTCTGACCGCCGACGGTGAGCGACGGTCGGTAGCACCGTCGGAATTTGAATTCGCGTACCGGCTGTCCGCGAGTGGTCGCAAAAGATGGGTGATCCTGTCGTCAGAGGTGGCTCTGCAGCCGGGATCCAAAGATGCAATTGGTGCGGAAATCGACCGGATCATCGCCATCCGCGCCACCAAACTCCCGGCCGATTTGCCTTCCGCCGGCTCGTATTTCATGAACATTGAGGACCCCAAGGCCGAACATGGCAAAATCCCCGCCGGCCAGCTATTGGAGGCGATCGGGTCCAAATCAATGCGTGTTGGTGGTGCGGGGGTCTATGAGCGCCATGCCAATGTGATTGTCAACTTGGGGGGAGCCACCGCTGCCGATGTCCTGGCCCTGGCACGCCAAATGGCTGACGCCGTCCGCGAACGCTACGGCATCGAGCTTCGCAGCGAGGTCCGCTTCCTGGGGGAACCTCTTGACCGGCAAAGTGTAAGACGGGTGTGACGGATGGCTCGTCATCTCCCGAGGCAGCAGCGGTCTGGCGCAGGTTGTCCTGTGCATTGCGATTGGCCGTTGCCAGCGACCGCGACTTCAAGTATCTTGTAACCTGGACCTGCCCGACCGTATGGCGGGCATAAAGTTGCCGATGAAACCAAGGAGGAACTATCGATAACATCTAAGGATTAGTGAAAACCCCGATTGGGGAGCGCGGTTGTTGCACGGTAGTACGAAAAATCGAATATCGACCTGGCGCACGCAAATTCGGGCCACCGCAATGATCCTCCTCGCGGGCCTGATGATCGTGCCGGTTCACGTGCACGCCACCGTTGGCATAACCCTGCCCAGCGATTCTGCACCTGAATTCAGCATTGATCTCGCGTACAAACAGCCCGACTCGGTAGTCGTTTTCGAACTCGGTTCGTTGGTTCAGCCCCCGGAGGCACCGAAACAGCTCTCTTCCGCTACGCCCAGCATTGAACTGGGGACCCTCCTGGGCACACCGGCCTCGGCCCTCGCCTGCAGCCCCGACACGGTCTCGTTGAATCTGCGCACGTTCCGAGCCTTCCAGAGTCAAGACCAGGTCGTCAAGACCTGGAATCGCGACATCATGACCCTGATGAAGAAAACCGACCGCGAAAAGAGCGGTCCGCTTCGCATCGGTGTCGAACTCCCCTCTGTGGTGGCCAGTGTCGTGGGTGAGGGCGGCGCCGGCCTCCAGGTCTCCGGCCGCCAGCGAATTTCTTTTGCCGGCCGGTCGCAGTGGTCCGACGCCAGCAACAAAGTCTCGTCGCTCCGCCCCAGCAAGTTTCCCTCGCTGATCATGGAGCAGCAAAGCAGCTTCACCGTCGAGGGGACCATCGGCTCCAAGGTCTCCGTGAAGGTCGATCAGGATTCGAAGCGCCAGACCGACCTGGAGAATCGCATTCAGATTCGCTACAAGGGCGATGAAGACGACATCGTGCAGAGCGTCGAAGCGGGCAACACGACGCTCGCGCTCCCCAACACCCAGTTTGTCGGTTACAGCCAGCGCATTCAAGGCCTCTTTGGTCTCAAGGCGGCCGCCACCATCGGGCCGGTCGATCTGACCATGATTACGTCGCAAGAAAAGGGAAACACAGTCCGCAGCCGTGTGACCGCCGGCGCCAATCAGAACGATGTCACCTTTCGCGATTATAGGTACGCCGAAAACCGCTTCTTCGATCTCGGCCGCGTTGGCGCCGTTGGCGATGACAGCGTCTATGTCCATCCTGGGGACACCATCGTCAACTTCCTCCTGTTCAAGAGCGTTTCGGACCCGCTGGCCACGAAAGTCACGTGGTTGATGGATGTTCGTCACCCGAACCGCTACACGGATTCTACAGGGACGATTTCCTGCGTTGTGCAGGGGACCGAGGGATACATCATCTCCCCGGAGCAGCATTACCTCTACCTGAACAATACCGTGTCGCAGGACATCAAGTACTCGACCGTCGCGTATTACATGCGGGTCAAACGCGCCAACGGCGAATTTGTGGAGTTCGGCGACACGACAGTCACACCGTACCGGCTCCAATTGCTCAAACCCACCGGGCTGACCGCTGATCATCCGCTCTGGCTGTCGATGTGGAAGAATGTCTACGACCTTGGCTTCCGGAATATCAAGTACGAGGAATTGACCGGGCTCGACATCAAGAAGGGCCCCCCGGGTACAGAGACGACGGACGATGCCGCCAACCTGAATAATCAGAACGGTGTGCCGTACTTGCAACTCTTCGGATTGGATCGGGTCGACGTGAACTCAGCCGGTGCTCCCGATGGCAAGGTGGACTACAATAACGCCATTCTGAATCTCGCGGACGGACTCCTGATTTTTCCCGATCGCCAGCCATTCGATCCGCTCTCGGATACCATCAGATCGGTCAAGTACCCGGACTCAACCTTGCGGGAACGCGTGCCGGAGATCTACAAAGACGCCAACATGACCACCGTTGGCAACGCATCCAAGTACTACATCAAGTTGACCACACGCCGGCGGGCCGCCTCGATTTCGCTGGGCCGCGTCAACATCATGTCCGAATCGGAAGTCGTGACCCTCGGTGGCCAGCGGTTGAATCGTGGTTCGGATTACACGATCGACTACGATCTCGGGACGGTGACGTTCATGAAGCTGGAGGCGCTGGATCCCAACAGCCAGTTGACCATCGACTACGAGTACGCGCCCTTCATGTCCATCGATAAGCGGACTTTGTTCGGCATGCGTGGTGAGTACAAGGCGGGGGCCAACTTCCACACCGGCGCGACTTATCTCTACAAAGGCTCGAAATCGACCGATCGCCCGGCGCAGTTGGGAGCCGAACCGTTCCGCGACATGGTGCTGGACTATGACATCTACTGGCGGGCGAACACGCCGGTGGTCACGAAACTGGTCGATGCCCTGCCGTTGGTGGAGACAAACGCCCAATCGAGCTTCACCGCCAGCGCCGAGGTCGCCCGATCCATGCCCAATCCCAACACCAAGGGCAATGTGCTTGTCGACGATTTTGAAAGCGCCAAACGCGCGTACAGTTTCAGCGTGAGCCGCGGACGATGGACCATCGCCAGCCCGCCGCTCGATCCGCTCACGGAATTGAATCTACGCCCTCGTGGCCTGTTCGATGCCGGTCTGAACTGGTTCAACCCTTATGTTCCGTTCCCGGAAACCGCGATTTACAGACGCGATATTCGTAAGGGTACGACCACCAATGCCACCGTCCTGATTCTGGATTTTCGCCCCGACCGGTCGCCGATCGTGGTGCGAGATTCGCAGCCTCGCGATTCGGCGTGGGGTGGCATTATGTGCGCACTCCCGACGGGAGCCTATGACCAGTCCCGTGCTGAGTACATCGAGCTCCGCATGGCGGTCGTTGGCAAAGGACGTCTGCACATCGATCTCGGCCGGATATCCGAAGATGTCAATGCTGACCGCGTTCTGGATTCAGAAGATGGCCTCGCCAACAAGACCCGCAGTCCCAATGGAATCCTGGATGATGGTGAAGACGTTGGGTTGGACATGGAAGCCGATACCTCTGAGGCGGGCTATGATCCGGTAACGAATCCCGATCCCAATGGCGACGACTGGGCCGCTCCGTTACGAGATGAGCGCGGGTATTATACGTACGACCACATCAATGGAACCGAACTCAACGGCAATGATCCCGATCGCTATGGCTTCCCCGACTCTGAAGATCTGGGCGGTCAGAACCAGCACAATCTTGATTTTGCCAACAAGTACTTTACCTACGATCTGGACCTGGCCAATCCGGGATCAATCATGGTGGATTCCTCGGGCCTGGTGTCGCGCGATGTCACTGGGTACACGGACACTCTCGTGTGGGTCACGTACCGGATACCGGTCTGGGATTACATGTCCAAAGTTGGCGGGTCTCCCGACTCGAATGACATTGAATACGCACGGCTGTGGATCAATGGCACGACCGAACGGACACGGATCTACGTCGCTGCCGTGAATCTCGTCCAAAGCACATGGAAGACGGTGGTCGACACGACAACCCAGACGACGCCAAGGGGCCGGATCGAGATTGCCGTCAAGAATACAGAGGAAAATCGCGACTATGTTTCCCCGCCGGGAGTCGGGGGCTTTGTCGATGTCAATGGCGTCAAAGAAAAAGAGCAATCGCTACTTTTGAAGTATTCGGACTTCCACGCGGGTGACTCCGGACGCGCCCGGCTCGCCTCGGCGACGGCGCAGGACCTCACCGGTTATCGTCTTCTGAAGATGTGGGTGCATGGCGGATTCAATGCCGATACCAATACAAACTTCTTCTTCCGGTTCGGCGCCGACGCCAAGAACTACTATTTCTACAGCCATCGTGTTGACCCCGGCTGGCAGATGATGAGCATCGATCTGGACAAGATCACCCAGGTCAAAGAGGAAGCCCGCCAGAAGCTGATCGTGAACCATCAAGGCTTCGATTCGCTTTACGTTTATGACTCCACCCTGCACGTCGGGGTGCGCGGTACTCCCAGCCTCTCGCGAATCTCCTTTATGGAACTCGGCGCCGCCCGCGATGGACCCCAACTTGCTCCGCCCGACTCCGGCGAAATCTGGTTCGACGAATTGAGTTTGGATGACGTCCGCCGGGATCAGGGAACTGCCGCCAGGGGCTCCCTGACGGCCCAGATGGCCGATCTCATGGGGTTCACCGCGAGCATGGAGACCCGGACCTACGCCTTCCGGACCCTGAACGAGGGGCGATCCGGGAGTGTGCTCAATTCCACCGGGCAGACGAATGCGTCTGTCAATGGGTCGATCCGGATGGACAAATTCGTCCCGATTTCCTGGGGCATGAGTCTGCCGATCTCGATCAACTACAGCCGTAGAGTCGCAACCCCCAAATTGCTGATTGGCTCCGATGTGGTTCTGGATCGCCAGATGCAGGATTCGCTGCAATCACGGGACGAAGCCCAGAGTGTAACCACCAGCTTCAAGTTCTCCCCGCCGTCGGCTCCCTGGTATTTCAAGAATACTTTCGGGGCGCTTGCCGCTACGTTCATGGCAAGCCGCCAGCGGGGAACGTCACCCAGCCTGCCGGTCAACAGAGTTGAAAACTACAACGCCGGCGCTTCCTATATGCCAATGTTTAAAGAACGTGGCTACTTCTCGCCACTGAGCTGGATGCGCTACCTGCTATTCCCTCGCAGTCTGTACGGTACCAAGCTCTCGGTGATCCCGACGTCATTCAGCGCCAGCGGCACCTACTCGCGCTCCGTGCAGACGAGTGTGAACAGCAGCCAGGACACGACCAAGGTGGACAATCGGAGTTTCAATGGCACTGCGAAGCTGGGGATGGCTCCGATTCCCGCTCTGTCCCTGAGCTATGACATGTCGACGCTGCGCAGCTTGTCCGGCCCGCGCGATCTGAATCTCGTTCTCAACCCCAAGGAATTCCGTCTGGGGACGGAACAGTCATTCCGCCAGAGGGTTTCGGCAGAATACAAGCCATTCATCTTTTCATTCTTTACGCATACGTTCAATTACTCGGCCGACTTCAATGACCAGATTGAAAACTTGACCGTCGCGCGATTCCGCGGTACGGTCGACGGCTCCGAAGATCACCCGGCGGGCTGGGAACGGGGCAGCCCGGTCAAGATCCCGACTCACAACGTGCAGTTGAGCCGCACTTTGAACGCGAATGCCAACTTCGATATCGCAAAGCTGTGGAGCTTCCTTGGCTACACACATCCAAAGGCACGTCCCGGCTCGACGATCAAGAAGACTGGTGGGAAGAAACAGACAGGGGACAAACAGCTATCCCCTCCGGCCGGCGCTATCGAGATCCAGGAGCCTGGTTTCGTTGGCGGTGACGCGCCACCGGCGCCAGGGGAAGTCCAGCGGCAACTGGATCAGGGCCAGAACCAGAATCGGAATGGCCAGCAGGAGCAACCCCAGCCCTCCAACAAGCAGGATCAAAGCCCCGAACCGCTGGGTCCGCCGAATCCGTTTGTCCAAGGCCCGCCAACTCCGACGAAGACTCAGGAGACTAAACCGGTTGTCGCCAGTGCCGCCGGCACCGTTTCCGGCGGCTCCGGTGGATTCGGCCCTCTAGCCATCTGGCGCGGCATATTGGGCGGATTCAACTGGGTCACGACGCCGATAGGACCGCTGTCGATCACTTACGGCCACAACGACGCCGTCAGCCAAAACAATCTCTCAAGCCGCCCCGGCCTCGACTTCCGCTTCGGCCTCAACACCGCCAATGAAGTCCTTCCGCCGAGCCTGACAACGACGGCATCACCCGGACGCCCGCCCCCCACGCGATCCAACGGCGACCGGCTCGACATCAAGAACAGCATCAAGTTCGGAAGTATACTCACCGTGAGTAATTCGTACGGCTGGTCGTTCAACTGGCGCGAGCAAAGCGGGAGCAGCACCTACACCCTGAGTGAAGCGTTCCCCTCCCTCTCCACGTCGCTTGATCGCCTCGAGCGCATTACCCCGATCGGCTGGATCTTCACCAGCGCGGCAGTCCGGAGTGCGTACAGCCAGAAGTTTGAAGAAGGCGGCACCGGCAAGTCTCGCACGCCGAATTCCTGGACCAGCAAGGGATGGTCCAGCGGATTCTCACCGTTGATCAGTGTGAGCGGCACCATTCACAAAACCATCCGATTCGGCTTCTCGATAGCCAACCTCACGACGCGGGGTGTCCTCAACCAGAAGCAGCCCCGGCCGACCAGAACCGAAACGCACTCGTGGGATGCCAACTTCGATTACTCCTTCAGTTCCCCCAAAGGAATCCCGATTCCGCTCCTTCGCGGAATTCGCCTCACATCGCAAATGACCATGTCGGTCCGTATCTCGGGCAAGACCAGCCAATCGTACATGGGAGACTCAAGCAACGTTCTGACCCCTGGAACCGCCAGTACTGAATTCAGCGTATCGCCCCAGGCCAACTACTCATTCTCCACACGGGTCAAAGGCGGATTCTCCGCACAGTGGAGCGACTCGCGAACTGACAATACGAAAACCCACATCCGCCAGTTGGCACTCTGGGCCGAATTCACATTCTGATCCGTTTTCGTGAAACGGAAGTGACAGCGGTCTCTGCGAGGAACGTCCCCCCCGCGTGCGGAGGGTGTGACGAAGTATTCTCTTCTTCTCCATACTCGTGGGCTTCGGCCGCGGAGTTCTCCGGCCCCCCTCCATAGTGGCCGGGCCGGACTCAACCTCACAATCAGTGCCAATCCTGATCAGGTTCACTCTGGCGATTCGGAGTCGGCTCTCTTATCATTCCCCCATGCATTTGACCCACCGTCGTTGGCTCTACGGCTTTCTTGCTGCCGTTGCGCTGCTCGGCTGCTCCAAAACTGTGCCTCCTTTCGATTCTGATAGGGCATTCGCCGATTTGGTCAAGCAGACCGAATTCGGCCCACGGGTGCCCGGTACGCGTGGTCACGAACAGTGCCGTGACTGGCTGCGCGTGCAATTGGGCGTCCTCGCCGATACACTCATCGAACAGCAGTTTCGTGGCCGTCCCCCGGGCTTCAATGACTCGGTACTGATGTTCAATTACGCAGGCCGCTTCGGTGCCAACCGCTCGCGCCGCGTTCTGCTCTGTGCCCACTGGGACACGCGGCCCTTCGCGGATATGAACGCTGATTCTGCCGGCCGGCATCAGGCCGTTCTCGGGGCCAATGACGGCGCTTCCGGCGTGGCGCTACTCTTGGAAATCGCACGTGCCATGCGGGCACAGGCGCCTTCGATCGGGGTTGATATCGCGTTTTTCGATGGCGAAGACGCTGGGCTGTATTCCCAGGAAGCGGGCTGGTGCCTGGGTTCACGTTACTTCGCCGATCACCTTCCCGCCGAATACAAGTGGGCGATTCTCGTCGACATGGTCGGTGACAGTGCCCTGCAGATATTCAAGGAAGGGTATTCTGTCAAGTATTCCCCCTCGTTGGTGGATAAAGTCTGGAAGGTCGCAGCGGAGCTGGGGGAGACCGCCTTCCGTCCCGAACACGAGGATGAAATTTTCGACGATCACATGCCCCTCCTCGCGAAGGGTATCCCGGCTATCGACATCATCGACATGCGCTATCCCTATTGGCATACAACGCACGACTCCCCCGACAAATGCTCTCCCAGGTCGCTGGGCTCAGTCGGTCGCGTCCTGTTGCATTTGATCTATTCAGAGTAGACAATGGCAACTGACAAGCTCGCCGATGGCCAAAAGGCCCCCCCGGCCCATTTGGCAGGGGCCTACGGTTTCTCGCGCAACGAGCTCCGCGCACTTATCGTCATCGGGTTGATCGCCGGCGGATGGATCCTCTACGAATGGTATGATCGCCGTGCTAATGACGATGTCCCCGCCTGGGTCATCGAAGATGTCAACATCGGGCCAACATCTGCTCCCGGCACAGAGGATTCTTCCGCCTCAGTCACTTATCGAGAGAGTGCCCGACCAAGGGGTGCCCGAGGTCCTGACGATCTGACCGACCCAGGTCATGTTCTGATCGATGTCAATTCTGCCGGCAGGCGCGAGCTGATCCGTCTTCCCGGTATCGGTGAGGCACTGGCAGATCGCATCATCGCGGACCGTGAACAGCGCGGCCCGTTCGCCAATCTCCAGGACTTCCAGAGGGTCCGAGGCATCGGACCCAAGACCGCTGCCATGCTGTCCGGCTGGGTCAGATTTACTCAAGGCGAATCCGCCCCGCTCGATTCTATAGGTGAGCGCCAATGAGAATTATCGCCGGCCGCTTCAAGGGGCATACTCTGCACACCGTCCCCGGTGAGTCAGTTCGCTCGACGGCGGATCGTGTCAAAGAATCCCTCTTCAATATCATCGTGGGTGTATCCGAAGAGGCCGAGGTCCTGGACTTGTTCTGCGGCGCAGGCAGCCTGGGCCTGGAGGCGCTGTCACGGGGAGCAGTCCACGTCACCTTCGTCGATAAGTCCCGTCGCTCAATCGATCGCGCCCACCGAAATCTGACCGCACTCGGAGCGGAAGCCGAAGGAGATTTCCTGGCAATGGAGGCGTTGCCCGCTCTGCGAGTCCTGGCGCGCCAGGGCCGGCGCTATTCGCTTGTAATGGCGGACCCACCCTACGGCCTGGGCTGGCCGGCGAAGACCCTGCGGGCGGTCTCCGAAGCCGAATGCCTGGCACCCACCGGTGTTCTGGTGATCGAGTATCACAAGAAAGACCCTCCGGGCGATCCGCCACCCGGTTTTTCGCTCTGGACCGAGCGCCGTTTCGGCGATACTATGTTTGCGATTTGGCAGTGGTCATTGCCGGTCGGACTCTCTTCCCCGGCAGAATCGCCAGCGACAGGAGCCAACGATGACGGGACCGACCAAGAACCGAATCGGAATCTATCCGGGCACATTTGACCCCATCACGTATGGGCACCTCGATCTGATCAACCGCGCCTTGGCGCTGTTCGACCACCTGATCGTCGCCGTTGCCATCAACCCCGCCAAAATCCATCTCTTCAAACCGGAGGACCGCCGCGACATGATCCTGGAATGTCTCCCACTCTTGGAGATGGACGACGTCCAACGCCGGGTCGAGGTCGTCGTTTTTAGCGGATTGCTGGCACAACTCGCCGTCCAGCGCGGAGCCACTGCAATTCTCCGCGGCCTGCGCGCCGTTTCCGACTTTGAATTCGAATTCCAGATTGCCTTGACCAATCGCGCCCTCGCGCCCTCGGTCGAGGCGGTCTTCCTGATGCCGAACGCGAAATACACCTATCTCTCCTCAACCATCATCAAAAACGTCGCCCAGCATGGCGGCGACGTGACCAAATTCGTACCACCAATCGTCGTCGAACGTCTGGCGCGCCGCTACGCCGAAACTCGAAACGTACAGGGGTAAGTTCCCTCGCGGCTGCGTCCCGGGATCGGTCTTTCAGTTCCCTGCCGGGGCGAATTTGGATTCAGGATGTGCGTGGGAGGGCGAGGCTCCTGCCGAGCCTCTTTCCGCGCGGAAAGAGGCTCGGCAGGAGCCTCGCCCTCCCGATCGAACCAATTCTCTGCGTCTTTTCGTTATCTTTAGCCAAGTGGAGCTACTGGAGGGTCCGCTCGGCTTTTGACTTGCATGGCTTCCCAAGTGTTTATTGAATCCGGATGGCCGGTCAAAACGTACGTATTGACCGGAACCATATCCCCATGGCAGCCTTCACCGACAAACTCCTGCACCGCATGGCGCTTGCCTGGCTCCGGCGCGCCGCCCCACCACGGGGTCCGAGACCGAACGACAGCGACTTCCAGAAGATTTCGCGCATTCTGGTCATCCGCCTCGATGATCGTATCGGCAATGCGGTTCTCGTGACGCCGCTCCTCGTCGCACTCAAAGGAAGGTTCTCACGAGCGCATGTTGTGTGCCTGCTGGCGCGCCGCCATTGGGAACTGCGCAGTCTCGTCCCATCCGCCGACGAATTCATCCCATTTGATCGCAGGACTCTGGCCAGAAACCCTCTGCGCATCCGCTCGCTGATTCGCAAGCTTCGCGCGATGAAATTCGACCTCGTCTTCGATGCCTCGGATGACCGGACTGTTTCGTTCAACCATCTGATTGTAACCGCGCTGTCAGGCGGCCGGGTTCGCGTTGGCCATGACAGGGGAGAGGCCGCGGAATTCTACGAGATTCCCGTCCCGGTTCCCGACACCCCCCGGCATGCCGCCGATATGCACCTTGATTTGCTGCGCGCCGTCACGTCGTTCCGCTCAACTCCGCGCCCGCTCCTCAAACCGCCGAAGGAAGACAGCGGCTACGGTGATCGATTCTTCTCTGAGAACAACTTGAAGGCAACGTTGCCTCTGGTCGTTCTGCATCCCGGTGGTCGCGGGGACAAGCGCTGGCCCGCAGCGCAGTTCGCCGCCGTTGCCAATTCGCTGCACCAGCAGGGCATTGCCCAAATTGCGTTGATCTGGGGTCCGGATGATGAAGAATGCGCGCGTGAGGTGATGGCATCTGCAATCACCGCTGTCAGCCCTGCCGGAGTCCTATCTTTCAACGACCTGGCATCGTTGCTGCGCCGTTCGGCGCTGTTTCTCTCCGGCGACTGCGGCCCGATGCATTTTGCCTCCGCCCTCGGCACTCCGGTTCTGGCGATCTTTCTGGTCAGCGATGCCGGCAAGTACAAGCCGATTGGACCTCTGGACGTCGTCTTGGACTCCCGGAACAGTGCCGTGACACCCGACTCTGTCACCGACGCTGTTGCTCGGATGATTCAGTCCTCGCGGAGCCGGACAGTGCCTCAAGGCGTCCAGACACCTCAGCCGGAGAATGCGCCGTGACCGCCGCCGAACCCCAATCTCCCGAGCGGTTGAATTCTCTGCGCCGATTCTTGGCCTACGTGCGCCCCTACCGGATGCACATGGTGGTCTCGGTCACGGCGACGATTCTCTATGTCGTTCTCTCCGCCTTGTTGTTCCTGTTGATCGGCCCGCTTGTCAAGACGCTCTTCCTCCATTCGCCCGTCGATCCCACAGCAGCTTCAGACGCGATTGCCTCTACCGGTATGGGGGCATGGGTCGACCGAATGAAGAACAGTGCCATCCGACTGTTCAGTGAGCTGATCATCCGCCCCGAGGAGTCGGTGACACTTGCGCGGCTGTGCATTGCCATGCTGTTGATTTCCTTAGCGAAGAACATCCTGCTGTATCTGCAGAATATCGTGGTTGCCGTCGTCCAGCAGCGCCTCATCCGCACCATCCGTCTCGAGCTCTTTACCCATTACCATGACCTGTCGCTGGCCTACTTCGCCAGCACCCGGACCGGCCAGATCATCTCGCGCGTCACCAATGACGTGCGCGTCCTCAACGACATGCTCGATCTCGGCTTCACGCGCCTCGTCAAGGAGCCGCTGACCGTCATTGTGCTCCTCGCCATGTTGTTCATCATCAGTTGGAAATTGGCTCTGGTGACCGTCGTGGTGTTGCCGCTCTCGGCCACGGTCATGATCGTGGTTGGTCGCTTTGTGCGCCGGTACTCGCAACGGTCCCAGGAGCGCATCGCCGATCTGCATTCGATTGTCGAGGAATCGGTCGGTGGAATTCGCGTCGTCAAGGCGTTTGGCATGCAGCGCTACGAAATCGGCCGTTTTCAGGAATCAAATGAATCCTTCTACCGCGCCATGCTCAAGATGTCGCGCGTACGGATATTGAATTCGCCCGTCAATGAAATCCTCGGGACTGCTGCCGGTGTGACCATCCTTTGGTTTGGTGGGAATGCTGTTCTGACCCGAAATGGCCTCAGCCCCGAAGCCTTCATCGATTTCATCATCCTCGTATTTGCCATGATCCAGCCGGTGAAGTCGCTGGCGGAGATATTCGCGAAAATTCAGGAGGGACGCGCCGCCGCCGACCGTGTGTTCGAAGCGCTCGATACCCCCGTCGACATCGCCGACCTTCCCGGCGCCCGCCCGATGACAGCGTTCCGGGACAAGATCATCTATGAGGACCTCAGCTTCCGTTACGAGACCGGTCCCTGGGTTCTCCGGCACATCAATCTCACGATTCCGCGCGGCCAGTCGGTGGCCCTGGTCGGGCCGTCCGGCGGCGGGAAATCCACTCTGTGCGATCTTCTGGCGCGGTTCTATGATCCCAATGAGGGCCGCGTGGCCATTGATGGCGCCGACCTGCGTGAGTTGACCATGAACTCCATTCGTGCACAGCTCGGCGTCGTGACTCAGGACATCGTGCTCTTCAACGATACTGTCGCGCACAACATCGCCTATGGTCTGCCCGACATCAGTACTGAGCGCTTGCGCCGCGCCGCCGAAACCGCCAACGCGCTGGAATTCATCGAGCAACTCCCACGAGGATTCGATACGGTCGTTGGCACTCGAGGTGTCAAACTCTCCGGCGGTCAACGGCAGCGTATTGCCATTGCCCGCGCCATCCTGCGCGATCCGCCCATCCTCATCTTCGATGAAGCGACAAGTGCTCTCGATACCGAATCCGAGACCGCCGTGCGCCTGGCAATTGCGAATCTGCTGCAGGATCGGACCGCCCTGATCGTGGCGCATCGGCTCTCCACCGTTCGCAATGCCGACAAGATCGTGGTTGTCGACAACGGGCAGATTGTCGATTCCGGTTCGCACGATGAACTGCTCGACCGTGGCGGCCTGTATCGCCGGCTGTACGATCTTCAATTCGCCGAAACTCGTCTCGTCAGTGTCGAGTGACAGTTAATGGATCTTGATTGCACATTCCAGAGCGCCAAGGTGGCCGACCAATGAAGCTCATCTTCTCCGCCACCCTCGATGGCCGCAACGCCGGTACCTGGTACGCCATCAACACCGCCAGCCGTCTTCAGGCACGCGGGCACGAGATCCTCTTCATCCCCCGTCCGCATGGCCACACGATCACGATGGCGCGCGAGGCTGGGCTGCGCGTGATCGATGATCTTGATCTCGAGCAGAAATCACCCTCCCGCATGTATCGCAACCTGCGGCGCCTGCTGGCGCTCAATCGCGAATTCCAGCCCGATGCCGTACTGGCGCATTGGGGTGAGGATCATTCTCTCTGGGGAATAGCCAAGTCCCTGTCGCGGCGCAAGCCCGTGTTAATCCGCGTGCGCTCCCTCGATCCCAAATTGCCCAGTCGCCATCCGCTTTCGCGCTGGCTCCATCGCCGCGCCACCGACATGATCGTTACGTCCAACGAACGGCTGGCATCCGCCTATCGAACGCGCCTTAGAATCCCCACAGAGAAACTCAAGATCATCTCCGCCGGCATCGAACCCGGAGCTTGGGATGGAAAACCGGCCGATCCGAAGCATCTGACCGGCCTGGGAGTGCCAACCGATTGCCCGATCGTTGTGTTGCTCGCACGGTTCTCACCGGTCAAAGGCCATCGGGTCCTGCTCTCCGCGATCCCGCACATTCGCCGCCGCCATCCCAATGTCCATTTCCTCTGGCTGGGATACTCGTCTGAATACGACGCTGGCATGTTCCGGCGCTGGTTTGTCGAAGGCAACTTGACCAAACAAATCACGATTGTCGACACGATGATCCCGGATCTCTTCGCCGTCCTCTCGCAGTGCGCCATCGGCGTCGTCGCCTCAATCGGTTCTGAATCTGTCTCCCGTTCTCTGTTAGAGTACATGCAGAGCGGCATTCCTGTAGTCGCGACCGACGTGGGCGGAGTCTTCGACGTCATGCGCCAGGGTGAATTCGGCCGGCTGGTGCCTCCTGACAACGCCAAAGCTCTGGCCGACGGTATCTCGGATCTTCTGGATAGCGCCGACGCAAGACGCGAGATGGGCCGCCGTGCCCGCGAGTACGTGCTCAATTACGCCACCTGGGGCCAGCGCGTCGACGACTGGGAGAACGTTCTTGAGCAAACCGTCTACCGGACCAGAAAGGAACTAGGTCAATCCGCTACGAAAGACCAGCCCTCGCCCAAGCCCACTCCAATGAAGGTCGGATGATGCACCTTCCCCGCGAATTGAACACATATGGACGGTGTGCAGGGGCGTACTGCATACGCCCTCTCTCGCTGAACGGCAAATCGACTCTTAACACTGATACATCCCTCCCTCGAATGTCATTCCCGCGAAAGCGGGAATCCAGGCGACACACCGACGAATGGATTCCCGCTTTCGCGGGAATGACAGGAGATCGTGATGGGCACTGGCGTGTGCCACTGACTTTAGTCAGTGGCACATCAATCGAAGCTTCACTGACCAAGGTCAGTGGCACACTCCCGACTTGCCACATGTCACTGGTACCCTCCGTCGAACTGTCTCGACAGGGCGCAACACCATGAACCCTCTGCCGCCCAAAGTCCCGGGCCTCTCCGCCGTCATGATCGCCAGGGACGCCGCCGGCACAATCGAGGCCGCACTCCTGTCGATTCAGTTCTGCTCCGAGATCATTGTCGTAATCGATCATGACTCAGAAGATGCCACCGAGACAATCGCCCGCCGTCTCGCGACCCGGGTTGAGATTCGTCCATGGCGTGGCTACGGTCCCGCCAAGCAGGAGGCCGCATCGCTGGCGTCCGGCCCCTGGATCCTCTCAATCGACTCAGATGAAACAGTCTCATCCGAACTCGCTGCCTCAATCAAAGATGCGGTCACCCGTAACGATGCGCCCATCGCGGCGTACGCGATCCGCCGCCGCACTCGGTACCTGGGACGTTGGATGCGCCACGGTGACTGGGGACGCGACCGTGTGGTCCGGCTCTTCCGGCGCGATGCCGCCCACTTCACGAGCGACCAGGTGCATGAGTCCGTAGCCGCCGAAGGTCCAAAGCCCATCCTCAATGGCTGGCTGTGGCATGAGGGCGACCAAACCGTTGAGGCGTATCTCAACCGTCTGAACACGTACACCAGTCTCGCTGCCGAGTCATTAGACACTGCCGCCCGGCGAGCCGGCCTTTGGTCACTGACCGTCCGTCCGGCATTCAAATTCATCCAGGCGTACTTCCTGCGCGCCGGATTCCTCGATGGCTGGCAGGGACTTGTCCTCGCCTGGTTTTCCGCCGTGTATGTGTTCACCAAATATGCCAAACTCCGGCAGTTGAACCACCGCTAAAGCTAACCGGCAGTAGTGAGCGTATTGAAAAAGGCCGGACAGGAGTGTCCAGCCCCTCGAATTCACAACGGTGATGGTTTCTCAACACGCCCAGAAGAGACGGGACCACTTGGTCGGCCCCCTCGGTTCCCGTATATTGTATCCGTACCAAGGCCTTCGCCGCGGATGCCCATGAACAACATCCTCGTCACCCGCACCGACCGACTGGGGGATGTAATCCTGTCTTTCCCGGTGGCGGCCGCCCTCAAAGTTCATGACCCGGCAGTCAAGGTGACCTTCCTGGTTTCAGAGTATGTCGCCCCAGTCGTGAAACTTTGCCCCTGGATCGATGACTGTATTGCCGTACCGCGGACCAGTGAGACTGGGTCTTTGGTATCGACCTTACGCGCGCGGGCGTTCGATGCGGCGCTCTGCCTTTACCCTCGCCCTGAGCTTGCCGCCATTCTGAAACGGGCGCAGATTCCGCTCCGGGTCGGCACATCCCGTCGCTGGTACTCCTACCGCTTCAATCGCCGGGTTCGCATCGCCCGCGCGAATAGCGGACGTCACGAACGCGATCTTAACTTGGAGTCTCTCCGAGGGTTGCGACAAAACTCCTGGGCTACGATCGATCCTCTGTGCACGCCCACTCAAGACTCGATGGATGCTGTACGTATAATGATTGAGAAGGCTGGTGTTGACTTCGAGCAACGGGCCTCGGTCGTCATCCACCCCGGTTGTGGTGGATCGGCACGTAACTGGAAACCCGAACGATATCGTCTACTGTGCCAGACTTTGTTGGAGAATGATCTCTCTGTGATTGTGACCGGATCAAATGTCGAACGCAGTCTCGCCGCCGAGATCATCGGGCGGGAAAGCGGCCGCGCAATCTCTGTCGCCGGAGCAACCGAACTAGACCAGTTGGCAGCCCTGCTTCAAC
>JAKAKI010000095.1 GCA_021813505.1 bacterium | reverse complement strand
CTGGTTGACGGTCATGGCGGGGGATTCGTACGGCACACCGGCGCGTGAGGCGACTTGGCGGGCCGGATTGGGGCCGCAGTTGGCCTGACGCGCATGGCCGAAGAACACCTCATCGATGGACTTGGGGTCGACGTTTGCGCGCTTGAGCGCGCCAATCGCGGCTGCCACACCAAGGTCGACGGCGGGAGTCTCCGCCAACGTTCCGCCGAATTTTCCGATTGCCGTTCGTACTGCGCCTGCAATGTAGATCTCCGCCATCGTCATCTCCCTTGTGTTCAACGTGTCGCCCTTTCCGGCCAGGCCGGTCTGGCGAGTATAAGACAATTCGCGCCACGGAACAAACGACCTCGGAACGACGATGGACGAAGTGGACTAAGTGGACTCAGTGGACTGAGTGGACAAAGCGAGGCCCTCGTGTCGTTTCGAATCATCTCGCCGGATGCCGGGGCAAGTGATGGTCAACTGATCGTCGCATGGCCCCGGTGGCCGTCATGCTTTGCGTGAACGCGCGGACTCTGGGCGCGGAGGCGTGAATGGTGGGCAAAGCCCACTCTACATGGAGGTGCATTTGGAACACGAGGGCAGACTTGATGAACTGGAGCAAGACCCGATTGAAGCCGCGATTGCGCGCGGCGACCCGGCCAGCCGCAGTTATGCCGTAGAGATATCAGTGCGACGCGCGCTTCGGGTACTGACGGCGGGTGAACTCGCGATTGTGGAGGGGTACTATTTCGACGGCCATTCGATGCCGCAACTGGCACGAGCCACCGGTGTGCCATTGGATTTTGTACGGATGGCCCATCGGCGCGCTCTCGCCAAGCTCGAGATTGAACTTGCTCCGCTGGTCGCGCGCATGTTCGGGTTGGAGGCGATTCAACTGCCCAACTGCGCGATCTGCCGGGCACAATGGCGCACCACCGCCGAGCGAATACTCGATGCCAGGACGCCGGACATGACCTGGGGACAGATCGCCGTGCGCATCGAGCGCGCGGTCGGCTGGAAAGCATCATCACCCCAGACTCTGATCACTCATCAACGCAAACACCGGAAGTTCGAACGAATTCCGGATCACATGGGCAAAGGAGAAGACGAATGCATCCATCACATCATCTCAGAGGACAACACGCGGTAAAGCTGTTCCTGTCCACCGAGCTCAAGTCCAGAATCAATACCGCCGCCGAATCCCTTGATCGTCCCTTTGCCGAGGTATGCCGCCATCTATTGTGGATGGCGTTGCCGATTCTCGAAGGCATGCAGGACGCCCAGCAACGCGGAACACGGTGGTGGCTGAACAGCATCGGTCGCGAGAAGCCGGAGGAGAAGGGGACGTTGGAGGAAACGGTGTGAGCGGAAGTACGAAGAACGAATGATTGAAAATCTAATGCGGATCCTGGCTGCCTCGAGTCAGAGTCAGCAGATGCTGGAGGAACGGTTTCATGGTCGTCAGAGCATCACTTGCGCCGCCCGGTGATCCCGGCAATGCCATCACAACGGTCCGCCCGCGTCCGCCGACGACAATTCGAGAGAGCGGCGCCCTGGGATTCGAATTGCGTCCATCGGCCCGGATGGCCTCCTCGATTCCCAAGTAACGGCGATCCAGCAGAGGAACGATAGCTTCGGGTGTGAGATCATCGGGCGTTGGGCCGGTACCGCCGGTGAGGATCAGCAGCGATACGGGCGCAAAATCGCAGTATCGGAGAATCGACTGCGCGATCTTCGACCGATTATCGGGAATGACCACGACTGGATTGGTGGACAGCCCAAGATCAACCAATTGGGAGGAGGCCAGCGGTCCGGAACGATCTTCAGTCTCCCCTGCGGCGCAACGGGTGGAGACGGTTATCACCTGGGCGGTGAATTCGCGTGGGGTCATGTCAGTCATAGCCTATTCGGATCACTCCCGTTAGGGGCACGGGCGAGATGGCCGTGCCCATTAGGAATATCCGCGACCGTTGGGGCACCCCTGTGTGGGCGCCCTATTGTGTCGGGGCGGGGAAACGGCCCGGGCGGCCACATAGGGCCGCCTCTACGGGTGGCGGCACTGACTGTTCGGTAAGTTGGATCTCTCCTGTGAGAGTCACGGGCGGGATTTCCGTGCCACCAGAACGTCAATTGATTCGCCGGCATCGGGGTCATTCCACCTTACCCGGCAGAAGGTCAGGCCCACCACTGAAGATGTAATCGATCAGAAGCACAATATCGATCAAATCAGTCTGCCCGTCGGCATTCACATCGGCGGCGTTCAGACGGAACGGAGGATCACCAGCGCTGAAACAGTAGGCAATCATCGACGTGACGTCAAAGATGTCAACGAAACCATCCGCATTGAAATCGCCCGGCAGCAGGGCCGGGCCCACGGCCAGCGTGCGCACCGCTGACTCTGTAGACACCCAGGTACGTTCGCCGAATTGGGATACCCCATGCACCGGGCCGGGAATCTCGGTTACGGCCAGGAGGACTGGTGACGCAGGATTCAATACATCGATCTCAGATACGGTGCAGTCCGATTGTCCCGTGTAGAGCAGACGGCCGGAACGGCAAAGCGAAGTCGGAGAAAAGGGCGCCGGGATCCGTGCCAGTGTCGCGGGATTGGTGGGCACGGTCAGGTCAAAGATCGTTAGGCCGGAATCGCGGTCGGCCACATAGAGCCGGTTGCCATCGATCAGAATCCCTTCTGTCCTTCTCGTGTGCGGCAGGAACCCCAGCTTCTCCGGTTTGGCCGTATACTGCCAATTCCAGATGGAGACACCCTGGAGGGGCTCCGAGATGTAGAGGTAATTCCGATAGATCGCGGCCACTGGCGCCTGGCGGTCGAGAGCACGTCCTCCGAGATAAGCGGGAGCATACGGATTGGTCACGCCATAGATCTGGAAACCGTAGACGCTATCAAGCACCATCAGCGAATCGCGGCTGAACACAACACCGCCCGTTGATGTCAATGCGGGAATCCGGGAGAGGAATTCGAGCGACCCGTCGTTCTTGATGCGATAGAGTCGCGCGCCCGAATGACCCTCAGCGGTCAGCAGTTTGTCGCCGACGACGACGGCGCTTCGGATCGATTGCGACGAGAAACGGATGAAGTTCGAATCAGCGAGCGGCATCGCGCCGTCGGCGCGCCAAATGCCCGTTGTGCTCATGACATAGATCCACTCACGATAACGAAGCACTGTCCGGTACGCGCCAACGTGACTGAACTGAGCGGTCTGCGACAGCCGCCCCGCAACGTCCACATCCACGGTGAATACTTCGCCATCCCGGATCGCATAGAAACGCGAGGGGGATTCGGCCATAAGTCCATCAACGCCGTGCAGAGAATTCAACTCGGACTGCCAATAAGGAAATGGACGGGCAATCAGGCGATACGAACTCAACCCAGCGATTTCATCGGCGGCCAGCAGGCGGTCGCCAGCCAATGAAAGATGTGTCGCAACACCGTAAGTGTAGATGCGAGCTACTGACACCGGGAGATTCGGATTCGTGAAGTCGAGGATCAACACCCCGCTGTCACCCTGCGGCGCCCAGCCATACGTCCCATCAGTCACAAGTTCGCTTACAGCCTGGCCAGTGAGGTGTCCTTGAATGCTCAGTGATCCATCTGGGTGTTGCCTGCCAACCAAGAGCCCGGCACTTCCCTGCCCGATGGCAAAGAGAGTATCGTGGGCGGCAACTGACAGGGCTGCGCCACTGTACCTCGCGATACCGGCAACGACGGGATCAAACGGGTCCGTGATATCGAATGACATGGCCGAATCGGTGCCGGCCAAAAGTGCGAAATGGCCATTGATGGCCAGCGCCGACCATTCGTGAACTGGACCTAATTCTCCTTCATTGCTGGGTTGCGATGGATCGGCGATACTCGCCATGAAGGCATTGCCCGCGCCGTCCAAGCCGTACACGACAGTGCCGTTCGACGCAAGGTCTCGAACTCCACCGCGGATTTCCAATTGCCCAGTCAACCGCCGCTGTCCCCCCACCGTCTTCTGCCATACGCGCAGCCCATCCGGGTGGCCAGTGACAAGCCACTCGCCCGATAGCGTGATCGCTTGGCCGCCTCCCCAAAGTGCAGAACCGGAGGGATCAAGCGTGAACTCGACTGCGGGACACGGGAACGCGCAAACGGCTGCGATCAGCAGGATGGGAATTATGCGAAGCATGGGAAGCAGGGGAATCATGGGACAAGGCTCTCGAGTGTAATAACGCTGGAAATGGTGGGGATGCAAGCTGGGCAAGTGTTCCCTCGTTCGAATTAGCGGACAGGTCTGGCCTCGCCCGGTGCGCATCGTGCGGCAAATGGCGGCGTTCTCATTGACAAACAACGAGTTTGCGGTATATTTCGTCGTGCACCTGTGGGGGCAGCATTGTGATACGATCTTCCGGGATTCCCCGCGTCCTGGTTACCTTTCGGCTCCATTGGGGGAGCGGTATTTCAGAGGATGACATCGTTGTATCGCCGTTGACGTTACGTACTGAGTCTGCCGATCCAAAAAGTAGGCAGGCGGCGCCGACCAAAAGTGATGTTTGCAGTTCAATCTGAGGACAACATGAGATTGCGTCTTACGCACACCGATCTAGCCAAAGTTTCAGCCATTAGTCTGGCAGTAGTCTTCCTGATCGTGCCTCGCACATCCGACGCGGCGGCACCCCAGTCACGCCCGGCCCTTCAGGGCAAGTACATGGCGGCCAAACAGAATCCGGTGATCTCCGGGTGGGCGACAGAGGTCATCCAAAACACCGTCAAGAACGGCCGGGTCAAAGTCTGGGTGTATTTCACGGACAAAGGATTTGCGGATGACGCCGGCCTTGCCGCGAGTGCCACGGTGCAGAGTGTGGCGCTGAGTACCCGTCAGGTATGGCGGCGCGCGAAGGTAGGGCGTGACCGAGTCGAGTTTGGCGATTTGCCGGTGCGTCAGGATTATGTGGATCAGATAATCGCCACAGGCGGTGTCCTCCGGCATACTTCGCGCTGGCTGAACGCCGCTTCGTTCGAAATTGATCCGGATCTTCTCTCCGGCCTTGCGGCGCTGCCCAGTGTTCGAAAGATCGACCCGATGATCGGGTTTAAGTATTTCCCCGAACCGACGGTGCCGACGCCACCCGGAATGGGATCGCTGCAAAAGCCGATGAACACCACAGCGCCCGATGCTTTGAACTACGGCAATTCGTATTCGCAATTGCAGCAGATCAACGTCCCGGCGGTACACACTCTCGGTTACAAGGGCCAGGGAGTGATTGTCTGCATGATGGACACAGGGTACCGCAAAACGCATGTCGCCTTCGCTCCGGCTTACGCAGAGAGCCGGGTCCTGGCCGAACACGACTTCATCTTCAATGACGGAAACACGGCCGATGAACCGGCTGATCAACCGGGGCAAATGAACCATGGGACGTACACATGGTCGGCGCTTGGCGGGCAGGCAGACGGATCGCTCTACGGCCCCGCGTACGGGGCGCAGTTCCTGCTGGCTAAGACCGAAGACATTCGGTCTGAGACTCCGATCGAGGAAGACAACTGGGTGGCGGGAATGGAATGGGCCGAAACGTTTGGCGTCGATGTGATCTCTTCCTCGCTGGGTTACTCGGACTGGTACACCCCGGCGAGTTTCGACGGCCATACCGCGGTCACATCGATTGCAGCCAGCCATGCCGCATCCTTGGGGATTGTGGTCTGTAATTCGGCTGGCAACAATGGATATGCAGGCCTCAACGCTCCCGCCGACGCCGACTCGATGATCACTGTTGGGGCAGTGGATATCTACGGCTTGCTAGCGGGATTTTCATCGCGGGGTCCGACGGCGGACGGACGCACCAAGCCGGAGGTGTGCGCGTGCGGCGTGAGCACGGCCTGCGCCAATCCGGGCGGGAATACAACGTACACATACGCCTCGGGAACCTCGCTCTCGTGCCCGCTGGCCGGGGGTTGTGCGGCGGTGATCCTGTCGGCACATCCCACCTGGACTCCGATGCAGGTGCGTGAGGCGATGATGCGAACGGGGTCGAATACCAGGTGCCCCAACAACAATGATGGCTGGGGTATTATCGATCTCCTCGCCGCCGTGAACTACCCGCAGGGAACCGTGCCGGGTGATCTGAACTACGATAGCAGCATCAATCTGGCGGATATCATGGTGGAGATCAATGCGATCTACCGCGGGGCTGCTGACCCGCCGGGGCCGAACACGCTGGACGTCAACCGCGACTGCAAAGTGGATGCGCTCGATATCGTCCTGCTCAACGATTACGTCTACCGAAGCGGCCCTCCGCCGCCCAACCCGGCACCATAGGAGGCTTGAACAGCCCAGCTCTCCAGCAGGGTGCCACGGACAAGCAGATTCTCCGGCTTTTTGGAGAATCTGCTTGTCCGTGTCTTCTTCTCGCAAACAGAAGAAAGACACGGACAAGGAAGACCGAGCAGAAAAGCCGCTCAGCCTTCCTTGTCCGTGGCACCCGAGTAATCAGACTTGCTACTTGGTCGATGACGGTTTTTCAGTGGATACTAGGGTGGGCTCTGCCCACCGTTTCGCGCGGGAAGGATTCGGATGGAGCCCTGAGCGTGACGGCGTGTTGAAGAAGCCCTCCGAAAGGCGGCGACAGTTGTGTTAGGGGGAGGTTGCTTCGGCGCAAAGAGCCGCGCCTCGCAACGACATCACACTGGTCGTTGGCAACGCAAAGGCACAGTTGTCGCTGCGAGGAGCATCTCCGCCGAAGGCGGAGGGAGCGACGAAGCAACCTCCCCCTTACACAACTGGCGCGATCTCGAGGTCAAGTCCTTCAACAGACCCGTGAGCGCAGGGTCGATCACGAACCTGGGAGTGACGGATGGCGCGGCCAAGGGTGAAACGAGGATTGCGAAGGAACGCTTGATGCAACCCAACCAGAAAAACAACCGCCTGACCCGTGAGAAGAGCCCTTACCTGCTGCAACACGCGGACAATCCGGTGGACTGGTATCCATGGGGGCCGGAGGCATTTGACACGGCCCGGCGCGAGGACAAACCGATCTTCCTGTCGATTGGGTATTCCACCTGCCACTGGTGCCATGTGATGGAGCATGAATCGTTTGAGGACGAGGCGGTCGCACAGGTCATGAACGAAACTTTCATCTCGATCAAAGTGGATCGGGAGGAACGGCCGGACATCGACAACATCTACATGGCGGTCTGCCAGATGATGGCGGGGAGCGGCGGCTGGCCGTTGACGATTATCATGACTCCCGAGAAGCAGCCGTTCTTCGCGGGCACGTATTTTCCAAAGGAAACACGGCAGAGCCGGATGGGGATGCTCGATTTGGTGCCGCGCGTTGCCGATGTCTGGAAGAACCGCCGCCAGGAGATTCTGGATTCTGCCGAGCACATCACCGCCGCGCTAAGAGAGTTGCCGAGTGAACCGGGCGAGGGTCCTGATGTGGCAACGATGGAGCTTGCGTTCGACCAGCTCGAATCGCGGTTCGATTCACGCCATGGCGGATTTGGCCCGGCGCCGAAATTCCCCTCGGCGCATTCGCTCTTGTTCCTTCTGCGATACTGGAAGCGCACCGGGGAAGCGGCGGCATTGGCGATGGTCGAGCGGACGCTGACCGCGATGCGCTCGGGTGGGATCTTTGATCAGATCGGATATGGATTCCATCGCTACTCCACCGACGCGCAGTGGCTTCTCCCCCACTTCGAGAAGATGCTGTACGATCAGGCGATGCTCGCGATGGCCTACACGGAGGCATTTCAGGCAACCCGGAAACCAGAATTCGAGACGGCGGCGCGGGAGATCCTGACTTATGTCCTGCGCGATATGCAGTCTCCAGAGGGAGGATTCTACTCGGCCGAAGACGCCGACAGCGAGGGCGAAGAGGGGAAGTTCTATGTCTGGAGTGTGGCGGAAGGGCGTTCGATTCTGAGTGCCGGCGATGCCGATTTGTTCATTCGGGTATTCGGGCTCACACCGGAGGGGAATTTCCTCGAGCAGGCTACGCAGCAGCGGACGGGGCACAACATCCCTCACCTCGCGAGCTCATTGGAAATGGACGCGCAACAAGCCGGGATGTCCGAGTCTTCACTGCGGGAACGAATCGAGTCGATCCGCCGCACGCTATTCGCGATTCGTGAGAAACGGGTGCATCCTCTAAAAGACGATAAAATACTTGCTGATTGGAATGGTCTGATGATCGCGGCGCTGTCGAAGGCGGCACAGGCATTCGGGGATCACGCCTATGCGGCCGCCGCGGGGCGCGCGGCGGAGTTTATACTCGCGAAACTTCACCGGGACGATGGCCGGCTGCTTCATCGCTGGCGGGACGGCGACGCCGCGGTACTGGGCACGGCCGACGACTACGCATTCCTCATCTGGGGATTGCTCGAATTGTATGAAGCGACATTTGATGCAACGCGATTGGAGACGGCGATTGCGCTGAATGAGGAATTCGTGCGGAAATTCTGGGATGGGGACAACGGGGGGTTCTTCTTCACTGCGGCCGACGCCGAGGATTTGATCGCGCGGAAGAAAGAGCCTTACGACGGGGCGATCCCATCAGGGAATTCCGTGGCGGTGCTCAATCTATTTCGCCTCGCCCGCATCACCGGACAGGCGGATCTGGAATCAAAGGCTCTGGCCATTGGGCGGGCATTCGGCGGCGACGTCGCCCGCCAACCATCGGCGTACGCCATGATGCTCTGCGCGGCTGATTTTGGTATCGGCCCGGCGGCGGAGGTCGTCATCGTGGGTAATCCGGAGGATCGCGGAACCCAAGAGATGTTGCTGACGCTGCGCGCCGCGTACGAACCGAACAAAACTGTGATTCTCCGTCCGGCGAGCGAATCGAATCCTGCGATCAGCCAGATCGCCGAGTTCACTCGCGCGATGGGCGCGATAAATGGGAGGGAAACGGCGTACGTTTGCCGGAATCACGCCTGCCAGAGGCCGACGAACGATCCCGCGGAGATGTTACGGCTGCTTGATGAGAGTTGAAATGCCGCTGTTAGATCGTTCCCGCGAAAACTGGTGGGCGGAGCCCACCCTACGAATCCCGTGCGAGACATGCCAGGGTGGGCTCTGCCCACCTGCTCTGCCCACCTGCTCTGCCCACCTGCTCTGCCCACCTGCTATCTCCGCCGTTCGCGGAATTGCAGGTTTTTCAATAGGCCCCGGGCTTGCGCTGATCATGCCGGCTAACTCGAAGCCGGTTTTTTGGGGCGGTCCAGATTGCAGCGTGCACAGAACTCGTACGAGGCCGGGTTGATCCGCCCGCACGAGCATTTCCAGAAGCCGTCAGCGACCTTGGTTTGAACGGCGACATCCGGTGCCGGAACCGACATCGAATCGGGCATGTTCATCGCATCCGGCACATTCATCGCATCCGGGATGTTCATGTGATCCGGTGCAGGGTACGGCTGAGTGCTGCGACTACCGGGAGTGATCACGGAATAATCCGGACGTGACGGTGGCTCCGGCTGCCAGCCAACCCGCTCGGGACCGTCGCCGTACGGCGAGTCGGGAGTTGACGTCAGCCGATCGGGGACGTTTTCGAAGTTGGCCTGTGCCCTGTCGGCGGCAGCCATGTTCATCAGTGCTCGCGACGATGCTCTGGCGCCGGCTTTGCGGCTGTAGGAACGCAGAATCAGAAACATGATACCGGCAGCAAACCCGAGGGCCAGAATGAACAACCATGTGCCGATGTGGGACTTCGGGACGAACACCGTCAGGCGCTGCGGCCCATCGTAACGGAGGGTCGGCATGATCCGGGTGAAATCGCTTTCCCACGCCTTGGCGGCGGCCTGCGGCGCCGCGCAACGGATCGCATAGATATGCTGCTGGTTGGACGTATCACACACCAGGAACCCGGTCACCCAGTTTTCCAGCACTTCGATATCGCCCGGGGTCGTGCTTTGATAATGCAGTTCAAAGCGCACCGCTTCCGTGGTCACTTCGTATGTCGAATCCTCAACTGATGGATTCGTTTCCCCGGTGGAAACCAGCGAGATGATCTCCCTCACCAGCGAGGGCCAACGGTTGCTCAGGTCGCCGGCATTGCCGATGGTGCTGATCGGATGGACCGCGCAATGCGCGAGCATGGCGATCGCCTGCCCGTCGCCATTCGAGAACGCGGCGAGCGCCCGGCAGGGAACGGCAAGCTCACTTTTGGGCGCGGGGATTTCGAGGAATTTCCAGGCCTCATTCGGGCGGCCGAATGAAATGTAATATTCGGCGTTTCGATAATAATTGCCGTTCAATTCGGCCTGTGTTGTGGTTTGGGTGAACGAACCCAAAACACTCAAGAGGCCAGTCAATACCGCGATCCATGTGCGCATACGCATCAGCACCTCGCTAGGAACCCTCTCCCCTAAGATCGACATAAGAAATGTCCGGCTTGAGTGCTCCTAATCGAGCTCAGCGGCGGCTCGCTAAGATCATGGTGGTTACCAGCGCTGCAAACGGAAAGGCGGCGGGAGCGCGATTTCATGGCCCGTCCGTGCCAGCCAGACGGCCAGAGCCAGGGCGAAGGCGGCATCGCAATGGGTATTGTCCTCCCAGGTGAATTCGCGCAGTTCGCCGGCCAAAGACCAGTATTCGCCATCCGGAATGGTCATCTCGACTTGAGGGATTGCCACCGCACCAGCAACGAAGGCCTGTTCCAAAGCGGCGATGAGTTCGTTTTTGGCGCGTCCGCCTCGTTCGCCAAAGTTGAATCCCTCGGCGCCAATATCGACCAATTCGGCCAGGACAACGTCCCCCAATCCGGTCGCATCAATCAGAACCCGCCCCTGATAGCGCGCGTAGCGGCTGCGGATGGCAGTAAAGACAGCGGGCCAACTGCGGTGCTGAAACCGCTCGAATGCGACCACTTGCAGCGGGCGGACCGTGCAATCCAGCGTGACCCCAACTGTCCATGACCGTTTACGCGCCAAGTCCCAGCCGTGGACATAGCGATGCCCGGGGAGAGGTGCTGACAGCCCGGCTGACAGGGAGAGGGCGCGTTGGATATCGGATTCGGCCAGGACCTCATTGCCACAATCGACAAAGCGGCCTTCAATGTTTTGCGCCCGGCGTTGCGGCGAAAGTCGGTGCATGGTGCGCTCGAGATATTCACGGGGCAGGTGCGGATTTTCGCGGCTGTCGCCCCGCTGGACATACCCCAAGGCCGGATTTGAGGCCAGACGGAGGGCCTTGCGATAAAACCAGTTCTTGCCGCGCGGAGTTGACGTGTAGTCAATCTGCCCGGCGCGGTCGACAACGCGCATCGCCAGCACCTCTTCGACCACTTCCTCCGGACTGGGCTCGAAAGCCGCTTCGTCGAAGGTGACGAAGTCGAAATCGTGTCCGAGCAAATACTCGCCGCGCCGCTGGCTGGAGCGTGCCCACAGGATGGAACCGTTGGTGAGCCGGAGCATCGGAAACGGGGTGTGAATCAACTCATCGATGAGGTAATCCGAGGACGGGAGCCGGCGGACGAGCCGGACGGCCTCGTTGAAGATGATGCGGGCCTGGTCGAGAGTGATGGAGACATTGACCGCGACATAGCGGCCGGCGCGGTCGTGGAGGGGATTGCGGATTTGGAAAAGACAGCGGTGGGCAAACTTGATGGCTTGGGCGAGGGACTTCCCCCAGCGATTACCGGTATGGAGCAGATTCTCGGATCGGTTGGCGTGGGTCAGCCAGCGCTGCTGGCCGGGGTGCGGATCGAGGTCGAGGAATTCGCGTGCGAAGTAGACGGGATCGGTGACGGCGCGACGCCAGCGGGAGTTGGAGGTGGACACGGAGGGTAACACATGGGGAATGAGCTAACGGGACGTGAATCGTGAACGCACAAGGGGCTGGAAGCCCCTAGTCCGCAAACCTGGCGCGGAAGGGAGCACGGGGAATTCACCCCCTTGGGCGAGATCTGACGACTCGGTGTGGGAACAACTCGCAGCGCGCGGGAATCGGGCGGCCACATAGGGCCGCCCCTACCAACCATTGGATCGTGGTCGCGCGGGGGGGCGCCACTGTGTGAGCGCCGGAGCGGCTGCAATACCCAGCAAACGGCCTCTGCTCATGCTTACCTGCGCGCATACCGTCACCGGTGCGGACAAGGGGCTTCCAGCCCCTTGGGCGCGTTTCCGCGCGCTAGGCAGACGGAATGTCCAAATGCCGACTGTCAGGAACCGAGTGAATCGTGAAACCGCAAGGGGCTGGAAGCCCCTAGTCCGCGATCTGACGACTCGGTGTGGGAACAACTCGCAGCGCGCGGGAATCGGGCGGCCACATAGGGCCGCCCCTACCAACCATTGGATCGTGGTCGCGCGGGGGGGCGCCACTGTGTGAGCGCCGGAGCGGCTGCAATACCCAGCAAACGGCCTCTGCTCATGCTTACCTGCGCGCATACCGCCACCGGTGCGGACAAGGGGCTTTCAGCCCCTTGGGCGCGTTTCGGCGCGCTAAGTAGAAGGAATGTCGAGTTGCCGGCGGGCCTGTTCGATGGTCAGGAGACCGGCATCAAGCTGCCGCAAGACGACCTCGGTTTGCGTACGGTCGGCTTCGAAGCGTTCACGGCGGTCGAATTCGAGGCGATTGTCGAAGACGTGATGGACGGTCGCATCGACTCCGGCGAGAGCGAGTTCGATTCCAGCGATCCATTCGCAGAATCGCGAAGCGGCACGCTGGAGTGTGCTGATCTGGCGCCCGACCATCTCGTACTTGAACTTGGCCCAGGTCTGCGTCGTTCCGTACGAATAGCCGAGCATGAACGGCGCCAGATGGCAGCCGGCGATAACATCCTCAACCATGGCGCGATGGTTGAGATACCAGTTGTGGGTGGCGGCGACCTGCCCGCCCGGTCCGACGGCGGAGATTTCGACGTCGTCCCAAGTAATCGGGTTGTCATCGACCTCGAGGTCGCGCAAGGCGCTCGCGGTCGAGTCAAAGTAGGCGTTGGCGCGGGCGGTGTAATCGTGGCTGCTCTCCGCGGGACCCTGCGCCGGGGGGCGGACTTTCACATGGAGGCGGTGGTAGCCGGCATTGCGCATCGACAAGCGCATGTCGCGCACTAATTCCTGTTCGACCCGCGCCACAAAGGCGACAGCAGCCAGCAGCGAACGTCCAAACGGACGCCCGGCATCAGCATCCAGAGGCCAGTAGTAAACTGCATCCGAACCAAGTGCCACGCGTCGGCCGCCATTGTCCTGATAGAGCTGCCAGCGGCCAGAGTTCCCAGACTCACACTCAAGCGTCGCCGTATCAATGAACCCAAAACGGTCAAGCCCTTGGCGTGAGGGAAGCAGGGTCAGTTCCCCGGCCACCGCGCCATCGGTGAACAGGGTGCTGAAGATCTGGATAAGCAGGGCATCGAATCCGCCGGATCGAACGATCCGTTCCGGATAGATACGACGGTCGAGTGCGTCGAGAACCGCGAGCGCCCGGCGACGGGTTGTGTCATCGGCTGGTTCAAGGATTTCGAAGTGGTGCGGCGAGACGGCGAGGCGGGTCCAGGTCCAAATCACCGACTTCAGAATCGGGATATTGTCGCGAAGGAAACGGTGGAGCCGGATGGTTGCCGCGCGTTCGGTCGATTGGCCGAGGGAGAACGACCAATCGGAATCTGATGTTGCTGGAGAGTTGGATCGCCGGCGGATGTGCAGGCCGGGCCAACGGTCGATTCGGCCCAGGCGTTCGGCGGTTTGGGACTGCGGTGGTGAGGCCAGGCGTGACCAGGCACGCCGTAGCATTCGAAACTTATCGCGCATTCGCTCCTCGAAGGAAGGGTGGTCCTCTACCCTGCCGGATGGCGGAGCAATCACCCCCGTCGTGGGGGCTGGGGATGGAAACTGATGGGACTACTTTGGGAGGGCGAGGCTCCTGCCGAGCCTCTTGTCCGCGCGGAAACTTGGCTCGGCAGGAGCCTGGCCCTCCCTCGCGCCAAGCACAGTACACGGCCTGGAGTTACTTTTTTTCGTCCGGCTTTTGCGGATTGGGAAGTTCGATCATCGAGCTTCCCCCGGGATACGGGACTGAGCGGGGATTGGAGATCCTCATCAGATTCTGGGTGACCTGATGGATACGTGTGGCCGCTTCGTGTACTCGATTGAGCTTTTCGCGCGCATCGGGATCCGTGAGCGCGTCGCGGCGCAGGAGCAGCTCAACATTGCCGATGACGGCCATCAGAGGATTGTTGATTTCGTGATTAATCGTTGCAGCGGTTTCCTGAATGGCCTTGGTCTTGATCGCGACCTCGGCATCGCTCTTGGTTGGCACAACCCAATCGCCACTCGCGCGGCAAATGAGGACGATCATGGCGGCAAGCGATGCTACGAATTCCTCCTCGGAAGCCAGGTTGCGTTCGCCCCGTGCCAGACCGGAAACCGCGCCAACCACCTTGGTGCCGGACATCAAAGGATAAGAGAAAAGGCCTGCGGGCCCATCGAGATCAAGCGTCATAAACAGCGAGCGGACCGAGTAATTGTGCCTGAGTTGTCCAAGAAGTGTCTCTTCGAGTTCCGCGAGTTTCTGTTTGCCCTCTTCCTCGCCGGCCATCGCGCCGGCAGCATCCACGTTTTCGGCGCCAAATACACGAACAGCGCCTGCAACCAGGCCGACGAGTGAGGCAGCTTCGCTGACAGCGAGCTCGAGGAGATGATCAACGGAGCGGCCGGCAGAAGCGGCCATCGCAAGCCGGCTCAATGCCTGAAATCGTCGTTGGAAGTTGGTTTCGGTCGTCTTTTCACTCATAATTCGTCACACCACAGAGGGTACCGGCAAGGCTGTTGTAACGCAAGGGAGATGCCGCCTGAGTTCTTGCTGGGAGTGCGAGAATCTCCGAACTCTGGAGAGCAGTGCGTTCCATCGGGAGCCAGTCAGACGAGATGTTTGGGGAATCGGGATGTTGCTGCGGGACAGTGGGATGTTCTGGGACTGGTGTTCACGGTCCCCATCGGACGGTACGAAAGAGCTCACAATCGGGCTTCTCGGCGATAGCGTGGGAATCTCAGAATGGCCATGGCAAGTTTGGCCATGGCGCGGATGTGAAACACATTGCACATTTTGGACGAATCGTATCCTGCTAAAATCTCATTGACGAAGAGCTGGGACCGCGATACGCTGTCGGTTCCGCCGTGTGGGCTGGGCGTCAGCTTCGCCCGATCCAGTCCACGATGGCGCCAAGACGGCCAGGGAGGGCCCGAACAATGAGTCTGCCGATCCACCCGATTGTTATTCACTTTCCGATTGCCCTGGCGGTCATCGCCCTCTGTTTCGACCTGGGCCGGTGGTTTTGGGGACGCACCCGGCTGATCGAGGCCGGCTTCTGGGGCGGCAGCACGCCTCTCCTCATCGCGGCCATGCTGGGCGCGTTTGTGTCGGTAGCCAGCGGGCTGGTCGCGGAGACGAGCGCTCCCAAAACCGAAGTGGTCCATCAATTGATCGAGTCTCACGAAACGGCGGCATTCCTCGTCAGCGGCGGTCTCGCGCTACTGGCGTTCTGGCGGATCGCCTTGCGGGGGATGTTCCCAAAGAGAGGCGCGTATCTTTACCTGGGAGCTTTGCTGCTAGTCACTATAGTTCTGGTGTACGGTGCATTCCTCGGCGGCCAGATGGTTTACAGCCACGGTGTCGGCGTACAGTCAACTCCATAGGATCAGCGCTGAAAGTCTCGAGCGCTTGCGGGTGGCAAGGTTCCCGCTCCAACTCTTCTGCAAAAGTCACTTCCAAATATCGTGACAGATTGAAAATCCGTTCATATTCTATTTATTGGAGATGGGGCTGCCGGGCGGCAGCACCGGCAGGACAGTCTAGCGCAGATTCATAATCGCATTCACGGAGTCGGTCCGGGTCCAGGAAACCAAAGAGGAGCGATGCGACGTTTGGTGGCGGTAGTGGCATTGGCGGGTTCACTTCTGGCGGGGGAAGTTTGGGCGGTCAACTCCGTCGTGGTGGAGTCAAAGTCTGTGGGCACGGGACAAAGTAATGCCAGGATTCATGTCAGGCTCACGAACGATGCGAACGTAGTCGGTTTGGCGGTACCACTGATCATTCGCGAACTGACCCCCGGTTCGTTTATCACGTCACTTAAGCTGGGTTACGAAGATCGTCTCGCCGGCCCGAGCGCTGCTCTCTCCGATTTGCGGGTGAATCGAATCTTCCCCGACTTGGGTGGGTCCTGCGGCCCGGTTGCCTTCACGACATCATCGAGCAATGACACTCTTCCCCATCCGGTACTGGCCTCTCCCGAAGGGGTGATGGTCGCAGGCGTGGCCATCGTCCCGTCGAACCATCTTGCCGCCGGCGCCGACGTTTCCGGATCGATCGTTTTGAGCATCGGGGCCACCTCCACGCCCGGCCAGTTCGAGATCGATACAGCCTGCGTGAATCCGGCCAATCATCTTCTGTATGCCATCGAGGAGCCTGCGCAAAACGTCGTGCCGGATTTCACCAAGGGCACGATTTCGATTGTCCCCAATTTGCCGCCGATCGCTCAATGCCACGATGTCACCGTGAACAGCGGGCCGAATTGTGACGCAATGGCGTCGGTGGACAACGGGTCCTACGATCCGGAGGCCGAGCTGCTCATCTTCTCGCAGACACCTCCGGGCCCTTACCCACTCGGGCAGACCGCTGTCACCATGATCGTGCAGGATCCGGTCGGCTTCGCGGATACCTGCCAAGCCATGGTCACCGTCGTACGCGGATCGGCCAATCCTCCAGTTGCGCGCTGCCATGATGTCGCGGCCGGATATGCGATGGGTGGCCAGGCATTCGCTTCCATCGACAACGGATCGTACGATCCGGATGGTGACCCGGTCACGCTGACTCAGATTCCCCACGGACCGTATCCCTTGGGCCAGACTTTGGTGAAGCTGATCGTCAGCGACGGCACCTGCGGGTTGGACTCTTGCGAGGCCACCGTCACCGTCGCACCAGGGATGTGCAACGGTGCGCCGGTGGACGTCAATTGCGATGGTGTGATCGACGTATTCGATGTCCTCGACGCGGTTGACGCGATTTTCAACAATAATGGCGCGGGGTTGGGTCCATGCTGCGTTAACCAGCCGTAGCGGCCGTTTCGCAAACACAAAGCCGAGGGACATGAGCCTTGCCCCTCGGCTTTGTCATGTTCGGCGCATTATTGACAGTTCCAGAGGGCGAACAGTCCATCTGATCAGGCTGGTTCGGCGCGAAAGATCGGGCGACCACCCAAATTCCTTCCGCATTGCTGCGTATTAATTGTTTCCGCGTTACGGCCGGTGCCCGTCACGGCCATTGACAGCGGAAGAGGCAGTCGGTTTATTCGGCGTTTTCCCGGAGAGGGATTGATGACAATCAAGGGAGCAGACCAGCGCAAGACGATTGCCGAACAGAAGCGGGAAGTATCTGAGCAGTCTCGGCGCAATTCGGACAAGCCGGCCTGCGAATGCGGCGTGTTCGGAATCTGGAACTCCCGGCAAGCCGCCGAGCTGACGTATTTCGGCTTGTACTCGCTACAACATCGCGGTCAGGAATCCGCCGGAATCGCCACGTCCGACGGGCAGACGATCCGATTGCGGAAGGGCATGGGCGAAATCGCCGATGTCTTCCCTGATCGTAAGGTCCTTCGGGATTTGGACGGCAACTCCGCAATCGGCCACAACCGCTACTCGACAACCGGCTCCTCGACCGCAGCGAATGCACAGCCTTTGATGATGAAGTTCCGCTACAAGGAACTGGCGGCGGCGCACAACGGCAATATCACCAATGCCGGTGAGTTGAAGACTTATCTGGAATCGGGCGGGGCGATCTTTCAGACGTCGTCGGATTCGGAACTGGTGCTCCATCTCTACGCCCGGTCCCAAAAGCGTGACGTGGTCTCGCGTCTGGCCGATGCTCTGGGCAAGGTCGAGGGCGCGTACTGCTTCATGTTCCTCACCGCTGACGAACTGATTGCCGCCCGTGATCCGAATGGCTTCCGTCCGCTGGCGCTGGGCAAGCGAAACGGCTCGTGGGTTATCGCCTCGGAGACATGTGCCTTCGACATCATCGGCGCCAAGTATGTCCGCGACATCGAACCCGGCGAGATCATTGCGATCTCGAAGAAGGGAATTCGTTCCTCCAAGATACCGGCGAAGGGTAAACTCTCGTTTTGCATCTTCGAGTACGTCTACTTTGCGCGCCCCGACTCCATGATCTTCGAGGAGAGCGTGGACAAGGTGCGGCGCCGTCTGGGCCGACGCCTCGCCATCGAGCAGCCTGCCGACGCCGACATCGTGATTTCCGTTCCGGACTCCTCGAATACGGCGGCGCTGGGATACGCGGAGCAATCGGGACTGACGCTCGAAGTTGGGCTGATCCGGAATCACTACGTCGGACGAACATTCATCCTCCCAGACCAGGGCATGCGCGACCTCGATGTGAAGATCAAGTTCAACGCGGTGCGCGGTGTGCTGAAGGACAAGCGGGTCGTGGTGGTCGACGATTCGATTGTGCGCGGCACGACGGCGCGCAAACTGGTGCGCATGATTCGCGACTCGGGCGCGCGCGAGGTGCATTTCCGCGTGGCCTCTCCCCCGATTATCTCACCGTGTTTCTACGGCATCGACATGCCCACAAAAGGCGAGCTGATCGCCTCGACCCGCACGGTGGGCGCGATCAAACGTTACCTCGGCGTCGATTCATTGGGTTATCTCTCGCTCGAAGGGATGCTCACTCTCTCCAAACATCCCAAGAAGTCCTTCTGCGCCGCCTGTTTCTCCGGCAAATACCCCACGCGAATCAACCGGCATTCGGGGAAGCTCGCGCTGGGGTAGGGTAAGCAGCCACATATCAGGCTAGGTCAAACTGCGGGCGGTGTTGCCGACGACCCTCTGTGCCACACTCGCAATGCACGTTCCCGCGTCTTCCGGCCGCTTCGCCACCGCATACGCCCACCGACCATAAGACCCGTCCGCGTTGACGGCGGCCACCCAGCGCTCGGCGGCGGCTCCTTTCACGTCTTCCAGCGGGTCGTAGCCCTTGGTCTCCAGGATCAGGTGAGTGGGGGGATCTGCTTTGAGCTGAACGATGAAGTCCGGGATGTAGTCGTGCATCTCGCCGTTGTGGAAGTATGGGATCGCAAGGCCGAGGCCCGCGTTTTTGACGAATGCCGCCGTCAGCGGATGTTTGTCGATGTGGTACGCGGCTGACTGCTCCCACTTCTTGGTGTCGGCGACCACGTAATTCACGTGCGAGTGAATGGCTTCCCGCACATCACGGCTGGTCCAGAAATCGACATCGGCGGTGGAGCCGGGACCTCGGGACGTTTCGTATCGCGGGACTTCGGGCGCCTCGCCCTGCGTCTGATCAGGCCGAATGGCACCGACCAAGATTTCAATCAGCCAGCCGTAATATGGCGAAAGGAAAAGGTCCTTGATATCAGCGGGGCGAACGACCCTGACCCTTTCACTCACATAGCGCTGAACGATTTGGGCAACTTGCGGGAACAACCGGTGTGCCGGGATCTCGCATGTGGCCTGTTCCAGGTAAGACTTCGTCAGCCCGCGGGCGAGATCGAACACGAGTTCCTGCATCCGGTGCTGCGAGCGGAATTGTTTGAGTCCTACGTCGTCAAGCTTTCCAGGCCCCGAGAGCGTCAAGTGACCCTCGTTGTTAATGGAGAGGGCCTTCATCTCCACTTCAGGAGGGATCTCTCCCGGCGCCAGACGAAGGGAGGGTACAGAATCCCAATCAATCGTTATCCGATTCCTGATCGCCTGCGTGTACCCCTCAAGACGGGGGAATCGAATCTCGAATCCCGATTTGCCCGATACCGCGTGGATGTGGTGGCGCTTCTCGCGCCCGCCCCCGCCACCAGTGTTACTTGTCTTGAATGGGATGACCTCGAAGGGAACGCCCAGAACTTTGGCGACCTCTTCGCTCAGTTTGCCCTGGTCGTCCGTGTCGTAGCTCGTGCGCCTGAGTCCGCGCCCTACCACCTGCTCGCACAGCAACTGAGACATGAACGGCCTCAGCCCGATGATGTGGGTCACTGTTGTGCAGTCCCACCCTTCGGTGAGCATTCCCACACTGACAATGCAGCGGATGTCACGTCCCGGCGGATGCAACGGACGCTCAAGCTTCTCCGCGAGCTCTTCAAACTTCGGTGGATAGATTGGCCGTCCTTGCAGATCGGCCGGCCACTGCGCCTTGCCGACCGTATCGAGCGTGAACCGCATCCAGAGCGACTCATCCGCCTTGGCCGTCTCGCTGTCGGTCTCGTGGACAACTCTGGAGTCTACTCGAATCGTGTTGATCTTGCCGTCGCTATTGACGAGTCCGTCGAGCTTGGCAGGCGGGAGGTTCAACGGCTGCTTATCCTCGGCCAGCCATTCGTAGAGGACCTTCGCGATCTTCGTATTTTTGCACACGATGATGAAGACGGGTGGACGTTTGTCTTCGCGATCCTCCACCCATTGGCTGCGCAACTCCTCCCACAATCCCCCCAGCATCGCAATGGGATGATTGGCATACTTGAGGATCGCCTCCGCTTTGGGGCTGCCCTTCTTGCCGCCGCGCTCTCCGGGGGTGAGGAGCGGCAGAATCCAGTTCCAGATATTGAAGTAGTGGGGATACTCAGCCCCCGACGTGTCTCGGATCGCCAACTGTGGAATCTTTACAAGTCCCGACTCAATCGAATCGATCAAGCCGAAATCGCTTACCACCCAGGGGAACGGTTTGTTTGTATCCTGCCCGACGCGGCCGAGGTAGTACGGTGTCGCCGAGAGATCGACGCAGAAGTTGATGCCACGGAGCTTGTTGATACGGTCAAGCCCCTCAATCCAGACGGTCGCTTCTTTGAAGAAGTCCTCGGCCTCTTCGTCTTCGCCGAAGGTCTCCTCTTCTTCCTCTTCGTCCTTTTCCACGCGGCGAATTCGATACGCGTGGTGGGCTTCGTCATTGAGGACGAGAATGTTCTGCTTGGAATCGCGCCCGAGGACGCTATTGACGACTGACGTGTCGCTCTCGATATACCGGACCGCCTCGACTTGGGCCTTCTTCAGCGTCCCATCGGTATCCCGTTCTTCTTTCACGACCTTGATCAGCCCCGCGGCCACATGGCGTTCATAATCTTCCTGTGTGAGGTAACGCGCGCCCCGGGCCGTGGTCGTCTTCTGGCCGATATGAATCGTCTCGCGTGTCTGGACCGGTTTTCCGGTTCTGGTGACCCGGGCGGCCACTCCGCCAAGTTGCGAGGTCTTCGGCTCGAAGTTGTGCCAGTTCGTCACGATCACCCGCCCCTCGCGCAGGCGCGGCATAAGATGGGTGGGTACCAGGTCACGCTTGCGGTAGAGGCTCCCGTCGCCCAGGTTGGGATCGAGCTCCAGCAGACGATGCCGGATCGTGACGTTTGGGCAGACGGCGAGCACAACGTCCGAAAAACGCGCGTCGCTGCGATCATTGACCTTGTTGAGAATGCTCCACGCCGCCAGCATGGCCATCACTGTGGTCTTACCCGATCCGGTGGCCATCTTGCACGCATATCGCTCAAACGCTCGGGTTCCGTCCTTCTGTTGCTGCTCGCTGGGCATGTCGAGGGGGATATTCAGCCCTTGGAGGAAGTCGTTGCGCGCCTCCTTCAGAAGTATGACTGTCTCCGCCCCTTCAAGCTGGGCGAAGAAGAGCCGCTCTTTACGTCCGTCCCGGCGCCAATACTGAAGCAACTCCAGCGTGGTCCGCGTGACACCGGGATATCCTGCCTTCCGCCAGCCCGCGAGACGTTCACGGATCAGGTTGACCAGGGTCAGTTCATACCCGTTCGGGTATTCCTCCGACTTGCGCAGCAGCCCGTCCGAGATGTCCCATTCCTGCTTCTGGTCGCGCGGGGGGAAGACGATGGCCGCGCGCCGCCCCGTTCGTTTCTCGGGAGTCTCGCCCTCGCGGATGTACCAGTATGCCGTTGGCTCCGCGAACGGAGTGTTCAAGATAGGCTCGGGGACTTCGTACGATTGCATGACGGTTTCAGATTGTTCGGATGCTCCAAGCGCAGACTATCCATCTTCGCGATGGTAGCCAATTCGCCGGGTTTTCGATGTCGGCGGCGTCATCAGTTCGCGGATCGCGTCGAAGACGGCTCTGAACTGGGAATCGTATTTCTTCTCAAGTGATTCGAGCTTGCGCGCAAGGTCGGCGTGTGCTGACAGCATTTGCCGGAGTCGCACGAATGCTCGCATGATCTGGACATTAACTTGGATGGCCCGCGGGCTGTTAAGGAGGCCGGAGAGCATTGCGACTCCCTGCTCAGTAAAGGCGTAAGGTGGGTACCGCCGGCCCCCCCAATTTGAGGTCACAAATTGTGACCTCAAGATTTCGAATTCTTCGCGGGTGAGACGGAACATGAAATCCTCCGGGAAACGTGGCAGGTTACGCCTCACTGCCCTGACGAGCACCTTGGTTTCGACCCCGTATAAAGCCGCCAATTCGCTGTCCAACATCACCTTCTCTCCGCGGATCATGCGAATCAGGTGCTCGATGGCCTCCGGCTTTGTCAATTCCTTGGCGCGACTCATGCAGATCCCACTTCTAACACGGCACTAACTTGAGGTGCCAAATTGGCACCTCAAGTTTGAGATCACAATTCGTGATCTCAAATGAAATCACAGACCGCGAGGCCGAATTTGAAATCACAATTTGTGGTTTCAAGTCTAAGGTCACAATTTGTGACCTTAAAGCTCCGCCTCGCTCAACTTCTTCACCACCAGAAGCTCGTTCCCCCTGTCGTCGATCACCTTGACCGCGATCTCGCCGTGCTCGCCGGCCTCAAACGGAGTGCTGACACTCCCCGCGAGATGATCCCAGACCGACTCGTCGTGCGTTGCCTTCAGCGCCTTCTTCAGACTCTCCCATGCGCCCGTGCGCGGGAAAAACGCCTGCGAGACATGGAAGCACAGACCATTGTAGTCGCAATCGAGGAACCACGCGGGCACATCGTTTCCCTGCTTGTGCTCCGACTTCATCGTGCCCGGGTCAAACGTGTCCAGGCCCAGCAGCTCGACCTGGTACTTTGGCTGGTCGGTCCCCTTCTTCGGCGCCAGCTTCCGCAACGCGACCTCGGGAAGTCCGCAAACACTGAAGATTTGGCTCGACCGCATGTTCTTAAGAAGATCACCCATCATCAGATCGGGTGTCGCCTGCACATAGGTTGCAGAGATTCCCACGGCCGCATTGCTTTCTTCGATCAGGTTGCGCGCGTGCGGCTGGATCGCGAAGCCAATGACATAGAGATGCGCGTAGCTCTTGGCGTGCGCCTCTTTGGCGGCCTCAAAGACCAGTTTCTCGCTGACCGCGCCATTCTCCGGGCCAAACACGATGGCCACGGTCCTCTGGGACAACGGCAGACGACCGCCGCGCTTCTCGGTCGCTTCCTCGACGACATCCGAAAGTGTCTTGGCCGCGCCGACTGCGGTCACATCCACATTGGCTTCGGCGGAGAGAGAAGGTCACGGCAGTGAAGTAGGCGATCTCGCAAGTAGGCAATGTAGGAATGCAGGCCGAATTCCCACGTGTCCCGGCATGCCTTCACAACCTCGGGTTCCCGCGTCATGTCACCATCGTCGCCGTGCATTACATCGCGCTTGCGCACAAAAGGCTGGAAATTGGACCCGAACTTCACCCCATACGGCGGGTCCATGTAGATCATCTGCACCTGACCGCCCAGACCCTCGTACTGGAGAAGAGAATTCATCACCACCAGCGAATCGCCGAGAATCATCCGGTTGATCCACTGATCGCGGTGCTCGTAGGCGCGAAGAATCTGGTCCGAGATTGAATGCTGCGGATCGCCGAACATCTCGAACATCGAAGACTGCTCAACACCCTTATCCTTGCGATGCGACTTCAGGGTGTCGATGATCGCCTTGGTCGAGAGACGCTCGTGGACAAACAACGGGAGTGTGGGAACATCGAACGAGAGCCGCTCGGCCTTTCCCACCCAGTTGAGAAAAGGCGCGCTCATCGCCTTAAGCTTCAATCCGGCCGCCTTGGCCTCCTCCAGTGTCTTGGCCTTGAGGATCTGAGCGATCAACGCCTCACCCTCTTCGCGCGCGGCATTCTGCCCGTCCCATTCAAGATTCGGCGGCAGCGAGCTGTCCGACCGGGGCGCGAGACCCAGCGAGGGCGTATGCCGAAAAGTCACCGGCGCCTTCTTTTTCTTGAACTGCGCCTGTGTCCCCACATCCGGCCGCATGGGGCTGTCGGCCTCCGGATGCTTGTAGCTCTTGGCGTCGGGCGGAGTCGCGGAGCGCTTCCTCTTGACGGGAGCAGGCGTGCTGATGCGTTTCTTCTTGGCGACTGACTTGGAACGGGAAGGCAACTTCGCGCTTTGCGTCTTACGAGCCATGGCGAATCCTCATCTATGTCGATCAGAACGGCCCGGCAGCATGGACAAACTAGTCCGGGTCTGGATGAAGGTATGATCGCTTGTGCGGGAAATCAACTATCGCGGTGCAGCTTGCCCCGCAAGGCGGCGATTGATCGGCTTCAAAATCGCCTGGAGCAGTCCGGGGGAGCAGGCATCAGGACGATACCCCTACCCGGGGGCGTGTGCAATACGCCCTACTTAAGAATCGTCAACGTCCGCTGGAGTTTTGTTTCGTTGCCGACGCGATCCTTGACGGTCAGGACGAGGCGATGGTCGCCGGGAGCGAGGGGAGTGCGGGGCTGGGCTTTGGCCTGCTGTGTTTCCGGATTGTACTCAACGACTGTCCAATGATCATCGATGGTCATGACGACGTCGGTATCGGAACCGATGCCGGCGAGATCGTCACTGAGGACAAAACGGATCATGGGCTGGCGGTCGCGAATGCGATCGGCCTTGGCCGGTGTGAAATCGCGAATCGAAGGGCGAACGGAATCGGCCAGGAGGGCGAATGATCCGGGGCACTCGATCTTCCCGGAGATCACCTGCTCATCCGGCGAGTAGTCCGAGCCGATGAAATCCCAGTTATTGCTTTCGGACCGGTAGCGATAGAGCGCGACACGCCGCGCTTCGGCGGTGCCGCCTTCAAACTCGATTCCCATCCGCAACGCCCGGACAAACGGTACGGTGGTCGGTTGCAGCGTGTACAGTTCGGAAACAGCTTTCCGAGCTTTGGGACCCGCTTTGTCGCGCGTCAAGTGAAAGAACGAGGCCTGATATAAGTCACCGGGACCGAACTGAACGGCGGCGCGGCCATCGGCAGATTTGATAACGGTGCTGTCGAAGCTCGAGACGGCCTTGACTCGCAGACGCTGTGCGCTGGATTGGCCGCCGGTCCTGGTCCAGATCGAATCGAGTCCGGCGAATTGCTCGGCGGGCAGCCACACGGAAAAGACGCCACTCGCTGTCCGGTATGGTTGCAGGGGCTTGGTCAGGCCGTAGTCGAGGAAGCCGGCGGGTTCCGCGCCGCGCGTTCCAGCGATTGGAAGAAATATCCCATTGTCCGACCAGACGATCGCGGCAGGGTTTTTCTCGGCGCCGGTGTTCCCCGCCGCCGGCGGCGGGGCGGGGCCGACCTCGATCTGGAAATCGGCGAAAGCGCTGTTGCCGGCCGCATCCTCGACTTCCAAACGCATTTGATTGGGCCCGGAGTGAAGGTTCTTCCCGGCCTCCAGCCAGCCATCGTTGTTGGTATTCGTGTAGTTCCAGAGGCGATTGCCCGGGCGGCGAAAGAGATTGACTGCCCGTTCGGCGAAACCCGGCCTGCCGTCGTAAATGCGTTCCAACTCGATCAGCCGCGTGTCACGATAGTCCAGCGAATCGTGGTGGACCTCGCAGACCAGCGCGTCATTTGCCCACAGGCGGCAATGATAAGCGGAGACGACCCATTCGGGACTGTCGATGATATCATCCGTACGGACCGCGATCCCGAAGACGCCGGAGGCAACCGGCGTCGTCCCCAGCACCCGTCCACCGGGCAGCCCGGAGAAGTCGTAAGTGGCGGGAGCCGGCTTGCCCTCAACCAGCGACAGCGGCACGGCGAACAGATCCGGCTGGCGCGGGATGATCGTGATGGAATGGATCGACGGCGCGGTTTTGTCGGGCTTCTGGAATGCCGCCACCAGCGGATTTAGCGGCCGGTCGGCATCGGTGCGCAACTCGAAATGCAAATGCGGCGGTCCGGCACCGGTCTGGCCGGTCTTGCCAACGATCTCGCCTTTGGCAATCGGAATCTGTCCCGGCGCCGGAAGCAGATTCTGCAAGTAACGCTCGGCGGCGTACTGATTGCCCTCGACGTATTTCTGGATCTTAGGCGCCAGTTCTGAAAGATGGCCGTAGACGGCCACCCGTCCGCCGGCGAGGCGGACATAGACGACCTTGCCGAATCCCCAGTAGGAGGTCGCGACGCGCATGACCCAGCCGGAATCGGCTGCCCGGACTGGAAATCCCTCCTGCCCACCGGTCGAAATGTCGATGCCACCGTGAAAATGGCGAGTGCGGTAGTCTCCGAAGCCGGCACTGATGTTTGTCTTGCCCTCCAAAGGCCACATATAGCGGCCTGGCACACCGCCATCGGCAATGGCTATCAGAGGGACTGTCAATGCGGCCAGGATGGCTGCGGTTCGGACCCTGCCTCCCATAGGCCGACCATAAACGGCAAGGAGGCGGCCCTTGTCAACCCCATTTGGGGGACGCGGAATTCGATTGGTGAATCGGGGAAAGTTCATTATTTTGCGATGTTTTGCCGGTAGGCGGAGGGGATGCACCCGCGTCTGCCGATGGATGTTGTAGCAGAGCCCCGGTGGACGGGGAATGGCAGGAAACCAAAGGGAGTCATGAAGCCATGGTCATGAAATACATGCGGGCCGGCACCAAGCCTGTCCTCTGGATCATTGTGGCGGCGTTCGTCGGCACGATCATTTTTGCCTGGGGAATGGATTTCACGGCGCGTCCGGGCTCACGGGGTGTGATCGGCAAGGTCAACGGCCAGGAGCTCAAGATCGATGAGTACTCCCTGCTCTGCCAGAATGCAATTGAGCAACAGCAGCAGAAGAAGCCGGACCTGAAGGATGAGGATATCCGGAAGATCCGCGATGACGTGTTCAACCAGATGGTGGCGAGCCGCATTCTGCGTGAATACGTGGACAAGATCGGCCTGGAGGTCACCAACAGCGAGTTGGCCGAACATCTGCGCCGGTATCCCCCGCGCGAGGTGCAGCAGGCGGAAGTCTTCATGACCAACGGCCAGTTCGATTACAACAAGTACATGCAGGCGTACCGCAATCCCGATCCGCAGCTCTGGGTCCAGATTGAAGCACTGACCAAGCCGCGCGTGTTGCAGCAGAAGCTGTATGAGTATGTGTCGGCGACGGTGCGTGTGGATGATCCGGAAATGAAGGATCTCTACACCGCGGCGTCGGAGAAAACCAAGGTCCGGTATGTCTTCCTGGCCTCCGGCCTGTACCGCGATTCCATCGGCACGGTCGACTCCACCAAGGCGCGGGAGTATTACCAGCAGCATGCGAGCGAATTCACTCATGACGAACGCGCCCAGTTGGCCTACGTGACCATCCCGAAGCTTGCGTCGGCGGAGGATTCCGCTGAAGTGATGCGTGACGCGCAAGCGCTCGCGGAGCGGGCCAGGGGCGGCGAGGATTTCGCGCAACTGGCACGGCAATACTCTGAGGATGGCAGCGCCCAGAACGGCGGAGACCTCGGCTGGTTCGGCAAGGGTGCGATGGTCGCTCCGTTCGAGACGGCGGCGTTCGCCCTTGACTCGGGCCAGGTTTCCCCGCCGGTTCAGTCGCAATTCGGATATCACATCATCAAGTCCGAGGGGAAGCGCACCAAAGGCGATACCGTCGAGGTTCATGCCGCGCACATATTGCTGCGGGTTCAACCCTCGTCCACAACCTTGTCCGACCTCCGTATCCGGGCGGAACAGTTTGTGTCCGACGCCCGCAAGGATGGATTCGACGCCGTGGCGGCGCGGGAAAAAATCGAGATCATTCGCAGCGGCTGGTTCGAACGCGGCAAGGCGATTCTCGGTATTGGTGACGAACCGGGAATCACGGAGTTTGCATTCGGCGTGAGCAAGGGCACGATTTCCGATCCCTTTGACACGCAGGAGAAGTACGTGATCGCCGTCCTGTCCGATCATCAGCCGGCAGGACAGGCGGCCTTCAGCGATGTTTCAACGAACATCGTTTCCAAGCTGACCGCGCAGCTTTCCCGCAGCATGGCGGCAGAGCGGCTGCGCCCGGTGCGCGAGCAGATTGCCTCGGGTGTGCCGATGGCCCAGGCCGCTGCTGCCGCGAAAGCCACCTATGACAGCACCGACTATTTCGGCCGGTTTGACAAGGCAGGGCGGTTCGGCGAAGATCCGGAATTCCGGGGCGTGGCCTTCTCGCTCAGTTCGGCGCAGCCCTTGTCGCAGGTCGCGAAGATCACATTCGGAGCAGTGATCATCCAGCAGGTGGACCGCCAGGAGGCCAACATGCAATTTTACACCCAGAAGCGCGATTCCATCATGACCGCTGCGCTCGATGGGAAGCGCCAGATGATCTACAACAACTGGTACAACGACCTCTTGAAAAAATCGGACATCAAGGATTACCGGTACCAGTCCGGGGAAATCTACTGAGGAACAGTTCTCGAACAGGCTCTTGACGGCCCCGGCGAGTTGCTGGGGCCGTTGTGTTTTTTGTGGGGAGTAGACGGAGTGGCTAGAATGGATTTGGGCAGGGCGCTCCGAGGGAGGGCGAGGCTCCTGCCGAGCCTTCTGCCCGCGCGGCCATTTGGTGCGCGGCGGAAACAAGGCTCGGCAGGAGCCTCGCCCTCCCAGGCAATGTCTTCCCGACGTATTATGAAGTCTCCTGATTCGCCGCACGGGCTGGAAGCCCGTGCCACCGACCATGGATTCATTTGATGATAACAATCTTGCCCACCTGTGAACCGAGTCTGGAGGCGATGTGGTAGATGTAGATGCCGGGGGTGACGGCTTCGGCGCTCCTTGTGACCAGGTCCCAGCTGGCTTCGGAGGAGTAACTGGTGCGATGTGGGTCCGGGTGATAGATCGTGCGGATCAGGTCACCGGCCAGTGAGTAGATCGTGATGACCGCCGTGTCGGGCAGGTTGATGAAATGGATGCGGCGGTCGCGCTCGTCGAAATCGGTCCCGCGCTGGCCCTCGTGTCCCTGGGCGTAGTAACTCGTGCGATGGCCGTAGGCATCATTGAAGAATGTCTTATAGGGATTCGGATAGACCGAGACTTTGAGCCCCGAGTCCATGACCACATTCGCCGAATAGATGGGCTGCCCATAGTGGAAGTTGCTGCTTGGGTCCGATTCAACAGGAGGGAGCTTGGCCACATAGTCGCCTTGATCGAACGTCGTCACCGCGCAGTAGAGCGGGATCGAGGGCTGTAAGTTGGTTATCACAGCTTCGTAGATGCCGTAGCTGAATTCGTGCCCCCCGATCGTCGTGTCGCGAGTCCCGACCTGCTGGATGATATTGGCCTCCGGTCCGGCATCACCGATGTACTCATTGCCCCGGTTCGCCGCCTGAGGCAGCCAGCAGGAGAATCGCTCGCGGGCGACGACGTCGACTACCTCGCCCATGAAATTCCGGAGCGTGTCGAAATAGACGTCATAGTACGAGTGTTCAAGAGACTTAACGGGATAATCCCGCGGGTCCACCGCTCCACCCAGAATCCGCTGCCATTCGGAGAGTTCGTAAGGATAGGACTCCTGCCGCCAATGGGAGGTGTCCGGCGCCAGGGTGTCGTACACGAAGCGGCTGTAGTTCAGCTTGTCCCAACTGGCCAGCATCGAGAATCGGCCGGCGGCCGTGTCGCGGCCTGCGTAGATTCGATATCCCTCGAAGTTCCACCGGCCAGTCACCGCGTGACGCGACAGCTCGGTTTGGGAGCCATCCCAACGGAGAATGGCCGTGCCTGGCTTCGTCGTGACCGTGAACAGAGGTGGCGGGGGCGGCACGGGACGCCCGAAGTCAGCGATTCCGTCGCCCTCGTAGAACACCGAATCGCAGCCTGTCGGTGAACCATCGGGGGCGGCCTTATCGCAGTCGAACAGATGAGCCTTGCCACGGTAGTCGATTCCATCATTGGGGTCGGAGTCAAGCCCTGGAGTGTCGAAGGCCCACTGGATAGCGCGGGTGTTGGCGATCAGGTCCGAGAAATCCAAGTGGTTGAAGTAAGGCTGTGGGTTGTCGGGATTGAAACGAGTGGCGAAATTCATCGGATCGCGGTGGAACGGATAGCCGAGACTGAAAGCCACAGTGAATTCGACAGAGTCGCCGGGAGCGATGTCGTCGATCTGCCCCCAGGAGAGGAGCGCATCAGTGATAGCGCCGTCGGCGATGTCGATCATCGTGTCCCGACCAGCGGCGGGGGGATTCCAACCGAGGTCGCTGAAGTCGTGGGAGCTGTAGACCTGATCGTAATCGATTTGCTCGTTGATCATGGCTCGGTACCAGCCATGCGGGTCGGTCGGGACGACCTGGCGAGAGGCGCCTGTTGGCCCCCATTGGATGTAGGGAATCCAGGATCCGTACATTCCAATGCTCTTCAGCGAAGCATACCAGTTGAGATTGAACCTCTGGACTTTTGGAGATTTCAGGACTCGCACACCTATAACCGCTGTGAGCGGATAGCGGTACGGTGCAGCACCTATTACATCGCCATCATTATCAGCCATCCAGACCAGATTCAGGGTATCTTCGTTGCCCGGAATTAGTGAGGGAACCGTTCGAATCAGTCCGCACAGATTGTCCTGATCCGGCGGGCCAAAGTGACTGGGACCCGGGCACGATGCGAATCCCGAAACGTACATTCCGACAACGCCCTTCTGGATGATCCGGTTGGACACGTTCTTGATCCAGTAGTCAATGAGGATCGATCTCTTCCGACCGACATCGGACCACGCATACGAAGTCTGGTGAACTTCAATCCCGGTTGGTCCTCCCGTAACACGCATCAGCGAATCCATGTTGAATGGTGGTTCCGGCATGTCGGTGTAGACAGCATACTCCTGCTGGTTCGCTTTGGCTTGGGGGCTATAGTTCTTGTCACCTGGATCTGAGGAAGACACAACTGTGCGGATGAGATGTCTGAATCCCCAAGGCACAGTCAGGAGTGTGTCCGTGCCTCTCACACAGCCAAACCGGAGGTTTCCCCCTGCCGAGCCACAGGCAACCCCACGAGGCATGTCGATCGAAAGCCACATCGCTCCGGCGTAGCTAACGTCTCCGTGAATCTCGCCAGGATTGAGGGTCTGAAAGTCGCTGACTCCAGCGCTCGACGGGTGCGTTCGGAGATGGCCAGCAATTGCTGGCATGGCCATCGCGGAGACACCGATGACTAGTCCTACCCAATGTGGCAATTTGATAATCTTGAATTCCGAAAGCATGACCACCTCGCCAGGACTTCGGACTGACGGAGAATACACCCAAGAAGGGGGGTTATTCCACGCATTAAGTGGACAAAGTGGACGGAGTGGACGGAGTGGACGGAGTGGACGGAGTGGACCGAGTGGACCTGGTACAGGCGGGCCACCGGGACACAGAGGATGGATCTGGCGGAGCTAAATCGAGGGGGTCAGGTCCGCGTCGCAACGGGCCGTGAGTTCCTGGCCGATGCGCTCCAGCAGCCACTGGGGTGTGGAGGCGGAACCGGAGATGCCGACCGTCTCGGCACCTTCGAACCACTTGGAATCGATTTCGGCGGCGGTCTCGATCCAGTGCGCGCGCGGATTTACCTGCAGGCACACGTCGTACATGACTTTGGTATTCGAGGAATTGAAGCCGCCGACAAAGAGCATGACGTCGCACGAGGCGGCGAAAGCGCGCAACTCGGTTTCGCGATCGGAGACAAACGCGCAGATCGTGTTGCGCCAGACGACGTCGTGCACCCGCTTTTGAATCGCCGCCAGCATCGAATTCCACATCTCATCGGATATCGTCGTCTGCGCCAAGACATAGGTCGGTCGCTCGGGATCAAGCTGCTCGACATCGGCTTCATCGTGAACAACCTTCGCCTGATCGTCGCAATGGCCGAGAATCCCGATCACCTCGGCGTGTTTCGGTTTGCCGATGACCACGATCTGGTAACCACGCTCGTGGTACATGCGCGCATATTTCTGCGAACGCGTCACGACTGGACAGGTCCCGTCGACGACATCGATGCCGAGCTCTTCGGCCTGGTGGAACACCGCGGGGGCCTCGCCATGGGCGCGGATCAGAAGCTTGCGCTTCTCCCCTCCCTGCCCGACGCGTACGAATTCGGATTGATCGACGGTGTCCAGACCGAGTTCGCTGAGGCGGTCGATCTCGACATTGTTATGGATCACCGCGCCGAGCGAGGCGGTCTTCACCCCGGCGGCCAGGTTCTTTTCCGCCAGATGGATGACGCGCTTGACGCCCCCGCAGGGACCGGCGTTCTCGTCGATGATGATCCGTTTGACCATGGTTACTCTACAGTACGTCTAATAAGACGATATTCGTCGCATTTCAATCGAAAAAAACGTTGGCGGACTGACATCCCCTGTGGTCGTGTGACCGGAATCCTGCGGCACGCCGCGAAACGAGGCCGGACAAGAGTGTCCGGCCCACCGATGTGCCCTTGATCGGACGGGCCAACGGCAATCTGCGGTTCAATATCTCCAGGCGGTTCCAAGCATCTATTCCTTTGCGCCCGAGACACGCGGGAGCGGCGGAGACAGGCGGAGCCGGGATTTGCCTTTGGCGTGCGCCGTGGCACGGGCCTCGAGCAGGTCGCGAACGCGGCGCGTCAGTTTGGCCACCGACAGGCCGGTCAAGTCCAGCAACTGGGCACGGGTGCCGTGTGTCACGAGCATATCATCGATTCCGATCGCACGCACCTGCACCGACGCGTGATCATGTTCATGGACCACTTGCGCGACCGCCTGGCCGAAACCACCGCGAATCACTCCCTCTTCGAGCGTGATGATCAAATCGTGCTTGGCGATGATCTGTTCGAGCAGTGCCATATCCAGGGGCTTCACAAACCGGGCATTGACGATCTGGACATTGAATTTCTCGGAGGCCAACTGTTCGGCGATCTGCAGAGCCGGGCGCACCATTGACCCGACCGCGAGAATGCACGCGTCGCTGCCGGGACGCAGAATCTCCCAGCGGCCTATTGGAATCGGCGTGAACTTCACATCGCGCTCGTAGACCCAGCTTTCGTCCTTGGGATAGCGAATTGCGAACGGTCCGGAGTCGTACGCCATGGCGGTGAATAACAAATCGCGCAGTTCGTTGCCATCCTTGGGCGCCGCGACCACCATGCCGGGCACACACGAGAGGTACACCAGATCGAGATTGCCGTGGTGCGTGGGGCCATCCTCACCGGCGAGCCCGGCACGATCCAGGCAGAAGATCACCGGCAGTTTCTGGATGGCGACGTCATGAACGAGATGGTCGATCGCTCGTTGGAGGAAGGTTGAGTAGATCGCGCAAACCGGACGGAAGCCCTCGCTGGCCAGACCGCCGGCGAACGTGACGGCGTGTCCCTCGGCAATGCCCACGTCAAAGAAGCGCTGCGGATACCTCTCGGAAAATTCGACCAGGCCAGTTCCGGTGCTCATGGCGGCAGTGATGGCAATCAGCCGCGGATCGCGCTCGGCGATTTGAAGCATGGTCTTGCCGAAGACATCGGTGTACGCCGGCGGACCATCAGTAACCACCACCGGTTTGGCATCCGGCTTGGGTTTCGCTTTGGCTTTGACACCATGCCATTTGATCGGGTCGGCCTCGGCCGACTCGTGGCCGCATCCCTTGCGGGTGATGACATGGACCAATAGCGGCTTGTTAAAATCCTTCGCCTTGCGCAGGATGGTCACCAGATCGGCGACGTTGTGGCCATCGATCGGCCCGGCGTATTTGAATCCGAGATTTTCGAAGAACATCCCCGGGGACACGAGATTCTTGAGCGATTCTTCGATGCGCTTCGAAAGGTTGCGCAGTTGATCGCTGAAGGGCGCCTTCCCCATCGCCTTCCAGATTTCGCCTTTGAGGCGATTGTAAAGCGGATCGGTGATAATCTCGGCCAGATGCCGTGAGAGGGCGCCGACGTTGGGGGAAATCGACATCCGGTTGTCGTTGAGGATCACCGTGAAGTCGGTGTTGATCGCACCGGCATTGTTGAGCCCCTCGAATGACAGTCCGCCGGTCATGCCGCCATCGCCGACGACCGCCACGACCTCGAAGTCCTCTCCCTTGCGGTCGCGTGCCACCGCCATGCCCAGCGCGGCGGAGATCGCGGTGGAGGCATGGCCCGCGCCGAAGGCATCGTACTCCGATTCGCTGCGCTTCAGAAATCCGGAGATTCCCTCATAGCGGCGGATGGTCGGCAACTGGTCGCGGCGTCCGGTCAGGATCTTGTGCACGTACCCCTGATGGCCGACGTCCCAGACAATCTTGTCACGCGGCGCATCATAGACGTGATGCAGGGCCACGGTCAATTCGACCGCACCGAGGGACGAGGCGAAATGCCCGCCGACGTCCACGATGACCTCGATCAAGTACTGGCGGATTTCATCACACAATTGCTGCAGTTGCTCGACGCTCAGTCCTTTCAGATCGGCCGGCGAGTCGATGGATGCGAGCAGCGGTGGGAGTTTGTATGGGCTCATGATAAAGTCGGTTCGCGTTGCCACGATGTCGTTCATACACAGCGAAAGACATGGTGGGCAAAGCCCACCCTACTTTTCCTCGATGCCGTAGCGGCGCAGAATGCCGTGTACACGGGAGCCGATGGCGAGGGAATCGTCCCAGCCACGCTGCCACATGTTGCGCCCGAAGATGAGGCCCGTGGCACCGGCCTTCATGCACGTTTCCACCTTCTTCAGCATGTCATCGTCGCCCAATTTCGAACCGCCCGAGAAGAGCACCAGGCAACGTCCGGCGGAGCGGACAACCTTGGTGGCCATCTCCAGTTCATCGACCTTCAAACCGGGATACGGCTTGGGGGAATCAGCCGAATTGCCGGTGGGCAGATTGATTTTTACTACGTCGGCGCCGAGCTCCTCGGCGACACGCGCAGCGTAGTCGACCGCATACAACGAATCGCGCCCGCCCTTCTTGTCAATGGCCTCACCGCGCGGATACGACCAGACGATCAACGGCATCCCGGCGCGCTCGCAGTCGTAGCGGACTTCGTTGAGAACCGTGATGTCCTGATCCTGCGCCGGTGATCCCACGAATAATGTGTACCCCACGGCATCGGCGCCGAGACGCACAGCATCTTCGACTGTCCCGGTCATAGGCGAGTAGGCGTGGGCATCCGACGGGATCGCCGTCTTGCCATTGAGCTTCAGAACGAGGGGAATCTTCCCCGCATATTTCGGATAGTACTTTTCGGCCAGGCCGACATGAATCGCGACCCCCGAGAAGCGGCCCTCGATACCGAGGCGGAAGATGTAATCGGTGTCGAGCGAATCGGGATTGGCGAAGAAATCCTGAGGCCCGTGCTCCAGCCCCTGGTCCAGCGGCAGTAGCAGCAGGGTGCCGTTGGCAGGTCCGAACTGGTACAACAGCCGGTAGAGCCGGGCCTTCTTGCCGGCCGAAATCGGAAGGTCCCAAAGCGATGGACGTTGCGGGACAGATGGCGCTGAACCCTTGGGGGCGGGCGTCGATTTCTTGGATGAGGTTGCTACTGCCATATGCGATTCCTTTCACAGACGGGTCCGAACAGCCTCGACCCGAGGGTTGTCGCCTTCAACGGGGGTCAAGCCCCTGAAAGGTAGTCAGATAGCGCGGAAAACGGACGGCGTCAAGGGGAAATGCGCTTAGCGGTCCTTGCCGTCCAGCGTCACGTCTTCATCCTGCAAATCCTCGCAGGGTTTCCAGTCGAGGATGCGCAGAACCGATTCGAGAGGATCCTGGCTTTGCGAACGGATATTTCGAACCAAACCATCGCGGCCAACCCGCTTTAGGGCGGAATCCGCAAACTCATGCTGGAATTCATCTTCGGAGAGGGCTACCCAGCGGTCGGCAGGCGGGCAAACAGCATCAGTCCGGGGCGCAAACGCTGGTTCGCGAGTGGGCTGCCCAAAGGAGTTCCAGGGACAGACATCCTGGCAGATATCACAGCCGAAAATCCAGCCGTCGAGCGTTTCGGCGATTCCCTCGGGGAATTCGCCGCGATGCTCGATGGTCCAGTAAGCTATACACTTTTGTGCGTCAACGACATACGGCTCAGAGATAGCATTGGTCGGGCAGCTTTCGATACACCGCGTACAGGAGCCGCAGAAGTCAGAATGGCATTCGTCGGCGGGGAGCTCGACAGTTGTCAGAATCTCGCCGATGAAGACCCACGAGCCAAAACTGCGGGTCAGGAAATTGCCATTCTTGCCTATCCATCCCAGCCCGGCGCGTTGCGCCCAAGCCTTCTCCATGACCGGACCGGTGTCGACATAGAAGATCGACTTGGAGCCGGGCGCCCATTGATCCAAAAGCTCCGTAAGCGCTTTCAATTTCCGTCCCAGCACCCGGTGGTAATCCTCGCCCCAGGCGTAGCGCGACACCTTGAGCGCTCCGCAATCCTCGCAGGGGCAGTCATCCGTGCCGTAGTTGATGGCAATGGAAATCACACTCCTGGCCCCCGGCAGGACTCGGTTGATTTCCGCCCGACGTTCGGGGTCACGGGAGATCCACGTCATTCCGGCGTGGTACCCTCTGGTCAGCCAATCCAGCAACCGCTCCCGGTCAGATTCGACGGTCTGGACCCTGGCAACACCGAGGCGATCAACGCCCAGATCGCGGGCGGCGACGAGCAGCCGTTCGCGTAGTTTTTCGGGGGTGGAAGTCGATGTTTCCATCAGTCTACCGCAAATACGCAAGAAACCGCCCGGAATTGGGGCGAGTTATGATTTCGCTAACCCGTCATTGAGCGGAATACCGGCCTCGGAGGAGCCCTGGAAGATGTGGCAGGTGCCCTGCAGGCGCTCTTTGGAGACCTGATAACGCTGATCCTCGGGCATGGCGTTGAAGTCACGGCTCATGACCCCGTACCCGTCGTCGTAGCCAATCAGCGCCGTAGCGATGAAATTGGCGGCTTCCATGGCGAGTTCACGGAGATGGACGCAACCTTGAGCGCCGCCAATACGCTGTGAAATCTCCTTAATGACGCCACGTCCGATGCGCAACCCGACCAGCGAGTGTGCCTTGATGGTGACCAAAGGACAGAGCGAATGCGGGTGGTTTGCCATCTCGGCGTGGGCGGCAAGAATCTCCTTGGTGCCTGGCTCGACGGTGAGGTCCAGACGGATCAGATGGTAGGGATCGAGGAAGGTTGAATAGACCGCCATCCGTCCATCCGGCTGTTCGAAAATCTCGATGGAGATATCGCGCTTGGAGACAAAGCGGCCCCGTGACGCAGGGGCGGGACTTGGAGTGTTCTCATTCATACGGCCTCTCTTGGGCTGCGGCAGACTGTCGACAATCCTGCAGTGTCGCCCGCCGGCAGCTCAGTTGTCCTAATACGGGATGTCGGATTGGCTTGTGTGCTGCGATTCTGCGGAGAACGGCAGGAACTGACGATAACGATGATTGTTGGGATGCCTTCAACGGGCAAGAAACAGGTTGCCGTTCGTGGAATCGGCCATTATTCTCGCGGCGACAGTAATTCAGTACATCTTAGGCTGGCCGGTGCACGACCGGAAGGCTAAGCCAGAGGCAATCGTGGTAATTACCGGACTTGAGTTGTGAGTATGCCCCCGCAAGGCGACACGCTTCTAGATCCGCCACCCGGCGAGGAATCGGATCCTCCGAGGGTGCGAACTTCGGCTTCGAGGGATTCGGCGGCGCCATCGGGTGGGCAGGTGGCTGGAACAGCGTGATCTCCTCGAGCACGACTCCTCGACAGTTGAAGCGTGTACTGCTCTTGTTGGCGCCGACCGATGCTGAAGGGAACTTTAATCCGAGTGATTCGAATGTTTCGTTCGCGTATCGCTACGGACGGCGGTTTGCCGATCCCCCCGCCCGGCCTGGTTTCGCGCCGTACATCAAGAACACCGCGGGCCAAGGATACGATTTTCAGGACTTCACGCAGAGCGTACCGCTCTCGGCCTGGGATGTGAGTTCCACTCCCTATCGCCGGCTCGCCGTGGGATTTCTCGAAAACAACGTCCCCTCCGGATTGGTCAACGGTCGGTGGTGGCCACCGGATTACGCGCAGGGGAGCAATGTGGTCGTTGATGGTCCCCAGGGAATGGCTTTGGATCTTTGATACGGCTTACAGCACGACACCGGATCCGGCGCTGCAAGTGGAGATTGTCAACAACTCGCTTCCGGTAATGTACTTCCTGACCGTGAATCGGCGGGATGCGTTCGGTTTTGCCGATGGCAACGCGTTTTTCATCGAGCCGGCGATCGATTACGCCACCGACCAGGACGTTCTTGAGTTTGTCTCACCAGCGCCCAGCGGCCATGCGCCCAGTGAATCCAGACGGGTGGCATCGATTGAAGAACTGAAGCGACTTCAGTCAGTGGCACAATCGAACTTCGCAGCCGACTTCGGCAGAGTGCGGTACAGCAAGGACAGCATAACTTCCGCCCCGGCCGGAACAGCGTACACTGTATCTGTGCAGACGGCGTCGGACCTTGATACGCTGTGGCTTTACTATCGCCCCGGGGGACGGAGACAATTCGATAGCTCCAGGATGACTCAGTTCAGCGGCGGCTACACCGGATCGATACCGGCCGCAGTCATGGGTGACCGAGGCGCCGAGTTCGCGTTTCGCGGAATTGTTGGAGAGGTATCGGCGACACTGCCCGAATTCAGCCCATCGGCCCATCCCTTCATCGTCAGGTCCGAGTTGAACAACCAGCCGGCACGGACGCTTCCCGAGTGCGTGTACCAGATGGTCGGGTTTCCTTTCGATGTTTCACCCAGCTCCCCGGCCAATGTGTTTGCCGATGATCTTGGCGCGGTCGATCACGCTCTCTGGCGGCTCGGGCGCTGGAATTCGGGAACCGGAGCATACGACGAGTATCCCGGCGTCGGAGATATCGCCCGGGGGAAAGGGTACTGGCTGATCGCCCGCGGCGGGCGGCGACTGAGGGCGAGTGGATTGTCTGCCCTCCCTGACACCATCGTCAACGCGACCCGATATGGGGTGTTGTCGCTTGAACCGGGGTAGAATCAGATTGCGACTCCGTTTGCGTTTGACATCAACTGGAGTTCCCGCATCGCCGATGCCGGGATCGAAACCGCGGCGTGGCGGTACACCGGAAGCGGATACGACACGGTCTCCACGCTGAAACCCTATTCGGGCTACTGGGTCCGAAACAACGACCTCGCCGCCAGACATCTGCTTCTCCCCTATTCCGAAGCGCTGAGTATCGGGCAATCGGCTTCATCCAAACTGATGGCAACGACGGACAATTGGTCGTTGCAGTTGAGCCTGTCATCAGCAGGCGCACAGGATCAGACCAATACAATCGGTGTGCGGCCTGCGGCTACGGATGGTGCTGACGATTGTGACCTCAGCGAACCACCTCCCTTTGACCGGTATGTCTCTTTGGCAACGGTCTGCCGGGACAGCGCTGCCACCGGGAGATTGCTTGCGGCAGATTACCGCGCGCCCGGCCAAACCGGCTGGCGCTATGATCTTCTTGTCCGTGGCAATACGCAGGCTCCAGCAACTCTTGAGATTGGAACAGTTCTGACGCTGCCTGACAATTCGGAAGTTGCTCTGGTCGATAGTGTCTCTGGCCGCAGATGGGATTTGAGGAAGAATCCGGCGGTGGAACTCCCAAGGACCCCGGTCGAAAGCGGCGCTCAGTACATGCTGCTCGTTGGCAATCATGCATTCGTGGAGGCAGGGACATCCGGTAGCGCCGGACTTCCGATTTCATTCGCACTGAATCAGAACTACCCCAATCCGTTCAACTCATCGACCGTGTTCCAGTACTCGATTCCGTCGAGCGGCCGTGTGCGGCTTGAGATTTTCGATATCCTCGGCCGCAGGTGACCACGCTGGTGGAGAAGTCCCAGCCGGCAGGTGTCTATCAAGTCTTGTGGGATGGGACGAACAGCCACGGTGAGGCGGCCGCTTCGGGCATCTACTTCCACCGGCTGAGCGCATCGGGACGTACTGAATCGAAAAAGCTGATTCTATTGAAGTAGGATTCGGATCAACTGGCGACTGAGCGCGGAAGTGCCCTCACCCCCGGCCCCTCTCCCCGAGGGAGAGGGGAGAAAACTCATCTCTCGCTGGCATTGACTGGTCGTTGAGCCGGTGGCCCACCAGGAGCGGCTTCGCTACAGGCGAAGACGCGGATGGTGGGAGACGGCAGGTCCGCGGACGCGAACAAGCCCTCCCGTGAGCTCTATCCCGGAGGGAGGCAGGAGAAAACTCTTATCTCGCTGGGCTTGACCTACCGCAGAGCCGGTGGCCCACCAGGAGCGGCTTCGCCGCAGGCGAAGATGCGGATGGTGGGAGGCGGCAGGTCCGCGGACGCGAACAAGCCCTCCCGTGAAGAACCCCACCATCCGTCCTGTCCGCTTCGCGGACTGGACTCCTGGTGGGCCACCAGTTCGCCACAGATGTGGCGCGGCCGCCCTCGGTCGCGTGCGTGCGAAGCATGCACTTTTTGACTTCTGGATGTCCGAAGTGAATTCGCCGCTCCGCCGCGACCGCGGGCGAGGGCGCCCGCGCCACACTCGATCCTGCACTACTCAGTTAGTCGGCTTCAAATATCAAAGCGCCCTGGCAACATCGGCCGGGGCGCTTTGGTTGGTGTGATGTCGCGCTGCCTTGGTATCAACCGCCGCCGGTTGAATCGGTACCACACGTCTTTTGCCATTGGCCGCTGAAGAAGCCGGGGATCCAGCCGTTGGTTCCGAAATTCATGTCTTCTTTCGGATCGCGATCATGGCCGCGTCCATGCATGTTGCCATTGTTCCCGTGTTCACGACCCACTGCCGCTGTGGAATCGGGCGGGAGCGATCCCCACTGGCCGTGCAGTTCGCCCAACGTCTGGCCGCCGCGTCCCGCGAAGATGCCGTCGAATGTGCCTCGCGTCGAATCGCCCAGATCGAACGCCCAGTTGCCACGGATCAAGCCGCGGAAGTGGCCTTCGAGTCCGATGAATTTACCGAAGAACATCTTGCTGGAGTCCGGACGGGCGCCGAAGTGGCCGCGAATGAAGCCCAGCATGAGACCGTCTTCGTTCATCCACTTGCCGAGGAAGTGTCCGTTTTTGTGTGACGGATTGAGCACCCACTTCCCTTCCAACTGGCCGCTGCCGCACGAATCGGCGGTCACATTGGTGGCGTTGAAGGCGACCTGGTTGCCATCGGTGCCGACGTCAACGATCTCATTGAGATGATTCAGTTCCGGCAGATTGAAGATCCGCGAGTACGGCGTTGTCTGGAAACTCACCTGATTGTTCGACCAATCCGAGTCCGGCGGTGCCTGTGGCACGATGATGGTCACAAGGATGCCGTCGAAACTCGGCGCAGTCTGCGACACCCAGGCAAGCTCGGAGCGGCTGGTGCGTGGCCGCACGATGTGATCTTGATGCTCTTCGAACTGAAGTGTGCGCACGATGTGGATGGCGCCGTGCGTAATTGACAGCGAGCCCGACCAGTCGGTCGGTACGGTCACCGTCGAATCGCCCAGCAGCATTCCCCAGCGGATCGCCATGGCGTAGACCGTGGCGCCGTGCAACCGGCGAAGTGAATCCGCCGCTCCGGCGGAGATGGCCGGATCGTCACACTCGGGATCCTGCTCCATCATTGCGGCGATCTCCGGATCGCCAAACGCGGCAGGCTCATCCGAGGTTGAGTACCCGCCGAACTGCGATGTGAGATTGAGCTGGTCAATCGTGCCCGGGTTTGACGGTGAGTCTTTCGAGCATCCCGCCAGAAGCACCATCAAGACGCCCAGGGTGATGGCCAGCAGTGCTGTTGTGGTTCTTCGCATCGATCTCTCCTCTCGTTGATTCTCGAATCGTTTTGCCATCTCGTTTCTCGAAAGCCACAGAACTTCGACAGGTTATTTGGCAATTGACCTGCCAGAAGCTGAATTGAGCTTGGTGATTTGCCCTAACACGTTTGTGCTAAATCTGTTATGACTGGGGAGTGGCGTTAAACGCATCTCGGTTCATGCGTCGTGAACAATTGCCGATTGTACCAAACGGTACACGTTTGTTTCTTGAAGGACAGGTGAGGAACCTGATTGCGATTCAAATGGCCCTCGGAAGGTGCTCTGATGTGGACTGAGGAGCGATGGAGTTGGAGAGCCCGTTACCGCGCGGTAAAGAGGCTCGGCGGGAGCCTCGCCCTCCCCTCTCGCAAACTGCTCAAATCGGGGACGCGAGACGGCATCGCGAATGAGAAACACTCAAACTGTGATGGCTAACTAATGCGACGGAAGCTTCTCCTGCTGGCGGTGATTAGTGCAGCGGCGACTTTGTTGCTGGTGATGGTCAACGTGGCGTTCCGGGTGGAATTTGCCGGACTCAGCAAGTCGCTCGATGACCAGGTCGGCGATCAGATGGCCGGGTTGGCTGAGGGATTGGCGGCAAGTATCCCCAGTGAGGTGATCTCCGGCACGGTCGGTGAGAGGTTCCGGCCCGACATGTTTCTGCGGCTCCGCGACCTGACGCGCTCGTATGCATCAGCCAACCGGCTGGTCTCAGTCTCGATCCTCGATACGCTTTGGCAGGATCCATTTGCTGACAAGCCGGATTCGCTGGCGATTCTGGTGGCCTCGCTTTTGGACCGTGATGGACAATGGGCGCTGATGTCAGGGTTGTCGTGGACGTCGCCGACCTACCGCTGGGGCGATTCGTATTACCGCAGCGCGGCGGCGCCGATTTTGGACACTGCGGGCGGACGAACCATCGCGATTGTGCGAATCGAAGCAGACGCCGGCTATTTTGGCGCGCTCGCCGACCTGCGGCGACTGGCGTGGTGGGTTCATGGATCGTCGGCGATTCTCACGCTTCTCCTTGTGGGATTGTTCGCCTGGTACACGCGCAAGACCCTGGCGTGGGAAGAACAGCTTATGCATTCGGAGAAGCTGATCGGACTGGGACGGCTGGCGGCAACAATCGCGCATGAGATCAAGAATCCGCTGGGGATCATCAAGGCGACAGCGCAACGGCTCGAACGGGTTGAGGACACCGGGAAGAGAGCGGAACTGCTGCATTTCATTCCTGACGAAGTCGACCGGCTCAATCGCATTCTGGGTGGATATCTGCGGCTGGGATCGCCGGTGACCTCTCACCCCACGGCGCTCGCCATCGAAGACAAACTCAAAGAGTGGATGGAGAAGTCATTCGGAAGTGAAGAGCGCACGCGCGGGCGTTGGCATCTGACGGTCGAGCCGACCGGCCCCATTCTGGCCGATCCCGATACACCGAAGCAGGTACTTATCAATCTGGTGAACAACGCGTTTGATGCATCTCCCGATGGAGCAACTGTCGAAGTGAAATGGGGACCGTCCGGAAACAAGCATGGGCGGCTGACCGTCGCCGATCACGGGTCGGGGATTCCTCGAAAGGATCGCAAACGCGTCTTCGAGCCGTTCTTCACGACGAAAGCAAAGGGGAGCGGGCTGGGGTTGTATGCGGTGAAGATGATGGTGGAGCAGGATTCGGGGCGGGTGTCGTGTGAGGAGAATGCCGGCGGCGGAGCAGTCTTTGTGGTGGAGTGGCCGCTGGCGGGAGAGGAGGAGTCGACGCATGACACATAAGCATTGGACGGGAGGGCGAGGCTCCCGCCGAGCCATGTTTCCGCGCGGGAAGAAGGCTCGGCAGTCCGCCGCGGCGGATCGCCCTCCCAGGCGCTTCTGCAACAGCGAAATGAACTCACGATGTCATCCTGAGGAGCGGGCCTTGCGGCACACTCACCGAGGCCACAAACCGAGCGACGAAGGATCTGCTGTTGACGGCCTCCCGCCAATAGGACGGACTGCAGATGCTTCGTCGCTTCGCTCCTCAGCATGACAGCGGCGAGCTCTCGGAGTCTGGAGCTGGTGGTGAGATAGGTAGAGGTGTTAACATCTGGAGCGAAGTGAACTCACGATGTCATCCTGAGGAGCGGAGCCTGCGGCAAACTCACTTCGGCCACAAACCTAGCGACGAAGGATCTGCTGTTGACGGCCTCCCGCCAATAGGACGGACTGCAGATGCTTCGTCGCTAGCATGACATGCGCTCGTGTAATGTAATAGAGACTGACGGATTGAATCGAGGGAAATGGCATGGCCAAGATTCTGATAGTCGATGACGAGGAGCGGATTGGGTTTCTCCTGTCGGAGACGTTGAACGACCTGGGGCATCGTGCGTCGTACGAAAGCGACGGCGCGAGGGCGCTGGAGAGGCTCAAGAGCACGCCGTTCGACCTGGTGATCACCGACTTGCGAATGGAGCCAGTCGATGGATTGCAGATCGTGAATGCGGTGACCGCACTCGAGGGCACCGACGTGGTCGTACTCACCGCGCACGGCTCAACCGCCGCGGCAGTAGCCGCGATGAAGGCGGGGGCGATTGATTTTCTGCAGAAGCCGCTCGATCTGGATGAGATGACGCTGTGGGTCGAACGCTGGCTCAAAAATCGGCGGATCGCAGCGCGTGCCGAACGGCTCGATGAGGATCTCAAGGCGCTCACCGATGACGAGTTTATTGGCGTGTCGCCACCAGTGGAGAAACTGCGTTCCCTGATCGAGCGCGTGGCGAAGACCGATGCCACGGTTTTGGTCGCCGGCGAATCGGGAACGGGCAAGGAGCTGGTGGCGCAGGCGATTCATCGCGCCTCACCGCGCGGGTCGCGGCCGTTTGTCGCCACCAACTGCGCCGCCCTGACCGAGACACTTCTGGAAAGCGAGCTGTTTGGCCACGAAAAGGGCGCCTTCACCGGCGCAATCAAACAACGAGCCGGACGATTCGAGCTGGCCGAAGGCGGGACGCTGTTTCTCGACGAAATCGGCGAAATCTCCGGCGGATTTCAGGCGAAACTTCTGCGTGCCCTGGAGCAGCGCGAGATTGTCCGTGTTGGCGGCGGCGAGACAATCGCCATCAATGTGCGCGTGATCGCCGCGACCAATAAGAATCTGGAAACCGAGGTCAATTCCGGCCGCTTCCGCGAGGATTTGTTTTTCCGCCTGAATGTCTTTCCGATTACGGTTCCGCCACTGCGTGAACGTCCCGCCGATATCGACCTTTTGGCGGCACATTTTCTCGAAAAGCTGCGGTACCCATCGGCAAAGATCACGAAGGATGTCGCCGAATCGCTGCGCGCCTACCATTGGCCGGGGAATATTCGTGAGCTGCGCAATATCATCGAACGCGCCACGATTCTCGCCGACGGTGACGTGATCAAGCCCGAACATCTGGGCTTCCTCCCAGGCCTCTCCCCCACTCGCGCCATCGTCGCAGCGGCACCCGAGTCCGCCCCGCAGTCTCCGACATCTGCGACAGATCAAGGCATCGAGGATGTCGAGAAGCAGATGATCGTGGCCGCCCTGCAAGCCTGCAACGGCAACAAGAGCAACGCCGCCAAACGTCTGCGGATTACCCGGCGAGTGTTGTACACGAAACTGCGGAAGTACGGGCTGGAGTAGGGTACACTTCTTCCGAGGAGTCACTACCCTCAAGAGCACCTGCTACTGAATTGACGCGTGCGCTGAACAGTCCGGCCGCGCGTGAGGGTGCCACGGACAAGCCTTCTCCGGCTCTTTGGAGAAGGTTTGTCCGTGTCTTTTCCTCAGCCCAAGCGGCAAAGACACGGACAAGGAAGGCCGAGCATAAAGCCGCTCGGTCTTCCTTGTTCGTGGCACCCGTGAACGCCTCTGTTCGAAGCGTGCCACTGACTTAAGTCAATGGCACGCATTCCCCAATGCACCCCCCCGGATCCTGACAGGTCTTCCGAAATAGGCCTGAAACTTTCCGTAAGCACTTACGTAAGCTCTTTTGTATCGGCCAGCGGGCCGATCATGGAGGGATGGCACTTGGATCTGATCACTGACTTGGGACCGTTGGCGCTGGCCAGCCGGTTCCGCCGATTGGGGGAGCGGCTATCCCGCGACGCCTCACGGATTTACGAGGAGAACGGGATTGCGTTCGAGGCGCCCTGGTTTCCGGTGATGTACCTGCTGAAGGAGAATTCGCCGATGCCGGTGACCGTGATCGCGCGGTCGTTGGGGATCACGCATCCGGCGGTCAATCAACTGGCGCATGCCATGACCAGGGCCGGGCTTCTGACCACCGCCCGGGATTCGGGCGACGACCGGCGGCGGCTGTTGTCGCTGTCGGCGGGCGGACGGCGCCTGCTGGCCAGGCTCGAGCCGGTCTGGAGTGAAATCGGCGAGGCGACACGCGAGCTGGTGGAATCATCGGGCGATGGAGTCCTGGCAGCGATCACCAACATGGAACGCGCACTGGACGAGCGGCCGATGTATGAGCGGGTCACGGTTCGTCTTGCGAAACGCCACGCACCCAAAGTGACGATCGTCGGGTACCAGCCCCGGTTGCGAAAGTACTTCCGCGAACTGAATTACGAATGGCTGAACAAGTACTTCACGGTGGAGCCGTGCGACGAAGCGATTCTGCGCGACCCCGATGGCCAAATCATCAAGGCCGGGGGCGCGGTGCTATTCGCGCGGGTCGGGCGCGAGATTGTCGGGACAGTTGCGCTGGTCCGGACTGATGCGCGCACATTCGAACTGGCTAAGATGGCGGTCACCGAGAAATTTCAGGGACAGCAGATTGGGCGCCGGCTTGCCGAAGCGGCGATTGCCAAAGCCCGAGAACTCAAAGCGCGGAGCGTGATCCTCTACACCAGCACCAAGCTTGAAGCGGCGTTGTCGCTTTACCGGAAGCTGGGGTTTGTGGAGGCGCGGGGTGACGCCGGCGCGAAGCAGTATGAGCGGTGCACGATCAAGATGAGGTTGGGGTTGAAGTGATGGGAGTTATGGGAAGAATCGGAGCCATGAGGGAAATGGGAGGAACGATTATGATGAGTCAGAGGAATCTTGCAGATCGGGATGCATCGCGAATGATGCTGATTGTCGTGCTTTCGGTGTTGCTGGTGCTGGTGGCCATCTCCCTGAGGTGCACCACCGCGCACGCGCAAACGGCGGCGGAGCCGAAGCTCGACCGGGGCCAGCGCGCAGCGATCATCGATTCGGTGACCGCTACGCTCAACAGCGACTATGTCTACCCGGACGTTGCCAAACAGATGGAGAAACTGGTTCGCCAGTATCTTAAGCAGGGGAAATACGACACGCTCACCGACCCAATTGCGTTCACCATGAAGCTCACCGAGGACCTGCGCTCGGTGAGCAAGGATCGTCATCTTGGGGTGCGATACTTCCCCGACCTGGCGACGATGTTCACGCCCGGCGACACACTGACCGATTCGGCAAAAGTGGCTGAGGCGGAGCGGGCGCGCCTGGACAATTACGGTTTCTACAAAGTGGAACGGCTGCCGGGGAATATCGGCTACATCGATTTCCGCCGGTTTGCCAGCGCCGACGTCGCGGGGCCGACGGCAGTGGCGGCGATGAACTTCCTCGGCAATGTCGACGCGATCATCTTCGATCTGCGCCAGAACGGCGGCGGCGATGCGACCATGATCCAATTGCTCAGCAGCTACCTTTTTGGGGAGCAGAAACATCTCAACAGTTTCTACTTCCGCCCCCATGATACCATCCATCAGACATGGACGCTGCCATATGTGCCGGGACGGCACATGTCGAATGTCGACGTCTATGTGCTGACCAGTTCATTCACGTTTTCGGGCGCCGAGGAATTCACCTACAATCTCAAGAATTTGAAACGCGCAACGATCATCGGCGAGACCACCGGCGGCGGCGCGCATCCGGTCGAGGATCATGCATTTCTCCACATGAATATCCAACTGCGCGTGCCGTTCGGGCGGGCGATCAACCCGGTGACGAACGCGAACTGGGAGGGCGTCGGAGTCAAACCGGATATCGAGGTTCCCGCGGCGCAGGCGCTGGCGGTGGCGCGCATCGAGGCGCTCAAGAAGCTTCGCGACCGGGTCACCGATCCAGACCGCAAGCGCATGCTGGCGTGGGATCTCGAAGGTGAAGAGGCGGAGCAGCATCCGGTGACCGTCGATCCGGCGACGATGCAGAAGTACGCCGGCACCTTCGGACCGCGCAAGATCCTCTTCGAGAATGGCGCATTGTTCTACCAGCGCGAGGGACGGCCCAAGTTCAAACTCGTGCCGTTGAGCACAACCGTGTTCCGGCTCGATTCACCGGACACCAATTACTTCCGTCTGAAATTCGTGGCGAATGAGCGCGGTGAAGTGACCGAAGTGGTCGGCCTGTACGACGACGGCCGCGAGGAGCGGTCTCCCCGGTCAGGGAGTTAGGGTGCCGGCCGCGGGGAGATTGCTTCGTCGCTCTCTCCGCCTACAGCGGAGACACTCCTCGCAGATACACACGGCATCGCCTGAGGCCAAGGGGCTGAAAGCCCCTTGTCCGCTCGTTGGGCAGAAGCGTTTTCGCGGAGGACACTAGCCGTCATTGCGAGCGAAGCGAAGCAATCTCCCCGCTGCAAAATCGATTTGCTTGCCAAGGCGAAAGCGATTCAGGCTGCAGTGAGAAGCACCAGGCACGGGGGAAGACGGATGGGGGGGTATTGGGCCGGTGGGTCCGGCTGCCGTCTTCCCGCCGTGCGTGTGTGCGGGCTTCGTGTTACGACTTTTCCACGTTCAATCTCGGTACGAGGGTCGGCGTGAGCGGCGGCTCCGGAGCTTGCGGTTTCCTGGCCCGGCCGGCGCCGAAGAGCTTCTTGAACCAGTTCCGTTTCGATTCCTGTTTATAGTAATCCAGCCACGGGCGCACCCGGTCGATCACGGCGTAGACCGAGTCCTTTTCGCCGGAGACGCGCAGGATGTCCTGCTGCAACGACGCGACCTGCGTCTCGGCGCCCTGGATCTTGAGTTGTTGCGTGCGCACGGTGCTGTCGAGGGCGTATTTGATGCCCTGCAGACTGTCGAGCGATTTTTCGAATTCGGTCCGCGCCGTTTTCAGATCTTTCTCCAGGCGATTGGATTTGGCCGCGACCACCCGGTACGATTTCTCCAGACTGTCGCTGTTCATCCGCGCGCGCTCGATCGCCGCGACGACAGAGCGCAGGCTGTCGGCGAGACTGTCGGTGCTCGCATGCGACTGCGCCAGAGTGCCTTCAAGTTCAGTGATCTGGCCATGGGCTTTGGTCAGCTCGCCTTCGAGCCGTTTTTTTCGCCGCACCCACTGGTGGCGAGTGCGAGCAGTACGGCCAGGCCGATTAGCGTAGAACGCATGTTTCCTCCCTTCCGATGGTATCTGGTGCGAGTCACAATGACCGGTCGCAGGCACTGCTGCTTTCCGGGAAGGGTCCTTCTATCCTGCCATCACCCGGCCATGTGACCCGCAATTTATGAGAGTGATTCCATCACCAACTGCTCCATGCTTTTTGGTCTTTACGGCAGCATTTGCCGTGCGGCCGAAGACACTGTGGGCGATTTTGATTCCGGCTGCGACGAACCGGCCGCGACCGCCCGAGAGGTACCTGAGAAGTCGTACACGAAACCCTACGGACGGTTCGCAGGAAATTTCCGTTCGCACACCAATTTGCGTAATCCGTACCCGAGGATGGAGGCTGGGGTTCGATTGCAGTGAGTCCATGCCGGAATGGCACAGGCTGGCAGTCGCACGCGTTATGAAATCATGATTGACAATATTCGGTTTGTTGTTACCTTTTGCATCGTAGCCAATTCGCATCGCCGACGACGGCGACGATTCGACAACTGCGGAGTTCGATGTGAGTCGGCATTCCGTGGAGTACTTATCAGGAGAATCGATGAGGTGACCTATGAGACGAATGACGCATCGTCTTTGCCCGGTCCTGGCGGCCGTCGTGATCATCATCGCGGCCGCTACGGCAGAGGAGGCATCGGGTCCAGACTGGACGAACTGGCAGAACAGCGTGCAGACGATCGATCGGACGTCGTACTACGACGCGAATGCACTGCTATTGTTCGCGGGAAACACTGGCATATTCGCCCACGACAAGACGCAACTGTTGGGCCAGTACGCAGGGCTGCGATTTCCCAAGGGAACAACGAAGTCGGCCATCTACTGCGCGGGGCTTTTGTCCTGTTTCAGTCCAACCTGGACAGAATTAGCCTTTGAAAGTTGATGGTTTGCGACGGTTCTCCGGGCCTAACTTGGGAGCGGAGGATGAGTCATGGACCAGGATCATGGGGCGGCGATCAGC